>NZ_CP146963.1:1334610-2001916 GCF_037113525.1 Butyrivibrio fibrisolvens | reverse complement strand
AAAGCGCATCCATTGCTGTATTTCGAAGGATTGATCTAGGAGCTGTCTTTAAATACTTACCATCGACAAAAGATACATTAGGATAGAGTTTGTGTACACTGGATTTCTTAGTCTTAAGGTCGGTTCTTGTAAGAACAGATACACCTGTAACCTCTGATCCTGTGCCACATGTAGTTGGAACTGCTGCAAGAGGAAGCATATCATTACTTTTATTAGTATCGTAAAGATATTCCCATCCATCATTGTAGTGAGCCATCATAAGTGATATGGCCTTTGAAGCATCAAGAGCTGATCCTCCGCCGATTCCTACTACGAAATCACATACATTATCGCGCCCAAACTCTCTGGCTTCCATGATACTCTCAACTGTAGGATTTTCCTGAATTCCTTCATATACAGAAAATTCTTTTCCCGAATCTTCAAGAATCTGAGCTACATCATCAAATGATCCGTTTATTTTCGCTGACTTTGATCCTGTAACGATCAGAGCTTTTGTACCAAGCCCTGTCAGATAATCTTTATTATTTTTTAATGCATCCTGGCCTGTAAAAAGCCTTGTTGGTATATAATACATTTTTTAACCTCATGTCGCGAGTGAAACGAGTGACTAATGGTTGAAGTGGTGGAGCTCGCGACACCACTTTGTGAAGTTTGAAAATTTTATTTTCAAACTTTCTCCTTTAATATGGTACCTTTGAAGCTACTTTAAATTCTGACCACTACTTATATTATCACGAATTCACCGTTTGTGATTTCATATTCTGATTTTGAGACATAGAAAATGGCCGTAAACTCTGATAAGTTCAAAGTTTACGGCCATACCATTACACTTATTTATCTCTTTCTTCATAGTTAATGTCGATGCTAAGACCTTCTTCAGGTTCTTCAGTATCACCAGTTATATAGAAATCTATATTATCTTTGCTAAAGTAGTAAGACCAGTCACTAGAATCAACTTTTTCATATTCCACACCAAGATCATCCATCATATCTTCTACCTCTTCCTTGGAAGATTCATTTGTAATGTCTCCCGGAAGAGCAAAATCAGCTTTGCTAAGGAAATTATAGGATGTAATTCCATCAAGAACGCAGTTCTCAACAGCTACAGTCTTATCAGAAATATTTTTAGCATTTAAATATATCTTATCCTCGCCTTTAGTGATAATTACTTTTCCATATTCAGAAGGCTCAAGGTACGTTCTGCATTCACCCTGTACATATGTAAGTTCCCATCCATTATCAAAAAAGTTGCTTAAAGGAGATCCTATCTCATAAACAACTCCGTCAAGTTCAAATCGTCCTGATGTAAAATTATCACCAAGTTCGTCCGGAAGCTCATAATCTGCTATTTCAGAAGGCACTTCGTCTGATATTTCAGGATCAGCTTCATCTGCGCCTTTAAGGTCAGTTGTATCATACAGATAAATATGGAACCATAATGTATGCATGATTTCTTCTTTTTCTGTTTGATATTCAATATGGTAGTTTATTCTACTTTCTTCACTTGATTCCTCAAATTCATAGTGATACAGATGATTAGATGGTGTCTCATAGTCTGTAAGAACATTTTCTTCATCGAGTGTTTCTACAAAGTCAGCCATTTTATCAAGAGACGTATTAGTTCCTACTCCACCTGGGAAAAAGATATCCGGATAATCCAGATTCTTCTCTTTTTCCTTATCATTCTGATGATTGTCCCATGAAAAGCCTGTTATATAGCAATCTTCAAATGCAATTGGATAATCATCAAAGTTTTCAAAGGTTATAGAAAAAGCTCTTCCGTTTTTAATAAGTGTACAATTTTTATCAAAATGAGATTCAACCGTCTTTACATGATCATCACTTTTCCATCCATTATCTAAAAACTCTGACACCTTGCATGGGAACTCATAAACAGTATCATCAATCTGAATTGTTCCTGAGAAAAGATCATCCCCAAGATCGTCTTTCAATGGCTTATAGGTTTTACGTTTAGAAAGCCCAGATGTAACTAATGAAACAACTACTATTGCTGCAATTATACATGCCACAAGCCCAATAATATAATTCCTGCTCTTACCTGTCTTCTTTGACAGCTTATCTATCTGTGAATTTACCGGACTTATTTTCTGCCCATTCATCTGTGTATTTACTGTACTATTTACCTGTGAGTTAACTGTACTATTAGCCGCTCCATTTACCTGACTATTTGAATCAGCTCCCCCATTCTGCTTCGTCCCGCATTTCGGGCAAAACATTGCATTATCCAGCAACTCATTTCCGCATTTCAAACACTTCTTCATACCTTTTAAATCTTCTCCTTTTAACTTATATTCTTAACCTTCGCACATATAAAGCCTTCCAATACCTTGAGGATTCCTGAGGCTGGCAGTTAATAAATGATTTGGTTGTCTTTGAAAAATATATTAAATTCAAGAGCTTGATAGATGGAGATTTATATTCCTGCTCAGGGTTTGACTGTTTGAGCGCAGCGAGTTCCCGACATAGAAGTTCATCCATGAACTTCTGAACATGTCGTAACTACGTCCTGTAGTTTCAAACCCTAGGAATATAGATCTCCATCTATCATGCCTTGAATTCAATATATTTTTCACGACAACCAAATCATTTATTAACTGCCAGCCTCAGGAATCCCCTCGCATGAACCTCTAAACGTGCGAAGTTTGAGCCCCTATTCCTCTGGGAACTCGATCTTATGGCTCTCAACCTTCTTGTCACGAAGCATAAGATCTGCCACTGCTTCCTTCGCCGGCTTATTATTAAACAGGATCTCGCACACCTGCTCTACGATTGGCATTTCTACGTCAAAGAGCTTAGAAAGCTTAAGTGCAGCCTTTGCAGAATATACACCCTCAACTACCATCTGTACCTCGTCCATAGCTTCCTGCATCGTCTTACCCTGACCGATCAGGATTCCTGCTCTTCTGTTACGAGAATGCATGGATGCACAAGTTACGATAAGATCTCCAATTCCGGAAAGACCTGCAAATGTCTCGAAATTACCTCCTGCAGCAATACCAAGACGAGTAATCTCTGTGATTCCTCTCGTGATAAGAGCTGCCTTAGTGTTATCACCATAGCCAAGTCCGTCTGCGATACCTGCAGCAAGTGCTATGACATTCTTGCAGGCTGCACCTATCTCAATTCCCTTCATATCAGGGCTGATATATACTCTGAATACTTCATTCATGAACACATTCTGAAGTCTTACTGCCACGCTTTCGGATATAGATCCAACCACTATCGTAGTAGGAGTACCTTTACCTACTTCCTCTGCATGGGAAGGTCCTGACAGAACAGTTATATTTTTTCTCGGGAAGTCATTACCAAGAACGTCATGAATGACCTGGCTCATAACAAGAAGTGAGCTGTCTTCGATGCCCTTAGAGCAGTTAACGATTATCTGGTCGTTTGTTATATAGGGCTTCATAAGCTCCATTGTCTCTCTAAGGTGTGCTGACGGAACAACAAGAACGAGAATACTCTTGCCGCTGACAGCTTCTTTAAGATCAGATGTAAACGCTACAGATTCAGGAAGCACAACTCCGGGGAGCTTGTCCTTATTCTCATGATCCTGATTTAGCTTTTCTGCAGCTTCTTTTCTTCTGGTCCAGACTGTAACATCGTGTCCGTTATTCTTAAGAAGATATGCAAGAGCTATTCCCCAGCTACCTGCACCTATGATTCCAATGTTTTCTTTTTCCATAATCAGTCCTCTATATTAGATTTCTATGTACCTACTACAGGACGTAGTTAGTACATGTTCAGAAATGCATGGATGCATTTCTATGTACCTACTACAGGATGTAGTTAGTACATGTTCAGAAATACAGGGATGTATTTCTATGTACGTTTAAAAGGGCCAAAGGCCATATTGTCTATGTCCTTTTGGCCCTTTATATTTAAACTTAGTCAACTTTATTTTTCTTGAAAATGTAAGTCTTTCTCTCTTCGCCTTTGAGCAGCTTAACGATATTGCTTCTGTGTCTGTAGAATGCAAGTGCTGCCATAATGATAGCGACAACATACATCTCGATCTTGTCAGCAGTAGCCATATTTGCAAATCCAAAAAGTCCAAGCTGGCCTTCAATTATAAGAAGGATGATGAATCCCACATATATAGCAAGTGATCCAAGGGATACAAAATGAGTTATGTTGAAGATCACGAGGAAAACGATAAGGAACATTGGGATGAAGCTCCAGTGGAATGCGATAACAAATCCGCATGTAGCAGCTATTCCTTTTCCTCCCTTGAAGTTCATATAAAAGGGGAAATCATGTCCGAGGATCGCACCAAATGCTGTATATATCTTGAAAAGGTATACGTGTTCAGGATATATTCCGCCAAGGATCCAGCCTACAAGCCATACAGCAATAGCACATTTAAGCATATCTCCGAAAAGAACCGTGAATCCGGCTTTGGGTCCAAGTACGCGAAGAGTGTTAGTTGTACCGGCATTACCGCTTCCGTGTTTTCTGATATCGATGCCTTTCATCTTACCGTAAAAATATGCTGTCTGGATCATACCAAAAGCATATCCAACAACTAAACAAATGAGTCTGAGAACTACCATATTCATTTTAAAGTCTCCCATAGATCAAGTATGTTTGATAAATAAGGTGATGCAGGATCAAAAGCTTTTTGACCCATGCATCATCATATTTCATCTGATTATTTATGATTACCCTTTATAGAGTTATCTCCCTTACGCTCACGGATAAGGAACTTAAGAGGTGTTCCGGCAAAGCCGAAAGCTGCTCTTACCTGGTTCTCAATATAACGTGTATATGAGAAGTGCATGAGCTTTTTGTCATTTACAAAAATAACAAATGTCGGCGGCTTAACAGCTACCTGAGTCATATAGAAGACTTTGAGTACGCGGCCTCTGTCTGACGGTGGCTGCTGCATAACGAGTGCCTGCATGAGGATCTCGTTAAGGACACCTGTTGCAACACGCATTGAATGATTCTGGTATACAGCATCGATCATGTCATAGAGTTTTACAAGTCTCTGACCTGTCTGAGCTGATACGAAAAGGATCTCGGCATATGGCATGAATGACAGGGTCTGTCTTACTTTCTTGGTGAAGTCATTAACTGAGTGGTTGTCCTTCTCGATAAGATCCCACTTATTAACAGCGATGATAACAGCCTTGCCATTGTCATGAGCGATACCTGCGATCTTAGCATCCTGCTCTGTTACGCCTTCTTCAGCGCTTATAACAACTACACATACGTCTGCACGCTCAACAGCGCTGACTGTACGAACCAGCATGTACTGTTCAAGGTGCTCTTTGATCTTATTGTGACGTCTGATACCTGCTGTATCAATAAAAGTATATTTCTGCTTATTATGTGTGATCTCAGTATCTATTGCATCTCTCGTAGTACCTGCAACGTCTGAAACGATAAGTCTGTTCTCGCCGATGAGCTTGTTGATGATACTGGACTTACCAACATTAGGCTTACCAATGATAGCAACCTTGATGTTGTCATCGTCCTCTTCATCCTCAGTAGCTGTTTCATCAGGGAAGTGCTTAACAACTTCCTCGAGCATATCGCCGATACCCTGCATGTTAGCAGCTGAAATCGGTATAGGATCACCAATACCAAGGTTATAGAATTCATATACGTCAAGACTGTCACGCTTAAAGCTGTCAACCTTATTAACTGTAAGAACTACAGGCTTGCCGCTTCTGCGGAGCATATCAGCAACCTGAGCATCTGCATCTGTCACCCCCTGCTTAAGATCGCAAAGGAAAACGATAACATCAGCTGTTTCAATGGCTATTTCAGCCTGCTGACGCATCTGTGACAAAATAACATCCTTGGAATCAGGCTCGATACCGCCTGTATCAATAAGTGTAAACACCTTTCCAAGCCACTCTACGTCCTGGTAGATACGGTCACGTGTTACACCTGGTGTATCTTCTACTATAGAAATTCTTTTGCCGGCAAGGGCGTTAAAAAGTGTGGACTTACCAACGTTTGGTCTGCCGACTACTGCTACTATCTGTTTTCTGGGCATTTTATTTCCTCCATGTTATGCGTACGTATCTGACTAAAAGAGATTCATATACTTCTTACAGACCATATTCAAACCATACTCATTGAAATACATATAATCTCATCAAATAAGGTCTTTGGTCCAAGAGTCAGATCTATTGAAGAACTTCTCAATCTCTTTAAACATGGGATGTCAGATCTTAAAACCATTTTCTGTTAATCTGAATAACCTGTCTATGAGGTCGTCACCTTCATTTCTGATTATTTCGATGTCAATACCTAGCGCTTCTTCAATCTGCGGAACAGTTATATCATCCAGAAGATAATTCTCTCCTGCTCTTAAGACATTCTGTGGCAGTAGAAGCTTATTCCCAAGCTCTTTTCCCTTAAGCTGTCCTATAATATCCTGTCCTGTGAGAAGCCCTGTAACCGTGATACCCTCACCAAAGAAGTGATTGATGATCTCGGCGCAGTTAACTTTAAGGCCTGGGCAATAGTCCATTACTTCATTCATCATGTCCGCTATATAAGGGTGGATTAGCTTGCCCGAGACAACTGTGTAAGTATACTTAAAATTTTGTAAATAATCAAATAATTTTTGATCTTCCGATGCAGCCTCTTTAAGCGCCTCAAGTGATTCGTGGAAGTCGTCAAGAAGGAGCCTTACCATTCCTACGCCGTTTTCAAGCTGTCCGTATCCGTCATACAAGGATGCTGGCGGGATTGGAAGTCCTGCTATCATGAACCACTCATCAGAAGCGTGGATGAAGTGATCTCCGGTCTCCTTAAAGCTCTTTTCCTGCCAGTAGGTAATCTCCTCTACAACTTTCCTGGCCTCTTCTCTTCCAAAAGGCTCTAATGGGAAAAGACCTTCTCTAAACTTGGAAAGTCCTACAGGTACTATAGATACGCTGCGAAGACTTGGTCTGTAGCTGTAAAGGTCCGATAAGCTTCTGTGGAGCTCCTCTCCGTCATTGATTCCTTTGCAAAGAACGATCTGAGCGTTGAGCTCTATTCCATACTGAGGATCGCAGAGCTTTTTGAACTTCTCAAGAGCCTGTCCCGCAAAGCGGTTGTTGAGCATCTTGTTACGAAGTTCAGGATTGGTTGTCTGGATCGATACGTTGATAGGAGAAAGATGATATCTTATGATCCTGTCTACGTCTGCATCAGACATGTTTGTAAGTGTGACATAATTACCCTGAAGAAATGAAAGCCTTGAGTCATCGTCTTTGAAATAAAGAGTCTCTCTCATTCCTTTGGGCATCTGGTCTATAAAGCAAAATATGCACTTGTTATGGCATGACTTGTAATCATCCATCAGTCCATTGTCAAAGATTATGCCAAGGTCCTCATCATCGTCCTTCTCGATCTCAAGAAGCCACGGCTCTCCGTCAGGCTTTTCGATAAGAACGTTGACTTCACTGCTCTCTGTAAGGTACTGATAGTCAAAAATATCCTTGATTTCCTGATCATTGATGGCTATCAGTCTGTCCATCGGCTCTATTCCGACTTCTTCAGCTATGCTTCCGGGCCTTACATCTCTTATAAAATGGCCTTTAAAATTGTTATCCATGAAATATCCTTAAAAAATAATCCACAATATCAATGCGCAGAAATACTAATTATCTGCGCACACAGAATTATTTTAACATGAATAGCCTTGACGTGCCACTGTCGAGATGATAAAACATAGTACGGAAGGGTCAAAAATTGCTATGAATAATGTCTAAATACTCTTGCTTTTGACCTCATAACTGTTCACTACATCGCGAAATGGAGATATAAAATGCCAGATTTTCAGCAGCTCGAAAATAAGATTCCCGTTGCACCTCTTAAACTTGTAGTCCTTGACTCTGCTACTGAGCTTGGAGATAAGGTCGACAAATATCTTGTTGATTTCCGTAACAACATTCACACAGTTCCGGCTGGCGATCCTGCTTTCAAGAATTATATGCAGGACAGCTACAAATTCGTTCCCAAACTCGACAGATTTGCTTCAGGTGAAGCTAAGGCTTCTTTGAATGACTCAATAAGAGGTGATGACCTGTTCATCCTTTTGGACGTTGTCAACTACAACTGCCCTTACAAAATGAATGGTTTTACCAACTACAAGTCTCCTGATGATCACTATCAGGATCTTAAACGTGTTATCGCCGCTGCAAACGGCAAGGCTAAGCGTCTCAACGTCATCATGCCTTTCCTTTATGTAGGTCGTCAGCACAGAAGATCTCAGCGTGAATCCCTTGATGCCGCTCTTATGTTTAAAGAGCTTGCTGATATGGGTGTTAAGAACTTCATCACTTTCGATGCTCATGATCCTAGAATTTCCAACTCAGCTCCACTTAACGGTTTTGATAACTTCATGGCTACTTACCAGTTCATGAAGGAACTTCTTTTAAACATTGATGATCTTATCGTTGATAAGGATCACCTTATCGTAATCAGCCCGGACGAAGGCGCTCTTGACAGAGCAGTATATTTTGCCAACGTTCTTGGCGCAGATACAGGTATGTTCTATAAGCGTCGTGACTACGCTCACGTTGTTAACGGAACTAACCCTATTGTTGCTCACGAATTCCTTGGTTCTAACATCCAGGGCAAAGATGTTATCATCGTTGATGATATGATCTCTTCCGGAGCTTCAATGATCGATACAAGTAGACAGCTCAAGGAAATGGGCGCCAAGAGGGTATTCATCGCCTGCACATTTGGTCTTTTCACAGATGGTATGGATAAGTTTGATGATGCTTATGAAAAGCGCGAATTCGACTACATTATCTC
The DNA here is from genome assembly GCF_037113525.1 of Butyrivibrio fibrisolvens. Lineage (NCBI taxonomy): Bacteria > Bacillati > Bacillota > Clostridia > Lachnospirales > Lachnospiraceae > Butyrivibrio > Butyrivibrio fibrisolvens. The sequence goes on along the minus strand of NZ_CP146963.1, from coordinate 1,993,126 downwards.
TACTAACCTGACTTATCAGAATCCTGAAAATGTTAAGCGTCCATATTATCTGGTTGCTGACATGAGTAAATATATCGCAACAATTATCGACTTCGTAAATCATGATGTATCAACAAGCAACATCCTGATTCCTACATCCAAGATCCATGAGATCGTTCAAAAGTACAACGAAGGTGACCATACACTTTCAGAACTTAGAAGCTGATACACTTTGCCCCAGCTGCATATGCAGGCGGGGCTTTTTGTGGTATAAGGACGGATAAACGAATTGGTCATAACAGAGGTAGGTTGCGTTCCAAGGACTATGATAAATAAAAGCATTAGCCTCAGGTGAAAATGTTCCAGGGTTTTCTAAGAGTCTTATCCGCTTCAGTGGGCACGCTGTACTTGCGCTCCTAAGACTCTAAGAAAACTCAGGAACATTTTCAAAATCGGCTAATGCTTTTATTTATCATAGTCCTTGATCTACTTTATTGGATCTGTTATGACCAATTCGTTTATCCGGGGTTATAGCTCCTTAAATAGTATATACAATACAGATTTATCTTTAGCAAATCATACTCAGGTAATTGCTACATAGACTATCTACAAAAGAGTCCCAACCATATGTCGATGTAATGCTCTCATGAGCAGCATCTGCTAATTGCTGCATATATGCATCATCTGAAAGTGTCTTTTTGATCTTATCTGATAATTCTTCAAGCTTTTCAAGCGAGAATCCCACATAAGAACGGCCCATAATCTCATTTAACGCAGGTGTTTCGTCGCTGAGACACACTGCGCCGTGGCCGGCGGCAGTGAATACCCGGTCGTGGATTCCGTCTTTGAACCAGGGCATGACGTTTAGGAGCATCTTGGCTTCGTAGGCCATGTCTACGGATCTGTGGTATGAAACTTCAGGTAGTATTTCGAGATTATCATATGGGGTGTTATCGTAGCGTCTGAAATCGTTCCAGCCGTGGCCGCATACGGTGAGTTTATTCCCTCTGTTAAGGATTGCTCTTACTACTATGTCTCTGGCCCAGGCGGCTGCTGCAGTGTCGGCCAGGTAGTAGTATTGCATGAACTGTCTGAACATTTTATCAGGTATTTTCTTCTCCCTGGTATCAAGGAATTTCTGCATGGCATCTTCTATGGTCAGAGTGGTGTCAGCCTGCATGTAGCTTAGGATCTCAAAGACATCTCTTCTGGCGTCAGGATTGATGTCAGAGAGCTTTCTTTGTATAAATTCAGGTGAAGTATAGGTTCCGGTGAAGAGTATACCGATTCTGCGATCTTTTATACTTTTGATATCATCATCATTTACAGGCATCATTGGTAGAGGCGCAAAAGTTATGCTTTGAAGCTCCGGATAATATTTTTCCAGATAAGCCACATGTCTTCTGTCTATGCAGATGACATGCTGCGGCACGTTTTGTGACAGCTGCCCATGAAAATAAAGTGGATGGTCCAGAAGATAGTTAATGAATGGCCCGTCAAGCGCCTGAAGTACTGGTGTTCCGTCATCAAGCTTCTTGTCAGGCATTGTGGAATCAAAGTCAATTATGGCGTCATAGCTTTTCCCAAGGAAAATCCTTATGTTCGCACTTTTAGATTCGTCAAAAACATCTACGTCTGCCCCGTAGCGCCTTAGCGCATGATAGAGGCAGTCCGTAAATGTATAAAAAGATTCGTAACAAACTCCCTTAGATCTGATCAGTAGAAATCTCCCCATAAGCTCCCCTTCGCTTTCGAAAGATCAGGTTTTCAAAGAATATCTATAAGTTTATCAACATCTTCCTTAGTTGTAGCCCAGCTTGTGCAGAATCTGATGACCTGTCTTCCATCATCAAGAGTCTCCATAAAGCCGTATTCAACGTGCTCTGAAAGTTCCTCGGCCTTTTCAGGTGTCACAACCGGGAATATCTGGTTGGTCGGCGAATCAATATAAATGTCATATCCGTTTGTAAAAAGAGCTTCACGAATTCTGATAGCTCCATCGATAGCATTTCTGCAGATCCTTGTATAAAGATCATCTGTAAAAAGAGTATCGAACTGAAGTCCAAGAAGCCAGCCCTTAGCAAGCATTGCGCCGTGAATCTTGATGATAGTATAAAAATGTGGCACAAGGCCGGGAGTTGTAAATACTACAGCTTCTCCCATCATAGCCCCGCACTTGGTTCCGCCAATAGTAAATACATCCGCTACATCGGCTATATCTTTGAGCGTAGCATCGTTTTCATCACAGGCAAGTGCGTATCCAAGTCTTGCTCCGTCGATATAGAGCTTAAGGCCGATCTCGTCGCAGGCACGTCTTATTTCTTTTAACTCAGAAAGAGAATAAAGTGTTCCGTATTCGGTAGGCTGTGATATATACACCATTCCGGCTGCAACTTCATGCTCATTATTAAGGTCGTTTTGGAACTTCTCGTCAAACTCCCAGATACTCTTTGCACTGATCTTGCCATCCTTTTGTTTAAGGGCAAGTACCTTGTGTCCGCCATGCTCTATTGCACCGGCTTCGTGAGTATTGATATGCCCTGTCTCAGCAGCAAGTACGCCCTGATAAGGCTTTAAGATTGAAGAGATAACAGTTTCATTGGTCTGTGTTCCACCTACAAGAAAATACACTTCTGCCTCAGGCTTACCACATGCTTTTCTGATCTTGTTCTTGGCGCTTCCTGAATATACATCAAGGCCATAGCCGGTGATCTTTTCAAGGTTTGTTTTCTGTAGATTATTAAGGATCTCCTGATGAGCTCCCTCACAGTAGTCGTTAACAAATTTGAGCATTGTTTATTCCCTTTCTAGCTATTTCTATGTACGTTAATCGCTTAATTCATCCAGTGTTCTGCCATATGGTGGCAGGAAGTCGTTTACAAAATCCAGCACTTCAGGGTACTTGGCCTGAAGCTCGTTGATGGATTTCTGAGTTGTCTCCTTGGCGGTTCTAAACTCTGTATTACCGCTGCGCTCTTCTTCTATACATTTGATAAGGGCAGATATCTTATCTGCTGCCTTGATGAGGCCGCGCATATACTCTTCTTCATCAGTTCCGGCATTCTTGTAGATCTTTTCATAAGCGGGACGAAGGTCCTCGGGGAGCCTTTTAAGAAGCTGATCCTCTGCGATCTTCTCGACTTCCTTGTAGGCATGCTGGATGCTGGAATTATAGTATTTAACAGGAGTTGGAAGATCTCCTGTGATGATCTCGGTTGTATCGTGATACAGACCGATAAGCGCAGCAAGGTTCGCATCAAGCTTATGGCCATATCTTACGTTGCCGATAGTGCACAGTACATGCGCGATCATAGCAACTTCGCATGAATGCTCAGAGAGATTCTCAGCACGGGAATTTCTCATAAGCGCCCATCTTTCGATATATTTCATTCTTGATACTGTGGCAAAAAAAGTATATGTATCGTTATTCATTATTATTCCTCAAACTTTCTTAAGATATTTATATTCTACCGCATTTTTCGTATAGGTATATAGTCAAATGCATTCTTTACATAGTGAACCTTAACAGTCTCCTGTCTTTCATCTACATTAAGTGCTATCACATCAAACCTGACCGGTGTGAACTGATCTAATTTATTCTTTGTCAAATAAAAATCGCAGCCCCTTGATATGGTCCGCTGTTTTCTATATCCTACAGCTTCCTCTGCCATACCAAAAGTGCTGCTTGAACGATACTTGATCTCTCCAAAAACTATATAATCGCCATCTTTATAGATGACATCTATCTCACCACCTTTGAAACGGAAATTCCTTTCAATGATCCGCCCGCCGTGGGATTCAATGAATTTGCAGGCTATATCTTCCCCCTGCATTCCAAATTCATGTTTATTCAATTTCTATCTCCAATCAATATTCCATTATCTAAGAAGCGGATTATGGGTTTTATCCTTAGCCCTGATCTTGTCCATTGCGTCAACGAATACAAGTATCTCCGCAACAACTTCATAAAGTTCCGGCGGTATCGCTTCCCCAATATCCAGGTGCGACAAAGTATCAGCCAGCTTGGAATCTGTATGAAGCGGTATATCATTTTCCTTGGCCTGTTCAATAATTTTCTCCGCAACAAGTCCCTTACCTGAAGCAATAACTTTAGGCGCATTATCCTCATTGGGATCGTAGCCAAGCGCTACGGCTGTTTTGTTTTTACGCTTATCTGAAAGTTCTGCCATATTTTTTCCCCAAAGGATACAGGATGTATCTAAGTGCATGTTCAGAAGTGCATGGATGCACTTCTATGCACATTCAGGCCCTTGCATCAAACGATGATGACGAAAGCAGTGTCATCTTATCGCCCTTTTGTAAGAGCTCATCAACCGCCTGGTTCTCCGAAGTCATATCATCCGCAGGAAGAACCTGATAATTCATGGTATAACCTCTTTTGTTAAGTCTCATTGTAAGTTCATCGATGTGCGCTGCAATCAGGTCTATGCAGGACTCATCAGCCATATAGAAATTGGTGTTGACCTTCCTGTCTGTCATCCTTACGTAGACATCCATAGGCCCCAGATTGTTCATATCAAGATGAAGAAGGGCGCTTACACTTCCATCGTCAGAAGCCATATGTTTTTTATTAGAATACACGTACAGATCCCCGTGGGCATCGTTTCCAGACATCTTAAGGGGAAGCTGAACGTAAGCATACATCTGATTGAGCTGGTTCATGAAGTCAATGTTCTGTGACAGATTCTGAGAACTTTGGAAAGCGCTGCTGTTTTCTCCAACGTGGTTTTGGAGTATCTGCGTCATCTGCTTAACCTGAGAATTCAGCCTGTCATAGAGATTTTTGACATTTTCCTTGTCACTGACGTCTCCCGGACCTATAGTCCACTGGGAGGCGATATTGCTTTTCAAAACCTCTGTAAATGTATCTGAGGAAAAGAGCTTGCCCCATGCCTTATCAATATTGTCAGAGGTATGTATAGTTTTTTCATACAAGTTTGAAAGCAGTCTAAGGAGCGCTGCCTGGTCTTCGCCTCCTGCTTTAATTAGTTCATTCAAAGCTTCCGAAGGAATTCCTGCATTTTTAAGAGCACCTGCAAACCGGGTCAGATCAAGCTTGGCGCTTAAACTCAAAGCATTACCAGCGCTCTGCAAAGATTCATTATTGGAACCTGCAATAAGGTTATTGGTAACTTCCCTTGCATCAGTTCCTGCCTGGCTATTTAAAGGGCCCTGAGCCTGAATTCCATCTCCCTTGCCTGGCTCAGTCTGATTCTGAATGCCTTCAGGATTTAGACCTGCTTTCGCGGCTTCTGCGCCTTTCTCAGTGCTTCCATCAGACGCCAAACCAAGTACCGCGTTATCACCTTGTCCCTGAAGGGCCGCAGCATTTTTTCCATCCTGCCCTAAAGCATTTGCAGCTTCCGATACATCTCCTGCAAAGAGCTTCATCAGGTCACCATAGAGATTAAGAGCCTGACCCTTATCTCCTGCAGCTACCATCTGATTAAAAGCCTCCGGGAGTTCATCCATGATACTATTTGCGCCGTAGAGTACCTGATGCTGATAATTCTGATAATTCTGGAACTGCTGAATATTGCCCTCATTTATAGGGATATTCAGGTTTTTCATCTGAACAAGTGTGTTTATGTCAGCGCCCGGATTATCAGACAAGATCCTGCTCATCTGCTGAAGACTCTGCTTGTCTATGCTCATGCCTTCTTTCATCATCTGACTTACCATCTGACCAAGTTCGTCAGTCACAGATAGTCCCGCAGCAAGAAGGGCTTTGGACGCAGTTGCATCAAGGGCTGCTGTATTTTGATATAGGGGAGTTAAAGTCAGAGTTCCTGAAGCAGAACTTTTTACAGAAAAAGAAAGAGTCTGACCGGCACTAAGCTGCATGCCATTTTGAAGCTTGGCATCAACTATTGTGTTGTTACCAAGATCAATCTGGGCAGTTCTTGAGCCGTCAGCCCCTTTTGTAACAGATAAAACCTTACCGCTTAGAGAATCGCCTGCCGCTAAAGAGCGCAGAGATTCCTGGCCCTTAGATACGACTGCAACATCTGAAGTTCTGTTAACCTGTAGCGATCCCTGAATCTGACCGCCAGGTCCTACAGTAAGGCTTCCCGGCATACTAATCTCCACGCTATGAATCAGCCATTTGCAAACGTCTCGATGATCAACCAAGCAAATGGATATCGAAATATCTAGTACATATTTATAAGTGTTGAGTTCTGCAAAATACTCTCATATACTTGCAACGTACAACAATCAAATAAAATTCCCGATAAAAGACCTTCTGTGGATCTCACACGGGCCGTACTTTTTGAGTGCTTCTATATGAGCTGCGCTTCCGTAACCCTTGTTGGATGCAAATCCGTACTGGGGATACTTCTCGTCAAGCTCTTTCATAAGTCTGTCTCTTGTAACCTTGGCAATAATGCTTGCTGCAGCTATTGATACAGACTTGGCATCACCTTTTATGATAGATACCTGCTTGTATTCTTCAAGCTGAGGAACATGCACGGCATCAAGAAGGAGGATGTCAGGACGCACCGGAAGCTTACCTACAGCTTCTGCCATAGCTTCGTAGTCCGCCTGAAGTATATTGATCTCATCGATCCTTTCAGGACTTGCAAAAGCAACTGCAGCTCCTACTGCCTTTTCCATGATGATATCGTAAAGCTCTTCTCTCTTTTTTTCGGATAACTTTTTAGAATCGTTTAGATACAGAATTTCTGTGTCCTTAGGCAGTATTACTGCTCCTGCGCACACAGGACCGGCCAGAGGGCCTCTTCCGACTTCATCGATACCGCAGACATAGCCCATTTCCTCATATCTGCGCTCGAATTCTTTCATTTTTTCCGTGCGAGCTCTCTCTGCTTCGAGAGCTTTTATTTTCTTATTAGCTGATTCTACAAGCTTTTTAATGCCATCACGGTCATCATCAGCATACTTTTCAACAAAAGTTTCATACTCATATATGCTAAGGGATTTATAGTAATCTTTGATCTGTGATATAGATTCCATCTGTATTAGTCCATTCCAGTATTTTTTTCAGTCCACATCATGAACAGCCAGCGCTGATACGCTTCTTGTCACATCATGCTTATTTCACAACTCCAAAGCTGTCAAACGGATAAATTCGAAGCCATGCCTTACCCACAAGCTCGTCACGCTTGATGTTTCCAACATCTTCATAACGTGAATCCATGGAATCGTTGCGGTTATCGCCCATAACGAAGTATTCATCAGGTCCCAGAGTCACACCTTCATAAGCTACTCCCGGATTTTTGATAACTTCGCGGCCATAGCTTTCCACAAGCTTCTGCTCATTGATATAGATATTGCCCTCAAGGTCGATCCTTACAGTTTCCCCAGGCAGTCCTATTATTCTTTTGATAAAATAGGTACTGTTCCCAAAGGCATCTACATGCGGGAATACAACTATATCGAACCTCTCAGGGTCCCCAATCTCGTAAGATATCTTGGATACCACGAGAGAATCCTTGTCCTGAAGTGTGTTCATCATAGAATGTCCACTTACTTCGGTCCTTTGCGCAACGAATGTGATGAAGAGAAACGTGATAAGCACTACCGCTGCGATATAGATAAGTGTAGATGCAATTTCTTTTACCACCTTATGAAAAGTACTGTTGTTTTCTTCCATTGTTATGTCCTTTGCCTTTCTTAAAAAGACATTCCTCCCCTTTCAGTTTGCCATTATCAAACTCGCTTTTTTCTAAAATGCGAGCCACTTTCTTCAATTTTCAGGTGTATTCTCAAGAGTTATGCGGCCAAGCCTTCCTGCACGGAAATCGTCAAGAATAAGATTAGCTGCGCGCATATAATCAGGTCTTGCTCCCGGAAGAAGAAGATTTCTTGCCTTGGCAACAGCACAAAGCATTCCTGAATAGTTAGTCATGAGGTGCTCTTCTTCAACTGCGTTTTCAACATCCTCATCTGTTATATTATACGTCTTATATACAGCCTGTGCATAGTCGCTTTCAAGCTCCTTGATAAGGTCTATAGCCAGTTCTCCGCTGTCTATGTTGTCATCATTCATGGAACCGATCATAGCAAGATGCGCGCCTACTGTCTGGTCTTCAAACTTAGGCCACAGGATACCTGGAGTATCAAGAAGCTGCAAAGTCTTACCAAGCATGATCCACTGTTTTCCCTTTGTAACGCCTGGTTTATTACCGGTCTTGGCAGCTGCTTTACCTGTTAAGTGATTGATAAATGTTGACTTACCAACATTAGGAATACCTGCAACCATAGCTCTTATAGGACGATTCACAATGCCCCTTGCCTTATCTCTTGCTATCTTATCTGCACAGGTCTCTTCCATAAGCTTTTTGATCTTGCCCATATCCTTTGAGGTACGGGAATCAAGAAGAGCTGCCATATATCCCTGTGATCTGTAATATTCAACCCACTGATTATTCTTCTCAGGGTCTGATAAATCTGCTTTATTAAGAATGATAAGCCTCTGCTTACCTTTACCAAGCTCATCGATGTCAGGATTACGGCTTGATACAGGAATCCTTGCGTCTGTGATCTCTACGATCATGTCTACAAGACCTATATTCTCCTTCATCATTCTCACTGCTTTGGTCATATGACCGGGATACCACTGATAATTCATAAATCTCCTTTTTACCAAAAGTTTTAAATGTGTGTTTTTAGTATTTTTTCAAAAACACGATTAAAACTATTACTATGACTTTTTGTCACTTCGTTCCAAAAGTCATGTAAATAGGCCAATTAAGAACACCTTCGGTGTTGGGCCTATTTACCTACCGATTCACTTTCTTACGAAATCCGCAGTAAATGCGGATTTCTGATTCAAAGTTGCGAAAACATATCAATTTTAATCATTGGCTTCAATCTCAATCGCCGCTACCCACAATACCAGAAGAGCCCTGTTCACCGCCGTATGCATACCATACAGTTCCAAGTATCCAGCTCTCTTTAACAACTCCGATATTGGCACTTCGGCTATCTTCCGAACTGTTTCTGTTATCACCCAGCACGAAATATTCATCCGCACCAAGCTTTATGGGGCTTGCAGCTATTCCTGCCTCTTCCATCTTATCATAAACTTCAGAATCAGTTACCTGCATAGTCCCGTTTATATACAGCGCTCCATCAATTATCTGAACCGTCTCACCCGGCAGAGCCACTACTCTTTTGACATAATAATGTGAATTAGTATTTCCATTTGGCAAAAAAGCTATGATGTCACCCCTTGAAGGCCCTGTAAGATAAGTCGATACCTTATTCACAAGTACATACTGGTCCGCATAAAGGCTCGGCTCCATTGAATCTCCGACAAGCTCAACACTCTTGCCAAAGCCCATAACAAGCATTGCTGCTATCACTATCGCAACAACCGTATAGAACACCCACGACAGTACTTCCCTTATGATCTGGGGAGTTATCTTTTTCTTCTTGTTGTGATATTCAAGATGAAATTCATTTTTCCTTCTTCGTCTGAATGCCATTACCTGATCCTGCCTTACTACGAAATTACAGACCTTTGCCTCTACAGAAAGCCATAAGTCCAAGTGCCATCTCAAATAAGCACTCTTTTTATTTTACCACAAATATGCATTTTATAGAAAAAAAAGCGCTTCTATGATGATCCGTCATAGAAACACTTTTTTATTTTATCTTGTATCTAAATACTTAATATGTGCGCATAAACCTTCGCTTTTCTTCATCCGTCATTTCAAACACCTGCTTGCCTAATTTCTTTGCATAAGCTATAGCACCTCTAATATCCACTTTTACATGCGGCAAGTCTTTTGCTGAAACAGGATTTAAATCCATAGTTTCTAGTTGTTTATAATAATTATTAAAGTTCTTCATCTGTCCATTCATAGTTATATACCTCTATGATCTCAGCGGTATCTGGCGAATCAATAAATACTTGATATGGGTGAAGCATTCCTATATGCTGAGCATTAAATATTTGATGCAGTAATAAACAATAAATCAAATGCTAAATCCAGACATTTTACGAAACAAACCAAATATACATATACAATTATAACCATCATAGAAATTTTACTTTTGTTATACTATAGCACAACAATCCCTCTCTTTTGCCACAAAAGAGAGGGTAAAAATATAAAATCAAATATTAAGTTCGCGTTGTTATATAGAATTCTGCATGGTCCCAATTTGAAATGATAGATGGATCTGCCAACAGGCCTTCCCATATATCAAAGTATTCTCTATTTGCCAAGTCTTTAAATTGTTCCAAATCGGCAGGTTCATAAATTACATTTCCATCTGCATCGAAAAGTCTAAAATAAATAACATGTGTATAATCTTTTACCGATTCCATATTCGGATAACATACGTCTAATTTATACTTATCCCAAACATCATCTAGCGAATAAAGGGCATAACCACGTTCATATATTGCTGACTCATCATATTTAGATGAATCATATGAAATGGTTACAACCGAACACTGAGTATCATAATCTTCTCCCATATTACTTATGTCATCTTCTGCAAACAAAAATAAATCATTAACATTTTCAGCTTCATCTGGCGATGTAAAATAATATAGAACTTCACCTGGCGCAAAATAACTATCCCTTGGCCAAAATCCATCAGGATCTTGCGAACCACCAGTAATCACACGATATGTAGCTGACGATTTATTTGTAATTATCCATAAATTACTATTAACATCACTTTGTTCTATTGTTACAGATGCCTCTTCATATGTTTTCCCTGTATCGTTTACTGCAAGTGCGCCACCTGTAGCCATATTTCCATCTGTAGTAGTTGCATCTCCACTTGTTGCAGTTTCTTCTCCATCTGTTTTAGCTACCTCTTCGTCATCAGTTGTAGAAACAGAATCAGCCTTTGGTGTTTCTTCTGTCTCGTTAATCTCAATATCTTCTTTTGATGTTTCCTCCTCTGCACCACAGGCTGATACAAGAGTCGCTGTAACCAAAAGTAATGCAATAATTTTTTTCTTCATACAAGCCTCCAAAATCTAGTTTTTTAAATTACTATACAAACGTTATCTATACGCCATCAGAATAGCTGAATATAATACCTTAGCAAATACTATTACCTGATAATTTATAGATATCGTATAGTTACTTTTTTACTGTGAGATTTATATGCTGTGAATACAGCAAGAATAAAATGTTCCCTGCAAACTTTTTTCAACTCCCACAATTAAAGCTATTGATGTTTATCCTAAACATCCCCGTAAGAAAATCCCCTTTTTCCTTACAAACGATAAAACCATAAATAATAATAATAATAATTGACGAATGCAAGCTTTTTTTGATTATCTTTTTCACATTTATTACATTTTCTTAACAGCTGAAGCTTCGCACTTATAAAACATCCAATAACTTACATATTCCTGAGGCTGGCCGTTAATAAATGATTTGGGGGTCTTTGAAAATCATATTAAATTCAAGAGCTTGATAGATGGAATGAATATATTCTGCTTGGGATTCACCTGTTTGAGCGAAGCGAGTTTGTGAATCCCGGAATATATTTATTCCAGATATCATGCCTTGAATTTTATATGATTTTCACGACCCCCAAATCATTTATTAACGGCCAGCCTCAGGAATAGGCAAAGCCTTATTCAATTTTATAAGCACGAAGCTTCAGCCATAATCAAAAAAACAGCCACAATCGCGAATGCGATTGTGGCTGCCTGTGTTTTCGACAATCAAGAAAAGATTATTTAGCTTCCTTAACCTTAGCCTTTTTGCCTGTAAGTCCAACAAGGTAGTTAAGCTTAGCACGTCTAACTTTACCCTTACGAACAACTTCAACCTTCTCAACAAGTGGAGAGTGAAGAGGCCATGTCTTCTCAACGCCTACGCCGTAAGCAATCTTACGAACTGTGAATGTAGCGCGGTTTGAACCACCCTGGATCTTCTTAACAGTTCCTTCGAAAACCTGTGTTCTTGTACGCTCACCTTCAACGATCTTAGCGTATACCTTAATAGTATCACCAGTTTCGAATTTAGGTGCGTTAGCATTCAGCTGCTCTTTCTCGAGTTCTTCAATAATTGTCATCTTTGTATCTCCTTATAATGGACGTTCTATAATGCCATGTCTGCTTACCCTCGGTAAACCAGCAACAGAGGACCGTCTATTTATTGCAACTTAAGTATAATAACATAAAAGATGTCGTATAGTCAAGATATCGTTTATGTTTTTTGACTTATTTCTTTTCCTCACTCTCAATAAGGCGCTTGATAGCATCTACAGCTATCTCGATAGCCTTGCCTGTATCGTGTACCTGAGGATTAGGAAGACCAAGCTTAGCACGCTCCTGGTTAGCTACTGTAAGGAGGATCGTACCACACTTAACCTTAAGTGTAGGTGCAACTGTATATAAAGCTGCAGACTCCATCTCAGAAGCCAGTACGCCGCATCTCATCCATGCTTTCCATTTATTCTCAAGCTCGTAAGAAACAGGCTTCTTCTCAGGCTCATGCTGGCCATAGAAGGAATCCTTACATTCTACAACGCCTACGTGATAAGGATACTCTTTAGCTTCTGCTGCATCTACAAGGGCTCTTGTTACATCAAAATCAGCAACAGCAGGGAACTCAATAGGAGCATATTCCTTACTTGTTCCTTCCATTCTTACGGCGCCGCTTGCAATTATAAGGTCACCGCCAAGAACATTTGTCTGCATACCGCCGCATGTACCAACTCTGATAAATGTCTTAACTCCGCATCTGGCAAGCTCTTCCATGCAGATAGCTGCAGAAGGGCCACCGATACCAGTTGATGTTACGCTTACCTTGCGACCGGCAAGCATTCCTGTATAAGTTGTAAATTCGCGATTCTGTCCGACTTTCTTAGCATCTTCAAAATAAGCTGCGATCTTCTCGCAACGTCCCGGATCACCCGGAAGAATAACATACTCGCCTACCATCTCAGAACTAACGCCAATATGATACTGCAGTCCTGAACCTTCGGTATAATCAATCATCATAGCCTCCTGAAATATGATAAAAATAGTATTAACTGTACACTATATGTACGCAAAAAACGAAACCAAGCCTTAAAGACTATCGGCATAAAGCCTCATTTTCTTAAGTCCAAAATGCTTAGAGCTTTCAATAACGTAGCTTTCCGGACATGGCAAATAAAATCAAAAGTCGATTTTGAAAATGTTCTTGATTTTTCTTAGTGTCTTAGGAACGTGAGTACAGCGTGTTTACGGAAGTGGATAAGACACTTAGAAAAATCAAGGTCATTTTCACATGAGACGTTGATTTTATTTGCCATGTCCGGAAAGCGGCCTATTGCTCTTACATAAGTCCATCCATAACGTGGATCTTCATGATATTGGTATCAAGATTTACATCAAGGATACACTGCTTGATAGCGGGTATAAGGACGTTTGGGCCGCCATCTGCTCTCTCCATCTCATATACGTCATTAGCACCTGTCTGAATGACATCTACGAGCTTACCAAGCTTATTGTCATCTTCATCAACGATATCGATTCCAATAAGATCCTGAATATAATATTCACCCTCTTCAAGCTTAACTGCCTGCTCTCTTGGGACTGTCAGTATATTGCCTCGGAATCTCTCAACCTGGTTGATATCATCAAATTCTTTGAACTTAACGATAACAAACTTTTTGAAAAATCTGACACTCTGAACATGAAGAAGAACAGCTCCCTCACGCTCGCTTTCCATAGTAACTTCTTTTAAAAGTTTAAAACGTTTAGGATCATCTGTTGTCGGAAAAACGTTTACTTCGCCACGTATTCCGTGTGTAGATGCAATTACACCAACCTGAAATTTCTGTGTATATGGCATGTCTTCTCCTTTTTTGATCAAGAATTGTCTGTGTTTTCTGTATTATTGGAATTCTCTTGTGCAGTGCTGTTTTCAGTAATTATCTCATTTTCACCCGCACTGCTTTTCCTGCGCCTTCTGCGCTTCTTGGGCGGCTTGGGTGGATGCGCCGCCATCCAGGCTTCATAGAGCTCAGGACGTCTTTCCTTAGTTCTTTCAAGTGACATCTGAAGACGCCACTCATCTACCTTTTTGTGATCTCCTGACAAAAGGATCGGCGGAACTTTTTTGCCCATCCACTCTTCAGGTCTTGAATACTGGGGGTACTCAAGAAGACCATCGGTAAAAGATTCTGTCTCTGCCGAGATGTCATTATTAAGAACTCCGGGAACAAGTCTTGATATGGTATCTATCATGACCATAGCCGGAAGCTCGCCTCCTGTAAGGACATAATCACCTATAGAAACATAGTCGGTAACTATCTCTTCAAGAACTCTCTCATCAATGCCTTCATAGTGACCACACAGAAAAATAAGGTCATCAGCCTGGGCAAACTCAGCTGCCAGCTGCTGGTTAAACACCTTACCCTGAGGGGTTACATATATGACGCGCTTTGTGTGAGATGAATCGATGCGGCTTTCGAGGCTTTTGTAACAGTCATAGACAGGCTGAGCCTGCATGAGCATTCCTGCACCGCCGCCATATGTATAATCATCAACCTTGTGATGTTTTTGATCTGCGGAATAATCTCTTATGTTGATACACTCAAGAGATATAAGATTCTTACTCATAGCCCTTCCAAGAATACTGGTAGAAAGGCCCTGTGAGACCATCTCCGGAAAAAGAGTCATAACATGGAAATCCATTGTCACCTCATTCAAAAATCATATTTTCTAAAAAAATAAAATCTTCCCACAGACTTAAACCTTAAGTCTGTGGGAAGGCAAATTCATTTAGCTCCCGGAAGCTGTAAATGGTTATACTGTCAGACAATTTCAACGTCTACGTGCTTATCTTCGCGTGTAGATGCTGCCTTCACAACAGAGCGGATTGCTTTTGCTATTCTACCCTGCTTACCAATTACTTTACCCATATCAGAAGCAGCAACGTGTAACTCAATAGTGATGTTACGGCCGTCGTCCTTCTCGGTAACAACAACTTCTCCCGGATTATCGACTAAAGCCTTTGCGATTACCTCGACTAATTCTTTCATAGTGATGTCCACCTCCGGCTATCGTTGTCTTTAAAGCATTAGGAACTTCAAATTTGGATTAGTTCTTGTGAACGCCTGCCATCTTGAAGATCTTAGCTACTGTATCTGTAGGCTGAGCACCATTAGCAAGCCACTTCTGAGCCTTTTCAGCGTCTACCTTAACTGTTCCAGGATTTGTGTTAGGATCGTATGTTCCGATCTCATCAACGAACTTACCCTGTACAGGAGCCTTTGCATCACTTACGATGATTCTGTAGAAAGGTGTCTTCTTCTTACCAATTCTCTTTAATCTGATCTTTACTGCCATTTCTAATATCCTCCATTAGATAAAAAATAAAAAATAGTTATTATATGAAAATCAGTCTATTATAGGCTGTTTCAAACTTGTTATGTATAAATTCTTTAGAAGAATTTATTGTTACCACCGAGCATTCTGCCCATGTTCATCATGTTGCCAAATCCGCCGTGCTTGCCCTTTTTCATTCCGCCAAGCTGCTTCATGACTTTCTGAGACTGCTCAAAGTTCTTGATGAATCTGTTAACAACTGCTATATCGTTACCTGAGCCATCAGCAATTCTCTTCTTTCTTGAAGGGCTCATGAGCTTAGGATTACGTCTTTCCTCAGGTGTCATTGAAAGCACGATTGCTTCCATTCTTGCAAGTTCTTTTTCATCAGGGAGCTGATCAGAGCTTATTTTGTTGCCACCGGGAAGCATTGAAAGAATACTTCCAAGTCCGCCAAGCTTACGCATCTGCTTCATGCTCTCGAGATACATCTCGAAATCGAACTTACCTTTCTTGAGACGTGCGGCCATGTCTGCTTCTGCAGCGATGTCCATCTCCTGATTGGCTTCAACAGCCTTATCAATAAGAGTGAGCACATCTCCCATTCCCAGGATTCGGTTAGCCATACGGTCAGGATAGAACTGCTCAAGATCTGAGAGCTTCTCGCCCATACCTACGTAGAGGATAGGCTTGCCTGTAACTGCTCTTGTTGAAAGTGCAGCACCGCCTCTGGTATCACCATCAAGCTTAGAAAGGATTATGCCATCTACTCCGACCTTCTCATTGAACTCGGAAGCTACATTAACAGCTTCCTGACCGGTCATGGCGTCTACAACAAGGATAGTCTGGAATACATCGACTTCCTTCTTGATATTGATGAGCTCATTCATCATGTCCTCATCAATCTGGAGACGTCCGGCTGTATCAAGGATTACAACGTTCTTGTTGTTCTTTGATGCATAGTCAATGGCATGCTTTGCTATATCAACAGGTGATACGTTAGTTCCTTCTTCATAGAAGTCAACCACCTGCTTCTGGGCATTAACACGTAACTGTTCGATAGCTGCAGGACGATATATATCGCAGGCTACAAGCAATGGGAATTTACCCCTTGATTTGAGCTTGCCTGCTATCTTGGCTGCGGTAGTTGTCTTACCTGCACCCTGAAGACCTGCCATCATGATAACAGTTATCTCCTTACCGGGTTTGAACTGAATCTCAGTTGTTTCAGAACCCATAAGGCTGATCATCTCTTCGTTAACGATCTTGATGACCATCTGGCCAGGATTAAGGCCGTTCATAACATCTTCGCCGACTGCTCTCTCCTGTACAGCAGCTATGAACTGCTTTACAACCTTAAAGCTAACATCAGCTTCAAGAAGAGCCATCTTAACCTCTTTAAGGGCTATCTTAACGTCTTCTTCAGTGAGACGACCTTTGCCGCGAAGTTTCTTAAATACATTTTGTAGTTTATCAGATAAGCTTTCAAAAGCCATTAGATAAGTTCCTCTATTATGTGGTCGGATAATCTGATGATCTCCTTCCTGTCAGGGAATTCTTCGTCAGTATTATCAATTATGTTTTTCATCTTCTGTGCATCTGCTCTTATGGCATTAAATCTTGAGATCATATGAAGCTTGTCTTCATATCCCTGCATTGTCTGTGTACATCTCTTTATCAGATCATGCACACCCTGCTTGCTGATGCCGTATTCTGCGGCGATCTCATTAAGCGACATGTCATTATAGACCAGATCTTCGTATATTTCTTTCTGATGGGCAGTAAGCAGATCTCCATAGAAATCATACAGCATGCCCTGTTCGATGATCTTGCCGACCTCGCTCATGTAAACACCTCAGTCACACATCTTACAGTCTATTTTAAATGCACAAAATGCGCACATAAAATATGCGCCTTGACTATAATACATGAGCAAGGGATGTGTGTCAAGTATTTTTTCTTGACCCCTTAACAAAATCCAATATTAGTGCCCTTGCTTATACCTTACCGCGTAGCGCTTATCAGATATTTGCAACATAGTCAGACGGCAATTTCCCTGTAGCCTTGCGAAATGCCTTACAAAAGGATGAGTAATCGTGGAATCCCGATTCGATAGAAGCTGACATGGCCGGTTCTCCTGCGATGATCAGATCTCTTGCACGCAGGATCCTTTTTTCCATAATGTACTGATGGACACTGTAGCCGGTCTCAGCCTTAAAGATACGCATCATGTGATACTTGCTTATATAGAACTCGTCAGAAATCTTGTCTATGGACAGATCATCTCCAAGATGCTCCATAATGTAATCGATTATGTCTATGACCTTGCGATTGTATCTGGCCTTTTCCATAAATGCATCAGGGTGCTTGAAGCAGGCTTCATTAAGCCCGATAAGGAGCTGAATGAGACTTACGTGAATGCGAAGCCCCGCGCAGTAAAGATCCTCTTCTGATCTGATAACATCTTCCAAAGTCCTGAACTTGTCCATAAGCTCAGATGTGATACCCGCATCAAAATGAACCAGATTAGTCTTGGTCTTTGAAGTCATATTAAAACAAAGATCAAGGTCATGATCCTTTGTTTTTCCGGAAAGCTTTTTGCCCTCATGGACAGTAACTTCCTGAGTTTTACCAAGACGAACAAGCGTTTCGGGCTTAACATAAAGCACGTAACGCTCATAGCCTTCCTTAGCGGAAGCTGTAACCTTATGAATACTGTGATGGGGAACAATTACGATATCATAGGGACGAAGTTCATATTCACGGCCTTCAACCGCATACTGAACATCACCTCTTAGGAAAAAAACTATCTTGTCAAAATCATGATAGTGCCAGGGCGTATCTATAGCCTTGGATTCATCTATGTGAAAAAGGCGGAAATCGCAGTTAAGATAACCTTTCTGCTCATATTCTACTGAGGGGTTGAATTCTTCGGACATGCTTACCATCCTTTTTGAACACAGATATTGAGATCTACTTCACCTTTTATACCATCTATCTTACCGGCTGCTGAATACTGCCAGATCGTAAACTCATATGGGAAGTAAAGAGGAACGCCATAAAATGCTACCCACTTATCGATACCTTCAAGCCTTGACATATCAAGTATAAGAGCAAAGGTCTCGTTATTACCATAGATCATGGGAGTATAGCCAGCGCCCTTAACTGTATCGCAGAATTTAAGAGCTATATCTGTCATCTCGTCCTGAGATACGCTCTGAGTTCTATAATCAGCGCTGTCAGGCCTTTCAATATCTATAACTACAGGATATGTAACCTCGTATGGCTCAATAGCATCAAGGACGAACTTGGCTTCTTCCAAAGCCTCATCCTCGTTTATAGCTGATGAGTAGAAGTATACGCCAACTTCTATTCCAGCCTTGATAGCACCTTCGATATTGGCTTTAAAATATTCATCTTCTACGATCTTGCCTGTAGAAGTACCTCTGTTACCTACTCTGATAAAAGCATATTCTACGCCGGCATCTGCAACGCTTTCCCAGTCGATCTCGCCCTGGAACTTGGACACATCAAGTCCAAGTGTACCAAGAACCGCTGCATTTGATCCCTCATATTCAAGGATTCCGGAATCATTCTTTGCAAAATCAGTATCGGTAAAAGAATTAAGTGCAAGTGACTTGTCGATGGGGATAAAATAATATCTTCCATCCTTGGCGATAAGGATCTGATCAGGGAACATGCTGCGTACAGTAGATGTAATGCTTGTACCTGACTCAAGCTGCTCTCTTACCGTATCGAGAACTTCCTGTTTTGCCTCATCATAGCCGCCTTCATAAGCATCTTTTACCATAGTATCTGTCTCGGATACGGTATAGTAGCCTTCTTCCTGAATGGAATCCAGCTGTGCCCTGTAGGCTTCATTTTCTTTTCTCAAAGCTGCATTTCTAAGGAGTATGGCAATAGAAAAACTCAAGGTAACTATCGCAATAAGACTAAGCAGAATTATCGAAATGATATTCTGAGTAGTAACTGCCGCGTGAATTAGTTTCCTGTTCTTTCTATTTGCCATATTATTCCCCTGTTATGTAGTAATAATAGTATATGTTTTCGCAACTTTGAATCAGAAATCCGCATTTACTGCGGATTTCGTAAGAAAGTGAATCGGTAGGTAAATAGGCTAGGCACCGAAGGTGTTCTCAATTGGCCTATTTACATGACTTTTGGAGCGAAGTGACAAAAAGTCATACTGACTCGTTCATCTTAGGTCCAATTGCAAATGAAACAGTACACTAGATCTCATCATCAAAATAACTCTTGTAACCTTCGCCATATATCTCAGTTGCAGAAGTTATGATCATGAATGCTTCAGGATCTTCCTCTTTGACAATCTTCTGTGCCTGAGGCGAAATCCTCTTTCTGACAACGCACATGATAACTTTCTTATCCTTACCGGAGTAAGCCCCCTGACCATATACGTGTGTCACACCAAGATCGAGTTCCTTAAGAAGTCTCCTGGTAATAGATGCGTTTCTGTCGGATATGATGAAAAGAAGTTTAGCCTCATCACTTCCGTACAGAACCTTATCAAGAGCTATACCATTTATAAACACTGTTACGAATGCGTATAGCGCTGCAGGTATATCTTTAATAACAATTGCTGCAAAAGCAATAACAAATACGTCTGTTATAAATAAGATGCCGCCGGTCTTAATATGCGGGTAACGGAGTCTTAAGATCTTGATAATAATATCAGATCCGCCGCTCGTTGCGCCCTGCTGGAATATTATTGCCATGGCAACACCGGCAAGGAGTCCTCCAAATATGGAAGCAAGGACCATATCATGAACAAAGAACGGTTCTCCGTATTTGTGTATGAAATCAGTAAAATACGAGATCATACCTGTGGCATACAGTGTTGAACAGATAAAATGAAAACCGAATTTCCATGTTCCCAATATCAAAACAGGGATATTAAGGATCAGGAACCAGGTACCTGTTCCAAGCGGTATTTCAAGACCACCTATGTTTATGCCTGATAAAATTCTGTTAAGTACAATAGCTACACCTGTAAAACCACCAGGCGCAATATTATTAGGATCACTAAAAATGGCCGTACCGATGCCGTAGAGAAAGGAACCGACCGTGATCAAAAAATAATTAACTATCAGTTTTTGTAAGTTTTTTCTCTTAGTCATAGGAAAAACCTACCTCTTGGAGAATATCTCAGATCTGGGTTGTTACCAGTCTGGGACGATATCCCTTTTCCTCAAGAGCCTGTGTGATCTGAGTCTTATGCTCAGTTCCATAGGCTTCAAGTGTAATTCGCAGCTCTACAGCAGCATTGCGATTTATTGATACGAACTGATTGTGTTCAAGTTTGATTACATTGCCTCCAAGTTCAGCGATAACGCCTGAAACTCTGGAAAGTTCGCCAGGCTTATCCGGAAGAAGGACTGATACTGTGAAGATCCTGTCTCTTCTGATAAGACCCTGCTGAACAACGGATGACATTGTGATGACATCCATGTTACCACCTGAAAGGACGCAAACAACCTTTTTATCCTTACATCTGAGTTGCTTTAAAGCTGCTACAGAAAGAAGTCCTGAATTTTCAACGATCATCTTGTGATTCTCGACCATATCAAGGAATGCTACAACAAGGTCTTCATCATCAACCTTGATGATCTGGTCAACATTCTCCTGAACATATGGGAAAATCTTATCTCCAGGTGTCTTAACAGCTGTACCATCAGCAATTGTGTTAACTCCGGGAAGTGTAACTACTTTGCCTTCCTTGATGGAAGCATTCATACATGCTGCGCCGGATGGCTCAACACCTACCACCTTGATCTTGGGATTAAGGAGCTTTGCAAGTGTGCTTACACCACTAACAAGTCCGCCACCACCTATCGGTACAAGTATATAGTCAACTGTAGGAAGTTCCTTGAAGATCTCCATTGCAATGGTTCCCTGACCTGTTGCTACGTCAAGGTCATTGAATGGATGAACAAATGTGTATCCTTTTTCCTTAGCAAGCTTTTTAGCGTAGGCTTCGGCTTCATCATACACATCGCCCTGAAGTACTACTTCTGCCCCAAGTGCCTTGGTACGATTAACCTTAATAAGGGGAGTTGTAGTTGGCATTACTATTGTTGCGTGAACACCATACTGTCTTGCTGCATATGCAACACCCTGTGCATGGTTACCTGCTGATGCTGTGATAAGACCCTTTTTACGGTCCTCATCTGACATCGTGCTTATCTTGTAGTAAGCACCTCTAACCTTATAAGCGCCTGTTCTTTGCATGTTCTCAGGCTTTAAATAAACTTTATTGCCTGACTGCGCTGAAAAATAGTCGCTGTACATGAGTTTCGTCTCAAGTGTAACTTTTTTGACCTGCTCGCAAGCCTCCTCGAACTTATCAAGGGTCATCTTCTTCTCTTCCGACATTTCCTGTTCCCTTCCTAGTTGTGTAGATAGATATTTTCTTCTGCATGTTATGAACTGCAGATATATATATTCATAAAAACAGGATAAAGCATTTTAGTCTAATGTTCTATCCTGTTTTTATTACATGTTGTGATCAGTACATGTTTAGAACTTCAATGTACAAAAAATCATCTTAGTGCCTTGTCAGGATGTCTATCGCTTCCTCTTCTGTAAGCTGAGAGCTGTCCATTTCTCCAGATGAAAGCTTTCTTGCTACAATATCCTGATCGAGCCTTACTCTTTCTTCATGATCGATATCAAAAAGAGCATCAACAAATTCCTGAGGCTCGAATCTCTCAAGATCATCCAGTGATTCACCAACACCAATATATTTAACGGGTATATTAAGTTCACTAACGATAGCTACTGCTATTCCGCCCTTTGAGGTTCCATCCATCTTGGTCAGGATGATACCTGTAAGATCAGTGACTTCTCCAAATTCCCTTGCCTGTGACATCGCGTTCTGACCTGTTGTTCCATCAAGAACGATGAGGTTTTCACGCTTGTAATCAGGAAGATGGTTATCAAGGATCCTGTTCATCTTACGA
This sequence comes from Butyrivibrio fibrisolvens, assembly GCF_037113525.1. Classification (NCBI taxonomy): domain Bacteria; kingdom Bacillati; phylum Bacillota; class Clostridia; order Lachnospirales; family Lachnospiraceae; genus Butyrivibrio; species Butyrivibrio fibrisolvens. The sequence continues at coordinate 1,970,863 of NZ_CP146963.1, read as the reverse complement.
AGCTCTTCCATAAGATTCTTCTTGTTATGAAGTCTTCCTGCAGTATCTACAATCAGTATATCAATATCTTTGGCCTTGGCAGAGTTAACAGCATCAAAGATAACACTTGCAGGGTCTGCGCCTTCAGCTCCCTTTACAAGAGGAACTCCTGCCCTGTTAGTCCACTCCTCAAGCTGCTCTGTAGCTGCCGCTCTATAGGTATCAGCCGCTGCTACAAGGACTTTTTTGCCCTTGTTCTTATATATTGATGCAAGCTTGCCAACAGATGTAGTCTTACCAACACCATTAACACCTATGATGAAAAGAACTGATTTCTGATTCTCAAAATCGTATGCATGCTCATCAGTATGCATCTGTTCCCTGATATCCTGGATCAGAAGATCACGGCACTCTACCGTTGAACGGATCTTCTTCTCTTCTACCTGGGAGCGAAGCCTGTCAAGGATGCGGCTTGTTGCATTAACGCCGATATCACCCATGATCAGTGTCTCTTCCAGATCGTCGTAGAAGTCACCGTCAATTTCTGAATAGCCGGAAAAAACATTATCCAGCCCTTTCACCATATTGTCTCTTGTTTTTGAAAGACCACCTTTGAGCCTTGAAAAAAATCCTGCCACTAGTTCGTTAGCTCCTTATCAATGAGATTAACACTTACAAGTGCTGACACACCCTTTTCCTGCATGGTTATACCATAGAGTCTGTCTGCACTTTCCATTGTACCACGACGATGCGTAATTACAATGAACTGAGTATCTTTTAATTTATGCAGATATTTGGCAAAGCGCACGACGTTATTTTCATCAAGCGCCGCCTCGATCTCGTCCAATAGACAGAAGGGCGAAGGCTTAAGATTCTGGATCGCAAATAAAAGTGCGATCGCGGTCAGAGCCTTCTCTCCACCGGACATCATGTTCATGTTTACAAGCTTCTTGCCCGGGGGCTGAGCTATGATCTTGATGCCTGCTTCGAGGATATCCACAGATTCATCTATTTCGAGAGTTCCGTGTCCGCCTCCAAACATCTCTTTAAATACTTTATCGAACTGTTCGCTGATAAGCTTAAATTGCTGTTTGAACTGAGTTCTCATGGACTCGTCAAGATCTGCAATGATAACGCGCAGCTGTTCTTCAGCGGCCACAAGATCATCATGCTGGGTCTTAAGGAATGTATACCTTTCGGATACATTCTTGTAATCCTCTATAGCATTAACATTGACGTCTCCAAGATCTCTTATGGCGTTCTTGAGCTGTCCGATCTCCTTCTTCATGGAAGAAGCATCTGTAAGCTCAGGATCTCTCATCTGGGAAGCTGCTGTGAGAGTAATCTCATACTCATCCCACATGTAGTTGATAAGTCCTTCTATCTGAGAATCTAGTTTTTCTTTCTGAGTAGAGAGTCTGTTAACCTCTCTGTCAAGTGAAGACTTTGCTTCAGCAAGCTTTTCTCGTACTTCAAAGAAATTCTTTTGCTTTAATGAAATCTCTTCTCTTGTATGCTGTATCTTCTCGAGCTTTTCTTTATTTTCTTTACTGCTTGTAACAGAAGCTTCCATAGTTTTAGTGATCTCTTCTATATCAGCATTCTTCTGTTCAAGTTCACTCTTTGAAGATTCGATATGTTCTACAACTTCATCAAGGTCTTTCTGCCTTGTAGCTATCTCTTCATCAATTCTTGACAGGTTCTCCTGCTGGAATTCAAGTCTCTGGGATACCTTGGCGATCTCCATCTCCCACTTGGACACTTCAGAAGCAGCTGCTTCTTCAGATTTGGAGAGTTCAGAAAGTTCACTTGCATATTCCTCAACTTTAGCCTGACAATCTTTTTCTATCTGGAGAGATTCTTCAAGTTTAGCCTTGGTTTCATTCTCCTGCTTCTCGATATCTGCTACCTGATTCTCGATATCAAGGTTTTCATTTTTCAGAGATTCAAAAGATGTAGCTTCTTCCTTCTGCTTCTCTTCTTCTCTTACTACATTGAGTCTTGCAGTATTTTGTTCAATGAACTTGTTCTGAAGCTTAAGTCTTGTGGTTTCGAGGCTTGCACGAAGTGTGTTACGCTCCTGTCTTACATTTGCGACCTCTTCTTCGAGCTTTCTAGCTTCTTCAAGCTTTTCCTTAACTTCTTTTTCCAGGTCATCCATCTCACGTCTTCTACCAAGAAGATTGGATGAATTCTTGAAGGCACCACCTGAGATAGCACCGCCCGGCATAAGGAGTTCACCCTCAAGTGTTACCATTCTGATGCTGTAGTTATACTTGGCTGCGATCTTGGTAGCATTGTCTACGTTATCAACTACAAGTACTCTTCCGAGAAGGTTGGCTGCTACGGGCCTGTATTCATCCTCGATCTTAACAAGTCCATCAGCAAGTCCTATGGCCCCCTTTTCATTAAGAGCTTCTTTATTCCTGAATTCCTGCTGGTTCTTAAGGGCTGTAAGAGGAAGGAATGTAGCACGGCCTCCCTTGGTCTCCTTAAGGTAAGCGATCATCTTCTTGGCAGTAGCCTCGTCCTTTGTTACGACGTTCTGGATACTTCCGCCAAGAGCTGTCTCTATAGCAGTTTCATACTTTTTATCGGTTTTGATAATGTCGGCTACAACACCTATAACGCCGGGATTGTGATCCTTTTGTTCCATGACACGCTTTACAGCACCGCCGTAGCCTTCATATCTTTCAGTAAGATTAGCAAGAGCATCAAGCTTGGACTTTTGCTGCATAGCAATGTTTCTTGCTTCTCTTATCTTCTCATCACTGCCTGTAAGGATCTCTTTGATTGCAGCAAGGCGGTCTTCGCCGCTCTTCTGTTCATCAGAAAGAGTGCGGATCTCTTCATTAACAGCTTCGAATATATCACGAAGCTCTTTCATCCTTGCTTCTTTCTTCTCCTCATCAGAACTTGCCTGAACAAGCTTACTGGTAAGTTCAGCCTTACGGATACTGATCTGTTCCTTCATTGTAGACAGAGAACTCTGACGTGACTTAATGTTGGCACGTTCATTTATAGTATTAAGGATCTTTGCATTGCTCTCTTCTATCTGTCTGTTAAGTTCCTGCTCACGATCCTGAATCTCGTTATACTTATCAGCTGCCGCTTTCTTCTTTTCTTCAAGCCCGGCAACTTCCTCATCTACTCCAGTCTTAGTAGAGAGAACTTTTTCTTTTTCCTCATTAGCTTTAGCGATCTCAGCTTCGATCTCAGCTTTTCTAACTTCGAAATGCTGTGACCCTGCTGTTACGGAACGAATCTGCTCTTTGAGAAGGGCAAGCTGTCCTTCCAGCTTTTCCTTAAGGACGCTGGAGCTTGTCATCTCATTTCTGGCTTCTTCGATTTCTTTTTCTATCTCATCAAGCCTTGCCTGAGCCTCGTCATAATCGATCCTGGCCTGATCATATTTAGTACCGACATCCTCAAGGTCCTTAGCTGCAATCGAAAGCTTCTCATCAGCTTCCTGCAAAAGACCTTTGAGCCTTTCATTGTCCATAAGGAAGATGTTAACATCCAGTGTCTTTAATCTTTCCTTATTCTTGAGATAGACTTTAGCTATCTCTGACTGCTTTTCAAGTGGCTCAAGCTGCTTCTCAAGCTCAGACAGAATGTCTGTGATACGAGTAAGATTGAGCTTCTCGTCCTCAAGCTTCTTGATGGCAGTTTCTTTTCGTAGTTTAAATTTAACGATTCCGGCTGCTTCATCAAACAGATTACGTCTGTCTTCAGGCTTTGAAGACAGAATCTGGTCGATCTGACCCTGTCCGATGATGGAATAGCCCTCTTTACCAATACCTGTATCATAAAAAAGCTCATTGATGTCCTTAAGACGACATGGGCTGTTGTTGATCATATATTCTGATTCACCGCTTCTATAAAGGCGACGTGAAACAGTTACTTCTTCAAAATCGATGGAAAGTGCATGATCAGAATTATCAAGAGTTATTGCAACATAAGCAAAGCCAAGTGGCTTACGAAGTTCGGTTCCTGAGAAGATAACATCCTGCATGGAACCGCCTCGAAGCTGCCTGGCACGCTGTTCACCAAGAACCCAACGAACCGCATCGGCAACGTTACTCTTACCGGATCCGTTAGGTCCTACAATTCCTGTTATTCCGTTATGAAAATCAAGTTTTATGCGATTGGCAAAAGATTTAAATCCATGGATCTCAATACTCTTAAGATACATATCCTCTTTTCAAGAGACATAAAAGAACAAAGCTCAGGCTTTATCACGAAGTTTAAGAACTGCCTGATAGGCAGCCTGCTGCTCTGCTGCTTTCTTGGTATGTCCCTCACCCTCTCCCAGAATTTCGCCGTTTACAAGTACGCGCGACTTAAATATTTTATCATGTTCAGGACCACTCTCGCCACAAATTTCATAGGAGAGAGTTTTGGATGAATCCTTCTGAACAAGCTCCTGAAGCACAGACTTGGCATCAATAAAGATCTGCTTATTCTCAAGGTCATTAAGAATAAACTTGTCTATATGCTTCTTGGCAGCTTCAATTCCGCCATCAATATAGATAGCTCCGATGACCGCTTCCATGACATCAGATATTATAGAGTCACGATGTCTGCCTCCTGTTGATTCTTCGCCTTTTCCAAGTAGAATATACTTCTCCAGCTCAAAATCACGGGCGCAAAAAGCAAGAGCCTGCTCACAAACCATTGAAGCACGCATTTTGGTCATCTGGCCTTCTTTTTTGTCCGGGTAATTGTTGTACAGATACGTACTGGATACCATTTCAAGTACAGAATCACCAAGGAACTCTAATCTCTCGTAGTCGGGCTGCTTATTGATCTTCTGCTCATTGGCAAAAGAAGAATGAGTAAGCGCCATACGGATCAGTGCTCTGTCCTTGAAATGATACCCGATCCGGTCTTCCAGTTCGGTAATATCATTTTCTATATACATATATTCCTCCAGGCCCTAAATATGGGCCAAGGGTTAAAAATACTCAAAAGAGTATTTTTAATCTCTTAGTCGTTCTTAGCCTCTTTGATAAGAGCTACAGCTTCACCTACAGTAGAGATCTTCTCAACCTTCTCCTGTGGGATCTGAATCTTGAACTCTTCTTCGATACCCATGATGATCTGGAATACGTCAAGAGAATCTGCTCCAAGGTCATCGATGAATGTTGTGTCCTCTGTGATCTCGTCTGCGTCAACATTTAGTACATCAACGATAAGTGCTTTTAATTTTTCAAGTTCCATAAGTCTATACTCCTTATAAGTTAATTTTGTATAACTCAATCTTTGCTATTCAATGTTTCTTTTATCTTATCATCAACATTGTGTGTTTTAAAGGTTACACACTGAAGAATTGAATTCTTGACTTCTACTGCCTTGGCGCTTCCATGAGTCTTAACTACAAGTCCGTTAAGTCCAAGCATTGGAGCTCCACCGTACTGCTTGGCATCAAATGCCTTAAGGTTAACAGTGAACTCTTTCTTCAAAAGAAGATAAGCGATCTTGGTTCTAAGATTTGTAAGGAAAGTATTCTTAATGACTCTTCCCATTGTCTTGGCAACGCCTTCATACATCTTAAGAGCGATATTGCCGGCAAAAGCTTCTGTAACGATAACATCAGCTGCGCCTGAAGGGATCTCTCTCGCTTCTACGTTACCAATAAAATTGATATCGGGACAATTCTTAAGAAGTGGGAATGTCTCCTTTACAAGAGCATTACCCTTATCCTCTTCTGCGCCTATTGAAAGAAGCGCTACTGTAGGATTCCTCTTACCAAGGATATTCTCAGCATAAATTGAACCCATGATAGCAAACTGAAGAAGCTGATCAGGTCTTGCATCAACATTAGCTCCACAGTCGATAAGAAGTGATACTCCCTTCTCTGTAGGAATAAGCGGGGCAAGAGGTGCTCTCTTAACACCCTTGATACGACCTACGATAGTCTGACCACCAACAAGGTTAGCTCCTGTACTTCCTGCGCTCACATAAGCATCAGCCTCGCCATGCTTGACCATCTGCATAGCTTTGACTATAGAAGAATCAGGCTTCTGTCTGATAGCCATAACAGGTGCTTCTGCCATCTCGATTATCTGAGTAGCACCTACTACTTCGATCCTGCTTTCATCATATCCGTTGTATTTGGAAAGTTCAGCCTTGACCTTGTCTTCGATTCCCACAAGAAAGACCTTAACGCCAGAGTCTTCTTTAACAGCCTCAACAGCACCCTTAACGATCTCACCGGGTGCGTTATCGCCTCCCATAGCATCAACGGCAACTTTAATAAGATCAGCCATTTAGCTCCTCCATTTTATATAGCACATATTCCCAATGAAATACCCGAGAATATAGCATTTCTTTTTAAGTGCACTATTACAAGTTTACTCGACAAAAGGGCAAAAATCAAGGCTTCCCGATAAATCGGAAAGCCTTAATGATCAACCGTTTTTAATTAGTCGTTAACAGCTACAACGCTCTTGTTCTCATAGTAACCGCAAGCCTTGCAAACCTGGTGAGGCTGCATAAGAGCTCCGCAGTGGCTGCACTTTACAAGAGTCGGTGCGCTCATCTTCCAATTTGCTCTTCTCTGATCGCGATGACCTTTTGAAGACTTATTCTTAGGGCAGATAGACATTCGTAACACCTCCTTACGCTGGTCGTATTCGATTACCAGCCGTAAGCCAAGCTGAGCCGGTAATAATATTACTCTCTTAATTCATGTAACCTAGTCAAGAACAACCTCGACTTTGTCACACGCTTAATGATTATACCCATATGGTACCGTTTTGTCAATACCTAAATATTTTCGTGACTTTTTTGCTCTTATAGAGCGCCAAAATCATGCATATGGGCGACAAATGAACTTATTTTAAAAGCTCATATGTATCTCTTGCAATAGCAAGCTCTTCATTAGTAGGAACTACATAAACTCTAACCTTGCTATCTTCTGTAGAAACAAGCTTCTCTTCGCCTCTAACCTTGTTAGCCTCGTCGTTGCACTTAACTCCAAGGAATCCAAGACGATCGATGATAAGCTTTCTAACGAAGCCTGAGTTCTCACCAACACCTGCTGTGAAAGCAATGCAGTCTACACCGTTCATGGCAGCTGTATAAGCTCCGATGTATTTAAGAACCTGATAACAGAAGCAATCTACTGCTCTGATAGCGTCCTTATTGCCCTCGATATAAGCATCCTCAAGGTCACGGAAATCTGAGCTTATGTTCTCAGAAAGACCGTATACACCGGACTCTTTGTTGAGGACATTCATAACACCTGCTGTATTAAGATTCATCTTTTTCTCAAGAGTATCAATTACAGAAGGATCGATAGAACCACTTCTTGTGCCCATGATAAGGCCTTCAAGAGGAGTAAGTCCCATTGATGTATCTACGCACTTGCCGTTCTTGACAGCTGATACAGATGCACCGTTACCAAGATGGCAGACAATAGTCTTAAGTGAGTCGTATGGCTTTCCTTCGATCTCAGCAACCTTCTTACTTACATAAGAATGGGATGTGCCGTGGAATCCATAACGACGGATCTTGTACTTCTTATAAATATCATAAGCAAGGCCGTAGAGATAAGCTTCCTCAGGCATTGTCTGATGGAAAGCTGTATCGAATACTGCAACCATAGGTGTGCCGGGCATAAGATCCTGACAAGCTCTGATACCGATAACATTAGCAGGATTGTGAAGAGGTGCAAGATCTGAAACCTCTTCGATAGCCTTAACAACATCTTCATTAATAACAACTGACTTAGTGAAGTTCTCACCGCCATGAACGATTCTGTGTCCTACAGCATCGATCTCGTCAAGAGACTTAACAACGCCACTTTCTGTAAGAGCCTCAAGTACAAGGCTTACAGCTGTCTTATGCTCAGGCATAGGAGTTACTTTTGTAACCTTATCCTTACCTGTAGCTGTATAGGAAATCTGGCTTCCATCTATACCAATTCTTTCGCAAAGGCCTTTGAAAAGTAGCTGTTCTGTCTCTGCGTCGATAAGCTGAAACTTAAGTGATGAACTACCGCAATTTATAACAAGAACTTTCATTTTCAACGCCTCCTTATTCTGCATCCTGTGCCTGTACTGCTGTAAGAGCAACAACACCTACGATATCTTCCCAGCTGCATCCACGTGAAAGATCGTTGACAGGACGAGCGATACCCTGAAGCATAGGGCCGTAAGCATCAGCCTTAGCAAGTCTCTGAACGAGCTTGTATCCAATGTTACCACCATCAAGGTTAGGGAAAATAAGTACATTAGCCTGTCCTGCAACAGGTGATCCCGGAGCCTTGGAAGCTGCAACTTCAGGAACAAGAGCTGCATCAAGCTGAAGTTCGCCATCACATACAAGATCAGGATAATCTCTGTGAGCGATCTCTACAGCATTAACTACCTTATCTACAAGTGCATGCTTAGCAGAACCCTTTGTTGAATGTGAAAGGAATGCAACCTTAGGTTCAGCCTCAACGAGCTGTCTGAAAGACTTTGCAGAAGAATCAGCGATAACTGCAAGCTCCTCTGATGTAGGATCCTGGTTAAGACCTGAATCTGCAAAAAGGAATGTTCCGTTCTCACCATACTCACAGTGAGGAACATCAACGATGAAGAAACCTGATACCATCTTAACGCCAGGCGCTGTCTTAAGAATCTGAAGTGCAGGACGAAGTGTATCAGCTGTAGAATGGCATGCACCGGATACAAGCCCGTCAGCGTATCCAGCCTTAACCATCATAACACCATAGTATGTTCTGCTTGAAAGAAGTGTCTCTCTAGCCTTCTCAGGAGTCATACCCTTGGATTTACGAAGCTCATAGAACATATTAACAAGCTCTTCTGTTCTGTCATCTGTGTCGGGATCTACGATAATTGCATCTGTAACATCTGCACGTACAGACTTAGCAAGTTCTAATACAGTATCTTTATTGCCAAGAAGGATTATATCTGCATATCCATGTAAGAGAATATCTTCCGCAGCACGAAGTGTTCTTGTATCCTCTGTCTCGGGAAGAATAATAGTTTTTTTGTTGGCTTTTGCTTTAGCCTTGATTTTGTCGATATAAGACATGTCACTCTCCTTTGTGGTATATTAATATACAATTATTGGTTGTAGAGTTCTTGTATCTCTGCCTCAATTTTCATAGATCATGCCACATATATTTACTATCGGGAATAATAAAAAACATCTTAATAGGAAATCATTATTTTCAAACCGATGAAAACGATTTCCCGTTTTGCGTGAATCCATAACAATGTAAGCAGTTACACAAAAGCTACCAATACAATAATAACAGAGATTAATTTTAGTTCAAGAAAAGATATTTTTTTAACATGAAAGATAATTTTTTAACAAAGATTTTATAAGATTTTTAGTACTATTTCCCAAACAGAATTATAAAGCTATTTATAAAGACGTTTACTATCACTAAAGCTCCTTTTCTAAAACAGACAAAAGGAGTCGTAAAAATTATAAATCATTTGAACACAGGAGATACTTTGAAGACAATCGGAATCGTATGTGAACTTAATCCGCTCCACAGCGGGCACAAATATCTACTGGATATGGCAAGGCAAAAATTCAGCGCAGACTATGTCGTACTAGTCATGAGCGGCGACTACACCCAGCGCGGCGTCCCTTCTATCGTATCCAAGGAAGTCAGGACCAGGATGGCGCTTATGGCAGGAGCAGATGCTGTATTCGAACTCCCAGTCCAGTATGCTACTGCAAGTGCCGAATATTTCGCATCAGGAGCTGTGTCACTTCTTAATTCACTTGGATGCGTGGATCATATCCTCTTTGGAACAGAAAACGGAGATATAGAAGAAATCCAAAAGATCGCTTCTATCCTGAATGATGAACCTGATGAATATAAAAAAGAGCTTCAAAAAGGCCTAAAAAGAGGCCTCAACTTCGCAAGTGCCAGAGACGCTGCCCTAAAAAAGCTCATCACAATAGGTAACAGCACCACCCTTATAGGTTCCAATAACATACTCGGGATCGAATATTGCCGCGCCCTAATGGCATCAGGTAGCAAGATTACCCCTCTCACCATAAAACGAGAAGGCTCCGATTACAACGAAGAAGAACTGGCCGATAACTTCTCCAGCGCAAGTTCTATACGAAAAGTATTAGAATCCGGCATGGAAAGAACAAAAAAAGATACAACCCAAAATACAAACAATGAATTAAACAGTTCTGTAAAAGCGTCTTTAGAACAAAACATCCCCGCAGACATCCTGGACCTCTTACTAAGCCAAAATAAATATAACCGCTTAGATAACTACTCCGATTATCTCCACTACAAACTCCTATCAGAAAGAGATAACGGATTTATTTCCTATGCAGACATTCACCGAGACCTATCCGACAAGATAATAAAGAACCTACCTAAATTCACAACAATATCTGATTTTGCACAATTACTCAAATCCAAAGACCTGACCTACACCCGAATCCAACGAAGCCTCCTACACATACTCCTTGGAATCACACAAGAAACAATGGATATGCTAAAAGAAAATAACTATCCCACCTATATAAGACTCCTCGGCTTCAAGAAGGATTCATCGGCTCTCCTAGCCCAGATCAAGGAAAGCGCCGCTGCCCCCGTGATCAGCCGAATGTCCGACTCCTTCAGGCTTGAAGACGAACTTCAAAAGTCACTCCTGGCCCAAGACGTCCTCGCCTCCGACATCTACCACCTACTCATGCCCGAAGCTAAAAACGAATATCAAAAGCCAGTCGTAATCTTATAACTCTCCACCCCCCATTCCGCATGACAGCGAAGGAAAAAGTGCAACTATCAACCAAAGATATCTGCACCGCGCATATCAGATTACGAAAACTTACCATCCAGGGCTTTGACAAATTAAATAATCTGTCGATTTTGAAAAAAATCCCGTTTTTTCTTAGTGTCTTAGGAGCTGCAGTATAGCATGTCCACGTAAGCGGATAAGACACTTAGAAAAAACAGGATTTTTTTCACATGAGACTGATTATTTAATTTGTCAAAGCCCTGGCGGCACAGCCTCCAATCAATCCGCCGCTTTGATCTTCTTCCAAAGCTCGTTGTAGAGGGCATCTGCGTCCTGGCCAAGGTAGGTGTAGACTTCGCACCTTGACAGCGTATCTTCTGTCGGGAATGCCACCGTTGAATTCCTGATAGTCTCATCTTCTATCAGCTCCTGCGCCTTAAGGTTAGGAGTCGTATAAGTTACGTATTCGAAATTCATAAGTGCAATATCTTCCCTGCACATAAAGTTGATCCACTTAAGCGCATTCTCTGTATGCTTAGCATCTCTTGTTATGCACCATCCATCAAGCCATACATTTGAGCCCTCATCCGGAATCACATACTCAAGATCTGTATTTTCTCTCTGAGTATAAAGAGCTTCACCGGAGTAGATGACGCCAAGAGCTGCCTCTCCGCCTATCATCTTATCTCTTACCTGATCGATAACATATGCCTGAACCAAAGGCTTTTGTGCGATAAGATCTGCTGCAGCCTCTTCAAGCTGCGCCTTATCAGTTGAATTTATTGAATAGCCCTCTTTAGCAAGAGCTACCATGAATGCATCTCTTACAGAATCCTGCATAAGGATCTGTCCTGCATATTTCTCATCCCATAGAATATCCCAGCTTGTAACAGGCTCGTCAACAAGAGTCTTGTTGTAGAGAATACCTACAGTTCCGCAGAAGTTAGGTACTGCGTATTTATTCCCTTCGTCAAAAGATGCTGCAGATTCAAGATAGTTTGGATCAATATTTTCTGAAGCATATGGAAGAGAATTCCAGTCAAGTTCCTGAAGCATTCCTTCCTGGATCATTCTTGAAATCATATAATCTGACGGGCATATTACGTCATAAGCAGAGTTATCTGATGCGATCTTGGCGTACATGATCTCATTTGATTCAAACTCATCATAGATAACCTTGATTCCGGTCTCTTCTTCAAACATAGTAATAACTTCAGGATCGATATATTCGCCCCAGTTATATACATATACCTGATTGTCTTCTGTCTTGAATACACCACCAAAAGTAAGACCTATAACTACGATCACGCCACAGGCAGCTGCAAGAAGCAGGATTGTTTTTTTACTAAGACCCTTTCTTTTCTCATAGGATATTTCCTTCTTGGAAGAAGCCGCTGAGTTTCTGGCCTTAAGCTGTCTTGATCCAACCATAAGCACGATAACGATTATGAATATGATAGCTGACAGAGCGTAGATCTCAGGCTGAATACCTCTTTTGACCTCGCTATAGATCTTGGTTGAAAGAGTATCGAAACCTGAACCCTTAGTAAAGTAAGTAATGATAAAGTCATCAAGTGACATGGTAAAAGCCATCATGGCACCTGATATAACTGCTGGCATAAGATCAGGAAGTACAGTCTTTCTGAACGCAAAGAAAGGCTCCGCTCCTAGGTCAAGAGCTGCTTCATAAACGCTTGGATTGATAGTCTTCATTCGAGGCATAACGCTCAGCATTACATATGGGATGTTGAATGTTATGTGGGCAATGAGAACTGTTATAAATCCTGCGTTAAAGTGGAGGAATCTAAACAGGAGCATCAGCGATATACCTGTAACGATATCCGCATTGATCATAGGAATATTGGTGATACCCATGATCACTGATCTAGACTTTTTATGAAGACCCATCATTGCAACGCAGGTAGCTGTACCTATGATAGTTGCTACTACTGTTGATATAAGTGCGATGATAAGCGTATTGGCAAAAGCATTGATGATCTCAGAATCCGAAGCAAGGTTTATGTACCAGTCAAAGGTAAAGCCGCCCCACTTTGCTCTTGATTTACTTGAGTTAAAAGAAAGGATTATCATTGTAACAATGGGCAGATACATAAAAACAAGGATAATGCCCATGTATACTTTTTCAATTGTTTTTCTCATATAATTCCTCATGACGAGCACTTGTGCGAGTCTGGCGATCCGAATATCCAATTCGGATCTGCCATCATGGCTATTTGAGTTTATCTCAAATAGCCGTGTGAAAAATTGTCATATCGATACAATTTTTTCACACAAGCATCTCCTAGCTGTTTGATGACTTATCAGTCATCATCGTTACTACCATGTTGACAATAATAAACAACATAAGCACAAGTGAAAGACCTGCACCCATGTTCCAGTCATAGCTTAAAGTAAACTCCTGCTCGATCACGTTACCTATAAGAAGGATCTTGGATCCGCCAAGCATAGTACTTATAGCAAAGGTTGTAAGAGCAGGTATAAATACCATAGTTATTCCTGACAAAATGCCAGGGATCGTAAGAGGCAATGTGATCTTAAAGAATGTCTGAACAGCATTGGCTCCAAGATCTCTTGCCGCGTTGATTACGCTGTCATCAATTCTTGCAAGCGCGTTATATAAAGGCAGGATCATGAAAGGAAGGAAGTTATAAACCATACCGATCACGATAGCTGCTGAAGTGTTGATGATATTGATAGTCGGAAGCCCAAAGAAACTAAGTATTCCGTTGATAACACCCTTATTTTCCAAAAGAGTCATCCACGCCATTGTTCTTAAGAGGAAATTCATCCACATAGGCAGAATGAAAAGGGTTGTTATGATTCCCTGAGAGCTTATCTTGTTACTTGCAAGTATCATTGCAAGAGGATATGCCAGCAAAAAACATATGATCGTACTTATAAGCGCAAGAACAAGAGCAAGTCCAAGAGATTTGAGGTTCTCCTGCCTTGCTATCGCTGCTACATTTGCAAATGTAAGTGCACCCGACTCGTCTGTTAGGCCGTAAAAGAAAATCATCGCAAGAGGAACGACTATAAAGATAACCGCCCATGCAATGTAGGGAGATGCCAGAAGACGAGATGTCTGTCTGTTATTAAACATCTATTTCTATGGCCTCCTCATCCTCTGATGCCGGAACATTCATAACCTGAATATTGAAAGGATCTACGCTGATATCAATTTCGTCGCCAACCTGCGCCATACGAGTTGAGTGAACAAGCCATTCAAAACCGCCTGCTTCTACTTCCATCTCATAATGAACACCCTTGAATATCACGTGAGAAACTTTGCCCGGAAGTGTTCCTTTTCCTCTTGGCACAAGCTCAACGTCCTCAGGTCTTATAACTACGTCAACAGGTGTATTAACACCAAATCCAGTATCTACACAGGTAAAGTTAGCTCCAAGGATCCTTACAAGTTTATCCTGAACCATGGTTGCATGAATAATATTGCTGTCTCCGATAAAGTCAGCAACAAAGGCATTTTCAGGCTCGTTATAGATCTTTTCCGGAGAGCCCTCCTGCTGTATATAGCCCTGATTCATAACTACAATATGATCAGACATTGTAAGGGCCTCTTCCTGATCATGTGTTACATATATAAAGGTAATTCCAAGCTCATTCTTAAGTCTGATAAGCTCGTACTGCATGTCCTGCCTAAGTTTAAGGTCAAGCGCACCCAGAGGCTCATCCAGAAGAAGAACCTTAGGCTCATTAACGATAGCTCTTGCTATAGCAACTCTCTGCTGCTGACCACCGGACAAAGACTCTGGCATACGATGCTCAAAACCCTCAAGATTCACGAGTTTAAGAGCATACTTGATCTTATCTTTGATGTAAGCATCTGTTTTATTCTTGATCTTAAGTCCAAAAGCTATGTTCTGTGCTATATCCATATGTGTAAAAAGAGCATACTTCTGGAAAACAGTATTAAGCTGTCTTTTATTGGGCGCAAGATTAGTGATATCCTGGCCATCAAAAATAACGCGGCCCTGATCAGGTGATTCAAAACCGCCAATTATACGAAGTGTGGTAGTCTTACCGCATCCTGAAGGTCCAAGAATTGTAACGAATGAATTCTCGTGGATGCTAAGATTAAGATCATCAAGAATCATATTTCCGTCATATGCTTTAGAAACATGTTCAAGTCTAATAAGTTCTTTTGCCAATTTTACTCCTCCGGCTATTCCCATGGGTTTGTGCGAATAGATTCATGCGGTATTGCAGGTAAAAGGGGGTTGTGCCCAAGATTTCTACCAATAAGATCAACGCCTCATGTGAAAATGTTTTAGGATTTTCTAGTAGTCTTCTACGCTGACGTGGACACGCTGTACTTTCGCTCCGAAGACAACAAGAAAATCCAAAAACATTTTCAAAATCGGCTTATGATCTTATTGGTAGAAATCTTGAATTACATTCGTTCGTAAAACTGCAATAAACAATGAATTTATTCGTTTGTAAGTAGCGATGTATATTGAAGCATAAATATACATCAGAATACATAATAACGCATATATTAGAAAATTCAAGCAGATATTTTTTCAATAACTTGATAAGATTTCGTCATTAATTATTATTATGATTCATTGAGGTACGAAACACGCGGTAAACCGTGTTTCTATTTCGAGGTTGTGAAAACATATGACATTTCGTCATAACAATTCCATTACGTGCTGGGGCTTTTGCTGGTCTTTGGGCGGGAGGGTTCTCCAGTCGCCGTATACCATTGTGAGCCAATCGTCGTAATACCTACTTGCGGGATAGTTCTTGCCGTGAATTGTCAACTCATAGTCATCTTCGAACCACTTCTTTGGGAAAAGAAGTCCCCAGTAATGGGGATGTGGCTGCTCATTGGAAATAAAATAATAATCAACATTACTGCCTGAGCTGTTCAGATCCAGATTATTAGCATCTGTGTTACTAATAGCCCTATTCTTAGTACCTTTATTATTAGCTTCCATCGATACTTTATGATAAGCCTTAACTATATTCTTATAAGGAATAAGCTTTCCGATTCTTGTAAGAATGAAAGCCGCTGCCTTCATAGGGCCCTTGAATTTATCGTAATTGATATGCTTTCTGTGCCCCATGGCCAGTGAATATAAGAGTTTGAGGCGTATAAGTTGCCACTTGTGGCCTTTTCCTGCGTCATCAAGGACGAAGAAATCGAGGGTCGGGTGGGAAAATCTTCCTTCGTAGAAGTCTTCGTCGCCGTAAGATGTGCGGGCATACGATACTGAGGTATCTGCGATCTTACTTATAAAATCAAAGAACTGGTCATAGCCATCGTCTGCTATGAATAAAAATCTCTTGTCAGCTTCTTTGATGAATGCTTTCTTGAGCTTCTCATACTCTTTTCTTGGCATGATGATGTCTATGTCGTCGTCCCAGGGGATGAAGTCCTTATGTCTTGCGGCTCCAAGGAGTGTACCGCCGTGGAGATAGTACCTGATGCCATGGGCCTTGCAGATTCTGTCCACTTCATCAAGCATGGCTCTGTTGGACTCATGAATTTGTTCTATATAAGATAATGTATCCTGCATATTGTTGATTCCTTTGTAAGTTTTGCCGGCAGATACCATTGATATAATCCTCGAGCTACCTTGCCACTCGTCGTAGGGGCTGTGGCTGTTCGCATTTCTATTGTTGTAAACGGGAATTTTCTTTACGTTTAAACAAACGATGCCCCTGAACACTCCTCGTACGGATAACGCTCGAGGATTATATCAATGGTATCTGCCTAATCTACTTTATCAATTATTCATTAAACAAATCGATAGTTTATCTCATCATATAAAACTCCGTCATTCTACACTCTTAAAACATAGAAATATCGAAATCAAATATCTGAAGATATTTACGGTTAGTATTGCCACACAAAATCCTTTTATTCCATATAACAACGCTGCCGGAATGCAAAGCATTAAAAAGATGATTCCGTAAGCCACATTGATTTTCAGCTGATAATCTGCTTTGGCAAGTTTAAGCAGTACTGTTGTAACTACGTTTGATACAAAGTAAATGACCTGGGCAGCGCCTGCTATGAGAAAATACTTCTTCACCATATCAAGATCATCTCTATACAAAAAGTATACGATAATATATGACCCTGGTACGCTTAAAAGAGAAAAAATCACAATCGCACCCAAAGTCATAGCAAAAAGCATTCCTACAAGCTTCCTGTTAAACTCACCTTTAAATCTTGCAAGATATCCAATGATAACGCTATTAAGAGGCGTCGTTATGAGAGTCATGGTCTTACCGACAAGAGATGCTATGTAATATGTAGTTACCGCACCCGCGCCTACAAGATTCATAAGAAGAAGCCTGTCGCCGTTGAAGATAAGGTTACTGATAAGATTTGTTGCAATAAGAAGCTCCATGGTATGAAGATTCTCGCGGAAAAAGTTTCCTGTATCAAACAGCTTATTGGAAAGAACATTTCCTTTTATCTTCACATATAAAAGACCCATCGCTTCGCCTGGGATAAGGGCAAGTGGCCAGATACCAGTACCTATCATAAGTAAAAGTCCAAGGCCGTATCCAATACTTATCAGCAAATAATAGATAAAATACCCTTTATAATTAATTCGAAGTCTATACTCAACATCTCCATAAAATCTCAAGACTGTCAGAAAGCAGAGAATTCCTGCAAGAAGCGAATCGCAAACACTCATATCCGCTTTTCCAAAATATGCAGCGCAGGATGTAACAAGAGTTCCCAAGGCGCCAAGAGTCACAACTACCGTCAGATAGTCGCTCCCTTTCGTATCTCTTTTGCCGGACTCAACCATTCTTGCATAGTTAACTGCTGACCCCACCGCTACTCCAAAGATGTTGACAAAAGACATAACGTATACAATCCCTCCGTATACGTCAGTCCCATAAATCTTCTTCCAAAAAGGGTATACAACAAACTGCAGCGCAAGATTCATTATTACCAGCGCAACTATACTTATAATAGAATCAGTAAATATTTTTCTGTATTTTGATGTCCCCAAGGACTTCATAAGCTTCAACTCTCCCATAATGTCATTAACTTTCCTAAGTATAACACGCCCCTAATTATATGGTATACTTTATATAAGCGAATGAATTTTCACACATATAAAACTTAATCACAACCTTGCATATTCCTGAGGATGACAGTTGATAAATGATTTTCTTGTCTTTGAAATTTTATTAAATTCAAGAGCTTGATAGATGGAATAATATATTCTGTTAGGGATTCACCTGTTTGAGCGAAGCGAGTTCCCGACATAGAAGTTCATCCATGAACTTCTGAACATGTCGTAACTACGTCCTGTAGTTTATAAATCCCAGAATATATTATTCTAGCTATCATGCCTTGAATTTTATATAATTTTCATGACAAGAAAATCATTTATCAACTGTCATCCTCAGGAATACTCCGCAACTTAGACATTTTGCACCCCAAAGCGAGGTCTAATATGCAGATAATTGAACTCAAAAAAGGTCAGACTCTTCATGCAGCAGGTTCTATAGTCGAAACCATCGACATTATTTCCAAAGGCGAGATCAATATATTTAATGAAGGGATAAATATCGTCCTTAAAGGCGGTACCATCTGTGGACTTCCGGAGATGCCGGGTGACACCTACAATTTCACCTATCAGGCTGCTACAGATGCAACCATAGCTTCGTATCCTTATAATAACATTGACGATCTTATAAGCATGATCAAAGCCAATCCCAAGATCGCGCCTATTCTAGTGTCCAACGTATATAAATCCTATCAGACTGCTTTTGATGCCTGCCAGAAACAGCTTCAGGAGGCAGGTGAAACCTACAGGCAGATCATGTCTGATTATGAGCAATATCCATCGCTTTGCACCATCACCGGAACTCAGCTCAAGGCTTATCCCGAAGTACTTCAGCAGGCAGCTCTTCCTGATATCACGCTTGTTCCTGACTGGAAGCTAGCTTGTGTTAATGCCATCATTGAAAATGATGCATCTCTTCGCAAAACTTTCTATACGCTTAATATAGATATTGACGTAGCCATGATCATGAACTGTGTTCAGGCCCTAAACGCGCTATGCCAGTACTCTTTCGAAATCCTAAGATATACCAAGAATCTTTTAAAAGAAACCGCCGCTTTCCGCAGCGCATTTACAACCATCAAGTCCAAATCTGATCAGATTATGAATGGCGGCGAAGAAAACCTCGATCAGGTTCCTGAATTTAAAGACGTACTTAATACCCTTCTGGCATTTGGAAATGTGGATGCCGAAACTGCCGAAGAATTTGCTGATGCAGTCAGAGCCTACGCTTCATCCACTGTAACAGATGCCTATTCCGATGAATACAGAAAAGTAAGGCGCGATGTAGCTTCTCATTTTTATAAGGTATATAAGGAAGTATTTCTGGCAAGCCTTTCAGAATCTCTTATTCCGGATGCTGTCAGAATGTTCCTAATGTTTGGCTATTGCCATGAAGCTCTTGTATCCACCGAGCAGACTGCTATCCTGTACCGCATCATGAAGTCCTACTCTCCCGACCCCGGCGGACATATTTTTACCATGCCTGAATGGCTCACTATGATCTACAACGAAGAAGTTGTGCCTTCCAGAAACGAATTCAACTTAGATTATCCCGGCTACCTTCATGAACAAAAATCTCAAGGCAACATCTCAGAAGATGAGATGAATGCTCTTATGGATGACCCTAAAGCAAAACTTGATTTTGAGATAGCCAACCTATTTATGCTCAGTAACAGAGTAACATGTGGAAGAGCTTCCGCTTTCGTACCTGTCTTTGACGAATCCAGCATCACCAAGCCTTTGAACGAAGCTTACCTTCGTAGTGATATACTTCAAGGTAAAGTTGACGAGATCAAAAATGATGACTACAGCATCTTTTACCGGAATGTAATGTACTCAAATCCTGAGATTGGCGTCAACACCTTCTCTTATGCCAAAGAGGTCATGCCCTACTTCATACTTCTTCCAAACTGCGGCTCCAGGATCACTCTATGGCAGGAAATTGAAGGAAGGAAAAGAGATACGCCTGCAAGATTCTGCATCTCACTCTTCCACAGCGCAGACCTGTCTGATACACTGCTTCAGGGCTTTGCCGATTACAGGTGGGAGATGTGCAAGACCATACAAGGCATTCACTGGAACGATGTCACTGACCCGTCTCTGACAAGCGAATACTGCGATTACCTGCAGTTCTACAAGAAGAACCGCACACTCACCGAAGATCAGAAGGAGAAGCTTCACGATCAGCTCAAAAAATACTCTAATCACTACAATCAGGTCTTCATGTCCGATTACATGACTTATATGAAGTTCGAAAAGACAGGGTCGCTACGCTTGAACAAAGTTGCAAGACAGATACTCTTCGCCTACTGCCCTTTCTCCAAAGAGCTTAGGGAAAAAATGTCTGCGTCTCCTCAGTACGGAGATCTGCTCAAGACATTCCAGACCAAAAATGCTACTGCTATGCACACTCTGGAAAATGTATTTGCCAAAGTTGAAAAGGGAGGATTCGAAGTACCAGAAGAGATCAGATCGCAAAAAGATTATCTGGAAATGTAGCAAAAATACAGATAAGAAAAGCAATAAAGATATGATCACCTATGCTTATATTGTGGTATACTTTTTGTAGCTTTATTTCACATATTCAAGACAGATAAATACTACTTTTATCTGTATAAAATCTTCATCATTTCTAAGGAGGCTACTATGGCAGAAGAAAAGAAAAAGGGGTTCGTTGCGGAGTTTCAGGAATTTATCATGCGTGGCAATGTTATGGACCTGGCAGTCGGTGTCATCATCGGTGGCGCATTCCAGAGCATTATCAATTCACTTGTAAATGACATCATCATGCCTTGCATCAGTGCTATCACAGGCGGAATTGATTTCAATAATTATTTCATCTCACTCGATGGTAATAAATATGCAACACTTGAAGCTGCAAAAGAAGCAGGCGGCGCAACACTTAACTACGGAACATTTATCACTGTTGTGATCAATTTCCTTCTCATGGCAATCGTTATCTTCCTTCTTGTTCGTTCTCTTAATAAGCTCCATGACAAGCTTGGCAAGAAGAAAGAAGAGGCACCAAAGCCAGTTAAGATCTGTCCTTATTGCAAATCAGAGATCAACAAGGATGCAACAAAGTGTCCTCACTGCACATCTGATGTAGCGTAACCAATTAGTATATAGTCCTAAAAAGCCGGACTGTTTGTCACAATGATCTAAAGGTCTCGACTATCTATCGAGATGATCTAATAATCCAAAAAAGAAAAGCTCCAATCCTATCACCAAAAAGGATTGGAGCTTTTTAATATTCTCTTATTCAAAAATCTGCATCAAGTATCTGCTCAGCAACAGACAGGCAATCAATATCACTTGCTGTAAATGAATCGATGCCAAATAACTCAATGAAAGTATTGCTGATAAAAGTTGCTAACTCTTTTTTTCCAATATCAGTGTTATCTAAAATATACTCGTAGATCTTCTTGATCTCGCCTTCATATTCATCATCAGGTGCCATAGGGAATAAACCGATAGGATCCCAATCATTGATTATCTCTCTAATGCATTCAAGACTGCTCTCAGTTACAACTTCTTCCATACTCATAACTAAAAAAATACTCCTAATTCTTTTAATATCATTCCGCTTTTATCTGTTTCCAATAATTCTTACCAAGCGGTATCACAATTATATTACAAAAGTGCGGAAATACCTAGCAAAATCGGTATTTCATAATACCAAAAATAACGGAGCATTTTTAGGCTTTTTTAACAAAACAGCGGTTCGTGATCACCCTCCAAAAAACGAGTTTCCATTCACTACTTCGTTGATTCACGCACAATCACCTGTGGATAAGTGATATAGCTCTGGATATGGAGGTTTGGTTTCTTGATTTTTTGCACTATCATGCTGCCAGCTTCCTGTCCCATATCATACACATCAATATTTACGACAGTGAGTTTTGGATTTAATATCTGGGAAAAGGGATAATCGTCAAAGGTAATTACACCTATTTCTTCAGGTATCTTGATCTTTTTATCCTGCAAAGCTTTGACACAACCATAGGCAAGGTAGTTGTTAGCACAAATGATAGCTTCGGGACGGCTTGCGCCCTTAAGTATCTGAAGGGTCATGGCATATCCGTCTTCCACACCGGAGTTACCGTACTGAAGATAATTAGAAGGGATAAGGACGTCATGTTCATTCAAGATAGACAAAACGCCCTCAAGTCTATGCATAGAAATCTTGTCTTCGTCTGTTCCGCCGATGAAGGCTACTGTCCTGTATCCCACAGTAAGAAGGTGCTTGGCTGCAACCTGGCCTGCATGCTTGTTATCTGCATCTATCCAGCAGAAGTTATTATCAAAGCTTGGAACGCCGATCACAAGATGAGGGATGCCCTTGGATGATACAAGATCACTAAGCTGCGGAGTAATGACAGACGCATGGATCACAAAGCCGTCCACGTATTTGGTCTCAAAAGCATTCTTAACATAATCGCAGACATCACTTTTGGTAAGGCCTTTCACCAAAAAGCCGTATCCTTTTTGAGATAACATAGCTTCCATCCCGCACATCATCTCAAACATGTGAGGATTCTTAAAACCGGCTTCCTTATCAATATCGGTAACAAAGGCTATGGTCTTATTGGATTTCGAAACAAAGTTTCTGGCACGCTGATTGGGATGATAGCCAAGTTCCTCCATCACCTGATTGACCCTGTCTGCAGTCTCCTTTGAAATTGAATATGAACCATGCATTACTTTTGAAACTGTGGCAATTGAGGTATTCGCCTGCCTCGCAACATCCTTAATAGTGACGCTCATATATGTCTTCCTTCATATCTAATATTTTTGTATTACTTCTCAAGCTACCTTCCTACCTCATTCAGATTTTCTGGTAAAAAACTTATCTAAACAAGATTTTTCTTATGTCTGAATAAAAATATATCGTATCTTTCTTTTTGAACATGTGCCAAGAGTAAAGATCTTATTTCTTATTTCTTATTTCTTATTTCTTATTTCTTATTTCTTATTTCTTATTTCTTACTTCTTATTTCTTATTTCTTACTTCTTATTTCTTACTCTCTTGATCACTGCGCATCCCTTAGCCTTCAATGCATTCCCATCCAGACCTAGTGAAAAGATAA
The DNA here is from genome assembly GCF_037113525.1 of Butyrivibrio fibrisolvens. Taxonomy (NCBI): domain Bacteria; kingdom Bacillati; phylum Bacillota; class Clostridia; order Lachnospirales; family Lachnospiraceae; genus Butyrivibrio; species Butyrivibrio fibrisolvens. The sequence continues at coordinate 1,947,976 of NZ_CP146963.1, read as the reverse complement.
CATCAGCACCGGTTTCTAATTCCGCACTAATATCCTTTTCGCCCTCAAACATGTTTATCAATACTGTTATTTCAATATCTTTAGTATATCTTATAAATCCAATCAGGTGATCACAAGCATCAGCTTTTACTACTTTAAATTCCCCGGATCTTAATGCATCTTCCGCATTTCTAATACCTATTACATCCTTATAGAACTTTCCAAGCTCTGTCTCTTCCTTATCCCACGGCATTGGATTTCTATAATCTTTCTCCAGCACACCCATAATGCCCTTTTCATCTCCATAGAACACTGAAGGCATTCCCGGGAAAGTCATAAGGAATAGAACTGCAAGCTTGTACCTGTCCACATCGCCGTCGCATATCGACAGGAACCTGCTAACGTCGTGAGAATCAAGAAGGTTAAGCTGGGAAAATACAGTTTTTTTCCTGTATCTTGTGTACATGTCAGTGATCCTGTCACCAAACTCTCTCGCATCAATGGATCTCTCTCCAAAAAATCTTCTTGAATGTTTTCTGAAATCGTAGTTCATAGACCCGTCGAAGATAGTGCCGTCAAGCCAGTGGTTAGCGCTCTCCCATACTTCTCCTATTAGGATAGCATCCGGATTTTCTTCCTTAACGCCTGCGTTGAAGGCTCTCCAGAAGCCGTCGTTAACTTCACTTGCAACGTCCAGTCTCCAGCCGTCAATGCCGAACTCTTTAACCCAGTATTTTCCCACATTAACGAAGTATTCCATGGTCTCCTTGTTAGAAAGGTCAAGTTTGGGCATCATTCGCTCATAGCCAAAGCAGTCATAGGTCGGGTAGTCTTCGAAATTATCAGGCCTTACCACAGGGAACTTAAGGCCGTAGAACCAGTCCTTGTATTTGGACGCTTCGCCGTTTTGAACCACATCTTCAAAGGCAAAAAACTTCCAGCCGCAGTGATTGAAAACGCCGTCGATCACAACGCGGATGCCGTTTTTATGATAAGTATCCACAAGCTCTTTGAACTCTTCGTTAGTTCCAAAGCAGGGGTCTATGTGGTAGTAATCAAGAAGGTCGTACTTGTGATACTCGCCTGCTGTGAATATAGGATTGATATATATGGCGTTTATTCCAAGATCCTTAAGGTAGTCGACATTCTCTGTAATGCCTTTTATAGTGCCGCCGAGCTTACCATTAACCTTGTTTCCTTCATAGTTTAAAGTTGTTGGCTTTCCGCTAATATAGCCCTTAGACGTTGCAAAGCTGTCGGGGAAGATGTTATAAAAGATCGCGTCCTTAGCCCAAGCTGGGGGATTTACTATATCAGCCCTATGATTAAAGGGAAGCTGGAAATACTCAGACCTGTCATCGACAGGCCCGTCGCAGAAGCAGTCGCCGTAGTAATAGGTACTCTCATCACCACTTTCAAGATAGAAATAATAGCAAAGTCTCTTATATGGATTTTCAAGTGTCACCTCGAAGAGATCATACAGGCTTGTAGAGTGCGCTACGGACATTTTTGCCTCAGTGAAAATAACCGGAGTCTGCCTGCAGGACCTGTCGCCGTAGTACAGCGTGCAGTTTGTAATATCGCCTCTTTTGGCGCGAAGTCTAATTGTTATATGTGTTTCATCCTCCCCATAGGCATAGTGGGACATGGGGATATGTAATATAGAACTCTTTTCCATTTCAACCTCTTTCACTAGTATCTACTGATGAGTTTGAAAATTTTTATTTTCAAACTCATTATCCCTTCACTCCTCCTGATGTAAGACCTGTTGTCATGTTCTTCTGAAGAGCAAAGAACACAATCAGTATCGGCACAGATACTACGATTGAGGCTGCTGAGAAAATAGGCCAGTTGCCGCTCATCTCACCTGCCTGCAGTGAATACAGTCCTGCTGCCAGCGTGTAAGTATCTGAACCCGTCATGAAGTTAACTGCAAATATATACTCATTCCATACATATATGAGAACCATCATAGCTGTTACTGCGATCGTAGGTCTTGCAAGCGGCATAACGATCCTTGCAACTATCTGCACCGGGCTTGCACCGTCTATCATGGCTGCTTCTTCTATTTCTTTTGGTATAGTGTCAAAATATCCTTTCATGTTCCAGAGGGCAAAGACCGCCTCTGTTCCCGTATATACTATGATCAGGCCAATCCTTGTGTTGATAAGTCCCATAGGGCTTAAGATCTTGTAAAGCGCTGTCATGGATAAAAGGGACGGGAAGGCATAGAGAAGGATTATAGTCTTTAAAATAAGATTCCTTCCTGCAAATCTTTTCCTTGAAAAGACGTATGCTGCGGGGATTCCGGTTCCAAGTGCTATCACAAGTGTCGATATAGCAAGGATAAGGCTGTTGGACAGCCACAGCATGATCGGCTCGTCAACGAACACTGCCCTATAATTAGACAAGGTAAATGCCTTCGGGATAAAAGAAAAGTTGGAGCTAAGAAGGCTGTTGTTAGAGTTTAGTGATACTGACACTGCGTATAGTATTGGTATCATTGCGATAAAACATACTATTACAAAAAATATATTCAGAAAAAGAAGTTTTATGTTGTTTCTGGTTTGTCTTTTCATAAGTCCTCTTTCTTTTTGCCCATCTTATTGGTAAAGATCGTAAAGCCAACGAGCATCAGGAAAATGAGCATTGATACTGCTGAGCTGTAGCCGTAATTGTTGGTGACGAATGCTTTCTCATAGGCATAGGTCATGATGGTGTGAATATCAGATCCGCTCCTTGCGCCTACCTGCTGAGTCAGCAGATAGATTACGTCGAACTGCTTGAAGGTGGTGAATATGGTGATAATTACGGATGGTCCGATGATAGGTTTGATCATGGGGATCGTTATATAAAACGTCTTCTGAAGCCATCCCGCGCCGTCAAGTACTGCGCTTTCATAAAAGCTCTTGTCGATACTCTGGAATGCGCCGTCCATGATTGTCATCATGAAAGGAAGCGCCAGCCAGAGGTTAACGATCGTACAGCAGATGAATGCTGATAAGTTGGAAGAAAGCCACCTTACAGGCTCTATTCCAAGATGCGCAAGCCACTGGTTTAAAAGGCCGAACTGTGAATTATAGATACCTGTCTTCCACAGAAGAATCGATACATATCCCGGCATAGCCCAGGGGAATATGAGAAGTGTCTTGTAGATGTTCCTGAGTTTAAGGCCCTTGACGTTAAGAAGTGATGCCAGGATAAAGGCTATAACAAGCTGCGCTATCATGTTGATGACAGTCCATACTACTGTCATGATAAGGGCTGATATGAAGCCATTGTCAAAAACGAGAAGGGCATCCAAGTAGTTCTTAAGACCAACGAAGGTGAAGTTCGTCCAGTGGTAGACGTTCATGTTGGTCATGGATATATAGCCTGTGTAAAGGATTGGGAATATTACGATCAGGCATATAAGGATCAGGGACGGGGCGGACCAAAGGTAAGATTTTAGTGTGTCAAAACCAGCTGTGTTACTCATCTTAGGTTTTTGGGATATCCCAGCCTTTTTTCTACCCGATTTATCAGTCGCTAAGTCCTGAGCCTTAACTTGATCGGTTTTTATATCTCTTATGTAGGTTTCCAAAATGATATTGGCCTCCAATTGATCTTTTCTTATCTTAATTTATTCATGTATTGATTTGTTTTCATATTGCCATATAGATAAACAATTATCTTTTGACATCCTATAAAACGAATCATGTGTTCCTATTACTTCATGCTCTGAATCAGCTGCTCTGCTTCCTGCTGTGCCTTAGCGGTGCTTTCTGCAATATCTTTACCGCTAAGATTTACATCTGTAAGAAGGTTGCCCATTACTGACCACATAACGTCCATCTCAGGGATATTGGGCATTGGAACTGCGTTCTGAGCTGTTTCTTTCATCATCATTACTACTTCATCAGACTTTATATCTGCATTATCATAACAGGAGTTTCTTGCAGGGGCGCAGCCGCTTGCTTTGGCAAGCTCTATCTCTACTTCAGGATCCATAAGTACGTTTAAAACTTTGGTTACAGAATCTTTTTTATTCTCAGCAGCGAACTTAAGGACCTGCACGCCCTGAACTCCCATGTAAGGCATGATTGGCTTTCCTGTTTCATCTATTACAGGCATTGGAGCAACGCCTACGTCCATACCGCTTTCACGAACTGTTGGGATAAGCCATGGACCTGCAATAGTAGAATGTGCCATGCCTTCACTAAAGAGTGTATTTACTGTTGCGTATTCAGTTTCGCCAGGCATAAGCTCTACGAATTTCTTGTGATAATTAAGTGCTGACTGCACTTCTGCTGAATCAAGGCAAGGTGTGCCATCTTTACTAAGTATCTCAGCGCCAAATCCTGCCAGCCACCCTGCTGCGTAGTAAGGAGTACTGTGCTGTTCTACAAAGCCGTAATGGCCTCCTGCTGTATTTTCTTCCATATATGCGTAAAGATCTTCTGTAGTTGAAGGAACTTCAGAGTCTTCCATATATCTTTTGTTATATACAAATAGTAATGTCTCGTAGTAGATGGGCAGCTGGTAGATAGTATCCTTGTAGGTAGCTGCTGCAAGAGTTGTATCTATATAATCTGTCAGCTGGTCCTCAGGGATAAGGTCTTTGATATCAGCCAGAATTCCCACCTCTGCATATACACCGATCTTGTCATGAGCAAAGATATACATGTCGGGAGCAGAATTAGGGTCATTTCCAACCATTTTCAGGGACTCTGTGAGATCACTTTTTTTCTCAAGCACTACATGAATATCGGGTTCAAGCTGCGACAATTTATCCTGAAGGACTTCTACTACAGCATCTTCCTTGTCGTGCCAGATAACGATGGTCTTGTCGTCAACCTGAGCCTTACTACCTGCGCAGCCGGTAAGTAATCCGGCAGTCACAGCCATTGTCATAAGTAATGAAAATAACCTTTTCTTCATTGCTCCCTCCGCATATATCTTTCTAATTAAATTATTCCTTTTAGTTTAGTAGCTTAAACTTCTTCAATACTTGCTTATGTTTCCTAATATCTTTTTTCTAATATTTTTTTACTTTTTCGTTATTTCTTTATTTACTTTTTGTTTGTCATTATTTTTATTACTTAGAATTCTTTTTTGCCATATATGTGCCTGTGCCTGCTGCCGCTACAAGCGCCAGTGCTATAGTTCCACCAATAAGCGGAAGTGATGAGCCGTTTGAACCACCATCTCTTTTTGCTCCTGCAACTTCCTGTTCATTGCTTGCCGCTTCTGTGCTATCGCTAGAACCTTCGCTTGCATCTGTAGCGTCTGCCGTATCTATAGTAACTTCAGGCTCTTCGTAATATACTTCATAGTTATCTTTATCAGTTACAACTACCCATACGTCAACACCTGAATCAATGGAGATATCTGCTGTCTGAACTGTTCCGTCATTAGCGTTAACTATGATGGAATTGATCCATCCGGGAACTTCTTTGCAAAGCCAGCCGTTTTCACCTTCTTCAAAAGCTTCACCGGGCCATGTTGCATATACGCCGGTTCCGTCAGGTGCTGACCATGCCCAGAGGCAAGGCTTCTCCCAGTCGCTTGGTGCTATTACATAAACTGTGATGTTTGGTGCTGCAGCCTTTTCAGGATCTACATAAGAAAAATCGTATGTACCATCTGCTTCAACGCTTACCCAAACCTGCGCTGCATCAATCTTTATATCTTCTGTAGAGTTTTTTCCATCTTCAGAACTAACTGTGATTGATTTGGCTGTTACAGGGATGTTTGCTGTGTACCAGTCTGTAGCATCCAGTGTCATTACTTTGGCATCTTCAAAAGCCTGTGTTCCATCTTCCAAAGTTCCCTGAAGCGTAGGTACACCCCAGGACTCATCCACTCTTACATGTACAGGAAACTTCTCAACGTATTCAGGAATGTCACCTTCTGTAAGCTGCTCTGTAGATATAGAAGCGTCATCAGGAGCAGCAATCGTAACCCAGGTGTTAACAGCTTCTTCAAGTACTATTTCATCGGCCTGAACTTCGCCGCCATTTGCATTTATGATAATGTGATTTGCCCATGAAGGGATGTAGACGTAGTTCCAGCCGGCGTTATCCTTATCCTCTTCCATCTCACCGCCCGGCCACATATCGAACGCACTATTGCCATCATTGTCCCATGCCCAGACACATGGATTTTCCCAATCATCTGGAACCTGTGCGTATATGACGATCATCTCATTATCGCCACCTGCTGCCACTACTGAAGCTGAAAGTTTTGCAACAACAGCTGCAAATACTATAAGAGCTATCGCAAGTTTTGAAACAAGCATTTTAAACTGTTTCATATTTTCCTCCTGTTTTCTCTTGAAATTAACTTGTCTTTATTTAGTTTTCTTCGTGACAGGGCGTGCACTTTCCCTCTTGATATTTCTCATTTTATGGGAAAACAAAAAGCGAAACAACAACAATTTGGGTAAACGTTTTCCCACAATTTGCACTGTTTCGCTTATAGTCACATATATGTTTTTTGTTAATTATATACAATAAATCGATGACTTCATAAAAGATTGTCAGAATTGCACAAGAAAATCAAAAGAAACTTTCGCATGTTTTTCCTGAAATCCAAAACAAAAAGCCGCAGTTAGAAAAATCATCTAACTACGACTTCTATCAAGCAGATGACGGGAATCGAACCCGCCTCCTCAGCTTGGGAAGCTGATATTCTACCGATGAACTACATCTGCAACATGTTTAATTCTAGCATTGTATCTGCTCTTATGCAAGCAGTAATTATCGGTTATTCAAGGCTTTTTTACCATTCGCTATTACCATTATTTTTTCTCTACTCAAACTTCGCATATATAAAATATCTCCAAAACCTCGAAGATTCCTGAGGATGGTAGTTGATAAATGATTTTGTGGTCTTTGAAAATTATATTAAATTCAAGAGCTTGATAGATGGAATAGTATATTCTGTTTAGGATCCGCATGTTTGAGCGTAGCGAGTTTCGGATCCTAGAATATATTATTCCAGATATCATGCCTTGAATTTTATATAATTTTCATGACCACAAAATCATTTATCAACTACCATCCTCAGGAATCTTCTACGTTTGCGACAATCTTATATATGCGAAGTTTCAATTCTATAATAAAACAGGCAGCAGAACATCTCTGTCCTACTGCCTGCATTTAACCACGTCAGATCTTAGCTATAAGGCTTACAATTCTAAGTGCAAACAGACCGAATATTACCCACATGATAGGTGAAATATCCTTAGCCTTGCGCTCGAATACCTTTACGATAACCCATGTAAGAACACCAAACATGATACCGTTAGCAATTGAATATGTAAGAGGCATCATAAGAAGTGCCATGTAAGCTCCGGCGCTGTCTGCGATATCTCCGTCGAACTCGATCTTCTTGATAGATGTGATCATAAGCATTCCTACATATACAAGAGCAGGAGCTGTTGCGAATGAAGGAATTGCAAGGAATACAGGTGACAGGAACATAGCTACAAGGAACATAACACCTGTTGTAAGAGCTGTAAGACCTGTACGTCCGCCAGCTGCAACACCTGCACTAGACTCTACGAAACTTGTAACTGTAGATGTACCAAGGCATGCACCAATTGTTGTACCAAGAGCATCTGACATGAATACACTTCCTACTCTTGGAAGCTTGCCGTCTTCATCAAGAAGTCCTGCCTTATCAGCTACACCGATTACTGTTCCTACTGTATCGAACATATCAACGAACAGGAAGCTGAATGTGATAGCGATAAACTGAATGATGTTAGAAGCAGCCCAAGAGAAATTAAACTTAAATGCTGTATTCTTAAGTCCAGAGAAGTTAACAAGTCCCTGAGAGAAATTAGGGAAAAGGCTTGCATTGTTCTCATCAACAACGTACCATCCTGAAGCCTGTGCGCACATACCAAGGATCCATGTAACAAGAATACCGATAAGTACAGCACCAGGAACATTAAGGCTGCAAAGAACAACAATGATGATAAAACCTACGAGAGCCAGTACCACCTGAGGTGTTGAGAAATCTCCCATGTCAACAAGAGTTGAATCACTGTTAACAACAAGTCCAGCACCCTGAAGTCCGATAAATGCTACAAAAAGACCGATGCCGGCAGATATACCATTTTTAAGGTTGTGAGGTATACCATTGATGATCTGCTCACGGAACTTAAATGCTGAAAGAAGTATAAATACAAGACCTTCAACTAATACAGCTGTAAGACATACAGTAAATGCCTGGTCTCCCATGTCAGAAAGTTCGCCAAGGCATACTGTATATGCAAAGTAAGCATTAAGACCAAGGCCGGCAGAAAGTGCTATAGGATAATTAGCAATAAGTGCCATAAAGAAAGTAGCTACTGCAGAAGCAATTGCTGTTGCAATAAATACTCCGTTCGGATCCATTACGGCTCCAAGAATTGATGGATTGACAGCCAGAATATAAGCCATCGCAAGAAATGTGGTAAGACCTGCAAGAATCTCTGTCTTTACAGTCGTACCATGCGCTTTGAGCTTGAACATTTTTTCAAGCATACATATCTCCTCCCTTTCATTTGAGAATATCAAATAACCAACCATTACTACTTTACATTAAAATCGCCTCATAATCTAGTGCGAAATTAATGCATCTTGCGGATATTTACATATTACCAATTGAATAAAAAAATGCATTCCCAAATGTATATTCAGGAATGCATTTATACTATTATTTGATTAGAACTACAGGATGTAGTTTCGACATGTTTATAAATACATGGATGTATTTATATGTCGGTATTACATATTCACGATAGCATCTGCAAAACTCTCCACCGTAGCCATATCACTTTCGTGAAGCGCAGAGTTTATTGTTAGTATAGTCTCAGCTATAGTACAGTCTTTAAGAAGTGCAAGCTTATCGGACATATGCTTGGCAGATACAGGTGCCCAGGTACCATTCTGACCAAGAGCAAATGCTCTGTTCTTAAGTCCGAGAGCTACAAGATCTTCTACATAGCTTTCCATAGGAAGATATAATCCGCCGTTATAAGTTGGAGCCATAAGTACGATCTTAGCGCATCTCCATGCTTCGCCTACAAGGAAAGACTTGTCTGTCTTACTTACGTCAAAGACTCTTACATTCTTACCGCTCTTTTCATGAACTATCTGAGCCAGAGTCTCTGCTGCGCTTGCTGTATGGCCATACATAGAACCATATACAATAAGTATATCGTCTGTCTCCGGTGTGCACAGGCTCCACTTGTCGTACTTATCAACAAACCAGCCTATATCCTTACGCCAGATAGGTCCGTGAAGCGGGCATATTCTCTGAATTTCAAGGCCCTGTGCCTTTTTAAGAACAGCCTGAACCTGTGCGCCGTACTTGCCGACTATATTGGCATAATAGCGTCTTGCTTCATCAAGGTACTCTTTTTCAAAATCATAATCATCTGCAAAGATGCCGGAATCTACGCTTCCGAAGGTTCCGAATGCATCTGCACTAAAAAGTGTTCCTGACTTGATATCAAAAGCAAGAAGTACTTCAGGCCAGTGAACCATAGGTGCTGCTACAAAGCTAAAGCTGTGGTTAGCCGTATCAAGCGAGTCGCCTTCCTTGACCGTAACCTTTTCTACGTCGTCAAGCTCAGGGAAGAACTGATGCAGAAATTTAAATGTCTGCACGCCGCCCACAAGCTTTATATCAGGATAAAGAGATACGACTCTTGATATCTGAGAACAATGATCAGGCTCCATATGAAGGATCACAAGATAATCAGGGGTACTTCCTCCAAGGGCCGCCTGCAGATTCTCAACATACTGATCAGCTATTGTTACATCAGCTGTATCGAAGATAATGGTCTTGTCATCTTTGACCACATAGCTGTTGTAAGATACGCCATATGGCAGCGGAAAAAGATTCTCAAATAAAGCAAGGCGCTTGTCACTTCCGCCAATCCATAGTATATCATCAGTAACATTTTTGATATTGATCATATTTCTCTATGTCCTCCTTTATGAGATCATCTTTTATTTTTACTTATGTCATCTTATAATACTAATTGTATCATTTTTTACCCGAATATTCTTGTAATACTAATTGTATTATCTTCATCCAGACCTTTTATAATATCAATCGTACTATATTACATCCTGATCTATTTAAATCAGATTGCCTTCTTTAACTCTCTTCTCAACATTTCTGTCAAAATTCATAACTCTGTGAACATACTCATCTTCCATGAATCTGCTTGTGATCATGAAATCAGCTGTAGATCTGTTATTAGCGATCGGGATATCATAAACCTGAGCTATACGAAGAAGCGCCTTAACATCAGGATCGTGAGGCTGAGCCGCAAGTGGATCTGAGAAAAAGATGATCATGTCAACTTTGCCCTCTACAACCTTAGCACCTACCTGCTGGTCGCCGCCAAGTGGTCCTGAATTATATGCTCTTACAGGAAGTCCTGTTTTTTCTGCAACAAGTCTTGCTGATGTGCCTGTTCCGCAGAGGAAGTGTTTCTCAAGTCTGAATTTATTGTGTTCGCACCACTCTACAAGTTCTTTTTTCTTCTTATCATGCGCGATAAGCGCTATTGTTTTTTGTCTTGGAATTGTAAATTCAATGTACTCGTCATTAACTGACATGTTTCTCCTCCTGAAAAAATAGATATAGTCCCCTTTTAAATGAAGATGCAGCTTATATAATAAATAACATTATCCCCTGACTGCATCCACCATTATAGCATAATTATGCCTCTTCAAGGCTTCTGTTTTTCTTAAGAAATTCAACAAGTTCGTCCTTGTCGATAGCTTTGCTGTACAAATATCCCTGGAACTTATCGCATCCCATCTCTGCAAGGCCATCGGCCTGTTCCTCGGTTTCAACGCCTTCAGCGATTATCTCGTAGTTAAGTTCTTTGAGCATCTCGATAGTATACTTAAGAGCAACAAGTGCTCTCTCCTGACTGAACGCCTTCCATACAAGCATCTTATCAAGCTTAACGATATGGAATGGATACATCAGAAGATAATTCATATTGGCAAGACCTGAACCATAATCATCAAGAGAGAAGGTGATTCCGCCATGAAGCATGCCGTTCATAAAATCAAGAAGCTGTTCACTTGAAGATACTGTGGCGGTTTCTGTTATCTCGAGATTGATCATCTCAGGCTTGATATTATATCTTTTCATGATCAAAAAGAGCTTGTCTTTAAGGTCTCTCTGTATGCACTGAACCGCAGACAGATTGATCTCAACATAGCCAATCCCAAGTTCTACGAGTTTTCGATTTCTTATTGTCTTGCAAACTTCCTCGAATACGTACTCTCCGATTTCCGTGATCAGACCGCTCTTTTCAGCTCTCGGAATGAACTCCTCAGGGCTGATATAACCATAATCTTCATCATACAAACGAAGCAGTGCCTCGGCCGAGTGGTATTCTCCTGTTGCTGCATCTCTTATGGGCTGGTAAAAGACCTTGAAGCCACCAGTGTAAAGGGCTTCGCGCATAATGCGGTCCATTTCTGCATTTCTTTTGACCTGCTTAAGGATAAGCGAATCGGCATAGATAACTTCCTGGGTGTTAGACTTCTCAAGCTGTCTCATACAATATGTGATAGCATCCTCAAGTTCAAAAGAAGTCGCACCGTGATCAGGGTATCTTACTACTATGAGCTGAGGTTTAAGTCTTATCTCAATATCGCCTACGGCAAACTCTTTACGAAGCTCAAATTTGATCTGGGTGATGATAGTATTTTCATCCATCCCCTTGTCATGAATAAGGACTGTAAAACGGGTTCCAGAATTGTAAAAGAGGTTTTCCTTGCCGACGATGTTACGTAGTCTTGCAGCTATCATCTCAAGAACCCTGTTACCTGCAACTATGCCTGTTGTCTCATTAACTTTCCTGAAGTTCTGGAGCTTAACAGTAACTACCGTAAAAGGATTTTTGGTCCTTACAAATCCGCTGAGAGTATCTTCAAAAGCCTGCTGGTTGAAGGCTCTTGTGAGCGGATCAACGTAATTATCAGCATCCTGAATTGACATGTATATGACAAGAAGGGCCATTGATACGGTAAAAGATGTGATCAGCTGCTCCGGATGGAACATCTGGAAAAGAACTGACAAGAGGTTACCAACAGTAACCAGTATCATTCCAACTATCTGCCCAAGTTTTAGGGATTCTCTGTTTCTGATAGTCTCAAATGCACAGTTGATAAGCATCAGGCAAGAGACTGCGTATAAAACAATCTTGAAATTTCCGGAGCAATATACATTTTTTTCAAAATAGAATATTGCCTTGGTCCAGGGATTGGTCACTATAAGAACAACATCAGTGACTCCGCATACCACAAGGAAAACCCTGTTGAGCATGGTAAACGGCCTGGTCTTGTATATGATCCTTAGAAGATAATAGCAATAACAGAAAAGAACAGTATTCATAGACAGGAAGAATACTGAATTGATTATGTAGTTAAAAGCAAGAGGGACTTTATCGGCATTAGGGATAGTATAGCCTGTGATAGCATCAGAAACAGCCGCAATAAGAGAATCCACCAGCAATATAAGATACGCTGAATTAGAACTGGTAGAATAATTCTTCCTTGCGAGAAACAACACAAGAACAAATATGAATATTACTATTGCACATATATCAAAAGATATGTTGTATTGCATAAAGTCCTCTGGGTTAACTTATATTCATTGCAATCTGATTTTATATCGGCATTTTTAACAAAAAATATAAGTCTGATTTATGAAACAGCCAATCCTGTTATTTAATATTGTATTAGTATATTTACGCTCACTGCACCATTATAATGCATTAGCGACCATTATGCACTAGACTACTGCACATATGGTTATAATTGCACATATAAAAGCTTAAATATACCAGTTTAATGTACTATAGATTTTTCCTATAAGACAAATATCCTCCTTACAATAAATCAGTTTTCTTCTACAAAGCAGGATTTCTACATAAATAAAACGCAGGTGCCTGCATTAAAACAGACACCTGCACCATTTTATGTCTTTTTACAGATCAAGATAGCCTTCTCTAGGTGTAACTTTAAAGAAATCCGCCAGTTCTTTGAGCTCAGAATCCTTGATAGTATTAACTTTAGGAACTGCTACGCACTTCATATATACTTCTGCTGCCTTTTCTGCGGTTTCGATAAGTCCAAAGGTCTCATCAAGGTCTTTGCCTGCACCATAGATACCATGTGCTGCCCATACTACAAGACGAGCTGTCTCCATCTTCCTAGCCGTAGCTTCTCCTATCTCATTGGTTCCGCAGAGCATCCATGGAAGGACATTGACTCCGTCTGGGAAAACAACGATGCATTCTGTTGAAAACTCCCAGAGAGTATGCGTAAACTTCTTTTCATCAAGGTCATGAACATATGTCATAGCAAGAAGATTAGTCGGATGGCAGTGCATTACAACGTGATTGTCAGGATCTACCTTAAGTCTTGAAATATGACTCATAAGGTGAGCCGGAAGCTCTGAAGTAAATCTTCCGCCGTCGTTATAGCCCCAGAGAAGCTCTGCTGTATGGCCATCTTTTCCTATTCTGAAAAGTCCCATATTCTTCTCAGGATCATACTGAACATTCTTAAAATACTTGCCTGTTCCTGTTACAAGGAAGTATTTGCCGATAAGCTCTGTAGCATCAAAAGGAATGTCGATGGTGCGGATGACAGCGTCAGTGTTAACGTAGTCTTTGATCTTTTCTTCTTCAAGAAGGAGTGATACATTACCACCATTTCTCTCATCCCAGCCGTGGGCGTACATATTGGTAACTGTTCTGATCATTTCGATCATAAATGGTGCTTCTAAAATATTAAACATTTTCGGACCTCTATTCATTATTATCTTGGTACTTCTTTAGAAGTACGTAGTTTGATACGAAGTAGCAAACTATTTTTTGTTGGTACTTCTTTAGAAGTACGCAGTTTGGTACGAAGTAACAAACTATTTTTTCTTGGTACTTCTTTAGAAGTACGCAGTTTGGTACGAAGTAACAAACTGCCTTTCACATAAGTTTTTTGAACATTGCAAGGACGTCAGCCTTGGTTGCTTCGCGTGGGTTACCTGGGCAGCATGCATCTGCAAGTGCGTCATCTGCAAGCTGTGACAGATCTTCTTCCTTGATCTTCTCATTCTTTTCCGGAATTCCTACATCCTTGGAGAGCTTACGAACAGCTGCAATAGCGGCATCGCGGTACTCTTCCTGAGACATGTTGTCAACGCCCTCTACATGGAAAGCTCTTGCGATCTCTCTGTACTTCTCGCCTGTGTAGTCACGGTTGTATTCCATGGAGATAGGAAGGAACATAGCGCATGCTACGCCGTGAGGTGTGTCATAGTGAGCAGAAAGTGTGTGAGCCATGGAGTGATCGATTCCAAGACCTACGTTAGAGAAGCCCATTCCTGCAATGTACTGTGCAAGAGCCATGTTCTCGCGGCCTTCAGGATCATTTTCTACAGCTTTTCTAAGGTTATCAGCGATAAGCTGGATAGCCTTTAAGTGGAACATATCTGTAAGCTCCCATGCACCCTTGGTTGTATAACCTTCGATAGCATGTGTAAGGGCATCCATACCTGTTGCAGCTGTAAGTCCCTTAGGCATTGAACTCATCATATCAGGATCGATAACTGCATATGCAGGGATATCGTGTTCGTCAACGCATACGAATTTGCGCTGCTTCTGAACATCTGTGATTACGTAGTTGATAGTAACTTCTGCTGCAGTACCGGCTGTTGTAGGAACTGCGATTGTCTTTACAGCGTGATTCTTGGTAGGTGCTACGCCTTCAAGTGAACGAACATCAGCAAACTCAGGGTTTGTGATGATGATACCGATAGCTTTAGCTGTATCCATGGAAGATCCGCCGCCGATAGCTATGATAGAGTCAGCGCCAGCCTTCTTATAAGCTTCAACACCTTCTACAACGTTCTCTACTGTTGGATTTGGTTTGATTCCGGAAAAGAGCTCATAAGCGATGCCTTCTTTATCGAGAAGGTCTGTAACCTTAGCTGTTACTCCGAATTTTACAAGGTCAGGGTCTGAGCATACGAAAACCTTTGTGAAATTCTCTCTCTTTGCAATGCCTGGGATTTCTGCGATTGCGCCCTTTCCATGATAAGAAACTGTGTTAAGTACGATACGATTTGCCATAAATCTGTCCTCCTGTGGTGTTTTTCAAACTTCCCTTTTGTATTGGGGGTATGCCGGCAGATGGCACTGATATAATCCTCGAGCTACCTTGCCTCTCGTCGTAGGGGCTGTACTGCACGCGAGGTGGGTGGTCGAAACGTAAAATAATGTTACGCCTTCCACAAACGATGCCCCTGAACACTCCTCGTACGGATTACGCTCGAGGATTATATCAGTGCCATCTGCCTGGAATACTTCGGTTCCAAATACAAATGGTAAGTTTGAAGTGTTTATAGTTATATTTTTATAGCTCTTTGCTATGTATTATGATCTCTTTGAAAGTACTTCTACCTCGTAACGTTTAATCTCGTCGTACCATGATTTGTCAGCTGGTACTCCTTCGCGGCTGCAGTATTCTGTCCAAACGTCTGACCATGGAAGTGACTTCATTTCTTCTGAGAGCATGAGACGTTTTGTAAAGTCCGCTTCGTCCTGAGCTTTCTTGAGTTCTTCGTTGGGCTGAAGAAGTGCAAGGAGAAGGGCTTTCTGAGCTGCTCTTGTTCCGATGACCCAGGCTGCTACTCTGTTGATCGATGCATCGAAGAAGTCGAGTCCGAGGATAACCTTATCAAGGGCGTCGTTCCTAACAACTTCCTTCATGACCTCGATAAGCTCGTCCTGAAGTAGAACTACGTGATCAGAATCCCAGTTAACAGGTCTTGTCACATGGAGAGGGATCTTATCAAAAAATGGAAGAAGCGCAGGAATCTTGTCGCTTACATATTCACTTGGATGATAATGTCCCATGTCAAGAAGGTTGTATACGCCAGGGTGAGTTGCTGCATAGCTCATGTAGAACTCGTTAGATCCTGTTGTATAACTCTCAACGCCGATTGCAAAGAACTTAGATTCTACTGTATCGATAACGTGTGGGCACTTCTCTGCAAAGATCTGATCAAGAGAATCTTTAAGACGAAGTCTTGGTGTAAGGCGGTCAGCAGGAATATCCTTAAAACCGTCCGGAATCCATACATTGTTCAGTACCATGTCATTAAGTTCCTGACCGATTCTCTCTGCGATCCTTCTTGAAGCAATTGCATGACGGATCCAGAAATCACGAACTTCTTTCTTGGGAGATGAAAGTGACAGACCATCAACCATCATCTTGTGTGAGAAAATAGTTGGATTGAAGTCAATTCCAAGGTTATGTTCCTTGGCAAAATCAACCCATGGCTTAAAGTGCTCATAAGTCTGCTCATCACGATCAACCCATGGATGCTCATCATCAAAAATTGCATAGCAGGCATGAAGATTGATTCTCTTCTTGCCAGGGATCTGGCTTATAGCTTCAAGGAAATCTGCCTTGAGCTCTTCAAATGTTCTGGCACGCCCCGGATAATTACCTGTTGTTGCGATACCATCTCCTGCTCCTCCATTTGGATTATCAAATCCGACAACATCATCTCCCTGCCAGCAGTTAATGCTGATCTCTTTATTTCTGAGAAGTGAAATTGCTTTTTCTGTATCAACGCCGTAACTGGCGTAAATCTCTTTTGCTTCTGCGTAACTCATTTTTCCTCCTTTAGCCTTAATTCAAGGCTTGTAGCTTCGATTTTTCTATTCGATGTTTGTTAAATATAGTTTTTATATCAAATACTTATTATCTATATAGCTATTCAACTGATATCACTTAGTCTTCAATACATTTAATATCAAAGCTCTTCTTTATTGCATCTCTTGCTTCCTGAAGATTCTTGTACTCTCCTGAACATATGAACTGCACTATCAGGTTTCCAAGAGCTGTTCCTTCTGTTGGTCCTGCAAACACAGGAAGTCCTGTCGCCTGAGCGGTTCTTTGGTTCAGGTACATATCCTGTGATCCTCCGCCTACGATGTTGATGGATGTGTATTTATTACCAGTAAGTTTTTCAAGCGTCTCTACAGTTCTTCTGTAGTCATCAGAAAGAGAATTATAGATAACCGCCATAACTTCGCCTGTTCCTGCCGGAAGACAAGTTGTTGCCTCGCACCCTTCGATTTTTTTACCATCCGAATCATTCTTTTCAGATGGACTATCATCTCTGACATTTGAAAGTGGTTCTCCTGCATCCTCACAGGCCTTTTTTATCTCTTCTATCATTGACTTAGGTGCAAGGAATCTTGCATCATCAACGTCCAGCACTACGTCAACATCTTTTGCCTGCTTAGCTGCTTCAATAAGCTCTGGGAAAGAAGGCTTTGTGCCTGTAATCTCACCGATCTCCCGCCTTACAGACTGGATCATCCAAAGTCCCATGATGTTCTTAAGATATCTATAAGTATTGTTATAGCCACCTTCGTTGGTGAAGTTAGCTTCC
This sequence comes from Butyrivibrio fibrisolvens, assembly GCF_037113525.1. Classification (NCBI taxonomy): domain Bacteria; kingdom Bacillati; phylum Bacillota; class Clostridia; order Lachnospirales; family Lachnospiraceae; genus Butyrivibrio; species Butyrivibrio fibrisolvens. The sequence goes on along the minus strand of NZ_CP146963.1, from coordinate 1,930,516 downwards.
TTAGACTCGCCATTTGTTATAGATTCTTTGTTCTCAACTCCCATAAGTGACCATGTGCCTGATGACAGGAACACTGCCTTGTCATCCCTTGCAGGAACAGCAAGATATGCAGATCCTGTATCGTGGGTAGCCGGAAGTATCACATCAAGGTCAAAACCTACATAGTTCCTGACTTCCTGAGTAAATCTTCCAAGCTTTGTACCAGGCTTTGAAAGTTTACCGAATATCTTCTTTGGAAGACCGAGCTTTTCTATAAGTTCATAGTCCCAGTCGCAGGTCTTTGCATCCACAAGCGCAGTCGTAGAAGCATTGGTATATTCATTAGACTTTATACCTGTCAGCTTATAATTAAGATAATCCGGAATCATGAGAAAGCTCTCTGCCTGCTCCATGTATTCAGGATGCTCTTTTTGAAGTGCCACAAGCTGATAGATCGTATTAAATTTCTGATATTGGATTCCTGTTTTAGAATACAGATCGTCAAAAGAAAGGATGCCCTTATCTTCAAGCTCCTGCCTGATGCCATCTGTTCTTTCGTCTCTGTAAGCGACTGTATCACCAAGGATCTCCCCATCGCTGTCAAGAAGCACGAAATCAACTCCCCAGGTATCAATTCCCATGGTATCCGGCGTGAGATTCTGGTTTCTGCACTCTCTGATACCATCTATAACATTTTGATACAATAAATTTATATCCCAGCACAGATGACCGTTCTTCTCAGATACCCCATTTTCAAATCGGTAGACTTCCTGTAGCTTCATGATGCCATTATCTACTCTACCGATAATGTGTCGGCCACTGGAAGCGCCTATATCAACCGCTAAGTGATTTAGTCCCATAGCTATCTCCCATATTTTTAGTATTGTTCTAAATAGCAAATTGATATTACTCCAACAAGTCGGCGTTGATTCTTTTTGTATTATTCCAATGAATCTAATGCCGAAAAATAGTTGTATTATTCCAAATTTTGCTTTATCCAGAACTATATTTATTATTTGGCCTGACCTAATACTGATTATAACGTCATATGGTGCCTGCACCATTGTCCAAAGTCCGAAAGACTTTTGCAAAAGTCCACTCTTTTCCCAAGACAAAACCAAAGACGAGAATTCCATTAATCGTAGACTCCATCTGCATCAGCACTGTTCAATTAGCTGTTTCGCCACCGCTACTTATGTGCTATCCTAATGAAGTATCTATTTTTCTTGCATTTGATCACCTGTCTCCTGTATATGGCTACGACAATTTCATTAAAATGATGGACTGGATGCCCAATATCGTTGAAGTAGTTTTTGAGGGAAAAGAAGTTGTCGAGATAAATGAGTTAGGACATATTGAAATTTAATATTTAAGATATCATAAGGGGGAATATGAAAACCGTTTCACTCAGCATTGCCAATTACTGCGTTCCATGTCACACATATTGCAGGCATTGCCTTCTTTCATCATGCGGCAAGGCTTCGGGAGTAGACTTTGAAAGAGGTCTTAAACTTGGAGAAAGAGTTATAACTGAATTAGCCCAGCAAAAGAATGAAATATATGGTAACTACTATTTCGGTTATTGCATGGATACACCAAAGCTATTCGACTACATAGATTTTTGTAAGAAATATTCATTAGCCGGCGCACGATTTCTTCAGATGAACGGATTCGCTTTCAGGTCCGAAAGCGAGCTTGATAGCCTAATGAAGCGCCTTAAAGATGCAGATATCGAAATGATCGACCTGACATTCTACGGCACAGAAGAATATCATGACAAATTTGCAGGAAGAAAAGGCGACTTTGATTTTATATTAAAAATGCTTAATTCCGCTATAAAAAATGAACTTACAGTAAATATCAGCATTCCTTTGATGAAAGAAAACATCGAAATGATGCCTGAACTTCGACAGCTATTAGATAAAAATGGTGCTTCGAAATATTCATATTTCCTGCCCCACAGCAAAGGAAGAGGTAAACTTTTAGAAGATCAGCGATTAACAAAATCTGAATTCGAAACACTTCCTCAAGACATCAAGGATTCTTTCTGGAAGATAAAACATATGACTGAAGCTGAATGGATCACATCAGAAGAATTAGAAGAGCCTCAAAAAAGGGCACTTACGCTAGTGCTCACACCTGATAATATAGATCATTTTGAAAGCATGAGTGCTCTGGATATTTTGAACGAACTTGAAGCAATGGATGACAACTTCTTAAACAAGATGCCTTCTGTGCCTGAACTGGCCAAGCGTTTCGGTCGTCCCGACAACCAGCAATTATACAGATTCAGAGATCTTCTCCTTAGATGGAGACAGGAATATATCAAAGAATGCGGCTCTGATCTTTATGATATGCATGACGAAGCACATCATTTTAGTATACATATGTAAGTTTCGCCGCTGATTATAGTTCAGTATTTGTACTATAGTCAGCGGCGAAATTATGCTTTTACCTTTTTAGGGTGATTCAAGCAAACAGGTCATCCAACGTAATAACCTTCTCAAATGACCATTTATACTCATTATCCTTTATTCCATACGTTGTAATAAGGGTATTATGTATTGTACTCTTCTTAGGTATCTTCTCATATAGTACTGTTTGTCTATGCCTGAGAATTTTGTCATATTCTTTATCTACTGTAAATTTATCACTATAAAATTTCATCTCGCACATATTAACAACATTGTCTTTACGGATTATGAGTAAATCTATCTGAGTTCCTCTTTCATCATCTCCTGTTTTAGTCCAAGCTGACTCTGTAGAGCTAATTCCACTTATTCCCAGAGTTCTCTTTATCTCGGAAATATGATTAAAACATACATTTTCAAACGCATACCCTCTCCAGGTCACAATGGGCTGTGCATCTATATTCTGCTGCCAGAATCCATTCATGATGGAATCCTTTTTTTCCACAAACTTCAGAAAAAAAGCACAGAACGGATCTACAAGTTTATAGTGTTCTTCTCTTTTACCATATCCAAACGGAACATATTTTATAACAAAATCACTTGCCAATAGTGCATTAAGACTTTTCGATAGAGTTCCACCATCTGAATATCCTGACTCACTTATGATTTCCTTTCTGGTATATCCTTTACTCCTATTTGAAAGTATCTTTACAATTGTTTTTGCCATATTTGGATTCGTGAATATTGAGGAGAAAAGCCTGTCAAATTCTTGTGACAGCTTCGCTCCTTTGGCAAAAAACAACTCATCTACATTTTGAGCCAGGCTATTGCCTCGTCTGAAATAATTCAGGTAAAATGGGATTCCTCCAAATATCATATAAGATTGCACTATATCATACCTTGAAAGATTTATCCCTCGCTCTTTGAATAACAACTCACTCTCCTTTAATGTAAAAGGCGAGAGTTTTATTTCATAAGTAACGCGTCCATATAGTCCGCCGTGGTTATTAATAAGCTCATTCTCCATCCACGAATTAGCGCTTCCAGAGATAATTACCATTATATTTCTATGACAAGCCCATCCATTCCAAAAAGCCTCAAAGCCAGTAATGAATCCGGATCTGGGAGTATCCATCCATGGAAGCTCATCCAAAAAGACAACCTGACGTGTACCATTATCGATGCTCTGTAAATACATCTCCAGCATAAAAAAAGCCTCTAGCCAGTCTTTAGGGCAATGATCTTTTTTCATTCCATGTGTAATAAGAGAATAATAGAATGCTTCTAATTGTTTCTTGAGCGGTTGACTATTATTGGACTCGTTTGATTCGATAGGCGAAAGTCCTGCATGTCTAAAAGATATTTTATTTCTGAACGTTTCATCAACAAGAAATGTTTTACCAACACGACGTCTGCCATATACTGCAACCAGCTCTGCTTTATTGTTTTCATATAGTTCTAATAACTCGGCAACTTCTTTCTCTCTACCTATCATATTCATATCCTCATCTAGCTACATCAATAATCAAAAAACAATCTATAACATCTACTTTTAATTATATATGGTATTATAATCAGCTGTCAACCACACTTTTATGTCGTTAGCAGCTGATTATAATGCGCTTTATTGGTTATAATCAGCTGCTAATGCATATTTATACCTTTTAGCAGCTGATTATAACAAAAAACATCTGCTGTAATAGAATTGAATCTCCCAATATCATAGATATCTTTCCAGCAAAATGTTCACACAAAAAGAGGACTTTCGTCCTCTTTTTTATCCGAAAAAATTGCTATTTGGTAGTGATTTTTTACGCCACAGCAGCCATCTCTTCATTGATCAGATCCTCACTCTCAGCCATAGCTTTAAGTGTCATCTCGAGAAGTTTATCAAGTTCCCAGCCAAGTTGTGCCGCGCCACGTTCAATGACCTCTCTTGAGCAGCCTGCAGCAAATCCCTTGCTCTTATACTTTTTCTTAAGAGATTTCAGCTCCATGTCCTTAGTACTCTTCGAAGGTCTCATAAGAGCAGCTGCCCATACAAGTCCTGTAAGTTCATCTGCTGCAAAAAGAACCTTCTCCATCTCACGAGTTGGCTCAACATCAATAGTCACACCGCATCCCACAGTGATTCCATATCCGTGTGAACATACAGCATGAATGATATCATCACTAACTCCCCCATCTTTTAAAAGCTCTGGTGCCTTAAGGCAATGTTCCTCGGGATAAAGCTCAAAATCAATATCATGAAGAAGTCCGACAATTCCCCAGTACTCAGCTTCATCTGCATATCCAAGTTCATTGGCGTACCATTTCATAACAGCTTCCACTGTCAGCGCATGCTGTATATGAAAAGAATCCTTATTGTACTTTTTAAGAAGTTCAAATGCTTCGTTTCTAGTTATCATCTCTTCGCTCCTCCCTTACTATGTTTGTCTTTATCACGCTCCATGCCTCCACCAGTTTATCCACTGACCATGCTGCGTTAGCCGGACTTGTAGACGGAAGGCATATTGCTTTTCTATTAGTCACTTTCTCTGTATACTTTTTGTAATATTTCTCTGCAGTCTTACCATTAACAAAGATTGCCTCAATAGGCGCATTATCCAGTATTACGGACAGATCATTAGCTACTACATTCTTAATTGTTGAATCAGCAGATCCATCAATATCGCATGACGCGATCACATCCCACACTGCAATATGGTTTCTTAATAGAAAGGCTCTTTTCTCATCAATTGTCTGTGGCACACTCTCACCAAATACCGCCGCAGTCACCTTCCAAAACCTGTTCTGTGGATGTCCATAGAAAAACATTACCTCCCTGGACTTCACTGACGGAAAACTGCCTAGTACTAATATTCTTGAATTGTTGTCATATACCGGATTAATTGGATGTTTGATCATTTAGCTTTAATCCTTCTGCAATATTTTGATTTATATCATACTCAATGTATACCAAAAATAAATATTAATATTATATATTTTTTTGAACTAAGCAATATCTTCTCAAGCACTTTTGCTTAATTGCATCAGTTTTTTGGAAATATTGTCCGCTTTATTGTAAATTTCCTTACAGATTTCTGTTCTCCAAATCGCAAACTGTAAAAGCGCATCCCTATTCTCGGTTTTATCAATCAAGTATTCTTCATATCCGTATGCACTTCGAGAAAGCTGAAAACGGTAAACATACGGCATTGCCTCAAGATCTCTTTGTGAAAGCGGAAAATAGTTAATATACTCTTCTACGTACAAAGAAAAATCATCTATATCAAACGACTGTCCACTCGGGCATGCTCCTGATTGAATGTAAGATCTCATTATCTCCCAGACTGCAGGCAGCTTTGCTGCTGAAGAGAAATCTATTACTGCTTTCACCTTTTCATCATCACATATCAACTGGCACGCCGTATAATCGCCATGGCTAGACGTATATGTAATTCCCTTGAAATATTCCTTCATTTCCTCAATATGACCAAAAAGTTCTATCTTGAACTCAAGATCATCTTTTATCCTGGCATAGTTGGCATCTTCCTTATAATCTTCCAATGCCTTAAGCAATCTTCCATATTTATCAATAACAGACTGAACCGAGATGCTCCTTGCCCACTTTTCACCAAGTTCTGTTTCAAGCGGATAATCCTTAAGTGCCAAATGCAATAGTCCCAGATACTTTGCACTATCCTTCAAAAGATAATGCGGAAGATCATTAAGATAAGATTTCCCTTCCAGGTACTCCTGAACACCTATAACATGTCCTTCATACAAAAAACAGCTTTCATCCTCTTTTGTCATGATAAACCTGGCAACAGGAAAATCTCTTTCTGCCAAATACTTTACAAGATTAGCTTCCTTCTGTATCTTTTCAATCTCAAATTTGCTCTGATACTCTTTTAAGAAAAAATCATCTTCGTCACAGCAAACCTTATAGCAATTAGCAGTTCCCAAAGAAAGATGTATCATTTCTTTTAAATGTAGTCCATACTTATCAAGCAAAACTGTTTGCATCGTTTTCTTATCAAAAACACTTTTTTCAATCGACATTTATTACCTTCCCCATCAATTATGCGCAATATCCCTTCTAGCAAAATTGCAGTGCATATAAAATAGCAAGTATCGTGACGCCATCTCTTGTCCCATTCAATCTTAGCAGATCCAAATATTCCTGTTTAGAAAACCATTTCTTACTATTGATCTCATCTGAATCCGTATAGTTCTTCTCTGATAAAACCTTCGCGCAAAAGCAGTGTACTAACGAATCAGACATTCCATTAGATGGATTATACTGACACAGATATTGTAAATCTGACAATTCACATCCAGTCTCCTCCATTGCCTCTCGTAATGCAGCATCTTCTGGAGATTCTCCATCCTCTATTCTTCCTGCAGGTACTTCCCATTCCAAGCGATCCACTGTATATCTACGATTCTGTATCAAGAGAATTTCTTCCTTTTCATTCATAATAACAACAGCAACAGCTTTTTTAGGATAATGTATCTGATATTAGTTTTCGATAATATTACCACTTGGTAATGCAACTCTATCAGAATAAAGGCAAACATGGTCACATTCATATATAGTGGTTCTATTAAGTCTTTTGGGCATTAGTTCATTCTACACCTCGCATCTTGATAAAACAGATATCATTCAATCTACAATACTTGTTATATCAAATCAATCATATTCATAAATGTTTTTTATTTAATGAAAATGTTACATTTTTATTGTCTACTATTTGTAATAATTAATGTGAAAAAACTGCCACCAGGAAACTGATGGCAGTTAATCATTTATCAAATATATTCAAATCAACCTGCGAAGCAGAGATTATCAAACAGGTCATTAAGCTCAGAGCCGTTGATAGATATAGGATAGCTGGTATTGCTATATGTAAAGCGTACAAGAGTTCCATCTTCAAGTCTGCAATCAAGGAAAGTCTCACCATCAGTACGTACAGGTGTTACTACACTGCCTGCAGTAACTGTGGTATCGCCCTTTACGGTTCCGTCTTCATCTACTTCCTGCGCTTCTATGTCAACTTTGGCAGTAATGTCTCCACTTCCGCATACCCAGCTGATAGTATAGAAATCTCCGGCGAATTCCGGAAGTCCGTCGTCGCCAACCTTAAATGCTCCATAATATGACAAAGTACCAAGAAGATCATGGCCGTCACCAAATACCATGGCATTTGGATCTGAAAGGACAGCTTCTCCTTCATATTCAGGATCAATCATAGCTCCGATATCAGCATATGAAAACCACTTAGTGCCAACCGCCTTGATATTTCCATCTGTGATCTCAAATACAAACAGTTCAAGGCTGTTATCATAGCCTGCGTACATTATGTAAACGAATTCTCTGTTATCAGGAGTAACTACGCCATATTTCCACTTAAGACATGTTTTATCAAAATACTCATCTATAGTAACGAGCTGATCTTTATAGGCAAGATTAAGTGCACTGGCAAAGTCAGAATCTTCCTCATCTTCTGTTATGTACAGTGATAAAACACTTGTGTTACCATCATAATATTCCATAGACTGCGGATTAAGGTCAGTTCTTCTGTAGCAGTAACCATTTGAAGTATCATATGCGTACTCACTATTGACGCAGTCTTCATCATATGAGATCACAACTTCATGATTACCAAACAGCTGTCCCTTAACAAGTGTCTCTTCGTTAAAAAAGAAGTGGATACCATCATAAGACAGGCACCAGTTGTAGGCATTTTCGCCTTCAGCATCATACTTGTAATCTTTGAGCGCATCCTCTGCACCTTCAAGCTCATCAGTATCTTCAGGATAATCCTCTTTTAGATGCTCTATGATGATCTCATTAAGCTCTTCTTCTGAAATATTAAGAACATCGCCAAGATTAACCTCTTCTCCTGTTATGATGTCATAGGTATATCCATTTCTTTCATACAGATAACTTGAATTCCAGTTATCCTGTACCATCTCGTAATAACCTAAATATCTGTCGGTAGATCTAAGAACGATAACCTCCGTTTCAACCCAGTAATTGTGAATGGTATTGCCTTTTTCAGCATCGCTTTCAGCTCTTTCTCTGGCGTCTTCTTCAAACTTTTCTATTTCGTCTTTATACTTTTGATTATTCTCATCAGCTCTTTTTCTAAGAACAGCATCAAGTTCGGGATACATATCCTGGTACTCATCAAGAAGCATCAATGACTCAAGGTTATAATCGCCTGCAAGGGTGATCTGACCATCAGGATAAACATAAAGACGATCATGCTTATTAACCATTTTAAAAACAGGCTTATTAGCTTCAAAATCAGCAAGATCTACCTCAGTGCTTGCATCTGCCTGATCATCAGATTCATCCTCTGGATCATCAGAATTTGAAGCATCATCATCAGATTCATCCTGATCGGTATCTTCTTTTTCTGAATCATCCTCGTTTTTATCATCCTGATCTTCAGATTCCGTGTCATCTCCACCAAGTCCAATATTCGGAATTGAACATCCCGATAGAATAATGCTGCATGAAAGGAATGCTGCAAGTAATTTTTTCTTCAAAATTGTGTTTCCTCCATTTTCTCTTTTCACAAATAAAAATTCTAACATCAGTAGATAATATGTCAAGTTTATAGCAGTCTGATAGGTATATATGATCAGCTGGAAAAATATATTGCCGTATGTTATGTATAACTCAAAGATATTTTCTTATTGTGCCAATGATTATGTTACTATTTAAATATATATTTTAATCTTCGTATCTACAGGAGTATGCTCATGTTTACTTATACAATGGATGTCGAAAAAGGAAGCATATGGCAGAGAACCACGCCCGGACAGGCTGCCCTTTCACAGCCTTATGTTGTTACAGAAGCAGGTCTCTTCTACGGCAGAGAGAAATTCTCAACGTCACGAGGTAACAAAGAAAGCTACCTTATCTTCTATACAATAGAAGGTTGCGGTCAGATAAGTCAGGGAGGGGATACTGTCCTTCTTAATAAAGGCGAAGCCCTTCTTCTAAACTGCAGGATTCCTCAAAGCTATGGAACATACAAGGAAGTCGGCAAATGGCACCATTACTGGATACATGCAGATGGCGCCGGTGTAAAAGCCATGGAGCCATATCTGATTCCGGAGGGAAGGCTTAGAAAAGTTCATATTCCAAGATCCACAAGAGATATATTTGAAAGCATGCTGGGAAAGCTCCCTGAAGAGACTACAGAATCCGCCCTTTCAAGCGGTATGTATGTTCATAGAATACTTAACAGAATGGTCAGGAGTATGCTCTCAGAAAGTACAGAGCTTGGAAATGACCACAAAAGAACTATGGAAGCGATCGCAGAATATATAAGGCTCCACTATCAGGAAGAGATTACCATGCAGGATCTTTTAAAAAAGGCTCACATGAGTAAGTCCTACTTCCTGCAACTATTCAGACAGTATATGGGTACTACTCCCTACAACTTCCTGACCAACTACCGTATAACACAGGCAAGGGAGCTACTGGATCTGACTGACCTTCCAATAACCCAGATAGCAACAAAAGTTGGATTCAATGATGAATCTAACTTCTCTACAAGATTTTCAAAGATAACAGGCCAAAGCCCTATGCAGTATCGTAAGAGCGCTATTGCGCAAAATCAGACTGAAAATTGATCATCATTCTCGTACAAGCAATGATTTTAATTATCTAGGATTCAAAAAACTTCGTACATATAATATATATGTACGAAGTTTTTGTTACAGTATCTTATCTAACAAATAAACTCTATTGAATGGAATCGAGAAGTAATATCCATCGCTAAAATCACTAGTCTTAGCGATAACATCGCGAACCACCGATACGCCGACCATCTCGCCCTCTTCCCGGCTCATGTCAGGCTTATATCTCTGAATAACTTCTTCCGGAACATTGATTCCGGACATTTCGTTCTGAATGAACTGTGCATTCTTGTAGCTTACAAGAGGCATAAGTCCGCAGAAAAGCTTAACGTCAGGATCAACCTCTTTCATCTTCTCTTTAAAGAATGCAAGCTTTTCAATATCACTATCTGAAAATACAGGCTGTGTGAGGAAGAAGGAAGCACCAGCCTCGATCTTCTTGATCATCCTGGACAGTTCAACTTCAGTATTGGGTCTGTTATAGGATAATGCTCCTCCATAAGTAATAGGATCTTTGTAGAACTCTTCTCTGTTAAGCTCAGCGATTACTTTCATAAGTCCAACAGAATCAAAGTTAAATACGCTTCTTGCTTCCTGTCTCATAAGAGTCGGAACAGGGTCGCCTGTTATCGCAAGTATATTTCTTATACCATTCATATAGGCGCCAAGAAGTCCGCTTCGAAGGCTTATAACATTTCTGTCACGGCAACATATATGAGGGATTGCAGATATTCCAGTCTCAGTACTAACTTTAAGGCCTGCAAGGATTGAATCCGCTCTGGTTCTTCCCGAAGGAGAATCAGGAAGTGTAATAGCATCTACATTGTACTTGGTAAGTGCATTAGCACTGTCCATGAGCTTTTTGTCATCTGCACCAAACGGAGGTGCAAGTTCAATTGCTATAAGCTTCTTATCTGTAGAACCCTCCCAGAAAGCTGAATTCTTCTCACGAACCTTGATCTCAGCATCTGCTTCACCTTTGAATGCGTGAGGCTTTTTAGTAGCAAGATCAATCCTGGCAACTTCCTCTGTATACTTAGGATTCGTTCCGCAGCATCCGCCTACGATGTCAGCTCCAAGCGTGAGTATCTCTTCCATCTTGGATGCAAAATACTTCTCATTCCCACTAAATATCGGTCTTGAAAGCATACCCTGCGGGAAGCTTGCATTTGGGAATGCCGATACGTACCTGATTCCTGTAAAGTCTATCTCATCAAGAATATTCCTCATGGAAGCAGGTCCTATACCGCAGTTAAGTCCCGCTGCATCCACAAGCTTTTTAGAGGATAGTTCTTTAATTATATTTCTTACGTGAATTCCTTCGTTGGTATAACCATGCTGATTAGAACATAGCTGTACCCATACGAACAGATCCGGCTCGTCTTCTTTTTTAGCTTTGAGCCAGTTAAGAGATTTTTGGATATTGTCTATTCCTGCAAAGGTCTCAAACAGGAAGATCTTGATCCCGCTATCATACATAGTCTTGACCATAAAAAGATATTCATCAGAAATCTTCTCATCGTCCTGCCCAGGTACAAAAGGAATAGGACCTATATCACCCGCAACAAAGATCTGTCTTTTCTCTTCTCCATCAGGATTCGAAGAAACAGCATTTGAATCTGATACATTAGAAAAAAGCGAAGAAGCCATAAATGCAAGTCTGCAGCCTGCAATTATACATTCAGAAAGCTTATTCATATCTTCGCCAAGGTTTAGCGTATTGCAGGCAAAAGTATTAGTCCTTATAAGGTTAGCTCCAGCCTTAATATAATCGCTGTGAATATCTATAACCTTATTAGGATCAGTAATATTGGCATTTTCGGGAAGAGCGCCCGAACCATACTTTTGTGCAAAGTATGTGCCGAACGCTCCGTCTGCCAGAAGTGTTTTATTTTTAAGATAGTTTTCTATTTTCATATTAAACCTGGTTGTCGTAAATATAGTAATTGACTATAGTTTGAAATCTATAATCTTAAAATTTCAAACTATAGTCAGCTTATTTTATGTATTCTTGAGTTTATACTTCTGGATTATCTATTTTTAGCGGGCACTCTTATCGTACGGAATACCCTCTGCCTTAGGTGCTCTTGAGTTCATGGATGTAAATGCAAGAACTATAAGAGAGATGATGTATGGCAACATGTTGTAGAAAGTACTTGGAAGGTTAAGCTGTTTGAAGAATGCAAAACCTGTATAAACGTTTGAAAATGCTCTGAAGAAACCAAACAGTATAGCTGAAAGAGCAATCATGTGAGGTTTCCACTGACCAAAGATCATAACTGCAAGTGACAAAAAGCCAAATCCGGCAACGCCGTACTCGAACTTCCACTCACTAACACCGGCTGTGATATATACGATGCCGCCAATACCGCCGAACATACCGGATATAAGTACGCCTGACCATCTCATACGGTTAACGCTGATACCAACACTATCAGCAGCCTGAGGGTGCTCACCGCAGGCCATAAGACGAAGACCAAATCTTGTCTTATAAAGAAGAACATAAGCAATGATAAGAGCAATAACTGCAATAGCAATGAACCAGTTGAACTCAAACTTCAACTCACTGTCTGTGTTATATACGATACGGTGAAGTCCACCTAACATACCGAACAAACAGATCAGTACCACAAACCATCTTATACGATTAAATATGTTACCTACGCCTTCAGTAGCCTCATGGTGCTTTCTGCGGGATATAAGAAAAAAGCCAAATTTTCTCATATAAAGAAGAAACCAAGCAATAATAAGAGCGATAGCAATAACCAAAAACAATTTGAACTCAGACCTACCAAAGTAAACAAGAAGTGCTTTCTTGGCATTAACATAAGAGATCGTAGCTGATACGTTATCAGGATCAGCGATTGTGTTCATAGTCTTGGCAATGATAGTTGCAACAGCTGTTGCAAGCATGTTAAGAGCGGTACCTACAAGTGTCTGGTCAGCCTTAAAATTGATGCAGGCTATACCAAGAAGACATGAGTAGATCATACCTGAAAGCATAGAGCAGATAACTGCTGCAAGTACTACAACTATAGCAGGAACAGAGCCATTTGCATAAGATACATTAAAACTCTTAAGAGCAAGGGCGCCGCCGAAGGCTCCCATAACCATTATTCCTTCAAGTCCAAGGTTGATAACACCGGAGTGCTCTGCATAACAGCCTCCAAGTGCTACAAGCGTAAGAACTGATGCGAACAGAAGTGTGTATTGAATCAGAGGTATCATTTACCTTCGCCTCCTTCCTTAGTTTTATCATCTTTTGTAATTTCTACTGTAGCCTTGGCAGCTCTCTCTTCCTTGTTACGAAGGTAAGTATTGATGCAATACTTAAAGAAAAGAGTAAATCCGCAAAGGTAGATGATGATAGCTGACATAAGATCAGCAATCTGAGAAGGATATACGTTAAGATTGATCTTAGATCCTCCAAGTGTGATATGCTCGATGAAATATGCTGCAAATACAGTTCCTATAGGGTTAAGACCGCCAAGGAATGTAGCTGCAATACCGTTAAATCCCATGTCCGGAACACTTGAACTTGTAGTAGTCCACTGCTCCATACCTGTCAGATAGTACATACCTGCGCCCATTCCGGCAAGAGCTCCGCCTATTATAAGAGTTAAGATGATATTCTTGCTTCCCTTCATACCTGCATACTTGGCTGCATCCTTGTTGTAACCTGTAGCAATAAGTACATATCCAAGAGTTGTATTCTGCTGGATGATGTAGATCACGATAGCGATGATTATAGCAAGAGGAATAGCTATTCCTACATACTTATTACCACCAAAGAGGTTCTCAAGACCAAGGCTGGGAAGAAGTGACTGCTTACTTACAGACTTGATCGGAATTGTATATGGGCTTGTTGACTCTTTAACATTACCTGTAAGCATGTTAACAAGATAAAGACCTATCCAGTTAAGCATGATACCGGAGATAACTTCGTTAACGTTTCTGTATGCCTTAAGAAGACCTACAATAGCTCCCCAGAGCGCACCAACTAAAGTTGCAAGAAGGAGACATACAAACCATGGAAGGTTCCATGCAAGTGCAGCATAAAGGCTGATACCTGCTCCAACTGCATACTGTCCTGCTGCTCCGATATTGAAAAGACCTGTTTTATAGCAGAACTGGATTGAAAGACCGCACATGATAAGTGGCGCTGTCTTAACAAGTGTACTTCCGAAATTCTTAAGACGAAGATTAGCCTTAGACGCTGCAAGGAAGTTCTGAAGAATTGTAGTCATAGCTTCATTAGCGCCTGCAGGATTGATACAAAGAAGTACTATATAACATATGATGACACCAAACAAAATACACAGAAGTGACGAAAGGATTGTCTGGAAAGCATTTGATTTTAAGATATTCTTTTTAGTATTCATGCTTTAACCTCCTCTCTTCTTGCTCCTGACATGTACATACCGATTTCTTCTCTTGTTGTAGTCTTAGGGTCAAGCTCACCTACGATCTCGCCTTCATACATAACTAAAATTCTATCTGACACACTAAGTACTTCTTCAAGTTCAAGAGAAACAAGAAGAATAGCCTTACCTGCATCACGCTCTTTGATGAGCTGGCTGTGAATATACTCAATAGCACCAACGTCAAGACCACGGGTTGGCTGAACTGCTATGAGAAGGTCATGCTCTCTGTCCATCTCACGCGCGATGATAGCCTTCTGCTGGTTACCACCTGACATACTTCTTGTGATAGTAGCAGCACCCTGACCTGAACGAACGTCGAACTGGTCAATAAGTCTGTTGGCATAATTTCTTATATTCTTTTTCTTAAGGAATCCAAGCTTTGATCTGAATTCAGGCTCAAAGTATCTCTGAAGCACCATGTTATAGGCAAGAGAATAGTCAAGTACAAGGCCATGTCTCTGACGGTCTTCAGGAATATGACTAAGTCCTGATGTATTTCTCTCACGGATGCTCATCTTGGAGATATCCTTACCATCAAGGTTGATTGTTCCGCCTGTAGTCTTGGTTATACCTGTGATACCGTATACAAGCTCAGACTGACCGTTACCGTCAATACCTGCGATACATACGATCTCGCCTTTTCTTACCTTGAAGGATACGTTATTAACTGCGTTCTTGTGATGGTGACTTGATGGAACAACAAGATTCTGAACATCAAGAACTACGTCTGTAGGCTTTGCATCCTCTTTGGATACAACAAGCTGTACATCACGACCTACCATCATCTTACTAAGCTCTTCCTTGGTAGTGTCCTTGATATCAACTGTTCCGATATATTTACCACGTCTAAGTACTGAACATCTGTCAGCAACTGACATGATCTCATTAAGCTTATGAGATATGAAAAGAATTGACTTGCCTTCCTTAGCAAGGTTCTTCATGATCTGCATAAGTTCATCGATCTCAGAAGGTGTAAGAACAGCTGTCGGCTCATCAAAGATAAGGATATCGTTATCACGATAGAGCATTTTAAGGATCTCTGTTCTTTGCTGCATACCAACAGTGATATCCTGAATAAGAGCATCAGGATCAACCTTGAGACCATACTTTTCAGAAAGCTCTAATACGCGCTTTTTGGCCTCTTTTTTCTGTAAGATCCCGTATTTTGTAGTTTCCACACCCAGAATAATATTATCAAGTACAGTAAAACACTGTACAAGCTTGAAGTGCTGATGAACCATTCCTATGCCAAGATCATTGGCATCATTAGGATTATTGATCTTTACTTCCTTACCATCCTTCTTAATGATACCTTCTTCAGGCTGATACAATCCGAAAAGAACACTCATCAGAGTACTTTTTCCTGCACCGTTTTCTCCCAGAAGTGCATGGATCTCGCCCTTCTTAAGCTGCAAAGAAATGTTATCATTTGCAACTATTCCGGGGAACCTTTTCGTAATGTTCAGCATTTCAATAGTGTAATTATCCTGCATGCTGAATTCTCCTCTTCCTATTTAATCGCTTATAAACGATCTGGTCTTATTTCATGACCACAGCTCGGCCATCAATAATTGATTGCCGAGCTCTGATCATGCTCATCTTGTACATGGAATAATAAAATAATGACTTAAATTAATTCATTCTCCCAAACAGTCAAAAGCCATTTTATAAAAAGACTGCGGAAATTTCAAGTATTTCCGCAGTCTATTTTGTTTTGATTAAAGCAAATGATTATTTAATGCTTTCCTGATATGTTCCGATCTTAACGTTCTTGCATCCAAGGGATGAAGGATCAGCATTTGAAGAATCGTTGTTAACTGAAACTACACCGTTGAACATGTCAGCAACGAGCTGCTTGTAATCATCTTCTGTGAAGTCATCGTTGTAAAGTGTAGAATCTGCAAGGCTTACATAGTTGAGTGAAAGGTCATCAGCTGATACAAGACCAAGATTCTGGATCTGTCCGCCGTAGTTGTCCCACTCACCGTTCTGGATAGCTGCAAGAAGTGTGTTAACAGTAGCTGTAAGACCCTTACAAGCTGATGTAACTGTCATTCCTTCGCCATAAGAACCGTCGATTGTACCCTGCTGGTCAACGTCAACACCGATAACCTTGCCATCAACCTTCTGAGCTGCCTCTGCTGCTGATGTGTAGATACCACCACCGCAAGCAAATACAACTTCTGTTCCGCCCTGATACCATGTATCCATAACAGCTGTGATATCAGAATCGCCGTAGAACTGTCCGCCGTAAGCATAGTTGATTGTTACATCAACGCCGAGCTCTGCTGCAGCTGCATCAGCGCCCTGAACGAAACCAAGACCATAACGGATAACTGCAGGAACTGCCATACCGCCAAGGAAACCAAGGTTTGTATAACCAAGCTTTACTGCTGCATAACCAGCCATGTATCCAGGAAGCTCTTCCTGATAGATAGCTGAGAATACGTTAGGCTCTGAATACTCTTCGCCGCCGTTAGCTGTATCGAAATCGTACTGTGATACGTCAAGAGCTACGAATTTAACATCTGGGTTGTCTCCTGCTGTCTCAACAACAGCTTCTGCGAATGCATAACCAGGCATAACGATTACGTTATAGCCTTCGTCGATAGCCTGCTCAATTGATGATACACGGTCATCTGTTGAGTTATCAGCCGGTTTGAAGTAAGAGAATTCGATACCGTTAGTATCGCAATAAGCTTTACAAGCTTCGTATGTTGTCTGGTTGAATGACATATCTGTGATATCACCGTAGTCAGTAACCATAGCAACCTTCATATCTGTAACTGCTTCTGAAGAACCATTGTCTTCTGAGCCTGTCTCTTCGCCAGTCTCTTCAGCACCTGTTTCTTCCTCTGTTGTTTCTTCCTCTGTTGTTTCTTCCTTTGTTGTCTCTTCCTGTTTGTCAGAGTCATCAGATGATGATCCGCCACAAGCTACAAGTGACATTGTCATAGTAGCTGCCATAGCAACAGAAAGAATCTTCTTCATCTTTTTCATAATAAGATCTCCTTCCTAAATTTTGAGTTCTTGACTCAATATAAGTGTTAAAAAACAACTCAAAAATATTATACAATAATTCAATACGTTTTTCATTAATAATTGTATTAATAAAAAACTACTTCTATCACATTTATTATAAAACAGGTGATAGAAGTAGTTTTTTCTGTATTACAGTTTTTTGGCACATTTGCCGCTTTTATCTTTTTACAAGCAGCTTAATCACTGAATTTCGAATATCATTTCTGATGAAAGTGCCTTCATCAGCTATTCTCATTAACATAGATGCTGATCCTGCTCTGAATGATCTTGGCTACTTCATCAACAGATTTTTGGTTGTTAAAATATGCTGCAGCTTCTTCAGTGATGATATTGAGTATCTCTTCATCATAGTTTACATGCTCTGTCAAAGACTCAATATAGCTCATCATATAATCTACTTCTTCCTGAGTAAGAGGAGTCATTTCAACATCTTTACCACCAATAGTAGTCGTTTCAGTATATGTTTCCTCTTCGCCGTCTTCATTGACCCAGGTCTGTGCTTTCATGGATTCAGCAGCAAGTTCTTCAAGCTCACTTCTCTTTACAGGGAACTCGCCATAATCAACAAGTTTTTGCTGATAATCATCACTAAGGAATCCCTTTACAAATTCCCAGCATCCTTCCTGCTTGGTTGTAGATGCACTGATGCAAATCTCATTGGTCGGGATGATTCCGCTTCCTGATACTCCATCTGTAGGGAAGCCTATCATAGTGATCGGCTCACCAAATGTTCCTCTAAGAGATGACTTATATTCATAGAAAGAACTCATGTACATAAGTTCTACAAGTGCCTTATCTTTTCTCCAGTAATCTGAATAATCAGTATCATAAACTGAACTGTCAACTTCGTCAGGGAACTCTTTAAGGAAAGCAAGGAATTCCTTGAATTCATCTGAATCAAAACTACATTTGTGATTATCCCAGTCGATATATGAAGAAGCATTTATATATACCGCCATCATCATTATTTCATCTCTGGCATATCCCGGTCCGAACAGATCCTTATATGCAATTCCTTTCGCATCAGCTATCTGTTTCATATCTTTAATAGTCCAACTTGTCTTGCCACCAAGATCCGATGTAGCTGCAGCTATAGTATAAACTGAGAATCCAGGTACAAGTGAATATAATTTTCCATCTCTACGGAAAGAATCAATTATATTCGTAAGGTAATCATCCATATTGATGTCACTGTCTGCTTCAATAAGTGGATCAAGATCCAGGAAAAGACCTTTGGAAGCGTATGAATCCATCGGCATATTATAGGATGAAAGTATGATATCAGGAACATTGCCACCAACTATATCTGTATTAAGCCTTGTAACACCGGCATCATAATCATTATCTGTATCATACATAGAGTAATCTTTTACAGATATACGGTACTTGGTATTAGTCTTGTTAAAATCGATTACCGCACTTCTTACATTGTAATCCATCCAGTAGCAGCCAAGTGTTATGATTTCCTGAGACTTAGCTTCATCAGCAGGGACCTTTACGATCTTCTTGAATGTAGGAGAATCATCGTCATCATCCATAACAAGAATGATAAACTCCTCATCTCCAATCTGAACAACACCGTTTACGCTATCAGGATTTATATCAGAATCAATATAGGAACATACATAAGTAACTTCAGAATCGCCATAATTATATGTGTAGATTCCGCTGTTAGCGAGGAGCAAAAGATCTGTAGTGGTACCCTGGAGGCAATATTGATAATTCATAAAACTTCCGGGGAATTCTACGTCTTCTCCCATTTTGCCATCGGTAAGACTATACTCTTTAAGTTTATAAGAATCATCTTCCCAGAAAGATATAAGCAGTTTATCATCTTTTGGAACTATTTCATTAAAATAATCAAGTCCTGTATCAAACTTGTTTATCTGCTTACCATCTTCCTCAGAATACAAAAAGAGCTGACCATCGCCATATACAAGAACACCCTTACCTTCTATATAGTACAGACCATCAAAATAAGCATTTTCACCATTTTGAGAAAGAGGTGTCTCCCAAAGCTTTTCGCCTTCTGAAGAATATTTATCCACATAGTATATATCTGAACTTTCTTCATCGCTGTAAGTATAGACGTCCTGAAGAACATAGACATTACCGTCTGAATCACCTTTTATCTCACTAACATAGACAGAACCTTCTCCGGATTCAGGAGCCCCGCTTATAGTGAACTGCTTAACATCAGAGCCATCTGTTTTGAAGCTGACAACATTATAATTACTGTAATCGCCTTCAGTATATGTACTACCATATGCAATTATCCTGTCTCCGCATGAGTACATATTATATAGGTAATCTGCCTTAATCTCTTCAGACAGAGTAAACTCTTCTTCCCTATAGATATGATCATAATCAGCTTCATTGCTTGATCCCGATTTGTTTGACCCTTTTTTGCCGCATCCGGAAAAAACAGTTGCTGTCATCGCAAGGCACAATGCTATACTAACTAGTTTTTTTGATCTTACCATTGTTTTTTCTCCTTTTATTGTGTGACTGAAAATCGTAAACCTTGTCATTTATCTTCTTAATAACATCTTTAGTCCGCCAGGTTCTGTTGTTGTACCAGCTGACAGTGATCCATACTATTAGTAAAAAAACTAATATATATAGTAACAACTGTGCCATTACTACCATGGCCAGTATATCTTCCCAGCCTCTTGCTATGTTTTCCCAATAAGGATAGGAAAATTCCGTAAGCTGCATGGATCTTCCGGGAAAAGATCTAAAGATATTTATAAGTGGTCCAAACGAAAATCTCGCTCTGGAATCCATTACCACGATATCTGCATTATCTTTAAATGAAAGCTTCTCTTTTACAAGATTTGCCGCATAGTTTTCTACAGAATCAGGCATTATAAGTTCATAGCAGGCTATTCCGCCAACATCACTTATGTTATTGGAAATAATGCTTACACTCTCTGCAGCAGCTCTTTCTCCAAAAGAAAGCGGAGCTGTGATGCTTGATTTTGACGAGTCGCTTCCATCTCCTGCCGATCCTGATGAATAGTTATCAGAACCGGAATCAGACGAACCCAGGTAGCCCATGCCATCATCATTTGGATCTATAGTCTGGATCTGGCCCGAATCAAAACTACTGGAATCAACTCTTCCATTTATAACAAGTGTCTGATATGAAACATATACTATCGGATTGGACAATCCTGCCGCCTTGGCAATCTTATCTTTAGGTCTTTTTACAACACCGCTGATATAGTGAGGTATACCATTTATATACACAGCCTGTCCAACTATATTGCTTGAACCAAACAAATTCCATGCTGTATCTTCATCAATGACGATCTGATCCTTCATATCACTATTAGGATCAAAATACGAACCGTTCACAAGCTGAACCGGATGTATATAGAAAAAATCGCCGCCTATGCCCATCGCCTTAACTGTCAGATTTTTACTTTCATGAGTAAGTTCTACTGAACCGGGGGCGCTATAACAGGAGATCAGTTCATCTCCCTCTTCTGTGAGCGCAGCCTCCTCAAGAGCTTTAAATATCTTATAGTCATATTCCCTGATGGAATCCGGTGTTACTTTAAGCGAATGATTAAAATAAATGCTCACCTGCCCGTAGCTTCCATCATCATTCCAGGTCCTCCAGCCATTCTGGTCTATAAGTGATGCCACTTTCACATCCTTATATATCCCAAGCAAAATAGCTAAAGCAAAA
This sequence comes from Butyrivibrio fibrisolvens, assembly GCF_037113525.1. Classification (NCBI taxonomy): domain Bacteria; kingdom Bacillati; phylum Bacillota; class Clostridia; order Lachnospirales; family Lachnospiraceae; genus Butyrivibrio; species Butyrivibrio fibrisolvens. Next base: position 1,909,322 of record NZ_CP146963.1, on the reverse strand, counting down.
AGCAGTACCACCGCTATAAGACGTTTTCTGTAAGGCTTTAACGCTATATGAATTTTATAAAAAATATTTTTCTTCATATACAAACCCAGCTTTAGTTAGAATCCTGAAGTCTTACCTGATCACCTGAAGCAACAGGTGCTGTAGCAGTTGTAATAACATATGAATAAGGCTCAATATTACCTGTGATCGCAGAGTTAGAATCATCAGATGCAACTACTGTAATATCTGCTCTTCTTGCAATATAACGGTTACCAAAAGGTGTACTTCTGGATTCAAGGATAAGAACAAACTTACCATTGTTATCTTCTCTTATTGCGCTGTTAGGCACTACAAGATCATAAGTTACTGCATTCTCACCCATTACAAGGCTGAGGCTCTGCCCTGCAGAAAGGTCTGAACCTGATACTTCAAAGTTAAGGACCTTATGTCCATTAGGATCTGTTGAATCATTAGTGATAGATGTAAGTACTGCTGAAAGGTCGCTATATGCCCATGCATTCTGAGCTGTAGCAGACTGACCTACCTTAACTTTCTTGGCCTGCTCTGTTGTAACAGAAAAGCTCATGGTAAGAACCTGGCCTTCAAGCTGGATAGTTGCCATTGTTTCGTTAGCCTTGGTGCTCTCTCCTGCCTTATAAGCAAGATTTGTGATAGTTCCGGCTACAGGCGCATTGATAGTTGCTCCAATAGCTGTTTCTTCAAGCTTTTCAACCTTAGCCTGTGCCTGCTCATAATCAGTTCTCTTCTGGACAAGGGCTATCTCTGCCTTGATCTTTGCAAGGACTTCAGACCTGGTTTTCTCAGCTTCTGTAAGTGCCTGAGCTGTCTGCTTTTTATTTTCTTCTGCAGAAGCTATAAGACCGTCGTAATAAGAAGCATTTCTTGTTTCCAGATTCCCAAAATCAGCAAGCTTTGCTTTTTCCCTTTCTGCTACGCCCTTCTTACTCTCTGCCACATATTTATTATCAATTGCTTCACGATAGCTGTTGTATGCATTGATGAAATCTTCTGAACTGTCTTCATAAACCTGAGCATCTTTGCCGTACATGGATTCAAACTCAGTGATCTTAGTTTCATAATCAGCAATTTCTGATTCAAGATTCTTGATCTGCTCTTCAAGAAGCGTCTGCTGATATACGATATCTGCATCAGACATGGTTGTAGTGCCTGTTGTGGACTTATCTCTGTCCTCGTCAGCTGTTACATACAAGGAAGCTATCTTCTTGTAATATTCATACTCGTCGATCTGAGCCTGAACATCAGTATCAGCCTGAAGTGCTGCACTATAGTTTTCATTAGCCTCAGCAAGTTCCTGTAAGAACTTGTCAAATGAAAGTGACGCGCCGCTTCTTATGGACTGAATGTCAGCTGCAGGAATATCTGCTGAGAACATTTCAAGATCATAAGCATCCTTTGCATCCTCTGCCTCTTTCTTGGCAGCCTCAAGTTCTTCTGACTCAGCATCTTCCAATGTAAAAAGGACCTGATCCTTCTCAACTTCCTGACCTACCTTAACCTCAACTGTAGCAATCTTTCTGGTCTGAGTTATAACTACATCGTAGGTACTTCCAGCTGTCAGCGTTCCGGTTCCTCTTATCTGAGGTGATATCTCATTGCTGCCAACATAGGTAGTTGCTACCTGAGGAAGGGTATAATTCATAATGGTATTTGAAAAAAGAGTCAGAACAAGAAGTGCTGCAAGGAAAGCTATTGCTATATTCTTAATAGCATCCTTCCTCTTCTGCGCCTTATATTCCTGAGGAGTCATACCCTTAGGAATCCTGGCATCTCTCTTAAGCTTCTTTTCATTCATTCGCCTTGTTTCTTCTTCAAAGGCTTTTTCAAGATCATCGGTATCATCGTCATCTTCGATATCTTCAGTATCTTCATATTCATAAGAAGCTTTTGCATCAATATCTTTTTGTTTTTTACTGTGTTTACTGTTTTTATTATTTTCTTCAGTATCAGTATTTTCTAATACTTCATTATTGCTTGTTTCATTTTCTGAATCGCTGTACTTCATTTCTTCTTCCTGTTCTATGTTATTTGTATCATCGATTAAATTGTTATCATCAACAAAACTGTTATTCTCATCAAATTCCCGGTCTTTACTCATACGTCCTCCCACCATCTATATCTTTTCATATTTAACCTCATGTCGCGAGCAAAGCGAGTGACTAATGGTTGAAGTGGTGGAGCTCGCGACACCACTTTGTGAAGTTTGAAAATTTTATTTTCAAACTTCTTCTATAACCTTTTACCACCATCGCACATCTAATAAGTATTGAGCATCATCCTTTGACGCCGCCCTGATATGTGATACCCTCGATCAGGTACTCTTCACCATACAAAAAGACCAGCATCGGCAAAACCATATATATAACCGCAACGGCGAAAGCAAGTGATATCTCCCCCGAATTGATCTTGGACAAAAATACCGAAAGCGGATGCAGATAATCATCTGAAAGAAGGATGATCGGCTGCTCAACCATATTCCAATAGTCAATAAAAATCAGAATTGCTATAGATACGATTCCGCCCTTACAAAGCGGCATTGCAACATTTGTAAAAATGCTCCACTCGTTGGCACCATCTATTCTTGCAGCTTCCAGAACCGAAACCGGAATCCTTCGCATGAACTTGGTCAGCATATAAACTGCAAATGGCGAAAAGATGCCCGGAAGCCATATCGACCATCTGGTGTCAAGAATATTAAGGTACTCAGATACCAGATAGTTAGGAACCAGAGTAACCTGATACGGCATCATCATGATGATAACGTAGAAGAAAAAGATCACTCCTTTAACTTTCCCTGTATATCTTGCAAAACCATATGAAGCAAGTGATGATACTGCAAGCTGGAATACTACGATCGGAACAACATATATTACCGAATTCCAAAACTTGAAAAGGTATGCAGGACTCTTAAAAAGCGCCACATAATACTGGGACAACGTAATTATGTCCGGTATAAATTTCAGGTTAACGGTCTTTGAAATAAACACCTTGCCACCTGTTGAAGTTGTCGCAAAGATGGCACCATAGTTGGAATTTATCTCACTTGAGGACATAAAGGAATTGGTAATCGTAAGTATGATCGGAAGCAGGAATATCACTGCAAAAATGCCGCATATCACAGTTCCGATAGCAATCTCTAAAACCTCGATTCTTTTTTTCCTCTTATGATCTCTTATAAACTTTCTGTACAGTGCAATCTCTTTTTTGATCTCTTCCTTGGAATAGGCTCGCTTTTCTTTTACCACCTTAGGAGGCTTACCGCCTTCTATGTCCATCCATCTGTTCTGAGGAGCTCTCTCGACAATGCACTCTCTATATTCAGTTGACGAATCATTATGCCTTATCATGAGTTCTCCACATCCTTGCCAACACGTTCTTCTATTGTAAAAAGAACTAATACGATAACAACCATAACGCCTGACATAAGGATGGCTGCCGCAGACAGATCCTGATAGTCAAGGTTTCTGAATTTATTGTTCATATAATGCTGAAGTATATAAAGCGCATCATACGGATAATCGCCTGTCATCAGATATATCTCTCTGAATACCTTGAAAGAATTAATAAGTGACATAAGCGCAACAAACACGATCGTAGATGACAGATATCTGAACTTAACATACCAGAATGTCTGCCATGCATTAGCATTTTCAAGCCTTGCAACCTCAAGCTGATCTTCAGGTACGCTTGAAAGAGCTGCCATAAAAAGTATCATATTGTAACCGAGATTCTTCCATAGAAAAAGAGCTATGATCACGAAATGGGCCTTATCAGATTTGAGCCAGTCGATCTTATCTATCCCGACAAGACCGATCACCTGATTAACAAGACCATTGTAATGAAACAAAACCTGCCAGATAAGAACAATGGACGCGATAGGAACCATCATAGGTGACAGGAACATACTTCTAAATGCACTTCTTCCAGGGATCTTGTTCTCAAGTACTATAGCCAGCAGAAGTGACAACACTACTGCAAGCGGCACCGCAATGGCAGAAAACACCATAGTATGGCGAGCCGCCATCAAAAAAGCTGAATTATTAAGCACTCTTGAGAAATTAGAAAGACCCACGAACTCACATCTTGTCGGATTATCAACCAGTGAATAGAAAATAACCACGGCAAATGGAGCGCCGAAGAACAGCACTACACCTATAAGACTTGGGATTATAAAAAGAAATGACAAAGCCATATCCTTAAATCTTACAGGCAGATATTTAGGTTGTGACAGTGATTTTTTTTGACGTTCTGAAGCATCCTTAGTCACCTTTTGGCGTGCATTAGCAGACAAAAGGTCATTCAGCGATCTTAAAGCTTTCAACTCTTCCCCTCTATGTTAACGAATTCACTTTCACGACAGCGAAATACTCCAGGAAGTCATCCTGATCTCAGTATTACTGAACATGTCGCAACTGCGTCCTGCAGTTCCATGAATTCGAAAACCTCTGTGTCAGATTTTAAAACCAGTGCTAGTCGAACCCTTATCCCTATTATATATTATTGAATCTATAATTCATATAACAAAAGATTCTACAAGCACTTATTTTCGTTACTGTTCCGACTTTTATTTGCGATCAGTCAGTGTTTTAGCACTTCCCGTCACCTCGAAACAGTATCTTTTTCAATAAGACCACTATACAACCACATTCTGAAAAATCACTTAAAGGAAAAAAATATTAGAATTTATCTACTCTACGAGTACTTTCCCGCAGCATTACTTCGTAAGTTTTAAGCATACGATTCTGTACATCGCCGCCTTTTATCTTTTGCAAAAGAGTTCTTGCTGCTACTGCCCCAAGATTCCTGTCATTGAAATCAAGAGATGTAACTGCAGGCTCCATACCGCTTAAAAGAGTCGAGTTGTAAAAAGAAGCAATGCGAAGATCTTCTGAAATGCGGATATGCTCATTCTTGCAAATGTCGATAACACGAAGCGCATATGTATCATCCATGCAGATCAGACAGTCAACATCAACTGTAAGAAGGTATGATAAAATATCTGAAATTCTTTTATCAGTATTAATATCAAGGAAGATGATCGATGTATCAAGGGTTACTCCGGCATCATGAAAAGCCTTTACAAAGCCGCCATATCTGGTCTTGGTAATGATATGATTACTTGATCCACCGATAAGAGCGATCCTCTTATGTCCCTGATGAATAAGGGCACTTGTAAGCTCTCTGCAGGCCTCAAAATGATCATTATCGATCTGGATAACATCCTTATCATCACTTGAACCAATACATACAAAAGGCATACCTGAGTTTTTCAGATATCTTGAAGGAATGTCATTTACAAGCGTTCTTGTAAGGATAACGCCATCTATCTTGCCCTTATCTACTACTCTTTTCAGATTCTCTATATGATCATTAACGATAAGGGAAATCATGACATCATACCCCTCATCTGACATAACTTCAACTATGCCGGTGAGGACATTCTGAAAATAGGGCATTTCAACAAGCTCGTAATCACCAGACCAGGTAACTGCGATATTATGAGTCTTCCTGAACGCGAGAGCTTTGTCAGTACCGCCATATGGCTGATAATGATGCTGCTGAACATAATCATTAACTTTGTCGATGGTAGCTTTGCTGATACGACCTTTACCAGAAAGCGCTCTTGAAACAGTAGTCTTGGAAACACCAAGAGCTTCCGCAATATCGCTGATTGTAAGCTTATCCTTGCCCATAAAATTTCACCTCGTTGGCTTCGCACTTATGGAAAGGGCCAAGTGGTTGGCGGATTCCTTTATATGTGCGAAGTTCAGTTAATTAATCTACTCTTTGTAGAAATAAACAACATGTTTGCGCAACATTTTTTTGCCTTGTGATTTTGAAGTAAATATAAAAATGTAAGCGCTTACTTGTACTATAAATTACTGTATTGCAAATAGCAAGTTGTATTTATAGCCAAAATATTCATACATTTTCTAACCAAAAACGCACAAAGATAGGTGATGTTTTGCGCAATTTTTGCGCATGTGTCCATTTATAAAGGCAATTCCAATTGTGCATTTATCCAGGATTTTTGCGGCACATCGTGGATTTTATCGCCTTTCATATAGTTCCCGATTAGGAATGGTGATTTGGGGTCATGAAGGCGGCTTTGCGCAAGGACAATATCAGGCTGGGCGTTGGCATAGCAGTATTTGCACAGGTGTTTGCAGGTATTATATGCTCCGATATCGCAGGAAAGGTAGCAGGCGCATTCTGCTCTGGCGCCTTTAATCTTAGGAGCATCGAGTTTTTGGCCTATAGCTTTTTCATAATCACTTATTCTCATGCATCCGCCACAATCAGCGCCGTATTCTGCAAGTTCGTCGCCTTCAGCACAGGGCTTAACGGTCATTCCATTTTCAGAAGCAATCTGTATCATCTTTTGACCAAGTATTAGTCTTTGCTCTTTTTGAACTTCTTTTGCTTCCGGGAAGTTGCGCTTTACTTTTGGGTACAGATCTATGAAACTGATAACGACAGTCTTTGTGTATCCGTGAAGTGCTGTTGCGATCTGCTCGAATGCGTGAATATGGTATTCCTGAGTATATCTGTCAGATATGAATATCGGGTCAAATCGCCACCCTATTGAATTTACGCCTACAATATCAGAAAGCGTCTTAAAATCTTCTATCAGCTTATGCTTATCCGGAACATTAGGCTCTATGTCTCTGCCATAGGGAGTAATCGTCACATACCAGTACTGCCCATAATCTTTAAGAAGGTCCATGTACTTAAACATTGGCGCCGGATTCTTGGTACAAAAGCCGATCACATCAACCACATCCGGCGAAATGCGGTAACGACTAACCTGATTTTGATTATATGGATTCCGCACGCAAACAAAGCCTTCCTTCAGGCGGTTTGCAAACCAGTCTGAGTAGAAAGCAGGTATGTCTGTTCTTTGTCCGGTGTTGATGATCATATGTTGGTACTGCCTTTCTGAGGGTGATAATAATATGATTATAGCATTAAGGTACAAATCAAGCGTAAGCCCGGAAAGTGGCCAATAAAATCATAAGCCTCATGTAAAAAATACCCAGGCTTTTCTAAGAGTCTTATCCGCTTTCGTGAACACGCAGTACTGCAGCTCCTAAGGCTCTAAGAAAATCCAGGGTATTTTTTAAAATCGGCTTATGATTTTATTGGCCACTTTCCTGATTAGTACTTGTATCCAATTTCTTTAGTTCCAGATACACTACTACTTCTGAGCTGCCAAGATACATTCTCTTGCTTTATCTTCAGTAAGATCAAATTTTTTACATAATTTTTGTAAGATTATATCCTCGGGAACAATTAAGCAAAAGCTATGCGAAAAATTTGGACTCTCTGAAGAAAAGGCTATCGAATATATCTTGGCTGCTCAGAAGCTATAGTGATTCTACTGTATACCAAAAAAATACTTGCACCGTCTTATTTTGTATGCTATATTTCTTGTCGTGCTAATCAGCACATTGTTGTGAATTCGTTCACAGATGGTAATTTGGCAAATGCCATATCCTTAATTACCATTATTTTTCCTGACACAATCATGGAAGAAATCGGTGAATAAATAATATTCCAAATACTCGTATGAGTCTTTTGGCACGTTGTTTTTTACCAAAAGGAGTTTTCGAAAGGAGTCATTTTTTATTTATGTTCAGTACTATCAAAGCTGGTGCCATTAACGGCATTCACAGCTATCTTATGCAGGTCGAGGTCGATGTTTCGAACGGTCTGCCATCTTTCAACATGGTCGGTCTTCCCAGCACGGAAGTTCGCGAAGCTCAGGAACGAGTTAAGGTTGCCCTCAAGAATTCAGGAATTACCATTCCGTCATCGCATATAACTGTCAACTTCTCCCCTGCTGATGTCAGGAAAGAAGGCGTAAGCGTTGATCTTCCTGTCGCTATCGGAATACTGGCTTCTCTTGGCGAGATTGATGAGTCCAAGTTAAAAGACACTGTGATCATCGGGCAGCTTGGATTAAACGGTGAAGTCAAGGGAATCAAAGGAGTCCTTCCTATCGTCCGCACTGCAATAGAGAATGGTTGCAAAGTCTGTATCCTTCCTGAAGAAAATGCCAGAGAAGGCGCTGTTGCAGGAAATGGAATCAAGATCGTCGGCGTATCATCTCTTGTAGAATGCCTGACATATCTTAATTCAAAAGACTCGGAAAAAGATCTACTGATCAAGCCCACCGTAATAAACATAGATGACCTTTTCGAAAAAGAAATCCAGTCACTTGACGTGGACTTTGCAGATATCAACGGACAGGCTGCTTTAAAACGTGCAATGGAAGTAGCTGCCGCAGGCTTCCACCACATTCTTATGGTAGGACCTCCGGGATCAGGTAAAAGTATGATTGCCAAAAGATTACCTACCATTCTCCCACCCTTGTCCAAAGAAGAAAGTCTTGAAGTTTCAACGATCTATTCGGTTGCAGGTCTTCTGCCTGCTGGAAAAGCTCTTATTACCGAACGCCCATTTCAATCACCGCACCATTCCATTACAACTTCTGCTCTTGCAGGAGGCGGACGAGTTCCCCAGCCCGGAGTAATATCCCTTGCTCACAGAGGAGTTCTTTTCCTTGATGAAATCGCTGAGTTCTCGCGAACAACTCTTGACCTTATGAGACAGCCCCTCGAAGACCACGAAGTTCATATCTCAAGAGCCGGCGGCAACTTTACTTATCCTGCAAGCTTCATGCTGGTAGGTGCCATGAATCCGTGCCCCTGCGGATACTACCCTGACCGCGGAAGATGTAAATGCAGTGACAAAGATATTGCGCATTACCTGTCTCACATTTCAGGCCCAATCCTGGACAGAATAGATATATGCATAGAAGCCCCCAAGATTGACTTTTCTGATCTATCAGCAGGAAGTAGTGCCAACGAATCAAGCAAGACCATAAGAGAACGTGTCATCAAAGCCCGCAACATTCAAAAAGAACGTTTCAAAGGCACAAGTATCAGATTCAACAGCGATATGACACCTGCAGATATTGCCAAGTACTGCCCCTTAGGTTTTAAAGAACAGCGCATACTTGAAAAGCTGTATAGCCAGCTAGGCCTTTCTGCCCGCTCCTATCACAGGATCATAAAACTTGCCAGAACCATAGCCGATCTCGAAGGAAGCGAAAACATAAGAGATATTCACATTACAGAAGCCGCATGTTACAAAATGGCTGACCAGAAATACTGGAGCTAACAATTCCAGAATTATTATAGAAGTACAGAACAGGAATAAACCAAATGACAGAACAAGAATTAATAGATTTTTACATGCTCACGCGTGTTCGTGGTCTTGGTAAAAAATCTCTTCACAAACTTATAAGTACTTACCAAAATGCAGGAAGCATACTGGCCCTGTCTGATAGAGAGATTGATCAGATACTCGGCCAAAAAACTGCAGAAAATTTCAAATATACCAAAAGAATATGGAATAAAGAAAAAGAATACAAGAAAATGATTGATATGGGAATCCGTATCATCCCCTATAGTGACGAAAGCTTTCCTGAAAAGCTACGCACTATCCCAGACCCACCTGCATGTCTTTTTGTAAAGGGAAAACTCCCTGATAACAATAAGCCCTCCGTCTCAATAGTCGGAGCCAGAATGTGCAGTGAATACGGAAGATACGCATCAAGACAGTTTGGCCTTGGCCTTGCCGAAGCAGGTATCCAGATCATAAGCGGAATGGCTCTAGGTGTTGACGGCATCAGCCAAAAAGCTGCACTTAAAGCAGGTTACCCTTCTTATGCCGTTCTTGGCTGCAGCCCCGAATACTGCTACCCGGATGGCAACCGCGACGTATATGACATGCTCTGCCAAAACGGCGGTATCATCTCGGAATACGCACCAGGCACTCCCCCAGAAGCACGCCTTTTCCCCATGCGCAACCGAATTATTTCCGGCCTATCCGACATCGTGCTCGTAATAGAAGCAAGAAAAAAATCCGGCACCCAGATCACCGTAGACATGGCCCTCGAACAAGGCAAAGAAATCTTCGCCGTCCCCGGCCGAATTACCGACAGACTCTCTGATGGATGCAATGAACTAATACGCCAAGGCGCCGGAATCGCATTATCCCCCGAAGACATCATTTCAAGCCTCGGAACTATAAATAGAAGTTCCTATGCTGGCAATAACTCAGAAAATCACTATGAAGCCAAACAGCTCGACTTCAGCGATATCAGTTCATGGCAGATATCTACAGAAGAAAGCAATCCAGAACAGATTAATGTAGAAGAAAACCTCTCTCCTCTAGAGAATGCCATACTGAACGTAATGGACATCTACCCCATCTCCGCCACCCAGATTGCGCAACTCCTTGAAAAAAGCGGTATAACCGAACCAGTAAACGTCATACTATCCGCTCTAACTATGATGCAACTAAACGGTCTCATCAAATCCCAAGGATCCTACTACATCAAAACCTTATGATATTTATCTAATAGTCAATTTCGCAAAAGCCTAGAGGATTCCTGAGGATGGCGGTTAATAAATGATTTAATTGTCTTTGAAAAATATATTAAATTCAAGAGCTTGATAGATGGAATGATATATTCTGTTAGGGATTCATCTGTTTGAGCGAAGCGAGTTTATGAATCCCAGAGTATATCATTCTAGATATCATGCCTTGAATTTTATATATTTTTCATGACAATTAAATCATTTATTAACCGCCATCCTCAGGAATCCTCGTGCCCTTGCGACAACTTAAAAGCCCTCGCAAGATGCAATCACCTTTGCGAGGGCCTCACTTTATTTGTTTTCGCTCTCTGTATTTATGATATTGCCGCAGAATTCGCATTTTATCACCGTGCTGTCAGGAAGCGACCTCGTTGCGCCGCAACCCACACATGTGACCGTTCTGTACCCGGAATCAGAATATTTTCTTATCCTGTCGGGAAAAGAGATACGACCTGAGGCATCATCGATTATTATATTGCCAAAAAGACCTCTGTCAGCATATCTGTGAATCCTGTCCAGTGTCTCATCGTAAGGCTCATGTGTACTGTCTGCAAGCCTTCGTACAGACCCCGTTTCATCATGCTGAAGAAAACTAATATATCTTCTGAAATGGCGTATACTATAAAGATGATGGGTACCTGAACCAATTCCCCAAAGTCCTATAATTGTAGCAAGTGCTATGACAAGGCACTCTACGATCATATCCGTAAGACTATATCTTGCCCATCTAAACAGAATATCGCAAACAAGATTTGTAATTCCGTAAACGCAAAGACATGCGCCTACTACTATCTCCCATTTACCAATGCGTTCCAACACAAGAACGCGCGCTTTCGCTGCGCTGTTTTTTACAACCCCAACCCTACTTTCCATATATCCTCCCAAGGATTATTAATCCAAACTATCTCCCTTATATTATCACAATATTGATTGCTTTGTCTCTTTTTTTAATGGAACATCTTCATCTGCATTGTATCAGGATCCTGAGCAAACTGAATTGCCATTTCCCTTGTGATCTTCCTACTCTGATACAGCTGAATGATAGCTTCATCCATAGTTATCATTCCAAGCTTTCTGTTGGTCTGCATAACAGTGATCAGCTGATGCGTTTTGCCTTCACGTATCATATTACGAACAGCACTGTTTACGTGCATTACCTCGAAAGCTCCAACTCGTCCTGTTCCATCTGCAGTAGGAATAAGCTGCTGGGAAATAACGGCTTCAAGTACGTTAGCCAGCTGAATTCTTACCTGTTGCTGCTGATGCGGTGTAAATACATCGATAATACGATCCACAGTAGTAGCCGCACCTATTGTATGCAGTGTCGAAAGAACCAGATGACCTGTTTCAGCAGCTGTAATGGCAGTCTGAATAGTCTCAAGGTCTCTCATCTCTCCGACAAGAATAACATCAGGATCTTCTCTGAGTGCTGCTCGCAGGGCTGCTGCATACGAATCAGAGTCAAGACCGATCTCTCTTTGGTTTACTATAGATCTGCTGTGCTGATACAGATATTCTATAGGATCCTCAAGAGTAATAACATGAGCTTCTCTGTTTCTATTGATCAAATCGATTATCGACGCAAGTGTCGTAGATTTACCTGATCCAGTAGGGCCTGTAACAAGGATAAGTCCCCTCTTTCTGGTATACAGGTCAATAACGGATGAAGGTATTCCCAAAGTTTCAGCAGGAGGCACCTGAGTTGCAACAAGTCTTAGGGCAAGCGCAACAGAACCTCTTTGCTTGAAGACATTGACACGGAAACGTCCTATTCCTGCTATGGAAAAAGACATATCGTGCTGTCCATGTGCATCAAGAGACTCTTTTTGTCTCTCGTTCATAATAGAATCAGCAATAGCCTGAGTATCCGGCGGCATCATTCTGCCATATTCATCAAGCGAAATAAGCTGCCCGTTAACACGCATCTTGGGCGGAATACCAACAGTGATATGAACGTCAGATGCATTGGCCTGCTTGGCCGTTTCGAGAATAGTACGAATATCTGCCATACGTCTTTGACCTCGTAAAAGAATTGCAGAATGTAGTCAGTTCATGTCCAAAATGGAACTTATACATTTTCATGTGCAATAAACGAAAAATCGTAACTATATTGTACTACATTAAAAGATATTAATACAATTTTTTCCCAATATAAAAAACAAAAATAGGGAGAGTAAACCTCTATAGGCTACTCTCCTTAGCTATCTTAAATTGTTATATGTTTTATGACTTATCTAACGTATGATCCGCCCCATTCAACGGCTACAAATCCTTCTCTTTCAGGGCATACGAAAGTCTGTTCCGGCATTTCCTTATAAGTGTCGCTTGCGTAGAATGCCATGAATACTCTGATCATGGTGTCAGGCTTTGGAGTTATCTCAAGACCGGCGCAATCTGTATACTCAGTTGTCTGGAAACTTACAACGTTATAAGGATTTTTTTCCATAATAGGAAGCCAGTATTCAATGAACTGCTCTGTCTCTTTCTGGTTGAGACCAAGCTGTGGAAGAACTCTGTTTAAAAATTCCTCTGTCTCATCACCTGCTACGCAGAAGCCCTTATCAAAGTTAAAGTCCGCATATAATCTTGCTTCCCAGAAGAGATAATCATAAGTCTTACCATCAAGGTGAATATCACCGTTTCTGTCAGCAACTACATCCCAGCCATTGGAAATGTTGAATTCCGGGTCAAGGCATGTAAAGTATCCGTTAATATCAAGCTGGGCAGAAATGCTTGTACCGTCTCCTTCCGGATAGAGGTAGATTACAGGTTTGTCACAAGTTACCGGTTCCTTCAAATTGTCATCATAGATTTCATCATAATCTCTTTTAATTGTTTCGTCGATATCAGACTCTTCCTCTATATAATAACAGTAGCTTGTGTACACGCAGTCATGAGAATATACATCATATGTGTCATACTCTGATTCATATTCTTTGTAAGTATCCTCATCCACTTCTTCATCGTCTACATAGTAAGTACATTCTTCTGAATCAAACTCTGTTTCCTTAGTGAACTCATGTTCAAGAACTACTTCTCCGTCCTGAAGTGAAAAAACGAACTCTGTGACCTTTACTGTATCCCCTGAAGTATTCTCGTATACATAATAAAAACAGTTTTCTTGATCAAAATAATAAAAGTTTCCGGAAGTTCCATAAAATGGGAAGCCATCTATCGCGAGACTAACAACCTCTTCATCCTCATATTTATAAAGATTTACACTGTATTCATATCCAAATTCAGTAAGCACAGCCAGCTCATACTGATCATCCTCGTCGAGATGCAGAACAGCTGCATAGAAGTCCTGCTCTTCTTCATCATAATAATCTCTCAGAAACTCTCTGTATGCTTCAATCTCAGGGCCTTCTTCTGAATCTTCATTACCATTATTATCATTGTTATCCGGATCATTATTATCATCCGGATCATCGTTATTCTGAGGATCATCATTATCATCAGGATCACCTGATTCTTCGGGATCTACAGATGCAAGAGTAGATGCCTCATTAGAAAAGTCTTCATCTGATATATCCGGGTCTTTTTCACTAAGCTGTATGTTACAGCCGCTCATGAGCAAAGTCGCAGAAAGGCCAAGAGCAAGTAATTTTGTCTTTTTCATATAAAATATCTCCTTAGTTGTGATTTTTATTTTTCACTCGCTATAAGGAACAAATTCGCAAGTTACCTATAAGAAATATACTGATCAATGTTTTGAACTGGATTATCCAAATATGATAATAAAATTATATGCAATGCAAAACTGCCATATCCGATGAAATGCTTATTTTATACGACGAAACACAGCAAGTCATAAATTAATATGTTTGCAGGTATCCATCCGCTTACAGATTTTATGATAAAATCCTCTGGCGAGAACTAAGTAATACATGCCCTCTTTACTTTTTATACAGTAAAGAGGGCATGTAGTAAATCCAGAGGATATTTTATCGATTTATATATCATATCATTTCAACGCTGTTACAGTTATTAAACTTAGCAAAATTCTTAAGTGTACGATCAAGCGACGCACTAAGCTTCTTTGTCTGGCGGATTCCATCTTCCCACCACAACCCTTTAACGCTTAAAACTCCTTCTTTTCGATCAGGGATTGCTTCAATACGGCCTACAAAATTGTCTCCAAATAGGATTGGAAGCGTGTAATAGCCATACTTTCTTTTTACAACCGGAGTATATATCTCCCAGGAATACTGGAAATCCCACAAAGCCTTAATATATGCCTTATCCCACATAAGAGGATCAAGAGGAGCTATGAATGACATACGCGGCTTTAGATCAGCAGTCCCTGAAGTTACCTGCTGCATCAGTTCTTCATCTTCTGATCGGTAATAAAAAAGAGGCTTAAAACCTTCTACAAAGGCAGACCTGACTTTATCTTCAGACGATAATCTCTCAAGTATACTTTTTCTTTTTTCAGCATTAATGTTGATTCCAAGAAGCGCTGTACTATTTTTGTCCCACAAAAGGCCTATTGCACCTATTCTTCGAAGGACTCGCCATGCGATAAAGTCATCTTCGCTTTTGCATGGATTATCTGCTTTAAGAATATCTTCCGAAATATGCCTCTGTGCCAGATCATAGTATTTACGGCTGCCCTTTTTATGGTGTATTACAAGGTCGCCATCCGTATATAACTGCTCCAGTACTGATCTTGCAGCCTGTGACTTCTTGTCCCAATTGCCGCTCCAGTGCATGGAAGAATGCCAGAATATCTCACCTTCAATAGGCAGAGTATCACTGGACACAGGACCATTTTCACTTATGTATGAAAGTGCCCTCTCCTTAAGCTCTTCCAGCCCTTCAAAGGTCTCTCCAAGTTCATGGCTCCTATCCCTATAAGAAGAAAAATAGGGCCAATCTTCTATAGGCCATATGGACAACTCTTTATCGGCATAGTCTACAAGTTTGCGGTCTTTATACAAAAGATCCTGAAGCTGTGATTTCTTGAATCCCTTAACTCTAGACTGCAATGTAAGCTCAGCATTTTTGCCGCACACATCAACAGGATCATACTGTATGCAGCCAGCCTGACGCACATACTCATATGCCCCTTCTTTTCCCACAAAACGATATGCACCTATCAGGCCCTGCTTTAAAAGGATAAATTGCCTTGCCTGCTCTCTAGTAATCGTTAGCATCTGCCTATCCTCGTATAATCCTTACTGCAATATAAACTCTGCAAGTGCAAGCGCTATGTTGAAATGCCTTCACCTATGCTCATACTTTGAAAGCATCAAGAATAATTTCATTAACAGTCTCGTCTATCGTTTTTTCTGTATTATCATACAGATGACCGATATTCTCAGGCATAGCATCCAGTTCTCTTTTCAAAAACTTTGCACGTTCTATCATGTCTACATCGCCACGTTCCCGAATTCTTCTCTCTATTTCATCTTCACCTGCTGTAAGGACTATATAGAAAAGTTCTGCATTATTCTTTGACGCAAGTTCTTTAACTCGAGGCAACTCATCTTCAATCACATAATCAATAATGACATCCATTCCCTGCTGGAGTGCCCTGCCTGCTGTAGCGATAATGCAATCCCAGTTGAATTTTAGAATGTCTTCCCACATCACTGTGTCGGAAGCTTCTCCGTTTACAAAAAAATCGCCTTTGTCTTCAACTTCTACAAATCCAGCATGGAAATCATCTCCATGTATTACATAAACAGTCTTTCTGTTCTTATCAACCAGATGCCTTGCATATGCATTGGTAAAGGTTGACTTTCCACAACCGCAAGGCCCTGAAACAAATATTATCTTAGCCACAAATCTATCCTCTGATCTCTTAATTCTTCTTTACTTCTTTATCTTTTTTGCTTCTTTGTCTTTTTTACTTCGTCATTTTTTACTTCTTTATTCCTCTCACTCCAAAACAAGCTCTTCTCCAGGCTTGAGTATTATCTTACCTGGTGCATCAAAGCTCTCTGCAACACTTATATCAAAACCGCTTTTATCCTTCACCGGTTCCATGTGGTAAGGAATCGTATGCTTTGCGCCTATTGCCTTTGCACACATTGACGCTTCAGCCACATCCATGTTGTATACTCCATCGCAGCACAGAAAAGCGTAATCCAGCTTCTTATCTGCAAATCCTGCCATAGATGGAGTTGTAGATGTATCTCCGGAAAAATATGCTTTTACACCGTCAGAAAATGTAAGTATAAAACCGACACATTCTGTGACGTTGTGATTCTTGTTATATCCAGCTTCTACAGTTTCAATAGATACAAAACCAAAATCATAATTCTGATATTCGCCATCTTTGAGAGCATCTGACCATTTAATTACAGAGCATTCTTCATTCTTTGTAGAGATAAGATCCACCTGCGTGTGATCATAGTGTCCATGTGTCATGAGAATAAGATCTGCCGGAAGATCATAGCCATCCCCCAAGAATGGATCAATATAAATAACTTTCCCCTCACCTGTAACAATCCTTACGCTTCCATGTCCCTGATACAGTAATGTTGCTGCCATGTCATTTTCCTCCGTGTTTCCTATAAGTTATTTCTTTCCATTTTCTTTTGGTAAATCTATAATCTTCATTTATTCTTTTATATCCTCTAACAAATCTTTAATTGTATCTTCCTTAGGTACAGGCACCCAGTGTCCTTCAAGACAGGTTGTTGCTTCTGATCTCCTGATTGTTTCTGCCAAACGCTTGCTTAATTCAGGGTCTTTTTCCCATTCAGGAAATGTCCCACAGGTTGCATCTCCAACAAACAAAATGCCTTCCGCTGGAACCTCAATAAAAGTCGAATCATCTGTATGCGGCGCATCAGCCTGAAAAATCTTAATAATGCAGTTGCCTGCATCCAGCGTCATGCTATCATGAAAGATCATGTCTGCAGTAGTTACGATTACCGGTTTATTTCCCGAGTATTCTTTTCGTATACTCTCATGCATGTTCAGAAAAAACTCTGGTCCTTCCTGCGATAATCTACGCTTAAAATCAATCAGATACTGATTTGTGCGCTCATTTGCAATGCAAAGTCCATTAACTGCATGCATTCCAAATGTATGATCCCAGTGCCAATGTGTGATTACTGTAAGCTTTGGAAGTGGCAAGCCATTTTCTTCCAATGCCTTGTAAAACTCTTTGGTATGTGCCTCTGAATGGCCAGCATCAATAGCAAGACTCCAGTTATCTCCACGTATATATCCAAGATTGGGCCTGTCCCGTTCTTCTTCCATGGGATAGTACCATATTCTATCAGTTAATCTTTTCAGCATTTTTATTTAACTCCTCAAGTGTATAGCTATCTTTTTCCACCAGATCATAGATATCCTTGCCGGCTTTTTCTTCGAAATATGCTTTCAGCCTCATGTTTGAATCCCACTTCGCCTGCGGGAAATTGCCATAACGCCTTTTTACATCATTCATACGATCCTCGATGTTCATGACGCTTTCACTACCGGCAAGTGCATCACAAAGCTGGATAAGCATGTCATATTCATCAGCTTTAATCTTCCCCAGTTCTGTCTGAATCAGTTCATACTCATCTTCCGAAGTATCAACCTTTCCGATGTACTCATCAAGTCTCATATTATTGAATGAGTGTGTAAGACAAATTCTGGCAACTTCATCATATCCTAGTGACATCATATATGAATATCCATCCGAAACATGGCCCAAATGCCTTACTCCGAATTTTCTTCCAATATCATGAAGAAGCCCCAAGATATAAGCTTTCTCCGGGTTCATTCCGCCGCAGCTTAATGCGATCTTCTCTGCGCAGTGTGCAGCCACACGGCTATGATTCCCCCATGGTCCGGGATTGCACTTCTCTGCTTCTTCTAATAGTCTTTCTGCTTCTGATCTTGTCGGTAACATATTTTCTCCCCAATTTACTGTCTCTCAGCCCACTCAAGAATTATTCTCTTATCATATTCATTAAGGTTTTCAGGCAATTCATTTTTTTTAAAAAACTTATGCTCCATTACCTCTTCCGGATCATTGACGATATCACCTTCATATTCCCTTGTAATAAACACAATACCAGGTCCGAAACATATATCGCCATTAGGATATTCGATAATGCGGTCCTTTCCTGAATAGAGCTGAAACACTTCAAGCTTACCTAAGGAAAGGCCGGATTCTTCCATTGTTTCCCTTCTAATAGTTTCTTCAAAAGTTTCTCCCATTTCCATGCCACCGCCTATAATAGCCCAGCAGCCATTATCCTGTCTCTTTTGTAAAAGGATTTCACCTTTATCATTCTCGATTATCACGCCACAAGCGCAGGTCATTATAGGCGCATGACCGACATGTTTGCGCATCTCTTTGATATAGCCGCCCTTTTTGTATAGTTCAATATAATCATCAATTTTCATAGTTATCGTTTCCCCAAAACATCCTGCCACAATTCTTCATGTTGCTTACAGAATAAAACCGGCTTATCTTCTTTTGAAAAGTACTTCAGTTCCAATGTTTCTTCATTATCACAATGCAGTTCTCCGCCAACAGCTTTTAATTTAAAGCCTATGCAGATACTATGGGCTTTGTCACCATTTGGATATTTCATGTCACTATCAGTATAGATTCCAATAATATCTCCAACTTCAACATCAAGTCCTGTTTCTTCTTTTGCTTCGCGTATAGCTGCCTCCTGAAGAGTTTCTCCAATCTCTATAGCGCCTCCAGGGAATCCCCATTTATTACTGTCGCCTCGTCTTTGAAGAAGTACTTCACCTTTATCATTAAAGATACAGCCGCCTGCAAATACAAGTATTACCTTTTCATGCCCAACTTTACTTCTAAGCCAACTGATATAATCGTGTGAACTATTCATGTGTTTTTCATTCCTTTTGTAAAGACTACATTTTTTTAAATGATAATGCCTGCCCCAAGGGCAAGGTCAATTGCATTTCCTGGCATCATTTCTGAATACCAGAGATTTTAGTCTTCAAAATACTTTTCCTTAAGTTGTTATTCAAATAATATATATTCTCGTTTTCCTCATTCGCTACAACGCAGCTGTCATCCCATCCATAACGTCTGCACAACGCCTTATTAAAATCGTAGTAAAAATCGGCTCATCTTCAGAGCTTTTGCCCCACATATGTCACTACATTGGTGGTGAGATGACTTGTAACATCATCTCTGGGAATATCATATTCCTGATAGCTTACAGTTCTTTTAATTGTCTTCCATTCAGAAAAAACATCATCTATAAGCGATTGAAGTTCTTTAGTAGAAAGATACTGTTGCGCCCAACTCCGCAGCCCAGATCCAGGACTCGAAGATTGTTATAACCTTCAAAATGCGGAACCAGCTCCTGAACAGTTTTTATAGGTTTCTTAAGCCAGCTGTCTGAACTATATAAAGTCTCACTCGAATAGATGCTGGTATGGGATTTTCTTTCACTGTCTCTTATTTTCTCTATTCTTGAATTCATACTTTTGATGTATTCACCCACCTCACCTGAGGGTATTAATGTATTTTTCAAATCTCTGATTATGTGACCCGATCGTATTTTCCGAATCAACATATTCAAGAAAAGCCTCTTTATCAAGCCATTTATAAGCTACTGTCTCGCCTTCCTGCAAAGTTACACTGTCTTTATCACAGCTCACTCTGGCCAGATATGAATAAAACATAGCTCTGCTTGGATCTTTGAACAGAACATTGACAAGTTCTATGCTATCGGGAACAAGTCCTGTCTCTTCAAGGAGTTCTCTTGTAGCTGCTTCAAGCGGCTCTTCTCCGCTAAGAGCTGATCCACCTGCACTGGCTTCCCAAAAACCTGGGTATACGTCCTTGTCATCACTTCTCTTCATCAGAAGATACGTTCCATCCTCATGAACCACAAGGATATCTACGCCAAGGTGATATCTTCCTTCCGGAATATCTTTGTAATTACCAAAGCCTCTTACCCATGTTTCTCCGGTTCTATTTCCGTTGCGATCATACAAATCCCAAATTTCAGCCATAATATCTTATTCCTCCACTTGTTTTCCATGTTTCTTCTAACAAGACCACATTTACCAATGCACAAATTCTCCGGCTATAATTCCTCGAACATTTTCATCTGCCAGAATATCATATCTCTCAGGATGCCCCATTATGTCTTCCCCCACAATATGCATTACATCTGTGTTTCTTTAATGATACATTATCCAATCATAGAAAAAAAGAGGCTCCTACGAATCATCTTTCGCAGAAACCTCTCATAACTTGTTTGTACAACTTGATCATACTAGTGTACTGACTCGTTCATATTTAATCAAATTACTTGGCTATGAATTTATCTACATCGTCATAAAATCTCGCCAATGATTAAGTTTAATAATCGTCTTTTTCTTTTATAACCTCTCTTAAGTGAATGCAAAAGCTATTATTCCGCACTAAAAAGTGCAACCCAGTAATACTCCCCTTCATCGCTTTCATATACAGCAATTGCACATCTTGTAAATTCAGTGCATAAGAAGTTCTCATTATCGGTAATGTTTGGTATCCATGAAGCCATAGCTTCCTGAGCATTACCTTTCCCTTTATAAATATTTTCGCCAAGAACAACAGAAGCCCTAATAGTAAACCATGCGGCTCCATTTGGTCTTACATGTTTTTTATCAAACATACAAGATATTTCTTCAGCTCTTATTCTTGCGTAATATTCAAGCTCACTGCTCCATGCTAAAGGCTCAAGATTCTGCTCTATTCTAGTATCATTTAGAATGAAGAAAGCATCTGCAGTCATGTTTCGAAGATCTTCTCTTAATGGACTAGTAAACGGATTTCCCGGTATTTCTTCATCATCGATAAAATCTTCCGCACTAACTTCTGTTCTATAAGCCCTTACATCGGAAAAATCTTCCGCAATACGATTTTTATTTCTTCCAATTATCAAGCTACTCGCTATTGCAGCCACAAGTACTAATGCCAGCACAAATGTGCCATACTTGATTAGTTTATTCATATCCCTGTTACCTCTTTGCAGTATGCCAATACACGGTTTACAGTTTATTTGATTATAATATTTACCGTGTATTAGTGCAACAAAGACGATATCAAGTCACATTAGTCACCGTAGTAAGCAACTTCTGCATTATAGATTTCTTCAGTAAATCCTGCGCTTTCTCTGAATTCCTGAAGCATTTCTTCGGCTTCTTCATCACTTATAATAGTGTAGCCTCTCTCTTCCAATATTCTTTCGGCTTCTAAAAAGAGCTCTTCTGTTTCATCAGTTCTATCTATGAAACCATCATCTGTTCTTATATTTATTCCATAAAGATAAACAGGATCCAAATCATCTTCTGAGGCGCTTAAAAGAGAGAATTCTACCAAATCTACATTGTAAGAGTTCAGTATTGAATCAGGATAATCACTGGTAAGAACCTCATCATCAATCGAATCATAGCTAAAATGCTCATATAAATGGCATACTCCATCAGCGTCTATATAATAGTTATTTCCCTCATGAAGTGATCCATTAACATTCCACATGTAGCCACAAAATCCGTTTTCTTTAAAAGAAACAGCTTTACGTTCCCATCCATCATCTATATAACAGATATACAACTTTCCATCTATATTTTTAATAACTATATAAAGATTACACCCCATACTGTACTGAACCTGGATCAAAAATTCATAGTTACCATCAAGGCCACAGTCGATGTATCTTCCTACAGTTTTATCACCATATGGAACACCTTCATTTTCATCAAATTCATCCATTATCTGTTCTAAGCTACAAGCTTTTTTACCAGAAAAACTGTCTTTAAACCATTGCATGTCTGTGACGTCAGCGCATGAATCCATAACAAGCGCATCTGCATCACCTGTCAAAAAATCTTTGTATAGATTTCGGGATTCTTCGTCAATATCCGAATAATCCAAGATAGCATCATCAGCAATAATTGAAATTTCATCAGATAATTCTTTATTAAGCTCTGATGGCTCTATCAGCAGATCCACAAGCGTAATGTCCTTATAATCAGCAATTGCATCATATGAAGCTTTGATATTATCTAATGTAACGTCGTAGAACCAGGAAATGGATTTAAAATTCTCTTCCTTGAAAGTCCTTTCAATGCGCCAATTAAGCCCGTTTAAAGAAATGCGATTTTCTTCGTCATCATAGTAAGAAGTCGTACCCTGATATGATTCAACATAACCTACAAGGCTTGTCAAAAAAGAATTGTCTTCTACTGTCACAGAGTAATAGTTCGTCTTTCCACCACTTGCTCCATAGTTCTCATAATCAGTAAAAAGATAATTTATCTCTCCCTGATCATCAACAAATCTGGCAAGATAATCTCCGCTTATATCAGGCTCTGATTCATTAAACTCCAAGCCTTTGGTATCCATCTTTTCGATTGTATCTATATCACTGAATTCATAAAAGACATTAATAGAATAATGACCGCTTCCAGCCATTCCGGACATAAGGATCTCCAAATTGCCATCATCATCAATATCCGTTACTGCATACGAATAGCCATCATTAAATGTTATATCTTGATTACCATCATCATATGTACCATCAACCAGTTCCCACTGATCTCTGGTATTGTAAAAGGTCTGAAGCTGATCATCTACAGTAATTTCGTCATCTTCAGCATCGTCAGCACTATTATCTGATGTACTGCTATCTGAAGCGCTGTCATCTTTACTACTGTTATATAAACTGCTATCATCTACTTCCTCATCGATTTCCTCGGAAGCGCTCTCTCGAGCATTCGAACCCCCATCATCCCCGTTACAGCCGCATACAGATACGGCAATGCATAGTGGCAGCACAATTCGGATTCCCCTGCACCCGAAAAGACGCCTAAAAAAATTGTTTTTCATTATTTCTCCCTCCAAAAACTTTTTCTAATATATCATAAAATAAGCCGTTTGGCATTTTACAACGTCATATTCTCCCTTACAGGCATTTTATTGCCCAGACAGTGCCAGTTTGATCACATATAGCACCAGAAGATGCCCCGGATAAAAAACATAGAAGAGCCATTTCAGTCCTCTTCCTCTTTTTCCGTTATAAAGAAGGAGTGGTATGATGCTAAGCCCGGTGGTACAGTAATATCCCATAGTCCTTGTAAGTGCAAGAAATGCTACTCCCACTGCGCTTCTGATAAAATACTTCGCATCTTTAAATACGTAGAATAAAAAGACAGTGACTACAGCGAAAATCGTATAATCAGCCTTTAGTAATAGTGCAGCAACTGCCATCGCAACGATCACAAAGATTCCTGGGATAGTTCTTCCCATGCTGTACTTACCTGTATCTTCTTTAACTTCTCCGCGGATCAGATCAAAGAAATATAGCGCAAGGACCGCCAAAAAGAATGTCAGCATTATGTTCTGATGCGAAAGGCCGATCTTACCTTCAAAAGCAAGATCAAAAGGTATTTCGCTTATTAAAGCAAAAATTAAAAGCCTAAGAATATACTTCTTTCTATCTCTTGTATGTATATAACCTTCCGCAATACAAAACGAAAAGATCGGCATTGCAAGGCGCCCTATCATCCTTAGCCACATCACTTCCGGAAAAAAACATGTCGCCAACATGATCAAAAACCATGCTGACCATTGCAATGATCTTCAGCATCGTTCCGTCAAGGAATCTGACTCTACTTTTGGTATACATAAAGCCTCCCGTTTTACTTCCCAATCAGTTTCAGGAACTTCTTGTCATTCATCTGCTCATTGGTTACATACTCACCATCACAAAAGAATGCATACGTTGTAATAGGTGTAGGTGCGCTCTGCGCTTCATCCTTTGTCTGTATCTTGACCGCCTTGAAAGTAATCTTGTTCTTCTTTGCTGTTTCTTCAAGGACCGGAACATACTTGGCATTGAAAGGACACTGATTTGTGTAATACAAAACATACCCTTTCTCATCTATATGCGGATGCTTGGCACATTCCTTAATTGAAGGCACCTTAGCTTTTTTATCAAAAGGAAGATACATAAGCTGTATTCCGTTGTCCGCTTCATCGCACACTTCAAAGCCCTTGTACTTTAAGAACTTTGGATCTGCAAGGAATGGCTTTTTCTTAGCTGATGACAGAATACAAAGACCTTTTTTGCCTTTCTCTTTACTATCCTCAATACATGCGTTAAGAAGATCAGAAGAATAGCCGTGTCCTTTAAAAGAGCCGGATACCCACAGGCAATCTATGTACATATAACCATCTGCATCGATCGGAACCCATGCGTTCTCGGCAGGGATATACTCTATAAAGCACTTACCGCGCTCTGCACTCTTTAAAAAGACAAGCCCCTCATCAAATCTGTCCGCAAGCCAGGCTTTCTTTGACGCAACCTGAATATCTTTATTATTTGAAATTGCGCAGCATATGTGCTCCTGTTCCAGATTGTCCTTCGTAACTTTGATATACTCCATGGCCTTAACCTCCATCGTCAAACAAACTCATCTGCTGATATTTTTCAGGAAATTCACATTTGAAAAGTCCATTTTCTTTTTCTTCGTCGCCTCAGATACTGCCCAGTTGAAGTCTTCCTTTGTAACAAAATCAGGAACTCGGATCACAGAGATCCAGTGAAAGTCTTCTTTATGGGAGTAATCGATTCCTGCTACCATGCTTCGCTCAGCTGGGTCAGTTTGTGTTTTAGAATTTTCTGATGGTCGTTCCTCCTGCCACCAAAATCCTTCTAGCGGTGGAACCACATAATCGAAATATCCTTCGATACGATGATCACCTTTCTTACTCATCTTTATTGTAAAGGCAATTCCATATAGTAATCCAATAGATTTTTTATAATCACTATCTTCCTGGTTCGGATCTCCCGCTCCTCGTACAGCAATATAATTCATGCTCGGAACCGTAATAATACCAGGTTTATTCTTGGGAAGATAAAACTCTTTATATTCTTTCTTAAAATCAAAAGCCATATTTATTAACCTCTAAGTCTTTTTACACGTTCTTCATGAATAATTTCTTTCCATAGCCTCAACTATATTTCTTATTTTCTCTCTTGCTTCCTTGGGTTCAAGTAGCTCTGCCTTATCTCCAAACGTCAGCATCCAGGTAACCAGATTGTCCATATCCGTATAGTCAGCTTTAAACAACAATCTTCCGTCCGGCTCCTGAGTAAAGCACTCCGGCCCAAACTCTTCTACAAGCCTCCATTTAACATCCTCTGTAAAAAGAGCTTTTACCTTTATTCCACCAGGAAATATCTTTTCTGTAGACAAGTCTGGCGTTGGAACATCTCTGCAGACAAACTCAGTATCCGACATAGTAACCTTATCCATTCGGTTAAGCTTGAACAGACGAAAGTCATTATTATCTGCGCCTTTCCTTGGTCCATTAAGACCTACTCGAGGCACACTACCACCAGAAACACTACGCCCCCATACATACCAGCTGGACCATTTGAATACAATATAATAAGGTTCAAGCTCGCGAATACTCTCGCCTTTTTGATTGTAGTAAGTAAACTTTAATGTATGTCTACTTTCAATCGCATTTTGTATAACTTCTATCTTTGGAGCAAGTGATTCCCGGTACCAGGATGACAGATCGATCAAAATAGAATCCCTGCCGCTTACAAACTCAGAGGAACCTGCCTTTATCTTCTCCATGAGCTGCCCATAATACCTGCTTCCGCTCACACTATCAAGGCTTCTGAGTCCTGCAAGTATCATCTGCATATCCCTGGATGTCAGGATTGTCCTGTCCATACGATATCCATCCATGATACTGATTCCGCCGCCAACACCCTGGGATGTCTGTATCGGAATCCCAGCCTTGCACAAAGCTTCGATGTCTCTATTGATAGTCCTTTTGGACACCTCGAAATGCTCTGCCAGCTCAGGAGCTGTAGTTTTCTCTTCCTGTAACAATACGGAAAGTATTCCGATCAACCTGTCTATCTTCATTCTCTTTACTCCACATTCATCATATCAATCTAAACATGTCATCTATATGTCATGTTTATTATATCAATTTTTTTGCTAAAAACCGTAATGCATTTTTAAAACCCAAACTTCCAACTCAACAGACACAAAAAAGGCTGATGAAGACTTCAAATCTCCATCAACCTTCCCTACAAAATCTTACACATATTTAATTGTCTAAAACCTTAAATATTCCCAGGGCAGCAATTATTTATTGATTCCATTCGCTATCACAACGTTGATATTATCAACTTCTATCTTTTCCCAAACCTTCTCAAGTACATATGGCTCATTCGCAAGGTAGTCATCGAGCTCTTTGCGGCTGTCAAAATCAAGGATCAGCGCTGATCCTTTCATCTTGCCTTCATCATCAAGAAGACCGCCTGCACAGATGATGTGGTCACCGAGCTTGCTCATACCTTCAAGATGTCTCGGACGCACTTCCATTCTCTTATCAAGCATTCCTGCTCCGTCATAAGCCTTAACTATAAACTGCATTATCTCAACCTCATGTCGCGAGTGAAACGAGTGACTAATGGTTAAAGTGGCGGAGCTCGCGACACCACTTTGTAAAGTTTGAAAATTTTACATTTTCAAACTTATACCTCCCATTTATTTGATAATCTCTACAACTTCGCCAATATACATATCGTGCTCAGCACCGCCATCATAGAACTGCTTTGCAATATCTGGATTCATGTTCTTAGGATCAAGTCTCTGGCAAAAGAGCTTTCTGCATACAAATGTAACCTCTGCCTCTTCAAATGTCACAGTACCATTCACTTCCTTTGGAGTAAGGCCTGATGAATGAATCTTATCAATATCTCTTCCGGATTTTGAACCAAGAACGCCAAGAGTGCCCTTATATTCTTCAGGAAAAAAGCTGATCGTGAAATACTCATTATTATCCAGAAACTCATGAGTATATCTGGATGTCCTAACATATGATGTTGCTACAGGCTTATTCCATAAAGTTCCAAGACCGCCCCAGCTGATAGTCATAGTGTTAAACTTTTCCTTGTCTCCAGCTGTTATCAGCGCCCACTTCTTATCAAACTGACTGAAAATATCTGTTGTAAATTCCATTGTATTTCTCCTTCTTTTCAACTATTTTTACTCTTTTTCCTGCTGCCTGATGCGCTCTTACCAGTGAGGATCCTTTTTATCTGTGAATCTGTAGCGACAGGATATATATCTTTTATATGGTCCGCGATAGCTTTACCGGAATCTTCAGTTTTTTCATTGTACCTTGAAGTAACATGCTCATACCCCCAGATTGCTTCAGGCTTAGCGTAAACTGCTATCGGCCATCCGTAGAATTCGCCCTTTTTATTCTTCCTCTGCCTGAAGTCCCTAACGCATAGATAAGTTTTCATCTGAAGATCTGTGACCGTTCCATCAAAGCCCTTTTCACCATCTTTTCCAAATCCGGCCCTTGCTTTGACTTCATTTGAATATAGCTCGTCTTCAGACTCGAACAGATCCATTATCTTCTTCTGGCGCCTTGATGCCTTCTCATCGTCCCAGAGTGCGTCAAAGTCATAACCATCACGACGAAGATTTACAAAATAGGGAAGCCACTTTTTTGATATAAAACCGGCCTTCTTTTCAAAGAATTTACCGTAAGCAATCTCGCCACTTCTTGCGATGATCTCGCGCCATTCCCACGGGTCAACTTCAGGATCACCGCACCACCAATATTCCGGCACTGTCCTTTCCTCTAGAGAAAAGCCCGGAATATCATTTTTGAATAATGGCAAAAAGCCTATATCATTTATATAGTCTATTGCTTCCTGTACTGTATGGATGCATTCCGGATCGTTCCAGTCTACGCCGTACATGATCCATGTTCCGCTTTCGTTTCCCATATACTCCCCTATAATATATCTTTACAGAAGTCGATTATTTCTTTTTTCCTGGGCTCAACGTTTTCTTTATACTCAATTGACGTCAATCCAAGATGTCCTGCACATTCGATATGCAAATGTCCATAGAAGTGTTCTATGCTCTGAATAATTCTGTCGCACTCACGCATACTTGGGCCTGTTCTGAGCGCAACAGTATATCCCCTTTTACCCTCTTTTATAGAGGCATGAGGCTCATGAGTGTCGCACCAAGGAGTACATCTGTCTATGAAAGCTTTGTACTGCCCCGGTATATCAGCCCAGTATGATGGAGATACAGATACAATGATATCCGCATTATCAAATTCTTCCATGATCTTAGTAATATCGTCATCCATTACACATTTTGCTGTATTGTGACATGTTCTGCATCCTTTGCAGAAGTCGAAAGAATAGTCATCTATACATATACTTTTTGTATCATATCTTGAAGAGAGCTCATTATTTATGATACTTGCAATCTCTGCGGTAGCACCATTTTTGACAGGACTACAATTTATGATCAGTGCTTTCATTGGTTCTCCTCTGGCGCTTTTTTCATAAAAATTTTGTAGTCTAAGTAGCACATAGCTGCTCCAACTACTCCCATGAATACACCAACCAGATATGAATCCACTCCCGGTGCTTTAGAAAGAATAGCTGTCATAACACCTGCAAATAGCGGCACCCACATTACATTGATCAAAAAAGCTTTTTCGTTCTTTTTCATTACTGTAGTCCTCCTTATGATGCATTATCTTAACTTTCTTTATTTAAACAGCACTGTCGTGTTGTCCTTTACAAGTGGTATCTTATATAGTCTTACTACATCCTTAGGCTTAAAGTCATGGTCTTTTCGCATAGTAGCTTTAACAATTAGCACCCAATTCATATCCGTATTTCAGATACGCTTCAAGCATCTCCATAAAGGTATCGTACTCACCAAAATCATTGCTGCCAGCCTCTCCTATGGCATACTTGTGGGTATTAGCATCATAGATGAAGCTGTTATCATCTACGCATCCAAACCATATGCATTTCTGATCATCGTCCCACCATCCAAATAAGCTTTCTTCATCGCATCTAAAATAATCGAAGAAGTTGTTATTCTGCCTGTAGTATTCTTCTAGTTCAGCAACAATTTTCTGCTCAACGCCATATTTATCACATATAGTCCTGAACGCCTTAATTTCTTCCTCGGTAGCAGGTGTAAGTTCAACACAATGTCCGTTGCAGACATATCCCCACTCGCTCATAGCGCAGTACTTCTCAAACAATTCCTTTAATGTCATATTCCTTATTCCTCTTTTCATTATTTCTAGCTGAAAGACTCAATCTTTTTTACATATACTCTGGAAAGTTCCCCGTTCATATCTTTCAACTTTGTTTTAAGTTCACATCCATACTTCTCATAGAGCCCGACATGGCTTGTTGAAATATATACTTCTGATATACCTTCTTCTCTTGCAAGTTTTCCTACTTCTTCCATCAAAAGAGCGATATAGTGATGCCCTCTATGTTCCGGACGTGTAAAAACAAATCCCATCCACGGTGTTAGATCTGTAGAAGGAATATCATCTTTTTTAGCATAAGTACAAAATGAGATCAATTCATCTCCGTCTGTAAGCAGCAGTACTTTTGAGCCTTCGCCTACGAAGTCAAAAAAAGTCTCATTACTGAGCATATCATAAAGAAATCTGGCTGCTGCCCAATCGCATTTTTTGATTTCATTTAGCCAATAATCTTTTTTATCACTATCAAAATAATTGATTATTCTCATAAAATGCCCCACAGTCTTTTTCTCAAATAACCTTCTTCATATAACCACATGTAAAAGGGAAGAAATCAAACTTCTTTGTACCTATATGAACAACTCCATTTTGTTCATACCATTTGCGCAGAACAGCATTTTCTCCTCTTTAGCAAGCAATCATCAAATGTCTAGTCACATTAAAGCAGTTTTGATATCACCATATTACATCTACCCCAAGCTTCATCCTTGAACATAAATGCATTCTCATCAGTTCTTCGCTCTTTAAATCCTATCTTTTCATAAAACTTCTTAGCTCGAATATTCTCTGGAAAAACATTAAGATGAACTGCATTAGCATCGGGATTATCAAAAGCTTCTTTAAGCGCAAGCTTTATCATCTCCCCAGCTACGCCCTTTCCTCTGACTTGGGGTGAGACTACTACGAATTTAAGCATTCCTTCGTTAGTGGTGTTATTAAGAGAATAGCAATAGAAGCCTACAACGCTGCCTTCATCAGTAACCGCAACGAACGCCTTATCTCCAAACATCTCCTTTATTTCAGATAAGACTTTGCACAGGTTATCTTTATCAAGCGGATATATCAAATGGTTCGCACTCCACATAGCGTGCGTTCTCTCGTCTGTGATCCAATCCTTTATTATGTCAAAATCGTTATCTATCTCAAACTCTCTAATCTTCATTGTTATTTACCAAAAATATAGTGTATTAATTACGCTCCCCAGTCATATTTAAATTCAAACCCATCTTCCGGTTCGCCGATTTCATACCCCAATGCATCTGTCAGTTTATTTTTCAGGTCCAAGTACCACTCATTCCAGATATCTTCCGGCATCTCTCCCGCAATCTGTATACCACTGGGCTCTACCGAAGCCCAAAGATCTATGCCTTCACCTTTCCAACATGGGCCATTTTCGTTACTAGCCCAGTATGGCATAGATTCATACACTTCTCCAATCTTATCCCATACTGTATCTGGCGCCGTATAATGAATGTTCAGATTTACATCAATATTCATTGTTCTTATCTTCCTTTCTCATACCTAAAAATAATGAATTTCATGACAAAAGAAACTTGTGTACAGGAATTACTTCTATTGCATATCCATCTTCTTCTATCGTTCTTTCTTCTTCGCTTGTGACTATTACCAGTCTTTTTACCTCTTCAGTTTTTTGGGCAAGTGATACAAGACTTTTAGTTTCTCTTTCTTGTGCATCACCTAGTGCGTATGCAACCTGAACTGCCATTCCTTCCTCTGGAATATAAAAATCAATATCTATTCCTGTCTGGTTGGATTTGAAGTAATATACACCGTCTTCATATTTACGCTTAAGGCAGATTCCTACTGCATTTTCCAGTAGTGCTGAAGGTTTATCTACAAGAAACAGCGACAATATTCCATTATCATAGAAATAAAATCTTGGAGTGCTTTCCTTTTCAGCAAACTTGGAAACATAATTTCTAGTCCTGAATATAAGATATGCATTCTCAGCATGAGAAGTATAATCTATCATCGAGTCAGTAGATGTCTTTATTCCTGTAGCTTTAATGTTCCCTGAAAGAGTATTAAAAGAAATCTCGTGCATTACCGTCTCAGCAATCTTTTTTACCATAAGACGAAGTGCCATTTTATTCTTAACCTGCTCACGCTCAATAATGTCACCTAAAAGCACTTTTTCATAAACACTCTTTATATATTCCCTCTTATTCTTCAAAAGAAGAGCATCCGGAAGCCCTCCACCGGCAATATATTCCTGGCACGCCCTTTTGATCTTGGCAGCCTTTGCTGTTGTAAGCAGCGCCGCTTCATCATGAGCTATCTTCTGAAAATCAAGCGCTTCACTTAGAGAAAATGGCATGATCATTTTAGGAATATATCTTCCTCCCAGAACCCTTGCCATTTCTGAACTGAGCATTTTGGCATTACTTCCAGTAATGTAGACGTGCTTTTTCTGGTCTGCCATTCTTCTTGCAAAGTGCTCCCAGCCATCTATTATCTGAATCTCGTCAAAGAAAAAATAGATATTTTTGACGTCACTAAGCTCATATGCTGTCTCTACGACATCATTAAAGTCCTCTTTTGTAAATCCTAATAATCTATCATCCTCAAAATTCACATAGATTATCTGAGACCAGTCACAGCCTTCAGCTACAAGCTCTCTGGCAATCTTATATAAAAGGGTAGACTTACCAGATCTTCTAAGTCCTACCAATACATAATTAACGTTCTTTTCAAAAAAATAGTCTCTCGGGATGATCTCTGCATTCTGAATAACTTCGATTTGATCAAAAATGACTTGTTTCAATATATCGTGATTCATTTTGCAACCTCCGACGAACATTTTTATCGTGTATACACGATGATATATTTTAATTTTATCGTGTATGCACGACATTTTCAACCATTTTTGTCGTGTATACACGATGATTTTACTTATTTTTATCGTGCATACACGACAAAAACATAGTTGTACTATAACAGAAAAAGAGCCATCTAACAGCAATTAATACTGTCAAATGGCTCTTATCCAACTCAGTTTTCAAGCATGCTTTTTTAGATCCTTGAGCGGATTCTCTTTCTTTCCCTCAAATTTTCTCAGGTTATCATTACCTGTTCTGTTAGCTGGTGCATAGTTTTCATATTTCTTCTTTTGATGAGGTTCCGATTTCCAAATCTCATCTGCAACAATTCCCCACTTAGAAGCATAATCATCGCACTTTGAGCACAGATGTTCTACACTCTCCTCTGATTCTTCATTCGTGCCATGTGCCCCGGATCTTTCTACCATCTCTCTCAAAAGTTTTGGATTTTCAAGCATCGGACATGGTCTTAAGTGATTCTTATTAAAAGGCTGACCCTTATGATATTCCATGAAAAGAGGGCTTTGCAGCATTTCAAGAATAGAATTGTCATGTATGTTGGTGTTAGAAAAATGGATGAAAACACAAGGCTCTGCATCACCGCTTGAATTGATATGGAAATAGTTTCTTCCACCTGCAATGCATCCGCCTACAGCTTCTCCATCATTCTGGAAATCCATTGGGAAGAAACCTGTATCACATTCGTTTGAACGAATCCATCTGATACGCTCTATCATCTTTTTTCTCTGCGTCACAGTAGGCATCAGCTCTGGAACTGCATTGTTACCAACCGGCATATAGTGGAAGAAGAAGCCGAATCTTGCACCCTTATCTGCTATGAATTTAATAAACCCTGGATCAGTTACAGCTTCAATATTATTCCTTGTATAACATATAGATGTGCCAAATAAAATTCCATACTTTTTGAAAAGAGACATGGCGTTCATTACAGCATCATAATGGCCATCTCCTCTTCTTGCATCATTAGTCTCAGGAGTTCCTTCTATAGAGAGCATAAAGGTGATATTTCCAAGGCGTACAACCTCTTTACAGAAATCATCATCCACAAGAGTTGAATTACTATATATTCCGAACTGTACGTCATTATGTTTTTCGGCAAGCTTAAGTATATCAGCCTTCCTTACAAGCGGCTCTCCGCCTGTCATCATATAAACATATACGCCAAGCTCTTTTCCTTGAGTTACTATCTTGTCCATATCGGCAAAAGACAAGTTATTCTTGGGTCCATATGTTCCTGACCAGCATCCGGCGCAGTGCATATTGCAGGCTGAAGTTGGATCAAACAGGATAAGCCAGGGTATATTACAACCATATTTTTCTCTGTTTTTTCGTATAGTCTTTGTTCCTCTGAAGAAAGCTTCGTAGCCCAGATTAAGCATGGTCATTCTGGCTACATGGGGATTGGTTTCATCAACTACTTTATTTATAAATTTCACCCAGCGATTATCCGGGTCTTTAAATGCGCGTCGTACTGCCTCCAATTTCTCTGGATCAGCAGCATTCTTACCCCAAAAACGCTCTGCCTCATCTACAAGCTTCAAATAAGTTTTCGTACGATCTTCCGTCTTATCAAGATGATCAAGAAAGCTGTCGATCAAAACGCTAAAAGCCTGTCTTTGTGCTGCGTGTGTAACATTAGTTAATGCGTTCATGTCCACCTCCCAATATTCTGATCATGTATATTGACAAAATATTTATCTGATAATACATTTATATCACCGATACAGATGTCAAACAATGTATTGGCGACATTTAATACACTATTTCGCTTATTGTTCAGATGATACAAATGGAGATCAAAATGTCCACGGAGCTTGAAAAGAGAAATATAAGAAGAATGTCAAATAAGGAATCCAACAGAATAACAAAAGAATGCATATGTGATGCTTTAATAGGGCTCATGAAAGAGCACCCCTACAAAGATATAAGTATGACAATGATAATAGAAAAATCCGGTGCATCAAGAGGTTCTGTTTACAGAAACTACCCCTCAAAAGAAGATATCTTGAAGGACATAACAAAGAGTATGACTGACGAACTTAGCCACTCCCTTGCTCAGGCTCTTCATAAAAAAGACAACAGATATTACGAATGGTTTCTGGCTGCATTTTCCTGGCTCCACTCCGACAAAGACATGTGTGCCCTTATCCATAATTCGAACATCTCTTTTGTCGACATGTTCTATAATGCTCTATGTCTTGCTTCAGACAACACATTTGCTGCCCAGCATGAATACATTGCCAGAGGCATTGCTGCTGCCCTTTGGGAAGTGTCACTTACATGGATAAAAAATGGAATGAAGGAATCTCCTGAATACATGGCAAAGCTATGCTCAGAAACACTACGATTAGAATGATATGGCATAATTCTAATGCCTAAATCATAAGTCTTTTCATAGCTTTTTTCTTAGATAATGTTAGTTAAGATAAGGGCAATTCCAGAAACGATCAGCATTACGATAACGATCTTTTTGACCATGCTATCGTCTATCTTTCCCGCACTAAACATTCCAGCAAGAAGCCCTACAAGCATAAACGGTGCAAGTAAAAGAGCCTTCTTAAGCGCAGCTATTGTAATGATCCCATAGATACTGTACAGGATGATCCTGAAAGTATTCTCTATTATGAACACCATGCAGATATTCGCTTTGAAAGATCTGGCATCATTCGTAGTCCTTCCTATGTAAGCTCCAAGAAGGGCTCCCACGCCGTATAAACCGCACAAAATACCGGACAGAATTCCTATCACTGTAAGCAGTATCCTTGACTGCTTACTCTTTTTACCAGATGCTTCTCTTAAGAACATTTCAAGTCCAACGAGGATAACAAGCACGCCGAATATTACTTTTACTATAGTAATATCTGCATTTTTTAGGAAAAAAACTCCTGCAAGGCTTCCGATTATGACCATCACAGAAAGTGGAATACATATCTTCCAGTCTATGGATTTTCTTTCTTTGAAGCTTATTATAAGATTGGTCGGATACCCAAGCACCAATTCAACAGGCGATATATTTATATTAGCAGTGCCAAAACTCAGAATAGAGGTAAATACTAAAGTATTGGCAAATCCACATAATCCCTTTATATAAAAAGCGCACAATGTCGCTATTATCCATAAAATCATTTTATCTTCTTGTTTCTCCTTGGGGGCTTTCTATGTTCTTCAAGTTATAATGTCTTAAAAATGTGCTTAATACGCGCATTTCATCAAAGCATAGATATACTATAACAGAAAAAAAGCCACTCAACAGCATAAATACTGTCAAATGGCTTATACAAAAATCTTTAAATTATATAATCACAACGCTTAAGTAATGATATAAAACTTCTTCATGCCCCTTGTCTTGCATCTTCATGAGAATCCTTTGAAAATCTCTTTACAAAGAATCCAAATACGTTACGTACTAATGGTCCTGCAAAGAATATCTGCCAGCAAAGTGCCATTGGGAAGTTCATCGCTGTAGTCTGAAGCCATACTGCCACGATCTCTGCGCCTGCGTCTTTAAAAAGAAGTGTCGCTGCAAAGCTCATAAGTGGGCACATAAGACAAACTGACATGGCTGAAATAGCAAGGATGATCATGATCATAGGATCCTTCCCAGGGGTTACAAATCTGAAAGCGAGCTTTTGAGCCAGTTTTCCTACAAACAAAAGTTCTAAAACTATGGCGATAGGCCACATGATCAGCATTTCCTTGAATGCTGCGAGAAATACAAAGTTCTGCATTCCGCCTACATTAAGGGCGATATTGTAACAGATCATTGCATAGGCCATGACAAAAGCCATGAAAATAGTGAAAATCACATCCTGAAACTTACTTTGTGGTAACATTTTAAGGGTTCTCCTTTCAAAAAACAGAGAAGACTTAAGCGTGTTGTTCGTTAGCACCAGTTCTGGTGTGCGTTTCCAATGTTACCAGCTATGAATCTTCATTTTTTTAATCAACAGTTTGTGATTATATCAGAATTTTTCCCCGTATGTAATACCTTATTTTTCATTTTTTTGGAAAAAATCCCTGTAGCAGCTCAATTACTACTACAGGGATTCTTCATTTTAAGAGAATTTCCTTTTTTACTGATTTTAATAGAGTGCAAATCCTACGATTCCCAGTACATATGCTACCAAATAAAGTATTCCCAAATGAACCGGATAGAATGCGTAGAAGAAATATTTATTGATCTTCGGTCCTCTTTCGCCATTATATTTGCTTACAGGAATAAGCATAAAGTATGCTGTTATCTCTGCCAGATTCAGTACCGTTAGAACCGTGCACCCAAGTGCAAATGCCTTAACTTTTTTAGCCCTGAAAAGATACATAACTGCGATAGTTAAAATGCCTACGCCCGAATAATCTGTCTTGAGAAGTTCTGCGATCGTTCCAAATGCACTAATGCTTAATGCAATAGCTATAAACTGCACTTTCTTAGCATCATCCCATTTTCTACCGGCAATGGCCATAATGATAAATAAGATTAGAGCTCCTGCCAGGCAGTAATAATAAACCGGAATTTCGGCAAAAGAATTAATGATCGCACCAGGCGTACCTATGCCAAATAAATAACCGCAAAATGCTCCCAATACAAGCACAGCCGGGAAGAATAACAAGGACGCTTTTTTGTTCCATTCACGCTTAAATCCGAACTCATCAATAGCCCAAATGCAAAGAAGTCCCAAAAACAGCGTAAGGAATACGTTCTGATATTCCGGATAAAAAAGCTTGCTCTCAAAACCAAGATTAAATGGCAGCTCTGAGATTGCTGCAAATACTGCAAGATTTATCGCATACTTTTTTACGCTACGTGTATGTGTATAACCTTCTACCAGAAGGTACACAAATAGCGGGAATCCAAATCTGCCGATAAGTCTTAATATTACAGGTCCAAATGTCCATAATGGGTGACTGGAAATCCATGCAGCCCGTTCCTGTGCAGTAGTCAGGTTTGCTGCCTGAATTAAGAGTGCCAGCTTATTCTGTAAGATAACTGCAGTAAAGTGATCTATAAACATGGCAACCAGCGCTATTATTTTTAGCGCGGTTCCGTTGATGCCACTTTTGGTTTCCGTGTTTGTTGTTGCTAATATACTATCCATATTCTAACCTCCTATGTTGCTTATAAGTATACCGATAGTATAGTACACGAAAACCCATTTCAGCGCAAATCACTTATTTTGTGAAAAAATACACTTCTTTTTCCAAGATATCAGCACCGTCTTACTAAAGAAAGAAGCTACAGCCCCATCACGGACTGTAGCTTCTTTTTACCCTCAAGTATATTTTTTCTTATGCAGCAGCTTTCTGCTCTTCTACTTCTTTATTTTCTGTATCCTCAACAAGTCCCCACTTTACAAACCACTTATCCATAGGAAGTGCAAGTATAAGTGCGATCACTGGGAAGTGTGCAAGGCAGAATGCAAGACCTTCTTTCCATGTAAGAGCACGGCCGAACAAAACGATGATGTGGTATGCATAATCAAGTGACTCTGCAAGAGGTCTTCCGTTAGCTGTGTTGAAGCTAAGGTCAAGAAGTCCTGAGAAAATAAGGAGAATACCAGCTACGCAGATCTTGATGGACTGACCTGGCTTACCGCCGCCAAGACGGTGAGCAAAAGCTACTGACATGATGATAAGTGGATAGCACAGGAAGTAAAGGTTTGTGTACATCTCGCCCTGAGCAGGTGTATCAAGTGTTCCGAAGATTCCATAGTAGCTTGCTCTAGGAATGATAAGCATAAGGAATGGGAAAAATGGAAGTGCTGCAAGGATATAACCAAACTTAAGCTTATTAGGGAAGAAACTAATACCTATAACAGCTGCAAAGAAAACTGCGAACTTAACAACAAGCCACCACATCTCATCAATCTGTGACTGATGAGGAAGGAATACCCATATAAGAAGTGCTCCAACTCCTCCAATTCCCATTCCTACAAGCCATAAATACTTCTGTAAAAA
This sequence comes from Butyrivibrio fibrisolvens, assembly GCF_037113525.1. Taxonomy (NCBI): domain Bacteria; kingdom Bacillati; phylum Bacillota; class Clostridia; order Lachnospirales; family Lachnospiraceae; genus Butyrivibrio; species Butyrivibrio fibrisolvens. The sequence continues at coordinate 1,870,971 of NZ_CP146963.1, read as the reverse complement.
ATTTTTCATCTCTTTCTCTCTCCATTCTTTTTTTATTCTTAAGATTCATATTTTTTGAATCCAAAACTTACTGATTTCAGCCTCATGTCTCGAATGACTAAATGAATTTTGAATAATTTACATTTTCAAAATTTCTATTCCTGCGAAAGCATCTCGAATTTGGCCATTTGATCTCTGGATATCCTTACTCCAAATACTGACTGCTTCATATACAAGAGCCTGAGCATTGTCCTAACAAAAAAATTTTTCCTGTATTTCCCTATCATGTAACGCAGGTTAAGTGCACTCTGCTCACGCTTATTGTCGAAGTTACTTTCATGCATAAGGTGATAATTGTTGCCTCTTGTCGTATAACCGAAATGAACTCCTTTAAGATAAAGACGGATTCCAAGATCAAGATCCTCATGTCCCCATTTGGTAAAAAACTCATCGAAGCATCCGACATCCAGAAGTTCCTTACGATCAACAGATACATTTCCGGTAAAGAAATTCATCCACCTGATCGGACTGGTCGCGCCGTGGCCAAAGACATATTTTTCAATCTCGCCATTTTGTTCGCAGTAATCAAAGAGATCTGTAGTATCCTCATAATAATTAACGATGTCAGATTCCTTCATAAACAGCTGATTGCGCTGACCAAGGACAACTCCATAGCCTTTTTCATGAAGTTCAAGATGAGCTTTGACGTATCCTGGCTTAACAATGCGGTCATCATCAAGGAAAAAAACTACATCACCTTTAGCAGCTTCAATTCCCTTATTTCTGGCTTTTGCTCTTCCAATGTTATGTTCATTTATGATCTCGATCGGTTTATATGAAAGATTCAGCTTATGAAAATGATCAATGACCACCTTGTCGCATCCGTCAAAGACAACTATTACTTCTACATTCTCATCAACCTCAGGTTCTAAGGCCTTTAAAGCAAGCCTCAGGCGCATAAGCTTATTGTAAGTAGGGATTATTATACTTACCTTTTTCATGAGTCCATTCCTTCCATTATTATTTCCATGATTTTATTTAAAATAGTATTTTAAGGATTTGCTAAGATTTTCTTTCTGTAGCTTTGTCGAACCAGCTTTGATTCACATATCTGATTGTTTATAATTCAAGTCTTGCCTTCAATGTATAGAACCTGATCGCGCTTCCGAGCACTCTGTCATCCGGGAACTTATGCTTTAAATACTTGAGGTTCTTTAATTCTTCCTTGGACTTCTGGCTCTTAACATGTGAGTGAAGAAGGTGATAGCAGATGATGCTGTTGTCCTGATAATAAGGAATATTCAGCTTTGCAAGCCTATATCCAATATCAGTATCTTCATAGCCCCATCCCTTAAAGCCTTCATCAAAGCCTTTTATCTCATTTATAAGGGATCTGTCGATAGAAACATTTCCTGTGATAAAAGCCATAAAGCGGTATTTTGCTCTTGGTTTTTTTACAAATATTTTTTTGATATTGTAGTAGAATTCTTTCTTGCTGTGTTCTGCGACAAATGAAAGGACATCCGCAAGGTTCTTTTCCTTCATAAGATCAAGAAGTTCAAACTCGGTAACCTTGGCATCCATGCGTTCTCCAAGTACTACGCAAGGATCTCCTGTATGCCCCTTCATGTGACCTTTTATAAAATTGGCTTCAGTGAGTCTGTCATCATCAAGGAAGATGATCACATCTCCTGTTGCCCGCGCTATTCCTAGATTTCTTGCTGCTGCGCGTCCAACGTTCTTTTCACTTATGACTTTTTGAACGTTCATCTTCCACGTGAAAGTATTGAATTCTTCGATAGTTTCTTTGGTACAGCCATCGAATACTACCAAGACCTCCGTGTTTTCGTCGACCTGCGGTTCCAGACATTTAAGAGTAAGATAAAGTCTGGAATTTTTGTCTTTGGTCGGAATGATAATGCTGCATTTCTTTTCCATCTCTTTTATCTCCATTCTGTAATTAGATCACTCATGATCAATTTCCAATTCTCTATAGTTTTTCATTCAAAAGAGCATGTTCTATACAAAATAAGTCTGCGCAAAACATATTGCGATCAGCATCAGTGTCCAGAAAACGAGGCAGCATCGTATAGGTCTGTCCTTGTAAATGATCATTTCAGGACTTCCTGTAAGCTCTGAGCCGTTATTTAAGTAGTGATATCTAAAAACGCCCAAAAGAAGTAGCGGCATTGTAAGTACAAGGTATTTGATTTGTGTTGTGTATACAAAGATGGCATAAGACATGATGGTGCAGGCCATAAGCATGACTATGAGCTGGTCCAGCTGATTGGTTGAGCAGCCCTTTAAAGATTCTCTAAACTCAGCAGAATTATTGCCCATGATCTTAAGTTCGTTGCAGCGCTTTCCAACGCCGATGAAAAGGGTAAGGAATGCCGCAAAGAATATGAACCACATGGTGCAGGGATCGCTGATAGGTTTTTTTAACACTTTGAAGCCTGCACAAAGGCGTAGTATAAATCCCATTGAAATAGTAAACACATCAACAAACATTATCTTTTTCAGGAAAAGAGAGTATGCGATGTTCATTACAAAATAGCCAAGGATAATAAGTGCCAGATAGGGATTGAAAAAAGCAGCTCCGGCTACTCCTGCGACCAGAAGAAGGCTGCACAAAACTCTGGCAACTCCTAAAGATACTGCGCCTGAAGCTATGGGTCTGTTTCTTTTTACAGGATGAGCCCTGTCCTTGGATACATCTACAATGTCGTTCATGATATAAACGGCAGAGCTTACAAGGCAGAAAAAGAAAGCACCCAGGACGCAGCTAAGCACCTGACCTACAGATGGCATAGCAAACAGAAATAATAACGGAACAAAAACAAAACCGTTTTTGATCCACTGCTTCATTCTAATTAATTTGAGGATCATTCTAAAAAAGCTGACATTTTCGGAACTAGTGAGATCATACGGGGAATCTGCGATAGCACTGTCCGGCTGCAATTTGGTACTTGTTACGGTGGAAATCATTGCACATTCTCCTTTACAATTTGAACTGTTAAATTGTTTCGCGTACTTCTATGATCAGATGATTGATCGCTGCATGCAGGTCTTTCAACATCCGGTCCATAGAAGCTTTATTTATACATTCTTGAACATAAAGTTCAAGAATGCAGCAATAGAGCCAATTGAGTTCGACTTCGTCGAAGGCTCTATTGCCAACCGATTCATCGAATTACGAAACACGCAGTAAATGCGCGTTTCTGTAATTTACATTCAAGAAGTCATATCTCATAAAACGAATAGTGCTTTTCTTCCGATTCGCCTATCCGCAAAGTTCTCCGATATCTAATGACTAGCAGAACTGCCAGAATTGCCTGATTAGCAGTAAATGAAATAAAACCTCCTGTAAGACCAAAGAGCTTAGTGCAGACAAATGAGATCAAAAGCAGAAATACATAGGGTTTTCCCAATATCTCAAATGAAGTCCTTGCACCTGTTTCCCCTTCCATAACAAGGAGTGAACTAAAGAAATAGTATATTCCCTGGAACGCGATTCCTGCTGCTTCCAGGATGATGTATCCCCAGATGATGGGATACTGCTCTCCGTATGCATAAAGGAGTGCTACTAGAAGTGTAGCGGTTCCGGCACCTAATATAAGCAGTATTACCGGCATAAACTTAAAGACATTGCCCACAAGGCGTCTTATATCAACTCCGTGATTTATAAGAGTCGGAAGCATTACTGCCGCAAATATATCATTGTAAAAAACTGAAAAATAGATTCTGATATTAGATTGATATGAGCTGAATATTCCTGACTCATACTCTGGTCGCAAAGCTGAAATTATGCATATATCAGCTGTATTAAGCCCTGTTGTAAGCAGCCAGCTGAACATATAAAATACGCCGATTTTGAATATATCCTTTGCAATGTCTCTTCTGAAAATAAATTTCACTGCTCCAAGCTTATATACAGAAACAAGGAGTGCTAAAACCTGTCCGAGAACATTGCAGATTATATACACATAAATACTGATCTTATTAAAAGCAAGAATCGAGACGAGGTATCCGGCCATCATAAAGATGCTGCCTGCTATCTTGGCAATTCCAAGTCTAAAGAACTTCTCGTCTACTTTAAGGATTGTATCAGCAAGTATACAGCTGTTAGTTGCAATCGCAAGAGCAATTGCTAAATACCATGATTCAGGAGTCAGATTTGGAAAGCGGCAAACGATGGGTGTAATTATATAGCCGATCACTGACAATCCAAGGCACAGCATGAAATTACCAATAATAACAGTGCCAAGTATCTCCTTTTTTTCATCATCCGATGATTCAGGAAGGACTTTAAGAAGCGTATTGTTAACGCCCATAATAAGCGGAATTACCAGAATATTAGCAAGAGTAAATACAAGATTGTACTCGCCCATCAGTTCTACTGTTAATGTTCTTCCAGCAAGGATTGTTACTACAAGATTGGTCAGAACGCTTATACCGCGGAATGCGAACAATAGTAAGAAATTCTTGACGAACAATATTAAAGTTGTAGATTCAGATCTCCCCAATAAACGCATACATAGAATCCCCCCAGATTAGCATGTATGTATTTGCTTTCACTTTGTCCCAAAATACGAATATACCTTTAGCATGTTTTCTATTTAATTAGTATAGTACAACTGTAACTCAGTATATACTTAAACGTTTTCGGTGTCAACAAAAAAGTTTCAGATTTCGTTAAATATTTATGAATATCCCGTCAAAACTGAATTTGAGAGGGTTTTATTGACGTTTTTTAGTGCGTGTAAAAAGGCTTATTTTAAGCGAATCGACACAATTCACAAAATTTTGTTCGAAATTTTGTGAAGAATTTGTTCTACATAGGAACCGGAGTGGACGTAAACGTTTTCGAAAGTTTTTGTGGGAATGGTATACCTTGGGTTGGGGGAAGCCGTGCAGTTAATAAAGGATATGGGAGTCATAAAATAATTACAAATTCAAGGCAAAATAGATAGCTGCTTATATTCTGGGATTCAAACTCGCTTCGCTCAAACAGGTGAATCCCAAACAGAATATAAGCAGCTATCTATTTGGCTCTTGAATTTTTGTAATTATTTTAAAGACTCCCATATCCTTTATTAACTGCACGGCTCTCGCAAAAACCAAGGTATGCAAATAAACAAAAAGAGGAGCTTTTGCTCCTCCACTAGAAATTATATCGCTTTTGCGTTGCTTTATGTTGTATTTTAGCGTTTTAATCCAATAGAAAACTTGAAAGTACCACATTACTTACTTCAAGACCTTTTTCTGTAAGTTTTAAGCGGTCGTTATCTAACAGAATCAATTTTTCTTTTTCTAATTTTTGAATCACTTTGCCGTATACGTCTTCGAGTTTATGGTCAAATCTATGTTCAAAATCAGAGACAGATATGCCTACGTCCATTCGCAGACCCAGGAACATGGTTTCTTCCATGCAGGCATCTACAGATAATTTGTCATGCTCTAGAAGGGGTCTTAATGCGTACATGTCAGACTTGTTGGAATCGGCCAAATTATCTATAGCTGAATTCTTAATGCTTACATTATCATCTATATTTCTTATATTATTATCCAAATCATCAGTATTATTTCCGGTTTTATCGCATATATCAAAATCATACCAATAAGCACAATAGTCTTTTATGCCATTAGTATTAGTGTAGCGTTCATCTGCTACCATTCCTGCTGCGCCGATGCCAAGGCCGAGGTATTCGTATCTTTTCCAATAGGCTTTGTTGTGGTAGCATTCATAATCGCCGTCGTTTCTGGCATAGTTGGATACTTCGTATCTGTGGTAACCGTTTTGGTTGAGGATAGTTATAGTATTCTCATACATCTGGCGTTCTTCTTCTTCGGATGGAAGTGGAATTATGTTTGATTTGTTATCTGACATTTGAGAATTAACACATTTTGAATCGGAATCTTCCAGATTTTTTTTACCCACAACGCCTTCTTTAACAAGGTCGTCTTCAACATCGTAAAGATCTCTGTCTATGACATCCTTATACTTCTCATAAAAAGGTGTGCCCTCTTCTATTATTAGACTATAGGCCGATATGTGCTCTGGTCTGAGTGCAACAATCTTAGCAAGATTGTCTTTGTAAGACGCTATAGTCTGGCCGGGAAGGGCGCTCATAAGGTCGACGTTGATGTTATCAAAGCCCGCTTCTCTTGCAGCGTGGAATGTGGCATAGAATGTTTTTGAGTCATGTATTCTTCCAAGCTCTTTAAGCTCGTTGTCATTAAGGGACTGGCAACCTATGCTTATTCTATTAATTCCAGATTTCTTGTATATAGCAAGACTTTCAGGTGTTACGGTTCCGGGATTCATCTCGATAGTGATTTCTGCGTCTTTGGCTACGTCGAAGGTATCTCGGATAGTATCGAGGATTTTAACGATCCATGTAGGGTCAACGGATGACGGGGTGCCTCCTCCGAAGAATATACTCTTTACAACATACGTAGTAGACTCTGCATTAAGCCACGGGCCTGCGCATTTGATCTCGTTTATAAGAGCCTTGAAATATCTGTCTTGTATATCCTTGGACGCAGAAAAAGACAGGAAGTCGCAGTAACTGCACTTCCTGACACAAAAGGGTATATGAATATACAATGATATTGTTTTTACATCATTAGGATTATAATTATGATCCATTATCATTTCGTTCATAATAAAGGCTTATATCATATTGGAGGCAAAAGCTTTGCCTCCAATCGTTTATTTAGACTTATTATCTTACTTAGACTCATCAAGCTTGAGAACACTAAGGAATGCATTTTGAGGAATCTCTACGCTACCGATCTGGCGCATCTTCTTTTTACCTTCCTTCTGCTTCTCAAGGAGCTTACGTTTACGTGAGATATCACCGCCGTAACACTTGGCAAGTACGTCTTTACGCATAGCTTTAACTGTCTCTCTTGCGATAACCTTGCCGCCGACTGCTGCCTGGATCGGGATCTCGAAGAGATGTCTCGGAATCTCTTCCTTGAGCTTCTCGCACATCTTGCGACCTCTTTCATAGGCGCCGTCTTTGTGAACGATGAAGCTGAGGGCATCGACAGTTTCTTTGTTAATAAGGATATCGAGCTTTACAAGTGAAGAAGTTTCATATCCTTTGATCTCATAGTCAAAAGAAGCATAGCCTCTTGATCTTGACTTGAGGGCATCAAAGAAGTCGTAGATGATCTCGTTAAGAGGAAGCTCATACTTAAGGATCGCTCTTGTCTGCTCTACATAGTCTGTAGAAAGGTATCTTCCTCTTCTTTCCTGACACAGCTGCATGATAGGTCCGATATAGTCAGTTGTAACCATGATCTCGCCGTTAACGATAGGCTCTTCCATGTGATCTATCTCAGAAGGATCAGGCAGGTTAGACGGGTTAGTCAGGTCAAAAGATGTTCCGTCTGTCTTATAGATCTTGTAAACAACGCTGGGTGCGGTTGTTACAAGGTCAAGGTCATACTCTCTTTCAAGTCTTTCCTGGATTACTTCAAGGTGAAGAAGTCCAAGGAATCCGCATCTAAAACCGAATCCAAGAGCCTGTGATGTCTCGGGTTCATAGAATAAAGATGCATCGTTGAGCTGGAGCTTTTCAAGTGCGTCACGAAGTTCAGGATATCTTGCAGAATCAGCCGGGTAGATACCGCAGTAAACCATAGGCATTACCTGCTTATATCCAGGAAGTGCCTCAGCGCAAGGTGTATCTGAAGATGTTACTGTATCACCAACACGAGTATCCTGAATGTTCTTGATAGATGCTGTAAAATAGCCCACCATTCCGGCAGAAAGTTCTTCACATGGGATAAACTGTCCCGGTCCGAAATAACCAACTTCTACAACTTCACTTTCAGCGCCTGTCTGCATGAATTTTACCTTCATGCCCTTTTTAAGTACGCCGTCCTTAATTCTTACAAAAACGATAACACCTCTGTAAGGGTCATATACAGAATCGAATATAAGAGACTTAAGAGGTGCTGAAGGATCTCCGGTAGGAGCCGGAATCTTATGAACAACAGCTTCAAGTACCTCATCTATGCCAATGCCGTTCTTGGCGGAGATAAGAGGCGCGTCCTGAGCTTCGATTCCTATGATATCTTCTACTTCATCCTTAACTTCCTGAGGCTGCGCACTTGGAAGGTCGATCTTATTGATTACAGGGAATACGTCAAGATTGTGGTCAAGTGCCAGATATACGTTGGCAAGTGTCTGAGCCTCTACGCCCTGAGTTGCATCTACAACAAGAACAGCTCCATCGCAGGCTGCGAGAGATCTGCTGACCTCATAACCAAAGTCGACGTGTCCGGGAGTATCTATCATGTTGAAGATGTACTCTTCGCCATCCTGAGCCTTATATACCATACGGACAGCCTGGCTCTTGATCGTGATGCCACGCTCCCTTTCAATATCCATATTATCAAGGACCTGAGCACTCATCTCTCTCTGAGTAAGGACTCCGGTTCTCTCTATAAGTCGATCTGCCAGAGTGGATTTACCATGATCAATATGAGCCACTATGCAGAAATTTCTGATTTTACTCTGATCTATTGCAGACATTTATTTCCTCATTTCATTGTGTTATTATGTTAAGGCCAAAGCCGCATCTTCCCAATATAAAAATGCGGATTCCAACGGCATTTTGGCAATCCCAGGCGGCATAAAGACATGCTAATATTATGCCCCTGTCATCCTAATATATCATGGAAATAGCAAAATTTCCATGCAAAATCCTTAATTTACTTGACATTATCCTCAAATTCATCTAAACTATATCCCGTATGTGAGCATTCGCTGTCCGTGTCCGGTCTGAATGTTCATCTCAAGATTAAAATAACATTTGAATTATATTATTCGGAGGTAATTATGGCTAATATCAAATCCGCCAAGAAGAGAGTTCTCACAAGCGCAAAGCGTGCAGAGCGTAACACAGCTGTTAAGTCTGCTGTAAAGACAGAGATCAAGAAGGTTAGAGCTGCTATCGAAGCTGGCAACAAGGAAGAGGCTGCTAAGGCACTCGTTGCTGCTACATCTGCTATCGACAAGGCTGAGTCTAAGGGCGTATTCAAGAAGAACACAGCTTCTCGTAAAGTTTCTCGTCTTGCTCAGGCTGTAAACAAGATGAACTAATCAGCTTTTATAAATATTGAACTTTTTAAGACTCTATCATCCCCTCTGATGATAGAGTCTTTTTTATTCAATAAAAAACTCCCTACAGGAAACGTCATCTTCTCACAACGACTTTTCTTGTAGGGAGGTTACAGTTAAACCTCGGATTATACTGTCTTAGCCCATGTGATTCCGTACACGGATTCCATAAGCTTGCGGATCTCATTCATCATTACATCGCATGCGGACTTCTCGTCGCCAAAATGCATGAGGCCTATCTTCTGCTTATTATCTTTAAAAAATACATCCCATCCATCAGATACCTGCTCGATGCAGATGCGGTTTTTATGTTCTCCACCTATTTTATAAAGCTTCTTAGGTACAAGATGCTCCTTAAAAAACTCCTTTAAATCCTTTGTAGTCATGTGCAGCTCCCTTCTGCGATCCATCGCAACCAAATAATATATGACATACATAAAAGTTTTTAATTACTTTTACATGTAGTTTTCATTACTACATATAATATATCACCGTACTATTTGCTTGTAAAGCAGATAACTACAAGATTTTTTATAATCTCATGACTCTTTTTAAAAAGCTTATCAGAGTGCCACCTGTCTGAATTCTAAAGAAAAACATTCTATTATGATAGTGTCAGAAGATCATAAATATCATCCAGCTTACTCATCGTATTACACACATAGTTTTAAGACGCCGGATGAATATAACCATTATCGTCAACTTCGACATCTATTGAGATAGATTCCATATATGAATAGATACGTTCTTTTTCTTCAGGAGTGTCAGCTGCTGTTGTAACCCATCCTGACTGAGTTCCGGGGATCATCTGAACTTCCACGCTCTCAATAGTACTTCCTGTACCGGATATCTCAACTTCAAGAAGCATTGTGTCCAGGGTCTTTTCATTAAACCAGTAATTGCCAAGAGAATATGCTATTAAAGAACCGTTATAATACTCCATCCCCTGCAAACAGTGCGAATGCGCACCTATTATCACATCAGCGCCTGCATCTATATATTCTCGGGCAGTTGATGTCTGAGCCGACTCAAGCTTTGTCGAGTACTCTGTCCCCCAGTGAGGAAGTGCTATAACAAAGTCAGCATTCTCGCTTGCTTCCTTAATTTCAGCCACAAACTTCTCAGTATCATAGCAGCGAAGGATTCCAGGACTTGTCTGTGTAGCTTCAGGCGTCATCTTGTTCTTCTCGGCACGAGACGCTGCAACATAAGCTATAGTCAGATCTCCAAGCTGCATATATACAGGGCTAGACGCCTCCTCAATATTCCTTCCGGCACCAACATAGGGAATCCCGTCAGCTTCGAGAGTTGCAAGCGTATCAAGAAAAGCCTCTTCGCCATAATCAAATACATGATTATTAGCAAGTCCTACAATATCAACGCCAAGCTGATTCAGTATATATACGTTCTGAGGATTGGCCCTGAAAGTATAAGCCTTACCCGCCATTGGAGCTCCGCCAGTTGAATATGTAAACTCATTATTGATCCACATGATATCTGCTGCATTCATCTCGATAATGAAGTCCTCATCAATACAGTTATATATATCATCACCATGGTTGTGGTAATAAACCATGTTGGACCAGGTATCATCAAAATTGATATCTCCAGCAAAACAGAGAGTATAGGAAAAAGAGTTATCTATCGACTCCTCTGTGTTCGCCAAGGCATTAGGATCTATATCTTCATCTGTAAGCTCATTAGAAGCTCCTTCAGTAGATGAATTATTACCAGAGTCCGGCTCATTACTTGTATTAACTAAATCCTTTTCATCTACTACAGACTCTGTTGTCATAGTAACGCTATTAGTATCCCCTGTGGATGAGCCACACGCTGTAATAATTAATGAAATTGAAAACAGAGATGCTATTACTCTCTTTTGTAATAATTGTAATAAATTTATCTTCTTCATCACTAGTGGAATCCTTATCTTCTTTTTTGAAATATCTTCTTTTTTGAATTAACTTCTTTTTCTGAAGCAACTTCTTCTGAATTAACTTCTTTTTCTGAAGCAACTTCTTCTGAATTAACTTCTTTTTCTGAATCAACTTCTTTTTCTGAATCAACTTCTTTTTCTGAATCAACTTCTTTTTATGAAGCCTTTTCTTCACCCTGCTTTTCACTTGCATTTTAGCAGATGTACCACGCAAAAGGGAATCTGCAATTTTCATCAGGTCTCGATGTCGAGTATATGTTCCATGTACTTTAGTTTTTTTCTGATTTCTTCTGTGTTTGCCGCTTTACTGTCTTTACTGGGATTCAAACCATTATAGCTCTGAGACAAGGCGTTTGGGGTTTTCGGCAGTTCTGTTTGCTTGGCACGATTTTCTGTTTTATCAATTTCAGGATTAAACGTCTGTGTTTCGTCATCATCTATACTGAATGTTTCAGTTTTATCATTATCAGAAATCATATCTGTTATCTACGCCTCCGATTACTCAGATTTTTTATACTCTGCCTATAAAATCCACATAAATACGAAATAATGACTTTTTGTCACTTCGTTCCAAAAGTCATATAAATAGGCCAATTGAGAACACCTTCGGTGCCTAGCCTATTTACCTACCGATTCACTTTCTTACGAAATCCGCAGTAAATGCGGATTTCTGATTCAAGGTTGCGAAAACATATGCTTTATTTACTAAAATCATACTTTTTCATTAGCTGCTTTTTTATAATTCTGCGTCTTATTGAAAAAACAACGATACCGATTACAAGTGCTATTACAGCTGCTGCCATGAGGGCTATCCCTCCGTAAAAAAAGAGTTCACCATTTGTCATGTCATTAAGGTTCATAAACTAAATCCTCCTTATAACCAGCCAAGTGCATACAGTTCTTCAATATCATCCTCAAGGCGCTGCATCTCATCATCACTGTCACCTGACACTTTAACCTTGTCATACAGGTTTTTAGCCTTTTCGTAGTATTCAAGAACTTTAGAATAATCTCTTTCATCTTCGTCAAGCGCACTTTGAAGGATCATGTAGTACTTGGCCTGTCTCATGGGTATCCTGTAATCTTCAGGATAAAGTTCTGCTGCCAAAGTCATTATTTCCAGAGCCTTATCAGTTTCTCCGTTCATGTTTTTTATATAAGACAGGTTAATATAATCAGATGAGGTAGCCTGTGAATGATCCAGAAGATATGTATAGCATTCATCGGCTTTTGAAATCCACTCGGTAAAGTCTTCCCCATTGTTTTTTTCCAGATACTTAAGACATATCTGTGCGTTCTCTCTCATAACTCTTACAGACCATTTTCCAGTCACACGTTCAAATACATCAGTAAGTATAAGGTCAGCATTTTGGTAATCATCAAGCTGTACGTATGCTCTTGCACATAATATTCCTGCCCTTGCAATTATGTCTTCATCACCAGACAGTTCCAGCACCTTAAGGTAATCATCTATTGCATCTTTATAATTTTGATCAGCCCCTGCAATCTCGCCTTTTACAAGGTACAGACCAGAATCATCAAGGCCTTCGTTTATCGCCTTTTCCAGAACCTTCCTAGCCTTATCGGTATCTCCTGATCTTGCATATGCTATTGCAAGATCCCTGTAGTTATCAGGATCGGATCCATCTGTTTCTATCGCCTCTTCATAGAGCTTTATTGCGCTTTCATAGTCTTCTTTTTCAAAATACGAACTTGCCGCAAGATACAGAATAGTTCCCTTTTCATGGCTATTATTATCTAAAATCCTGGTATAGCTGGTATTGTTAAGTAAAGAAAATGCACCTTCTATGATCTCATCTTCAGACATGGTTCCTGCATTATCTATAAGCTCATCATATTCCTTTCCGAATGCCTCTTCGCGCCTTAGGAGCCCGCCTTTTACAGTCATATATACACCAGCTGCAAATATGATCAGACAAATGAGCGTATATACCGTCTGCACTCTTCCAAGTCTTTTGTATCTTCTGTCACGAAGCTTCATGGTATCAAGGCTTTTGTACATTTCAGAAGCAGACTGGAATCTTTTCGAAGGATTTTTTTCAAGAGCCTTGTCTATGATATCTGTAAGGAGTCTGGAATAAGGTGTACTGTCATCCCATAGAGGAAGTCCTGATTCCATCTGCTTTAGGGCATTCTTACGGCTCATCAGCTGATAGAAGCTTGCACCCAGACTGAATATATCTGTTCTGGCATCTGCATTTACTCCCTGAACCTTTTGGGATGATATCCCGCCAAGCTGCTCAGGTGCCGCATAGTTTTTTGAATATCCTGTTGTCATCGGATGATCAGGATCATTAAGAGATATATTGAAATCTATCAGGCATATATTTCCATCAGAATCGATCATGATATTGGAAGGTTTTATATCACTGTGAATGATCGGAGGATTTTGTGAATGGAGATAATTGAGAGCTGCGCATAAATCTTTGAGCCATTTGATCGTCTGAGGCTCATCAAATCGTACCCCTGCCTTTATGTACTCCATCATGGTATTACCATCAATATAATCCATGACAGTATACACTTCTGTGTCCATCTGAATGAAATCATATACCTGTGGCAGATTTGAATGTTTGATATTTTTAAGGATATCGGCTTCTTTACGTTCATTGATCCTGCCGACATAGTTATCCTTTATGCGCTTTATTACGACGTATTTCTGAAGATTTTTGTGCCAGGCTTTGAACACCTGTCCGGAACCGCCCTCGCCTATCGGTTCTTCAACTTCATATACGCCGTTTATTATCTGCCCGATTTTCAGCATGATTTACCTCTGCCTGTTTTTACATGGCTATTTATCCAAATGCCAATATAGCCTTCGATATGTAATTACTTAAATCATATATTCAATGATATAACTATAGTCTCCCATAACTACAGTCAGACTATCATCTGATTTAATAACTGTTCCTGCATCTGCTTCATTATATTGTTTTGTATCGACTTTTTTTAAAGTACTGTCTATCCTATGTGTACAAAAAACTGCAAGTGCGGTCTTATCACATACAACGCCTTTTTCCCCGCCGCCAAAAACAAGTACGTCTCCGTCCTTAAGCAAAACAGGCTTTGTTCTTCCGCCTATTCCTGTTCCGACTTTTTTGCCTCTGCAAGTGGTTCCGTTCTTGCCATTCCTGTCTATATAGAACCAGTTGCCATCCATATTCTGAAAACTTCCATGTCTACGGCTTACTGTATGTACATTAAGGCTTATATCAGGAACTACGTCTCCTGACTGTCTGCCAACTTCCCATATGGGACGTTCATCCAGTGTATATATGTATGACTTTCCTTGTTCTATTACAAGGAGCTGATTTACATCACTCATCATTATCCTCCGGTAATTCTGAAATAAAAGCTTCCACCTCCGGAATATTCAGTTCTCCAAGTATATTTCTTGCATATCTGCATAGTTCATCAGGATCATAAGTATCCAAGCTGCTGTCCAGCATGTCATTAAGAAGAGCGTCATCCAATATGAACATCACAACGCTTTCAAATATGTTCTTGGCACACAAGGGTTCCATGTGCGCAAGCTCCAACATTTCATCTATCTGCTCATGATCCATAGATAGATGAAGTCCCAGAGATATTATCTTATTTCTGGTGGGATACCATTTACCTTGTCTTATTGCTGAAACGCAGTGTCTTAGAGATGATGACCAGTTCTGACCTTCGGCAAGTTCGAACACACTATCAACATATCCGCCGTAGTTCTGACTGATGCACATTTTCACATATGCATAAAACTTATTATATGATTTGGAAAAAACAGATATGTTGTCTGAAATAAACCTCTCAAACTCATCATCTGTTTCGATCCTGGAAACTCTCTGATCAAATAATACTGTTTCTGGATCGTCGTCATCATCATTTGAACTGTTTGTGATATTATTCCTGATTCTGTCAAGAATATAAAGATATGCATTCAAAGCATCTATTCCATGCTTTTTAGAAAGCACATAAATACAAATGCAATCTTCAAGACTCTTTGAATATAATGCCGGATATCTTCCGTACCTTTGCAGAAGCTGATTCATTTTATCGATATCATATCCTGCCACAAGCCCGATTCTCAAAAACGTCTCACGGTTTTTGGGAAGAGATCCCTTACACCATTTGTCGACAGATACCCTGCTGACTCCTACAGCTTCAGCAAGACCTTTCTTGGTTAGATCATTATCATTTATAATGGAAATAATCTTCGCAGCCCACATGTCCTGCTGAGTTTTGAGCAACGGGAAAATACTTTTCTTAAGTTCATCTATATCTTCGCATCTGGCGATTTCATCTTTTATAAAGATGGTTTCGTATTCTCTATCTAAATCTGGCATTTATAGTTTTCCTCTGAATTCCAGAATTTCTTCATTTTATTATTTAAAATTCATTATCCCCACCATGCGTATGATATAAGAGATGTTATTTCATAAGATTCGTTATAATTAACGACATATGATAACAAACTAGTCAACCCGCTAGTATACTCCTGATAAAACTGGTCAAACGTTATATCACGCAATGATCCTACAAGTTCTCCGCTTTCATCATAATATACTCTAACTAAACAGTTACCATCAATATTTATAGTCTCTACACCATCTTCCACATAATATTCTTCCTGCGTATAACCTCTTATTGCTATATTAGATCCAAAATATAAAATAATATCTCCATAATAATCCTTATTATCAGGACTCATAAAATAGTAATCATCACCACTATCTATCATTTCATCAAGTGATGAATAATCTTCCGAATATTCACTGAAGTATTTTATACCGTCTTCTATAAAGTAACACTTAATTTCTCTAATCCCGCTGTATCCTGTATCATACGTTACTGTATCACCAACATTTATTCTTTCAAATTCTTCGTACGGTATAATTACTTTTTTATATCTACTTGTATTGCACTCTACATCGTATGTACCATTGCTTTTCTGCGTAATGTTAGTTATATCGATGCTGAAAAAATATGTTTCAGTCACATCAACCGATTCGTCTACATCATGCTGAGAATCATCTTCTTCACTACTAGCTTCTTCAGTAGCTTCTAAAGCATTTTCTTCATCTGAAGTTGTTTCTTTTACCTCTTCAGCTTTTTGCTGCTCACTGGCATCATACATAACATCAGCAATCTTATTGGATAACTGTCCAGGCATCAGATTATTTCCCTTTTCAAGCACCTCAAGTGCTTCTTGGTAGTTACCTTCTGATACCAATTCGTCTGCATACTGCTCATATACTTTTGTTGAAAATTCAGTGAACTGCGCTACGTACTCATCTCCCTCAATTGCTGCAAAGCCATCATTTATTACAGCAAGCGCACTTTCATTATCACCTTTTGCTATATAAATATTGACTTTTCCTTCATAAGCATCAGGCCTCTTGGGATCTATTCTTATCGCTTCGTCAAAGGCGGCTATTCCATCATCATATTGCATCTCTTCAAGGTAGTTATTACCTTTATCAATAAGACGGTTATATCTGCCTGCAGAAATATTTTTTACTATCAGAACAGTCACTGATATCAAAACCAGAACTGCCAGAATCGTTGCAACTATCCCGATAATCTTTTTTGAGTCTTTGTTATCATCAGTTCTTTTCAGGGATCTACCACAATTAGGACAAAATCCCGCATTTTTTTTAACTTCTTTACCGCAACCAGGACAGATCATAAAAAGCTCCCTTCTATTATTCCAAGTACTATTGGTAGTATATCATACAAAAGACCAGCGTTGATTCAGTTCATTCTGAAATCGCGATGGTCTTTTATTACAACCGGGATATCTTTTGACAGCCGAATCAAGCAGACTGTTCCATGTCCCTGTTTTCTTTATGAATTCTAAGCCAGCCGATAACTGCAAATACTATCGGGAATGCTGCGAATAATAATAGTGCAACGAAAAATGTTGCGATTCCTGTTATTATATCCATCGGAAACGGAAGTATGATCCATCCGAAAAGTGCTATCTTTTTAGCGATTCCAAAAACCATATCAAGCCCACCCGTTAAAATATAAGCTGTTATTGAGCTTGCGATCATAATGATAAAGAATACACTTGAGCCCAAACCAGGATCGATTTTACTCAAAAGAAGTTCAATCAGTATAGCTGGGATCCAATAAAAGGCTGCTATAAGCACTCCAATAAGTGCCTTTCTGTTCTTATCACCTGTAAACGCGTTTGTTACCTGCTGGTTGTTGCCTGCTGCCATAGTCTTTTCATTGTTCATCATTTCTTTTTCCTCCTTCAGGAATTCATATAATTAGTGTTTTGTTTTTGTTTCATGTATCTCTTGCTGTTGAAATCATATTACATGAATCCATGAAGGCATTTTTCACCCAAAGTTTACACATTAAAAAGCCCCGCTCGGCATATAGCCAAAGCAGGGCTTAGTGTTGAAATTACAGGACGTAGTTACGACATGTTTAGAAGTCCATGGATGGACTTCTATATGCGTTAATCTGACATGATGGGCTGAGTAAAATCTACAACAGGATTTTTAGGTTCTGTTGCTGGAACTACAGATACAGCCTTAAGAACAGGTCCTTCTCCGTTGTATTCCTTAACGAATTCCTTACCAACTTCTGCTGTTACTTCTACCCAGTCTTTCTCCTTGAGTTCATCTGCCTTATCATAGTCGCAGGCAAATCCAAGGAACTGCATATCCTGTGCACAGCAGTTCATGGAAAGACGTCCAGGAACAAATCTTCCTGCAGGAAGTCCCTTTGGCTTAGCTACAAGAGCTTTGAACTTAACCTTCTTGCCCTTATAACGGTCAGCATGCTCAAGTGCGTCAAGGTAGAACATTCCATAACCATAGTTGTTAAGCTCGATAGGATCTGCTTTAAGATCAAATGGAAGATCCTCATCAAGAGTTACATCCACTTCACCATTTCTGTCTTCGAAGATAATGTCACACTGCTGGTTTACAGCCTTAACATTTCTCTTGAATGCAGGAAGCTTTTCATTGAAGCCGTCACATCTGTTAAAGAGGATCATATCGCTCTTTCTGATCTGCTCTACGAGCATTGACTTCATGTTGGTGTAGTACATTTCAAAAGTCTGGCAGTTGATCATAGTGATCTGCTGCTCTACATTCCAGTTCTTAGGAAGGTGGATTGCTCTCGGATCCCACATTCCATTGAACTCGATAAGGATACGCTCAGGATTATACTTGTTCTCAAAGCTCTGAAGCTTTGCTACTGTAAAGTCTTCTTCATCATCTACTACAACTTTAACTGAGTTAGTTGACTTAAGGAGCTTTTCCTCATAGTCATTCTCACCCTCTTCGCATACGATGATAAGTGTTAAGCCATTGCTGCGAAAATAAGGCTGTGCAATTGTATAACGGAAGAAATCTGTCTTACCGCTATCCAAAAATCCATTGATAATATAAACGGGTTTCATTGTAACTTTCCCTTTCAAACCAAACACGCGATTGTACCTCGCTCTAAATTTTTCTTTTATCTTCTACGGAACAGATTCTCAAGCTCATCTTCCTTAAGACCTGAACCGATAACTACGATCTTACCTGTAACATCGGCATGACCTTCACGAATCTGTGTCTCATCAGGAACATAGTCGAACTCGATCCACTTACCGTCAGAATCTTCAACCATACCCTTAGAACGAAGAACTACGCCGTATTTGTCAGCATCTTCAAGCTTAGAAAGCATCATCTCAATGTCAGCCTTTGAATACTTAACAGGAGTCTCAAGAGCCCAGCTCTGGAATACTTCATCTGCATCGTGGCCACCGTGGTGATGATGGTGGTGATGGTGATGATGTGCATCACTATGGTGAACTACAACGCCCTCTTCATCAGGTTCTGCGTCATGATCATGATGATGGTGGTGATGCTCGTGCTCGTCTTCATCATCGTCGTCATCGTGGTGATGATGATGCTCGTGTTCATCCTCATCATCGTCGTCATCATGGTGATGATGGTGGTGATGCTCATGCTCGTCTTCATCATCGTCGTCATCGTGGTGATGGTGGTGATGCTCGTGCTCGTCTTCATCATCGTCGTCATCGTGGTGATGGTGGTGATGCTCATGCTCGTCTTCATCGTCATCATCATCGTGGTGATGGTGGTGATGCTCATGCTCATCATCGTCATCATCGTGGTGATGGTGGTGATGCTCGTGCTCATCTTCATCATCGTCGTGATCGTGCTCTCTCATCATCTCTTCAAGAAGCTCTTTTTCCAAGTCATGGTTACCCTCGAATGTGTCAAGGATCTCCTTGCCGTCAAGCTCTGCAAGAGGAGTTGTGATGATAGTAGCCTTCTTATTAAGAGTGCGGATAAGCTCTACAACAGCTTCGATCTTAGCATCATCAGCCTTATCTGTACGAGTAAGAATGATAGTGCCTGCACTCTCAATCTGGTTAGAGAAGAACTCACCAAAGTTCTTGAGATAAACCTTAGCCTTAGTAACATCAACTACTGTTACTGCGCTGTTGAGCATCATATCAGGGAACTTCTCAGTTACATTCTTGATAGCCTCTGCTACATCAGAAAGCTTACCAACGCCTGACGGCTCAATAATAATACGCTCTGGAGCGTACTTATTCATGATCTCAGTAAGGTTAGTATCGAAATCACCAACAAGTGAGCAGCAAATGCAACCCGCATTCATCTCACGAATCTCAATACCTGCCTGCTGAAGGAATCCTCCATCAACACCAACCTCACCGAACTCATTCTCTATAAGAACTGTCTTTGTTCCAGAAAGTGCCTCTGCAAGAAGCTTCTTTATGAGTGTTGTCTTACCAGCACCCAGGAAACCTGAGATAATATCTACCTTTGTCATAATATATCTATCCTTCTTTCCATTTAAAAATTTACACTTTTGCACTTAATTGCAAATACTTTGCAACAACACCAATTTTATTCCTCGTGTTAGCCATAGTCAATAAGATTACCCTTAAAAAAGTCTAAACGGAAGTTTATAAATAAAGATTCTCAAAAAGCTCATAGATAAAACATATAAAACTTCACAATCACAAAACATTCACGTCCTTGAGCATTCCTAAACTAGCAGTTCACAACGTTTTTTTGTTTTTTAGTTATCTGCTACTTGCTGATTACTAGAAGCATCCGTTTATAAAGAATTTTTTATCTTCGCAAAATCCATCAGCACAGACTTCGCACATGTAAAATCCACTCTATACCTTGACTATTCCTGAGAATGGCAGTTGATAAATGATTTGGTTGTCTTTGAAAATTATATTAAATTCAAGAGCTTGATAGATGGAATAATATATTCTTCTTGGGATCCGCATGTCTGAGCGAAGCGAGTTTCGGATCCCAGAATATATTATTCCAGATATCATGCCTTGAATTTTATATGATTTTCACGACAACCAAATCATTTATCAACTGCCATTCTCAGGAATACGCCACAGCCTAGACTCTTTTACATGTGCGAAAGCCCCTCACTTCACGTAATAGTGGCGTGCAATCCACTTGGATACGCCTTCAAGGCCCGGGTAGACTATTCTCTCACTCATGTTGAGCTGATCCAGCATGTCTCTTACTCTCCAGCGAAGCTTCTTATCTATGACATACTTGACCGTATCATTGGTATTATCAGCAAGGAACTGCTCAATATCTTCAATTCCCGTTGGTACTGCCATAAAGAAGGAATGCTGATTGATGATCCTCTGGTTAAGTGACGGCGGCTCAAAGATAACCATTGAAGTATCGCCCATATCCTGGTCATACTGCTTCAAGCTGTTACCTGTAAGCTCTTTTAACATATCGACTGTAAAAATCATGGAGTTCTTTTTCCTGACAGCCTTTTTGTATGACTCAGGCAGAAGGTCTATCATCTCAGACATGTTGATACGCCAGACCATGCAGTCATGCTTGTCCATCTCTTCAAGATTCTCTTCTGTCATAGCAAAATTAAGACCAACAAGGGCAGACTGAGTCCAGTCAAGGAGCCTTGTAGGAAGGCCGTAGTGCTGGCCCAGGATCATCTGTCTCCATACAGAATGTCCAATGTCAGGATCATCGTTGATGGCATACTTGGCAAAGTTTTCAAGTATGGCCGGCTCAAGCTGCTTCTGCCTTGACTTGCAGTTTCTGCTAAGGCTCGTATACATCTTGAAAGATGAATCTGACATGCCTCTGTAAACATAGGGGCTTCTGTTCCTGTCGATATCTTCTCTGTACTTTTGCTCTGTCAAAAGAGGAAGAAGTTCCTCCAGAGTATCGATATGTATTTCCTGTATCATGTGCATCCTTTCACTTAAAACAATAATTCTTTGGCCCTTTCCGGATATGGATAAGGCATTTCTGTTAACTTATGAAGATTAGCTCTGTACTTGCGCTGGATCTTGTTAAGTATTTCCTCATCAGGAACTTCATTATCAAGAATGTATGCATCAAGCTGAGCATAGGTAAACCCAAGGTTATCTTCATCTGTTTTGCCGCAAAGGCCGTCAGATGGAGCTTTTCTTATAAGAGTTTCGGGAATTCCGTATTCCTTGCAAAGGATAAGTCCCATCTCTATTACTTCTCTTACGGTAAAAGCATGAAGAATACTGAAGTCTCCTGCATGATCACCGAACTTTGTTGAGTATCCTACGTAGTTCTCGGACATATTGCAGGTATTTGTTACAAGTCCGCCTTCAGGAAGGCTCTGAGCAACGGCATACAGTGTTGTCATGCGGACTCTTGGATCGATGTTGGTAAGAGTGTCCTTTGTAGGCTCTATGCCTGCTTCTTTGAGACCTGCTATAAGGCCATCAACAGCTGCCTTAATGTTAACTGTATGATTCTCAACTCCAAGGCAATCACATACTGTATCTGAATCATTGATATCAGGCTGCTGCCCCTTGGGCATCTTAACTGCTACAACTCTGTCTTTGCCAAGTGCCTTTACAAGGAGCATTGCGCATACTGTAGAATCTTTTCCTCCAGAAATGCCTATTACAGCTTTCTTTCCTTTAAAGGGTTCAAAATATTCTCTGATCCAGTTTACCAGGCTGTCTATCGCTACATTAGGATCTATTTTTTCAATACTTCTCATGATATTCCTCCATGCCGGACTAATTCTATATGATGATCAAATCTTTTATTCGTGATCCATTCTCCATTTAATGCTACGCTTTAAGTAATCTACATACTCAGGATTCTTGCACATTCCCTTGCCGTCTACGTCAGAAAGCTTTGCTACATCCTGTCCGTTACAGAAAGTTGTCTTCATAACGATGTTAAGTGACGGAACCTTGGTATCGTTAGCAATGTAGGTACCGATTCCGAATGCAACCTTAGCTTTGCCCTGGAAGTGAGCTGCGATTCCTGCTGCCTTCTCAAAATCAAGACTATCTGAGAAAAGAAGTGTCTTGTTCATAGGATCAATTCCAAGAGACTTGTAGTGCTCTATCATCTTCTCGCCCCATTCGATAGGATCTGCAGAATCGTGTCTTACACCATTGAAAAGTGTTGCATATGTAAGCTGGAAATCCTTAAGGAAGCAGTCTGTAGTAATAGTATCAGTAAGAGCTATACCATTAAGTACTCCATACTCTTTGATCCAGGAATCAAGTGCATACCAGTTTGAATATGCTGGATTGTGCTTGTGATTGCCCTGACCTGTGCACATGATCCACTCATGAGCCATTGTTCCAACAGGAGTAATTCCAAACTTCTTGGCAAGGTATACATTAGATGTACCTACGAAAAAGCTCTTGCAGCTCTTGTCTTCGTTATCGTGGAGATGTGAAAACTTCTCAACAGCAAGTTCCTGAGCCTCTCTTGAAAGTCTTCTTCTAAGACCAAACTCAGAAAATGTTCCAAGGCAGAAACGATTAGAACGAACATCTTCGTATTTCTTTTCCAGTCTTTCTTTAAAAGATTCAAGAAGATCATCATAATCATACTGCATGCGGAAGTATACTTCGTTAACGATAGCAAGTGTAGGAATCTCGTACATTGAAGTATTGAGCCATGTTCCGCTTGTCTCAATGCTAAGACCGCACTCAGCATCTGTGCCGATCACGAAATCCTCATATCTAGGCTGCCATAATCTAAGAAAATCTACGTATGAATTCTGGATCCATTTGATATTTCTAAGATATTCAAGCTCTTCCTCAGTGAAGCGAAGTTCGCAGTAGAGGCGAAGCTGTCTTTTGATCTCTTCTACCATCTCAGGTGTGAAATGTACGTCCTTATTTCTGCACTTAAATGTCCAGGTTGTAGTATAGCTTGGGTACTGATGATAGATTGCCTGTCCCATGCTGAATTTGTATAAATCTGTTTCCAATAAACTTGTAATAATTCTAAATAACATACCATTTTCTCCTTTTCGCCTTAAATTAGATGTAATTCAATGTCTGATCATAGGATGTAATTAAAACATGTTCAGAATTGTATGGATGCAATTCTATGTCCATTTATTCCCTCCAAGGCTCTTTTCCCTTATTAAGAATGTGGATCTGGCAGGCTTCCATAGCCTTGATCGCTGTATCGTGACTTTCAGGTGTTACGCCTGCGCTACATGCTGCGTCAACATATATAGGAAGGTTCGGATTAAAAGCCTTGATCAAAAGAGCATTACTGATAACACAAATATCTGTGCAAAGGCCGCAAAGCTCAACGCTTTCGATCGACTTATCCCTTGCGCACATCTCTGCGATCCTCTGACCCAGCTGAACGCTTCCGAAAGTCTCCTTATTAAGTCTAACAGAATTAGATGTATAATTGCCAAATGCAGATGCAATATTCCATCCATAAGAATCCTCGATGCAGTGCACAACCGGAAGGTTTTTACCCTCTTCCGAATTCATATATGTATCATCATAGTGTGTATCTCTTGTGAAAATAACCTGATCACCATCTTCATACGCTTTAGCCACCTTCTTAACACAGCCTTCCACGATCTGAGGTGCTTCCTTGCTTCCAAGAGCTCCATCGATGAAATCATTCTGCATGTCTACGATAACTACTATTTTCTTTCCGCCCATCTTTGTCATATCCTTTTCCTCCTTAGTATAAGGGATTTTTTCATTTAATGTTATTTGTATGAATTATTCAGCTTTGTTTAAAGCTTACGGTAAAGCTGCGCTGCCCTTGCCGAATACTTATTGCTTGTCCTGCCTGTAGCTTCTACTACTCCGCTGTCCACGTACTTCTTTATGAACTCTCGTCTGAAGTTCGCTGTATCCAGTGACTTAAACAACACCGCCTCATGAATACTTTTGAGTTCGTGTATGGTAAAAGACTTTTCGTCCTGAAGGAGTGAAAAAGCATCCTGTGTATATTCAATCCTTCCTGCAAGTCTTAATAGCGCTGTCTTTATGATAACTTCATGATCAAAAGCAAGATCATCTTCTGATATAGAAATATCACCATTAACAAGAGTTATTTTATCACCATTCCGATGAACCTCAAACACTGCTGCATCAGATTCATCATCACCGGCTATTACCTTGAGCTTCCTGTTAGGAACAAATGCCATATAGGATATTGAGATGACTCTCATCCTCGGATCCCTGTCTATCTCTCCAAAGGATCCAAACTGTACGATCGGAAGATTCCCTGTGCCCGTCTCTTCCTGAAGCTTTCGTGCCGCCGCCTGGTCTATGGACTCATCTATTCCTACAAAGCCTCCCGGCAGGGCCCAGCGGTCTTTATATGGATAAGTTCCTCTTTTTATAAGAAGAATACAGAGCTTTTTGTCTTCTGACATTGTGAAGACCACTATGTCTGCTGTAACCGACGGCTTCTGATATTTATCCGGGTTATAGTTTTTGAGGAATTCCTCTTCCTCTTTGGACTTTGGTCTGTACATCACGCCCTCCTTTGATGTTTCATATGGTCGCTTTGACTATATATAATATAGTCCATCTGACCATATGATGCAAGAGTAAATATTATACAAAAAACTGATTGTTTTTTGTTGGTTATTATAGTCATTTTGACTATTTATATTGTCATTATGACTTTTATGTGCGTAAAGCCACTTTTCATGCGCTCTTTGATCAATTGTTATCTGCTTTAATATAAGGTCTTATACAACAAATAAAGCAGTAGACTTTCACATCTACTGCTTTACACCACAGCTCCGGGACAAACATCCCAGACGCTCTATCTATAAAAAATTGTTTTTACAAAGCTCAATCTTCAAAGAAGATTTCATAATCCTCATCACTGCCAAGCTGCTCAACTACTGATTTGATACAATCTTCCATAACTTCATCATCATCTTCTTCTGATACTACAATATATACAAACTCTTCAGTATCAAGCTTTGCAATAAATACAGCGTATCCATCCTGTAATCCGATTGTTATACCTGCAAGCTCATCGCCATATACAAACATATCACTGGTTAATCCGAGATCTTCTTTTACATCATGAACTTTTTCATATACATCGTTTGCTGCTTCAGCTATATTGTCCTCGTCGATATCTTCTTCATATTTACCATCAGATAATACACCAATATGATCACGGTCTTCATTTTTTACCTCAACATATGAAATACCAATATCCTCTGTTATCATTCCCTCTTTAATCTTATAGTCCTCAGGGAATTCATACTCAACGTGGTTAAGAGTAACCTCTTCATTTTTGATACTTACCTTTATCATACCTGTATCAGACTTAACTGTTTTTGCAGACATCTTACAAGCACAAAGTGAAAGTGCCATTGCCATAAGTGCTGTTGCCTTAACAAACTTCTTCATAATCAGTGTTCTCCTTGAAATATAATAATTTTTAATTTTTATTGGATTTTGAAAAAAGAATCCGGATCGTGCCGCCAGTTCGTCGGCGCTGAAATAATAATACCCATACCCGCAAACGTTGCATTTCAAATCTGACAAAATGCACATTTTATCAGATGAATAGCAGTTCATATGGTGAACTGCTGTTTACGAAATGAACTGCATGAAAAAGCCACAACGCTATAAAACAGATGAATATCATCTTTTCATAGTGCCATGGCCTCATATCGCTGACATCAAAGTGCAAATTTTGAAATCAAACTTCTATGCACTTATAAAAATGTCGTAACTACGTTCTGTAATTATCCCTCGAATACCGGGTGGAATGCGTCCGTGCACTTTACAGTTCCCTGTCTTGCTTCCTTAGGGCAGCAAAGAGCAAGGTATCTGTCTCCTGCGATCTGATGAACATCAGCTCCAAGATCAGGCAGAAGGCATGTGATAGCGCGTCCGCCAAAGTTGTTAACCATCTCATAAAGGATGCCATAACGGTATCCAAGTGTGAGTACTTCACTATTCTTGGTCTGATAATCATATGCAAGAAGTGAGAATGTCACGAAATATCCTTCATACAGCTTGAGGAGAGCCCATTTGATAAGCTCTGGATTTGAATCGATCATTTTCTCTTCATCATATTTATGAGAATAGAAATCGCAGATTCTCTCATGCCTGTAAGTTGGCTTACCATTGGTCCAGCTTGTTACGAAATCGCACTGAAGTTCACAATAGAAACCTCTCATAGAGTAGTCTCTTGCTCTTCTCTTAAGCTCTTCAAAAGCACGCTCAAGAGCAGCTGCTGCGCGAGGATTCTTTTTGGCAACCTTGTCCCAGTTATCACGAACATAAGCAATCTTAAGATTATTATCAATGATCATTCCAAGATTATAAAGCGCAGGGAAGTTGTATTTTCCATAAACACGGATAAATTTAGAAACCATGCGGATGTATGTTCCTGATTCCATATTTCTTACGCTCTGCATAAGAGATACAAGATCAAAGATACTTCCTGTCATCTGTGCTACGCTCTCTTTAGTCTCTGCACAGTTCATCTCCTGCAGAATGAAATTAGCAACATTATTATGTTTAGTGAAAAAATCAGCCACTTTATCCGCGTCGTTCTTGCGAATAACTTTAAATGATTCTGTAAGATTCATGGAAAGGTTCCTCCCTGAAACAAAATTTTAATTCCTTTGGTGATGCTTCGCAGATCCCCATCTGCGTTTTGGAACGCATCTTTTACAATATAAAGTAAAATATGGCTCTATGCAACGTAAATTCTGTAGAAATATACCCGATTTTTTACGGCTATAGTTAGGAAGATTTTTATTTCAAAAAACGTGGCCCCTTTTTCAGAGACCACGTTATCATGATTATTATCACATTATTTTTATTTTTGATTTATGCACAATTTCTTATGAGAGTTTTTGGTTAATATGACAATCTCATGTAAATATGCTGGTAATTAATTTTTGAATGAGTGAACCGGTGCAGGTATTCTTCCGCCTCTGTTAACAAATGCGCTGCAGTCAAATGAGTTAACAGGCATGATAGGTGCATATCCCAAAAGGCCACCAAATTCAACTCTGTCGCCAACTTTTTTGCCAATGCAGGGGATGATTCTTACAGCTGTTGTCTTCTGGTTGATCATACCGATAGCCATCTCATCAGCGATAACACCTGCAATTGTTGTAGCTTTAGTATCGCCTGGGATTGCGATCATATCAAGACCTACAGAACATACGCAGGTCATGGCTTCAAGCTTTTCAAGTGTAAGAGCGCCGGCTTCAACTGCATCGATCATACCCTGATCTTCACTTACAGGGATGAATGCGCCTGAAAGACCGCCAACATAAGAAGATGCCATTACGCCGCCTTTTTTGACCTGATCATTAAGAAGTGCAAGGGCTGCTGTTGTTCCGGGAGCGCCTGCATGCTCAAGACCTATCTCGCAGAGGATATCAGCAACTGAATCTCCAATAGCAGGTGTTGGAGCAAGAGACAGATCTACGATTCCAAAAGGAACTCCAAGTCTGGCTGAAGCCTCTTTGGCAACAAGCTGACCAACTCTTGTAACTTTGAATGCTGTCTTCTTGATAGTCTCACAAAGAACTTCAAAGTTCTCGCCGCGAACCTTGGAAAGAGCTGTCTTAACAACGCCGGGGCCTGATACGCCGACATTGATGATCCTGTCAGCTTCTGTTACGCCGTGGAAAGCGCCTGCCATGAACGGGTTATCATCAGGAGCATTGCAGAATACTACAAGTTTGGCGCATCCGTTAACTTCAATATGCTCAGAAGCTTTTGCAGTCTCAAGGACTACATCACCCATGAGGCGAACTGCATCCATGTTGATACCTGTCTTGGTAGAGCCAACATTAACTGAGCTGCAGATAAGCTCTGTCTGTGAAAGAGCCTGCGGGATGGATCTTATAAGAAGCTCGTCAGCCTTAGTCATACCCTTACTAACAAGTGCAGAATAACCGCCGATAAAGTTAACTCCTACTTCGTGAGCAACTTTATCAAGAGTTTTAGCGATAGTAACAAAATCTTCTGAAGTCTTGCAGGCTGCGCCGCCTACGATAGCAATGGGAGTTACAGAGATTCTTTTGTTAACGATCGGAATACCATATTCCTTGGAAATCTGCTCTCCTGTTGAAACAAGATCCTTGGCACTATTGTAGATCTTGTCATGGATCTTCTCACAAAGTCTGTCAAGATCAGAATCTATGCAATCGAGAAGACTTATGCCCATGGTGATCGTACGGACATCAAGGTTCTCTTTTTCTATCATGTCATTAGTTTCAGATACTTCTGTAATATTAATCATGTGCGACCTCTCTCTAAATAATCAGGTTTTATCCAGGCTGACATCCGGATTTGTCCAAAAATGCATGGATACATTTTTAAATCCTATGCATTGAATCGAATATGTCTTCGCGCTGCATTTTGATAACTACACCCATTTCTTCTCCGACTTTGGAAAGGTCCTCTTCAAGTCTTCCAAAATCAGCATCGCGGCCTGTTACATCAACGATCATCATCATATTGAAATAACCTGAAACGATTGTCTGTGAGATATCGAGAATGTTAACCTTCTCAGAAGCAAGGTAAGTGCATACTCTGGCGATAATGCCCACGGTATCTTTGCCGACTACAGTTATAATTGCTCTCTTCATGACTGTTTCTCCTTTATATTACATATCTCTTAGATTTCTATCACCTGTGATACTTCGCTTCTCTTAGCCACATACAAAGGGATATCCCCGCTGTGATATGGATTGTCACCCATGTCTATCGCAAGTCTTACTGTCTCATATGCAAGCTCTGGAAGGTTGTTCTTGTCAGAAAGATGGCCAAGTACGATTCCCTTCATGTGATCATTCAAAAGCTTACATAAAAGCTCTCCTGACATATCATTGGAAAGATGGCCTTCATTGCCTGCAATTCTCATCTTGAGCTGGTATGGATAAGGACCCGTCTGGAGCATCCTTACATCGTGATTGGCTTCAAGAAGGAGTGCATCCATATCCTGAAGGCAGCCTACGATATAATCGTCATAACAGCCAAGGTCTGTTGCTACTGCAGCCTTACGGCCTTCACATTCGATCCTGAATCCGACAGGCTCTAATGCATCATGTGAAATTCGCATGGGATTTACTTTAATATCGCCCACAAGAACGGGCTCGTCGCTTCTAATTACGTGAAACTCTTTATCATCCATCTCATGGTTCTTGTCAGATGCTCTGATTCCCTGGATGGTGCCGGCTGTTGCGTATACCGGAATATCATATTTTTTCAAGATAAGACGAAGCGCTGCTATGTGATCTGAATGTTCGTGTGTGATAAAAATTCCATTTATATCAGGAAGGTCTACGTCAAGACTATTAAGACCATCGATGATCCTCTTCCTTGAGCATCCTGCATCTATCAGGATATGCGTACCTGCAGAACCAATATAGGTGCTGTTCCCGCTACTGCCGGATGACAGACTCACAAATCTCATATTAACCCCGTCCTCTTTAAAATCATTTTAATTTAGAATACATCATATCGCATAATAATTCATCATAAAACTTCAACAAAAAAGAAGCCGTTTTGAGCGGCTTCTTTTCTTAAATCATTATTTCAAAATAACTATCGATCCATATCCTGAATATCAAAATCTTTTTTCCTTAGTGATTACAAGATAGAGTTTTGCTCGCAAAACTCTCGCGCCGAGCGCGGTTGCATTTATGCAACATATTCCTTTCGCGCGAGTGCGCATCCTTAGCGGAGCGTTTTATTCAATAGGTATTTTCTATTGAATAAAATTATTTCTTCCAGTATACTTCGATATTATCGCCTTCAGCGATGGGTTGCATGTAATTGGGAGATCCGCCATTGAGCATCGTGACAATGCCGCGGCCTTCCGGTTTACTAAGGTCAAAGTCAATGTAATCAAACACATCAACAAAAATGTAATCAGCCTTGTTATGAAGAGTCACAGGTGACCCATTTACTATCACATGAAGGTCATGGGCCAGGATATTTTTGACAGGTGTTATGGAGTCAACAGCTTCATCCATCGCTTCCTGATCAAATTGCGTCTCATCAGCGATCACTGCTTCATCAGCATTTTCAAAGGCTTCCTCGTTCTCCTGCTCCATGGCAACAACATCGGCATCAGGAATATCCTTGTAATAGTCCATGATGGTATCTTCTCTGGACTTGAACTCAACCTTGAAGTTCTCATAAACAGGAGTATCCGCGTTTGCCTCTTCGTTGTTGATCATGATAAGGGTATCCGGAGTTATCTCGATATCAAGAAGCTTTGCGATCTGCTCCGCTGTATCATAATCAAGGATCTTAACGTCATCACCCGGTCTTATCTTATAGAATGAAGTCTGAGGCTCTCCATCAACGGTAGCAAACCTTGACGCCATAACTTCTTTGCCATCAACATTGACTTTAAATGTTGACTTAAACTCTGCAAGAGAGCCAATTTCAAGCTCTCCGGGTTCTCCTGCTGTAGATGGTGTAACCTCAATTATATCGTTAGCACGGATCTTGCTATGAATATCTGCCGGCTTACCATTAAGCATGATAACAGCAGATTCTCCGGGCTGGCCGGGTACTGACTTTTCCTCACCATTAAGTGTAAACTTTAGTGCCTGACCTCTCTTTGGGAAAAGATCTTCATTCGGGAACGCAGCCTGCATGGCAGCATCAACGATCTGAAGTTTACCATTATCATATATCTTGGTCTGTGCTCCGTTAAATGAAACAAATACAAAGTTGTTGGTATCTTCGTAGTAGCTCATGCAGATACCAAGAGGTGTTACCATAAGTGAGTCGCGGGCTGTATCTCCTGCATTAAGAAACTCAAAGTCTTTCATGACCTCTTCGCCTCTTAGTGCTACTCTTTCTTCAGAAATTTCCATATTTTTGGCTATCGCTTCCGTGTAGCCCTTTACACAGCCGCCTCCTCCGACTACGAATACAGCGCTTACAGGTCTGTCACCGTTAAGACGCTTTATCTCTTTGGTCACCTGCTCAGCCATCTGATCTACCAGAGGCTTAAGAGAAGTATCAACTTCCTCTTTGCTGATAGTCTTATCAAGTCCCATGATATCCGTGTATGTGACAGTCTCATGAGTTGATGCATCGATCTTGATCTTGTCGGCAGTGTTAAAATCAACCAGGCAATGACGCGCGATTGCTTCTGTAAGGTTATCACCTGCTGCCGGAATCATGCCATACGCTGTGATCGTGCCGCCATCTGTAACGCATATATCAGATGTTCCAGCGCCGACATCGATAAGTGCAAGATTCAGGAGTCTGAACTTTTCAGGGATTGCAACCATGATCGCTGCAATAGGCTCCAGAGTCAGGTTGGCAACAGAAAGTTCTGCTCTCTCGCAGGCTTTGTAAAGACCATCTACAACGTCGTCAGGAAGGAAAGTCGCAATAAGTTCAACCTTGACCTTACCACCATTGTGGCCTTCAAGATTACCGATCTGATAATCATTCAAATAGTAATGTAGTACAGAATAGCCGACCAGATAGAACTTAAGATCCGACTCATTATTTTTTATAAACTCCTGATAAGCCTGTTCTACAGCCTTAGAATCCAGATTGTAGATATCTTCATCAGTGATGGATCTGGTATCATCCAGCATCTCTTCGTAAGAAGTCTCGACAGTACGAAGAACACGACCAGCAGCTGCTATACATACATCTGTAAGATGTATATCAGTTTCTGTCTCGAGTTCGTTTTTGATGGTTCTTATTGTGGCCCCAACCTTGCCTATGTCATGAATCTGTCCGTCAAGCATGGCTCTTGTCTCATGGCCACGGGATTTCTGGGCGATGACAAAAAACTTGCCATCCTTCATATAGCCGACAGTTCCGACAACATTTCTCGTACCTATATCAAGGCCGAATACAATGTTCTGATCTTTCTGCTCCAGACTTGGCATGCTCTGTGCCTCCTGCAATATAAAAAACACAGTTACGTCTCAACTACATATTCAAATAATCATGGAACTTATAACCCTACGCTTTTATATCGGCATATATCAATAAAATATTTATGGGGGGTTTAAGAAAATTTAGAAGCCCCACCTGATAATGATTTCGCCGGCGAGATCATTATCAGGTGGGGCATCGCCTAAAATTTGCTTAATACTCTCCAGTGCGGTGAGGTGGTCGTCGATCTGGGACAGCGCATCACTGAGGCTTGCGCTGTTGTCGACTATGAAATCGCAGTTTTTTCTGAATTCTTCTTCAGAAAGCTGAGCTTCAAGGATATTGTTAATCTTTTCATCAGAGTATCCGCGGGAAGCTTTGAGGCGTTGTCTGCGTACTTCTTCGGTAGCGTAAATGTACCATAGTTCGTCAACGATATCTTTATATCCGTTTTCAATTAATAGGGCTGCTTCAACAAAAAGGTAGTCTATTTCGTTTTTGGCTCTCTCTGTTTTGATTACATCAGCTATATAGTCGTTAGTTGCAGGATGAAGGATGGCGTTTACTTTTTGTAATAAATCATCATCTTTAAATATAGCCTTCGCCATTTTCTTTTTGTCGATCTCGCCGTAGGAGCCGTCTGGCTCTACTTCTAAGATTTCGTTTCCGAGAAGTTCTACGAGCTTATCGTATGCGGGCATGCCTTTTTTCTTGACATCGTTTGCGACGTTATCAGAAAAGATAACGCGGCAATTATACTTATTCAAAACTTCTGTAAGTAGAGCGCTTTTGCCTGCGCCTACTCCTCCGGTAACACCTATAAGTTTCATTCTATAACCTCATGTCGCGAGTGAATCGAGCGACTAATAAGTTTGAAAAAATTATATTTTCAAACTTATTTAAGCACTCCAACAAATCTGTTTTTATTATGTGACATACTAAATAAGATAATATGATCACTTCGCCTCAAACCAGTCTTTTCCAATGCTGCACTCAGCAATGAGCGGCACTTTAAGATCTGCTGCCTTCTGCATTTCTTCTGTGAGAAGGTTCTTTACTACTTCAACTTCATCAGGAGCTGTCTCTATAAGAAGTTCGTCGTGGATCTGAAGGATGAGCCTACTCTTAAGGTTCTCTTTTCTAAGTCTCATAAATACTCTGATCATGGCGATCTTCATGATATCAGCAGCTGTTCCCTGAATAGGTGCATTCATGGCAACACGTTCGCCGAACTGTCTTCTCATGAAATTGGATTCCTTAAGTTCAGGAATTGGTCTTCTTCTGCCAAATGTTGTGATACTGTATCCATGCTCTTTGGCAAAAGCAACAGCGCCTTCCTGGTAAGCTTTAACTCCGGGATATGTCAGGAAGTAGCCTTCCATGTAGCCCTTGGCTTCTTCTCTTGATATACCAAGATCGTTAGCAAGGCCAAATACGCTTATTCCGTATACGATACCGAAGTTAACAGCTTTAGCATTACGTCTCTGAGTATCTGTTACTTCATCAAAAGGTGTATGGAATACCTTGGAAGCTGTAGCTCTATGTATGTCTTTGCCTGATCTGTAATCTTCTAAAAGGCCCTCATCAGCGCACATATCGGCAAGGATCCTTAGCTCAACCTGGCTGTAATCGGCATCTGCAAATACGTAGCCGTCTCTTGGCACGAATACCTTACGGATAGCGCGTCCAAGTTCGGTGCGCATCGGGATGTTCTGAAGGTTAGGCTCTGAAGATGAGATTCTTCCTGTTGCTGTGATTGTCTGATTGAATACAGTATGGATCCTGTTATCGGATTCAATATAGTCTGCAAGGCCATCTGCATAGGTACTCTTAAGCTTTGCAAGTCCTCTGTACTCAAGAATATCTCTGACAAAAGGGTGCTCTGGTGCAAGCTTTTCAAGAACGTCAGCTGATGTGGAATAGCCTGTCTTGGTCTTCTTGCCACCTTCGTAGCCAAGCTTTTCAAAAAGTATAACGCCAAGCTGTTTGGGAGAATTTATATTAAACTCTTCTCCTGCTTCCTTGTAGATATTCTGCTCAAGCTCAGCTATCCTTCCGGCGAGCTTGTCTCCATAGTCTTTTAGTGCATCTCGTCTACAGATGATACCTTCTTTTTCCATAGAATAAAGGACATAGGAAAGGGGCATCTCAACTTCCTGCATAAGACCTGCCATCTTGGCATCTTCAAGCTTCTTCTCAAGGATAAAAGCTCCATGCATAGCGGTATTTGCTACTTCGCCTGCGTATTCAACTATCTGCTTGAGTGCATCTTCAGGAAGGATTTCAGGAGCAGCTGCCTTCTTAGACTTTTTCTTAGTATCTTCTTCAGGCATAGGGATGCCAAGATCAAGAGTCATCTGCATAGGAACTTCGATGAGCTCCTTGAGGCTTCTCTTACCAAAGCGCTCCTTGTAGCTTTTCATCATGCGTCCAAGGTGCTCTCCTGCTATATCTTCAGGAGTGTAGTCATCCTTTAACGGATTAAGAAGATATGCGCCGATAAGTATATCAAAATTGCCTTTTGCCTTCTTAGAGTCAATCTCATAAGGAGTGAAAAGGTGGTATGTGTTCTTAATATCAAAAGTTGCAAGTCTGCAATCCTTGGACAAATCTTCAAGGACCTTTCCTGCATATTCTGCCGTAAATTTCTCTGTGTTTCTGAGAAAATATGCTTTACCGTTTTCAAAGGATATTCCAAGGCCTATAAAGTCTTCTGCATCCTTGGAATCTTCTATTACGCTAAAGCCTATGAATCTGTCGTCATGGCCTTTTGCATAATCTTTAGCTTCCTGAATTATTTTCTGTGCTTCGTCAAAAGAAGTTACTGAAGTAACATCAACCTTCTGAGGTACATTTCTTAAAATGTTTTCTATTTCTAAATCACAGTTCATATCAGAAGAACCACCTTTAGCACTTGATCCTTCAGATATTCCGAATCCACTACCAGCGCTGAATCCGTCATTAGAACTGTTAGCTACATCTGTACCATTATTATTGGCAGACCCATTACCAAAACCTGAGTTTTTACTACTTCCCCCTGTAAAAGCTGTTTCCAGACTTGCAAAAGCATTATTAACTACTTCTTCAGAAAATTTGGAAAGAAGTCTCTTAAATCCAAGTCTCTTATACTCTTTGTATGCATTTTCATTTAAATAGTTAACACGCTTCGCACTATCCCATGGAAGTTCAAAGTCTGCATCTGTCTTAATAAGTGCAAGTGTATATGAAAGGTCGCAGCTTTCTTTGTTAGCTTTAAGTGATTCTCTTATTGCATTCTTAGTGATCTCTTCAACGTGTTCATAGATTCCTGCGATTGAGCCATAAGTCTGCATCAGCTCTTTGGCTGTCTTTGGACCAACCTTGGGAACACCTGGAATATTATCAGATGAATCGCCCATGAGCGCCTTTAGTTCTACAAACTTCTCAGGTGTTACGCCCCACTCATCGATAACTTCCTGTGTGTGATAGCGCTCAACTGTTGTCTGGCCGCCTTTGGTCTTAGGATTAGCAATAAGGATATTGTCGCTTGCTATCTGCAGAAGGTCACGGTCACCTGAAACAAGGGTTACGATCATGCCCTGTGCTTCAGCTCTTTTTGCAAGGGTTCCTAAGATATCATCGGCTTCAAGACCAGGCTGCTCGTAGCGGCGAACGCCCATAGAGTCAAGGACTTCCTTAAGAAGCGGCACCTGCTCATGAAGTTCTTGAGGCATTGGCTTACGGGTTCCTTTATACTCTTTGAATATATCATGTCTGAATGTAGGCGCACTTGTATCAAATGCAACAACTACATAGTCAGGATTCTCATCATCAAGAAGTTTAAAAAAGATATTTAAAAATCCGATAACCGCGTTGGTATGAAGTCCCTCAGCGTTAGTCAGATCAGGCATGCCGTAAAAGGCCCTGTTAAGAATACTGTGTCCATCCACAAGTAATAGCTTTTGTGTCATAGTTGTCCTCTTTTCTATAGATATATTCCAAGGAATGTCCCCAAGAATATTTCAGCGATCAGATCATCATGATCATTCATGAATTTTGTGAATCTGCTCTGTAGTTAGTATTGTACCATAAAAATCTTTGGTACTGCATCCGGCACGTCCTCCGCCAGCACAGGCACAAGCACACGCACAGGCGCAGCCGCCACCGCCTCCGTGTCTTCCACCAGACGAATAATACGAATGAACATTTTTATCTATATCCATATATTCGATCATATGTTCTTTGCGGTATCTTCGCATATAATCGCCAACAGAAGATTCTTTTGCAAATGTATTCATCTTGCCCTTCTGATAAGCGTCGACAGACCAGAAAAATGCCTTAATGTAGAATATCAGATAGGCAAGGAACGGCCATACCAGAACAAGGACCAGAAAAATAAAAAAGCCGCCAAAAAACAGATTTTCAAATGTATTATCTTCTTTAAGCTCTTCGGAATAGGTATCATCCGCATCAAAGGCTTTATCCGGAATATCAATGGTTGTATTAAATTTTTCTCCGGCATTTAAAGATCCTATGAAAAAAACTATGCCATCGTCTTCCACGATCTCTCCATCACGGCACAAGGGATTGATATCACCTTCAATATCAGAAACGTCCCATTTAACTTCGATGCGCTCTACATCAATCTCGTCAAACCATCCGGGTGTAAAACTATAGCGCCTTATAGAACCTTTTTCATAATACAACTGGTGTGCATGGATGGAAAAAGAGAAATTGATGACCTGGCCTTCTTCGTAGGAATCATCAAAATCGATTCGTACAAAATCTCCGGAGCTGCTTATATACTGGATGTCTTCGATATTATTGCTTAGAGCTTTAATATCTTCTGTATATTTATTTGGTATACCTATCTTGACCCATGTGACTTCATCCTCATCAGAGTCAAGCACAAGCCAGTGTATATTATAAGTAATGTAGAGTGAACCATCGGACATATCAGGCTTTACATTTATAACATATCCCAGGATCTCATCAAGATTATCTGTTTCGTATGCAGATATATCGAGATATTCTCCGTCTTCATAGTCTGTATCATAATAAGTAACGCTTTGTGCAGCGTCAGAAGAAGTTGATCGTAAATCCGAATCATAAGAATCCTGTGAATCCGCATAATCAGAATCTGCCTCTATTCTATCCGTATCTACAACTTCTTCACCCGAATCTTCAGACACTTCTACAAACTCTTTGTTATCAGTAACGCTTTCTTCTGTATCATCATCGAATATAATAAGCAAAATGAATAACAGAGCAATAACTGCAAAAATAGATGCATAAAAAACGATAATAATACGTTTAACTATATCAAATAAGCTCTTATGCTTATCTCTTTGTTTTCTTCGATTTCTATTATTACGACTCACTATTTTAACCTCATATCGCGAGTGACTAATTGTTTGAAGTGGTGGAGCTCGCGGCGCCACTTCTCGGAGTTAATCTCTGATTAACTCCTTACCTCGCTTAATGGACATTTTTGCAGCATCTTAGCTGATTCATTACGTATTTCTTTGCACTTTTTGCTATTCCAGATCTTGTCCCAGGAATCTTCAAGTATATCTCCTAGTGGCTTTTCAGAAAGAGAGCTCTGGCAGGGAACAACTTTACCGCTTGGTGTTACAGCCATATTGCTAAGGCAAGCTCCGCAAGATGGAACGTTCAGGCCCATTTCGCGAAGTTTTTCTTCAGAAACCTGTCCTGGTGATGTAAACTGGATCTCCATCTCATTTTCTGCGCAGTAGGTAGTCGCTTTTTTCAAAAGATCTGTAAGCTCTTCTTCTGTCAGTTGATCTGCCTGCTGGGCGCTTCGTACAGCATTGCCGGACGGGATCATGCCAGAGCATGTAACATAGATAACTCCAAGGCTGTGAAGGAATTCAAGTGTCTTTTCATAATCAGCGTTGAGCGAGCAAAGAGGAGTATTGATGCTAACAGAAAGGCCTGCTGCGATAGCATTTTTGATGCCTTCAACTGTTTTATCAAAAGCGCCTGCGCCTGTAAGATTCTCGTGAACTTCCTTATCATGAGAATAAAAAGTGATCTGAACTGAATCAAGATCAGCCTTACGAAGGCCCTCACACAGCTCTTTTGTCAGATTTATACCATTTGTATTAAGCCTTGTTACGAACCATCTAGCATGAGTTATTAGCTCGCACAGGTCATCTCTCATAGTTGGCTCGCCGCCTGTAAAGGTCAGCTGCGGGATGCGGGCATCGTAGCAGGCATCAATCACATCCATCCAGTCCTTTGTAGAAAGCTCTTCTTCTGATGATGCTGCCTGGCCTGCAGCGTAGCAGTATGCGCACTTCTGGTTACAGTTCCATCTGCCATCCTTGGTCATGGCGCTTACCATAAGGTCCATTCTATGCGGCGCTGTCATGTTTGGCGCATACTCTCCGATTGAGAGAAGCGGGATATTCTCTTTGGTATATCCTGTAAGTGCCACGTCCTCAAGCATTCCCACAAGGCGATCAAGATCTTCTGCGATCATATCTTTAGGTACTCTTGGGTAAACCTTTTGAACGCATTTGTAGGTATCTTCAAGAAGCTCTTTTAACTGATCGTCACTCATTGCGCCTTCTCCGAAGGCATTAACATGACGGATGAATTCTGTGAGAAGAATTGCCTGAGACTCTCCAAGTGGGAGGAGGTACTGGCCATTGAGAACGCAGATGGATGGCGCGTTCTTTACAAGAAAGAATTTGGGAGGAACAAGGTGGATACGCACAGCTCCCGGTCCGTTTGGATTAAGGGTTGTATGCGCAACTTCGTTCCAATATTTTAATTCATAACGTTTTTCTAACAGCATAGGTTAAGTCGTCCTTTTTTAATTTGCTTTATCTTTTAGTTCAAACGTGCAATATACAATTTTGTCTTGCTATTCTTATTTTTGTTTCGTGCTTTTATATACTTTATGAATCTGCTCAGTATTTAGTATTGTACCATAGAAATCTTTGGTGCTGCATCCGGCGCGTCCGCCTCCTGCACAGGCGCAGGCACATGCACAGGCACAGCCACCTCTACCATAACCTCTTCCGTGTCCGGAACCACTGCCTTTTATATCCTCATAAAACTCATGGGCTTCTCTTTTTATCTCTTCATATTCAATTTCGTGTTCCTTGCGAAATCTGCGCATGTAACCTGCTATTGATGATTCGTCCTGGCACAGATATGTTTTACCTTTCTGATATGAATCAACTGACCAGATAATAGCTTTAGCATAAAATACAAGATACGCGATCAAGGGGCATCCAAAACAAAAAGCTAAAAATCCAAAAGCATGCACAAACCAGAACATATATCCTGAAAGATCTTCCGAAATCTCTTTTTCGTAAAGATCATCATTATCAAATGCGCTATCCGGCATCTTTATGATAGCCTCAAACTTGCGGCCTGCATTCAACGAACCGTAAAAAGATATGCTATTTTCAGTTGTCCTAAGCTTGCCATAAGGACATTGAGGAATGATATCTCCCTCGATTTCGGAAATATCCCATATAACCTCAATGTTATCAACATCAATATCATTGAACCATCCCGGAGTGAAAGAATAGAGTCTGTTTGAACCATCCTCTTTATATAATCTGTGGGCATGGATTGAAAAAGAGAAATCAACAACCTGACCTTCCTTGTAGGAATTCCGAAAATCAATACGTACATAATCTCCTGAATCATCCAAATAGCCTATCTTGGATATATTATTGCTAAGAGCCTTTATGTCTTCTGTGTATTTATTTGGTATACCTATCTTGACCCATGTAAGTTTTTCTTTATCAGAGTCAAGTACAAGCCAGCTGATATCATATGTTATATAAAGTGAACCATCAGACTTATCAGGCTTTACATAGATATCATAATCAAGTATTTCATCAAGATGATAATTGTTATATTCGGATGTATCAACTATTTCTATAGGGTCTGAAGAAGGCAATTTACAGATATTACGAAATCCATTACCAAAAAGAACTACTATACTCGATCCAAAGAGCATGAATAAAAAATAACATATTCCAACTGCAAATATTTTACTTGCGATTTTATTTATTGGAGAATGTTCCCAGATTACTTTTTTACTCTCAGCCATCGAATTTTGAATTAATTCATCATAGTATTTTTTTCTTCTCTCCTCGCGCAGTTTTCTCTCCCTGCGTTTAACCCTCTTATTTCTAGCCATTTTTTATTCCCCAATTTCATAAATAAACTTCTTCACATTGATGACAGGCACGCAATTTTACTTCTCGAAAACTGCGATTTCCGGAATAAGTGCAGCGTCATATGTTCCGCCAAAATCAGAGCAAAACCATGGCTCTTCATCTTCGTTAAAGCCAACAATGAATTCCCCTGTTTCCATATCGTAGTTAACGTTACGGTACTCAACATATCCTTCTCCATCGTCATCCTCATACATGACTGTAATAGAATAATTGATATTTACTACTCCGTTACCTCTTTTATAAATAGTACTTATCTCTCCGCCATAGTTTTCAATTTCAGTACATACATCAAAGCCTACGATGGTGTTAACTTCTTCCCTTGAAATCTCAACTCCACCGAACTCCTTAAAATCTCCACTTTCTTCATCATAAAAGAAATAGTAGTTTTTCCAGGTATGGCCAGTTACCGTACCATTCATAGACTCATCACTTGATATTTCAACGAATCTGTCATACATTCCTTTTGAAACACAAATTTCATTTGGAGTAGTAGCTGTCTGCCTTGTAAAAATATAGCCAACGCCAGAAATAGCAGTTTCTACATAAGACGATTTTTCTATGTAGAACATCCTTCCCACTGCTTCTGTCGTATAGCTCATATTGAAAACAATGAACTTTTTATCTCCAAAC
This sequence comes from Butyrivibrio fibrisolvens, assembly GCF_037113525.1. NCBI lineage: Bacteria > Bacillati > Bacillota > Clostridia > Lachnospirales > Lachnospiraceae > Butyrivibrio > Butyrivibrio fibrisolvens. The sequence continues at coordinate 1,829,872 of NZ_CP146963.1, read as the reverse complement.
ATATAGAGATCAAAAACAGACTGCTCATCAGTTGCCACATATGAAAACTGATTGTTCACAAGGGCATATCCATCTTCATTGGCGAACCATATTTCTCCGTAAAACTCGTTATAATCTCCATCGTATTCATCGCCAATATAGAAAAAGCCTTCTTTTTGTCCATCACCATCAAAGTCATCAACAAAAGAAATGGTTTTTTCTTTTCTTTGAAGTTCTGACTTAGAAAGGATTGCTTTTAAAGCCGCCTCTTCGTCAAAAACTTCTTCTGACGTCTCATCATCCGCTTCTTCAGATGACGCTTCCAGGTTACTATCGCTTATATCTTCGTCTGATACTTCTATGTTTGATTCTTCAACTGATTCTTCAGCATTTGATTCTTCTATGTCTGATTCATCTATGTTTGATTTATCTATGTTTGATTTATCAAGACTAATATCAGCACAACCAGTTAAAAGAACTACGGCTGAAGAAGCACATATTATAAACTTTTTGTATAGATTATATTTCATATTTTTTCCTTTCCTGTTCATTTGACTAATTGCCGTATAAGTGGATTTTACTAGCATTATTTGCGATTAACAATCATATCTGATGAAACGTAATTTTATTACGACAAAAAAACAAATGCCTACCGCCACGGTTACAAACCATGGCGGTAGGCATCTTTATGTTTTATAACTATTTACTCAAAATCCTTGATCTTGGAAGCATCAATTCCAAACTCCTCAGGAAGGAATCTAGGACATACGTTTTCTTTGGTAGCGATAACGGATGCCGCAAGTCTTGTTCCTATCTCGCAGGATTCTCTGAATGTCTTGCCATATGTAAGACCTATTGCAACACCTGCAAAGAAGGAATCTCCTGCGCCAGTTGTATCAGTTACAATAACCTGCTTGGACTTAACATAGCCTGACTCGCCATCACATGTAGCATATACAGAACCCTGAGCTCCAAGTGTTATTACCATTCTCGGAATCTGGGATGCTTTTAGCTTGCAAACAAGAATCTCTCTAAGCTGGTCCGGCTCCATGTCGTCATAGACATCAGAGAAGAATATTCCTGCCTCCTGCTGGTTACATACAAAGCATGCACAGTTCTTAAGAAGATCTCTGCGTTCTACAGCAATCGTCATATTTGAAACTACTGCATACACCTTCTTTTCATACTTGGCTGCAAGAGCAAATACTCTTTTGAGTATCTCTTTTTCCATATCAAATTCAATGATGATGCTGTCGGCATCCTTGAAGATCTCATCACCCTGCTCATCGAGAATACGTATGATCTCGCTCAGATCGGGGCGTTTGGAGATCGAAGCTACAACATCGCCTGAATTATCAAAGATTGCAAGCCATGAACCAAGGCCATCTTTAACTTTTCTTATATATTTGGTATTGACCTTGTGGTTCTTGAGTTTTTCAACTACGTCAGTGCCAATACCGGTATCATCAACAAGTCCGACAAAAGTGGGTCTAAGCTCAACATTGGCAATATCCTCTGCAATATTACGGCTTACTCCGCCATGAACCTGAACTACATTGCCGACATTCCTGCCTCCGGGAATGTACTGCATTGAAGGGTACCCCTTAATATCAACAAATACTGCACCAATTACAACTATGCCCATTCTTACTTTAATTCCTTTCAAACTAAAACCATATCTGAAGCGTTAACACAAAAAGAATAACAGCTTCAACTGCGACGATCGTTCTAAGCACCCAGGAAAATCTTTCCAACCTGTAGAGCCTGTTCAACCTGGCATGCGCCTTTGAAAGCTTTTTGTCAAGTTCTCCGGCAAGGTTGAATTCATTGCCATCGCTTAAACTTTGAAGGCCTCTTCCGACCAGATACTGGATAGTCAGCTCTTCTCTGCACTCAGAGCACTTGTCGATGTGTTCCAAAAACTCTGCCAGCTCCAAATTCTCCATAGATTCGTCGAAAAAAGAGGGTATACTCCGTTCTGCTTCTTTATGTGTCATACGAATTAAAGTAATCTCCTTCGGTCTGCCTAGCTTCTGTTCTCCATGGCTACAAGATTCTCTGCGCCATGCATCTTACGAAGCTTAGGTTTTTCTATTTTGCCTGTAGCATTACGAGGTATCTCTTCAAAGAAAATCGTCTTCGGCCTCTTATATCTTGGAAGACCCATACAATATTCTTCGATTTCTGCTTCTGTACATATCATACCATCTTTTACTTCGATTATGGCAGCAGTTTTTTCTCCAAGTCTTGTATCAGGTATTCCGATAACGGCTACATCCTTGACTTTATCATACGTTCTGATGAAATTCTCGATCTGAACAGGGTAAATATTTTCTCCGCCGCTGACTATAACGTCTTTCTTGCGGTCTACAAGGAAATAGAATCCGTCCTCATCCTGCATAGCCATATCGCCTGTATAAAGCCATCCATCTTTAAGGATCTTGGCTGTTTCCTCAGGATTGTTGTAGTAACAGGTCATAACACCGGGGCCCTTAACACAAAGTTCTCCGACTTCGCCTTTTTCCACTTCGTTATCACTTTCATCAACTATCTTACACTCCCAGCGGTATCCCGGGACGCCGATAGCGCCAACCTTATGAACGTTCTCCACACCAAGATGTACGCATCCTGGGCCTGTAGATTCAGAAAGGCCATAGTTAGTATCATACTGGTGATTAGGAAAATATTCAAGCCATCTCTTGATAAGTGACGGCGGAACAGGCTGTGCACCTATGTGCATGAGCCTCCACTGATCAAGGTTATAATCTTCAATACTGAGTCTTCCGCTATCAAGGGCATCAAGTATATCCTGAGCCCACGGAACAAGGAGCCAGACTATGGTACACTTTTCGGATGATACAGCAGAAAGTATAACTTCAGGCGAAGCGCCTTTTAACAAAACTGCCTTGCTGCCTGCAAAGAGGCTTCCCATCCAGTGGAATTTCGCACCTGTATGATAGAGAGGAGGTATGCATAAAAAGACATCGTCTCTACCTGTGCCGTGGTGTCTTGCTTCCATCTCAGCAGCCTGAGAAAGGCTCTGATGCTTATGCAGGATTGCCTTAGGGAATCCTGTAGTTCCTGATGAAAAATAGATTGCGCCGAAGTCATCATCTGTAAGCGGAATGCAAGGTGACTTACTGGAGCAGTCTGCAACAAGTTCGCGGTAGCTTTCTGCAAAGCTTGGACAGTTATCTCCAACATAAAGAAGGAGGCGTCCTCTCGCCAGCCGCTCAGCATAGGTTTCGATTCGGCCGATGAACTCAGGACCAAATACGATAATGTCTACTTCTGCAAGTTCTGTACAATATAAGATCTCTTCAGCATCATATCTGAAGTTAAATGGAACTGCGATAGCACCTGTTTTAAGTACCCCAAAATAAACAGGAAGCCATTCAAGGCAGTTGTACATTATGATCGCAACTTTATCATTTTTCTTAACCCCTCTGCTAAGAAGGAGATTCGCGAATCTGTTAGCCTTCTCATCAAATACCTTCCAGGTGATCTGCCTTCTGTAAGGCTCAAACCTTGTAGGCTCAATAAGATCATATTCTTTCCATGATATGCGTCTTGTATCAGCCATCTCCGGATTAAGCTCAACAAGCGCTACCTCGTCCGGATATAATTTCGCATTTCGTTCAAGTAAATCTGTAACTGGCATAATCTGTGGTCCCCCTTACCTAATGTCGCGAGTGAAATGAGTGACTAATGGTTCGAATTAGCAGAGCTCGCGACGCTAATTCGCGGAGTTAATCTTTGATTAACTCCCATTGACCTGTTTTTGATATGGAGTCAAAAGAAGTTTTTGACTCATGAAAATATAGAGTTCTTTTTCGCTTTAACGCTTCAACGTATTATATTTAAGGTATCATAAATACGGTCTAGCGTCAAGGTTGAAGGGGAGTTCTATTGCTATTTTCATGAACAAAAGAGCTTCTATGCAAGGAACCAATCTTCCCTGACATAGAAGCTCTTGTTTTTACTTATAGCTTAATCAATCTTCACCGGTAACTTTAGTCTTAAGAATCTTAAATCCACGCTTTATCGCATAAGGGCCTACTGCCTTAAGCTTATCCTCGGATCTATACATAGTACTTGCTTCCGGTATATCTCTTGTGATGTGGATCGCATCGAATTCACACTTTGTAGTACAAAGTCCGCATCCAATACAGCGGTTAGTATCAACTGTTGTTGCACCACAGCCAAGACATCTTCCAGCCTCAACCTTAACCTGCTCAGGTGTGAAGGTCATGCGAAGGTCTTCAAATGTATCTTTTGATACGCCTGCCTTCTTGCCTGGAACCTGACGCTTAGCATTATCAAACTGCTCAACATTAATATCATCTTTGTTAAGTTCGATAAACTCTCTTCTGTCTCTTGCAAGGTCAAGTCTGTTACCTTTGTGTACAAAGCGGTTGATTGATACAGCGCCTTCTCTTCCGCCTGCAATTGCATCGATTGCAAATCTAGGTCCTGTATATACATCACCACCTGCAAAGATATCAGGATCGTCTGTCTGAAGTGTCAGAGGATCTGCTATTATGCCGCCGTTTGGTCTGAGCTTAACATTTGTTCCATCAAGGAGCTTGCCCCATTTAATGGACTGACCGATTGAAAGAAGTACATTCTCACAAGGAATCTCGATTGTATCGTTTTCATCATACTGAGGGTTGAATCTTCCGTCAGCATCCTTAACCTGAGTACATTTCTTGAAGACAATACTTACGACTTTGCCGTTTTCAACCTTAATTTCCTTAGGACCCCAGCCGTTCTTAACTTCAATGCCTTCTTCTTTTGCTTCTTCAACTTCGTCATCAGCAGCAGGCATCTCTTTTTCACCTTCAAGGCAGAGCATTGTAACTTTGGAAGCGCCGGCTCTAACTGCTGTACGAGCTACGTCTACAGCAACGTTACCACCACCGACTACTACTGTATCGCCAGTAACCTTGATAGTGTTATCAAGATTTATTTTTCTAAGGAAGTCAACACCGGTCATTACTCCGTCTGCATCTTCTCCCGGAACGCCTGCAAGTCTTCCGCCCTGGCATCCAACTGCGATAAAGAATGCTTTATAGCCCTGAGCACGAAGTGATTCTATTGTTACGTCTTCGCCAACATTTACGCCAGTCCTTATCTCAACGCCCATCTTGCGCATAACATCAATTTCAGCATCGATGATATCTTTTTCCAGACGATAAGAAGGAATACCGTTCATGAGCATTCCGCCCGGACGCTTCTCTTTTTCAAAAACAGTAACAGGATATCCGTCGCGGCGAAGGAAATATGCACATGCAAGTCCTGCAGGGCCGCCACCAATAACAGCAACCTTGTACTCATCGCCCCACATGCCGCCGTCATGCTTCTCGCAAAGAGGAACATATCTTTCATCCTTGTTAAGGTCAAGTGAAGCTATGAACTTCTTGATCTCATCGATAGCAAGAGGCTCATCGATAGTGCCTCTTGTGCAGGCATCTTCACATCTTCTGTTACAGATAGCGCCGCAGATCATAGGGAATGGATTGTCCTGCTTGATAAGCTTAAGTGCATCTTCAAATCTTCCCTCAGAAGCCATCTTGATATAACCCTGAACAGAAAGGTGTACAGGACAAGCGCTCTTACAAGGAGCTGTACCTGTCTCGTAGCAGTTGATCTTAGCGTCATCTCTGTAGTTATAATTCCACTTTTCAGGGCCCCACTTCTTGTTATCAGGAAGCTCAGCCTTAGGATAGGTTACGCTACTTCCGTCTTTCTTACAAAGCTTCTGACCAAGCTTAGCTGCACCAACGGGACATACTTCAACGCACTTACCGCAGGCAACGCACTTATCCTTATCAACATGTGCTCTGTATGCAGATGCTGACATGTTAGGTGTATTGAAAAGCTGAGATGTACGAAGGGCATTGCAGACACCAGGAGCACAGTTACAGATAGCTACTATCTTGCCGTCTCCGTCGATATTAGTGATCTGGTGTACATATCCGTGTCTTTCTGCACGCTCTAAGATCTCATATACTTCTTCTTTTGTAATATAACGGCCAATGCCACGATCTGCCATATATTCAGCCATATCGCCGACACTTATGCAGTATTCGCCTTCGATCTCACCGCTGCCTTCGCCTCTCATGGCCTGCTGCTTACGGCAAGAGCACTGTCCAACTCCGAATTTGTCATACATGTCGATCCATCTTGAAAGATGCTCAACAGAAACAGACTTATTCTCTGTGCTGATAGCTTTTTCAACAGGGATGACATGCATACCTACACCGGCGCCTCCCGGAGGTACCATCTGTGTAACTCCTGCAAGAGGAATCTGTGTCATAAGGTTGAAGAAAGTTGCAAGTTCCGGATGTGCCTGTGTTACAGCATCCTGCATCATCATGAATTCTGCAGATCCGGGAACAAAGATTGGAAGTTCGTACTGAAGGTGCTTATCAGGTGTCTTAGCTCTGTTCTGCTCGATAATTCCAAGAAAACGCAGATGCTCTACCATCTTCTGAGTATCCTCTAAAGACATGTTGTTCATCTGTGCAAGTTCAGGCACACTGTAAGGTACACGAGTTTTCTTGAAATTAAGAAGGAATCTTACTTCTTCCTTTTCGAGAATTCGATCCAGCATCCAATACTCCGGATCACGATTGTTGAGCTTATTACCAAGCTTTTTGGCTACACGATCTGTTATAAGCTTACCCAGCTGAAGTACCAGCTGTTCTTTCTCCGGATCCTCTGCCACATAATTGGGATCCTGCCAGAAATCCCTTTCGTTGATCATCGGATCGCCCGGCTTCCATTCCGCCATGCTTTTACCCATTGTCTCTTAATCTCCTAAACGAAATATTTCCAGATAGCAAAGCTATTATTTGCCGTTAATAACCTGCTATATAGATTTACTTGATCATACTCCCAGATATTTTGGGATCAAAAAAAGCTTACATGCAAGCATGTTGGCAATTTTTGATAATGATTTGTGTAACCTATATTCTACTATATTTCGTTCAGTAAAAATACAAGAAACTAATAATTTTTAGCATTGCGAAGGCTGGCTTTATCACTGTTCCAAAAGAAAACGCTCGTTATTCCATTGATTAATTATCATATTTAAGCATACGAAATAACACCAATTAATGGTTAATTTGAACATTATCTTTATTGGATCGTTCAAATTATATTTCCAAATGATAATATATCTAAATAAACTCTCCCAAAAGCGCATAAATATCTTCGATAGTATATGAAGGAGTTCCTGTAACGCCTTCCCCTCCATTTGTAGCATTATCTGAAGAATACCCTTCAAAATATACCGTATTTTCAAGCGATTTGGAGGAACCATATTGCTCTGTTCCAATCATTGTTCCCTCAGAATCATACAGGTATATATCATAGGCTATGACACTACCGCCGTAGACAGTTTCTATTCCTGTCATAACGCCATCGTCAGACCATAACGGAATACAGACATTCCAGGTATCAGAGCCTGTATACATGCCATATACATACTTGTCTGTTCCTTCGTATAAGTTAAAAACAGTAGCGATCATAGAGCCTTCTGCATTGTAGGATACGATGATATCAGAATCATCTTCACCATACATATAGCAGGCATAGAATAAAGATTCCATGACGGTGCCATCTTCAGCATATATTGTTGTATATCTTACTCTTCCCTTGCTGTCAGAATATGTATCTGAATTAAGTTCATCTATCCTCAACTGAATATCAGCTTCTGTAGTCATGAAGATTTCGGATATTCCAGAGTTGTAGCGGGCCTGATTATTAACCGTAGCATCGTCGCCTGATGCGTTTTCAGATGAACCATCCGTCTGGCTGTCAGATGAACTGTCTGCTGAACTTTGATCTGAGCCGTCTGCCGAAACGTCTGACGAATCTGGAGCAGAGCCGTCTGCAGCGCCATCTGGTGAACTTTCAGCTGCACCATTATCAGATTCTTCTCCGCTTCCATCTTCCGCTACTGAAGTTCCATCCGTTTCAGTCCCAGATGCTCCAGTAGTATTCTCTGAACTTCCAGTTCCTGACGTACCGGCATTATCCGAGCTTCCTGTTCCTGAAGTGCTGCTTGATGCGCTGGCACTTAGTAGTTCCTTCGCCTTTTCTAAAAGCTCTATAGCTTCATCTTTCTTTCCTTTTCTAATAAGAACCTCAGCCTGACCCAGATATCCATCCGGATTATCAGGTTCAAGCTCCTGCATTTTAATAAAGTCAGCTTCTGCGCTGTCAAAATTCGCTATGCTGTCTCCAAGGCATAGATACGCACTACCTCTGCCTTTATAAGCTTCAACAAGGCCATCATCAATTTGAATCGCCTGATCAATAAGCTCTATAGCCTTGCCCGCAGCCACATCGTTAACACACTTCCAGCTAAGAATATCAATAGCAGGGTCCAAATATTCCTTTGGATCCTGCTTAGCTTCTTCCTGCGTAGATGCAGAAGATGCAGCATCGCTCTGCTCAACAGGTGTTCCATCAGGATTAATAGCTATCCCTTCTGATCCCACTCCGTCATTATTTCTGCTACATCCGCATACCGCAGTCATATATACTGTTATTGTTAAAATATTGATTATTAGTAGTATTCTTTTTTTCAAAAAGCTCTCCCTGCTTTCATTTTTTAGTAAGTACCATCCTGTAAACTATAATAATCTTAAACCCTTTAACGACGCTTAACCTTGCAAGTTACTCTTAACCCAAGGCTATAAGTGTACAGCAAAACATCCCTTATCTATAATACCATCTTCTTAAAATGTATGAATGAACAGACCACTCAAAAGCTTTGGCTCAAACCATGTTGATTTAGGCGGCATAAGCTTACCCGCATCAGCAACGGCAAACAGCTCCCCTATCGATGTTGGATACATAGCAAATGCTATTTTCATATCCTCATGGCATCTTCTCTCAAGCTCCTTAAGGCCTCTGATTCCACCTACAAAATCTATCCTTGAATCATTCTTAGGATCTTTGATTCCAAGCACAGGATCTAATATCTCATTTTGAAGGATCGAAACATCAAGTCCCTCAACCGCATCATCTTTTCTTACAGACTCTTTTGCCACAAGATCATACCAAATGTTATTCATATACATGGATGCATGGTACTTGGCAACTGGCTTAACAGCCTCTTTTCCAAGCTCCTTCACATCATACTTTTCTTTAAGCTTATCCATAAACTCCTGATCAGATAAACCGTTAAGATCCTTAACTACTCGGTTATAATCCATTATCATGAGCTCATTCTCTGGGAAAAGAACTGAAAGAAAATAGTCATATTCCTTCTGCCCCGTAGGATTGGAATCTTCACTACGTCTCTTAAGACCAACTTTCACAGCTGATGCACAGCGATGATGTCCGTCAGCAATGTATATCGAATCTATAGTTTCAAAGATATCACTAATCTTTTTGACATCATCTTCATCTGCTGCAACCCATACGCGGTTAATAACTCCGTCTTTAGAGGTGAACTCATAAACAGGAGTCTGTGTGTACTTGATCTTCTCTACGATCTTATCGATCTCTTTATTATTTCTATACCCAAGGAAAATAGGTCCGGTCTGAGCATCACAGGCATCGACATGACGGATACGATCCTGCTCTTTTTTCTCAAGTGTGTTTTCATGCTTTTTGATTACATTATTAACATAATCATCAATAGATGCGCAGCCCACAAGACCTGTCTGCTTCCTTCCATCCATTGTCTGCTCATATACATAAAAGCAAGGAACTGAGTCCTGAACATAAATTCCCTTATCAATCCTGTTCCATAAGATATCATGCGCTTTTTTATACACATCATCTGCGTATATATCATGTCCTTCTTCGAACTGTGTCTCGGGACGATCTATTGCCAGAAAAGAAAGCGGCTCTTTTTCCACTTCTACTCTTGCCTCTTTAGAATTAAATACATCATACGGAAGCGCTGCACACTTGTCTGCAAGTGAAGGTTCCGGTCTATATGCTTTAAAAGGTCTGATTGATGCCATATTGTGTCCTTTCTGCTTCTGATAGCAAACACTTATCTAATAATACCAAATTTTGACTACATTTTGTTAACTTATCTTGATGATCAAATCACATAAGTGGATAATATATCTCTTTTATTACTTATTTAGAAAACATATATATCGAATTAGTCCCTAACATCGAAACAAGCCCAGCGATAATGCTGGGCTTATTCGATGTAAAGGACTATGCTATTACCTGAACATCGCTGTGTTGGTTATCGGAGATATTCTCTCCTCGAAACTATGAAAAAATATCAATTGTATTTTTTCTTAGACATTTTTACGAACTACTCTTACGCGGAATACGCCTTCGATCTCCTGGAGCTTTTTAACTGTCTCGTCCTTGATAGCATCTTCGAAATCCATGATTGTATAAGCGTATTCACCTTTGGACTTATTAGCCATGTCTGTGATGTTAATGCCCTCGTTACCAAACTCTCTTGTGAATTTGGTGATCATGTTGGCAACATTCTTGTGGAAGATAACGATACGAGGTCTTACACATACGCCAAGGTTAACATCAGGATAGTTGACTGAGTTTGAAATGTTACCATTTTCAAGATACTCCATCATCTCCATAACAGCCTTGATAGCACAGTTGTCTTCAGACTCTTCTGTTGAAGCTCCAAGGTGAGGAATAACGATACAGTTGTCGTGACCTGCTGTTGTTGTATTCGGGAAATCTGTTACATACTTACGGATCTTACCAGAATTGATTCCTGAAAGAACTGCAGCTTCATCGCAGAGAATATCTCTTGCAAGATTAAGAAGGATGACGCCTTTCTTCATCTTAGCGATTGCTTCTGCATTTACCATACCCTTTGTTGACTCAAGAGCAGGTACATGAATTGTAATAATATCACACTTTGAGTATATATCATCTACATTAGTTACATGGTGAACATCAGAAGACATGTTCCATGCAGCATCAACTGAAAGATATGGATCATAGCCATATACATCCATTCCAAGAAGCTTTGCAGCGTTAGCAACTCTTACACCGATAGCTCCAAGGCCGATGATACCGAGCTTTTTGCCCATGATCTCATTACCTGCGAATTTCTTTTTTGCCTTCTCAGTAACCTTAGCAATCTCAGGGTCGCCTGCATTAGCCTTAACCCATTCTACGCCACCGATAATATCACGAGATGCAAGGAGCATAGCAGCAATAACCATTTCCTTAACGCCGTTAGCATTAGCGCCTGGTGTATTGAATACAACAATACCCTTTTCGGCACACTTCTCAAGAGGAATGTTATTAACACCAGCTCCTGCTCTTGCGATACAAAGGAGGTTGTCTGAGAATTCCATATCATGCATAACAGCACTTCTTACAAGAATGCCGTCTGCGTCGTCAACGTTATCTGTTGCTGTAAAATTATCTGTGAAGTTATTAAGACCGATCTTGGCAATCGGATTCAAGCACTTATACTTGTACATATCTCCTCTTTCTGATGCCCGAACGCATCACGTACTATATCTATCATACATTTTAAATAACTACTGTTTTGATACTATTATTCATTCTGGTAAACTTATGTATCTTTTTACAATTTAGCTATTAGCCTTCTCGAACTGGTCCATGAACTGAACGAGCTTCTCAACACCAGCCTTAGGCATTGCATTGTAGATAGATGCTCTCATACCACCAACTGTTCTGTGTCCCTTAAGTGATACAAGTCCCTCAGCTGTAGCCTCTTTGATGAACTTAGCGTTAAGCTCTTCAGAATCTGTTACGAATGGAACGTTCATAAGAGATCTGTCTTCTACGCGAACTGTACCCTTGAACATCTTGGACTGATCAAGATAATCGTAGAGAACCTTAGCCTTCTCTTCGTTTCTCTTCTGCATCTCTGCAAGTCCGCCCTGAGCCTTAAGCCATTTGAATACAAGACCGCAAATATATATTGACCAGCAGTTAGGTGTGTTGTAAAGAGATCCGTTATCTGCCTGAGTCTTGAACTTAAGCATTGTAGGTGTATAAGGAAGAACATCATCACGGATAAGGTCTTCGCGGATGATAGAAATAACAAGACCTGCAGGTCCTACGTTCTTCTGAACACCTCCATAGATAATGCCGTACTTGGAGATGTCTTCAGGCTCAGAAAGGAAGCATGAAGATACATCAGCTACAAGATCTTTACCTTTTGTATTAGGAAGTGTGTTGAAGTGAGTTCCATAAATTGTGTTGTTCTTGCAGATGTATACGTAATCCATATCATCTGTTATAGGAAGATCTGAACAATCAGGAAGGTATGAGAATGTCTTATCAGCACTTGATGCAAGCTGAACAGCCTCGCCATAGATAGCAGCTTCCTGGCAAGCCTTCTTAGCCCACTGACCAGTGATAACATATCCGGCTTTCTTATTCTTCATAAGGTTCATAGGAATAGCTGCGAACTGCTGACTAGCTCCGCCCTGAAGGAAAAGAACCTTATAGTTATCAGGAATATTATAAAGATCTCTAAGATCCTGCTCTGCTGTCTGAATGATTGAATCGAAAGTCTTGGAACGGTGGCTCATCTCGTTAACAGACATACCACATCCATGATAATCAAGCATCTCTTTCTGCGCTTCTAAAAGAACTTCTTCCGGAAGAACTGCCGGACCAGCTGAAAAATTGTAAACTCTAGACATTGCGACCTCCGCCTGAAAAATTATAAATTTTCACTCCGCCACTTTAATCTGCGAAATTATTGATGTTAAATACATTCTAGTCGCCTGTAAAAAAATGTCAATATCACAAAATTAATAAATTTCAGATTTCAAAAAATTAAATTTGCACAAGTGTGTTAAATTATCGCATGTTATTTTATTCTTTTAAATAATTAGTTTTCCCTTATTTTATCTGAATTACAACCATTTTGCTATTTTCTCTTCAAATCATTTTTGCCACGATTTTTATGCTGTTTTTCTATGGATTTTTTCACAATTCTTCTTGAAATATTTTATTTTTTTGTATTCAAGTCTTGGTTTTTTCTCAAAAAAATCATAATAATATTGATCAATTAATTATCATCAATATGTTTTGATGATTTTTATATTTCTTTATATTGATAATATTTATATCACATGCTTCTACCTCTTCCTTATTCGTTGGTATTTTATTCATGGTTTTTGCATATTATACGTATTATTATGCATTTATTCATCTCTTCCGAATTATTCATATGCATTTTTTTCATCCTGGGACCAAGACTTAAAAGTTGCAATTTTCTGTCGTTATGTTATTATAAAAGTAGTCGGCACTTCGTAAACTTTCTAAAATTGATAATGCAAATATTGTTTTGTTTTTTCAAGGAAGAAGGTACTATTTATGGCAGTTGGAGCTATCAGAGCAATGCGCGCATATAGCAATGTTTCTTTTACTCAGCCTTTGAATTATGCCCTTACAAATAATTCTGAGGTATCTACTGCGTATGCACAGTCTGTGCAACAACCTACGGAAGTGGCTAGTGCAATTGATCCTGTAAGCCCAGTGGGATACCCTAACGCTCAGAAGATCAGTGCCAAGAAGCTAGATCCAATTGGTACAAGTGCAATGTTCAATGAAGTAGCGAAGTCTTTTGGCGGAAGCGTGACAGGATATGGCTCTAAAGGAGCTGGAAGCACTTATAACACTATTGGACAGAATATTGATGTTTTAGTATAACTTAATAGTAATACCTAAAAGGGATGCCTCACACGGCATCCCTTTAAATATATAATAATCTATTAGTGCATCCCTTGAGTAAAGCATCGCTACTCTTAGTACACCCTTAGCAATATCCAAGTATCATTGATATGCTACATGTCATATCAGCAAATCTGTTAAGTTCATTTTCTATGTTTTTAAGCTCGAATTCATTAGCATCAGACTTATCCATGTGCTCAACCGGAATAATAACGTATCTTTTCTTGATCTCATCAAAAAATTCAATTATATCGACCATTTCTCTAATCCTCCCTGTTATACTTCTTCTGATCTTCTGCGAAGAGGGCAGTCTACATAAAATCTTCTCTGAATACCAAAAACTCCAAGAATCTTATCTATCATCTTCATGATTATCTCCTATCTCCGGCGTTTCAGCTCGGCTGACTTGGTTTCTTTTCTTATCTTGATTTAATGATATCAGAGGATATATCACAGAAATGTCACACCAATCAGAGCAATAAAAAAACGAGTCAGATCAAGGCTTTTAGCCCTGACCTGACTCGTAATAAACAGGTTAATTCAATCAGTCTTTCTCGAATGTTGTGTTACCGATTTCAATTTCATCATCACTGATAAGAATTTTTGTTTTGTTATAGTTGTCGTAAAATTCTGAATCATGGAATTCATAACCATAGAAGACTACATAAACTTCATCATCATCATCATCTTCATAGCAATAGTACGCTAATGTTTCCTTATCTCCGTCATCATCGAATGTAGCTTTACCATTCTTGAAAGAGATAGAGATTTCATCATCATCGTCAGAAACGAATTTACCACTTGGACCTGCTTTGAAGTTTTCAGCATAATAAAACTTCTCACCAGCCATAGTTATGATGTTCTTTTTCTTATTATATTTGAAAGAAATACCTGACTCATCATCATCATCATCAGATTCCATGCTATCCTTAAGATCTTCGATTTCTTCCTCGATTTCATCCTTATCCATGTCAAGCTCATCCGCAAGATATTTCTTGCAATCATCAGTTAACTTAAGTGATTTTGCATCAAAAAAGATTTCATCATCTTTGATCTTATATTTCATGGTCATCTCATATCCCATTGCTGTAAGAGTAACCTTATTACCTTTGAAAGTCATGAATGAACTTCCATCTGTATAAGTTCCCTTTAATCCGCTACCGCCAAAGATTCCCTTTAATACAAAAAAGAGAACAAGTACAGCAACAACTGCAGCTGCGATCATACCAATCTTCTTAGCATCAAGGTTATTGCCTGAACCACCTGCAACTCCATCAGCTCTTGCTCCAGCATTCTGGAACGCCTGATTCATCTGAGGCGCCTGAGTCTTAGCTGCCATCTGAGCTCCACAATTTGGGCATACTGCTGCTCCGTCCGGAACCTGTGCTCCACAATTTCCACAAAACATTTTTCTTTCCTCCATGTATGTTGATTTTTTAAGCCAACGTTAACTTTAGCACATATCAGGCTTTATAGCAATGGTTTACGCCTTTTATTATTGCAATCCCCGTAACATTTTTCTAATAAAAACTTATCAAATCCTCAAAACATTTGGTCAAAAAACGGTGCCAGGACATTTTCAAATGCCTTGGCACCGTTATGATCAACTACTATTCAATTTGCCTGAATATTACTTTTTGTATTCTGCATCGCCAATTTCGAACTTATCTTTTTTGGTGTTATACTCGAACTCTCTTGTATAATGATCTTTGTAGAAATCAGAATCATAAAAGTCTTCTCCATAAAAGACTACGAAAACATTATCTTTCTTATCTACATAGCAATAATAAGTAAATTCTTCATCATCGCCATCATCGTCATAAGTAGCTTTACCATTCTTAAAGGAAAGTGTCTTATCATCATCTTCTTTATTAGTATACTTGCCACTTGGTCCTTTTTTATAATTTTCCGCATAATAAAGTATAGTACCACTATCCATCTCTATATAGTTTTTCTTTTGGTTATATTCTAATTTGTCATCAAAAGGAGTTTCTTTAACGAGATACTCTCCAAGGGCTTCTCCATCATCATCTTTATATGCCTTATATAAAGCCTCAGATAAATCATCGTAATCAGCATCATCTTCAAGCATATCTTCAAGATCATCCTCATCAACGCCATACTCATCCGCTATATATTCCCAGAAATTGTCAGAGACTGTGGTAGATTCAATATCTACTATAATATTTTTTTTCTTCATCTTATACTTGAAAGAAATCTCGGACTCTTCTTCTATAAGGCTCATGCGTCCGCCTTCAAATTTAATCGTAATAATTCCGTTTGTATACGTACCCTTAGGCCCTGATCCACCGGCAAACTTTACAACACAGAAAATGATAAGTGCAACAACTACAACACAAGCGGCTATTATGCCGATCAGCTTACCGTTACCCTTCTTAGGTGCATTTCCTGCAGGAACTCCCTGATTAGGAAAACCTCCCTGCGGATTCTGAAACTGAGGACTCTGATACTGAGCGCCCTGATTCATATTAGGTGCCTGTGCCTTTGGTGCCATTGCTGCGCCGCAATTAGGACAAACTGTTGATCCATCCGGAACCTGTGCTCCACAATTTCCACAAAACATGTTGTACCCTCCAAAAAGTAATTTGAATTATTAGTTAACGCCACCAATCAAGCACATCTCAAAAACACGATGTACTTATTAATTATACCACAAATAACTTTATTACATACATATTTTATTATATTTTGGTATTGTTCTATTTTTTAAAAAATACGGGTGTCCAAAGCTTTGCTTTTTATTTTCAAGCCTCGGTCACCCGCATCTTTTTTATCTTTTTATCTCTTTATCAGATTTCGTCGCTTCCTTTGAGCTCTTTAATCTTGCCAAGGATCATCTTTTCATTGAAGCTGAAGAACAGAACTGCGCCAACAAAACATGTAATAAGCGCAACAATTGCTGTTGTTCTGTAGCACTGCTTAACCTCTGAAAGTGTTACAAGGCCTGACGAAAGGTTGTCTTCTGTATCAATCGCTGTGATAGTTGTAAATACAACCATTGCAAGGGCTTGTCCCATCTTGAAAGCAAAGGTTCTTGCCGCAAAGAACATTCCGGATCTGTCTTCGCCTGTCTCAAGTCTTGTGCACTCTGCAACGTCAGCAACACAGGCCTGAGGAAGGATTCCAAGGATAGCCATAGGAACTGCAGCTGTAACAGCAACGATGAAGCCCCACTGTACACCCACACCGCATATAGAAGTAATGAGGAATACGATGCAGTATGTAAAGAAGCCTGTAATGATAAGGCTCTTCTTACCAATCTTCTTGGCAAGAATATTAACAAGAGGATAAAGACATACACTGATGGCTGTCATTGTAGCTGTTAATGTAAATGTCATTGTATCAGGAATCTCCATGAGCTTGGTCTCATAGAAAGGAAGTCCTGTCTGGAACAGAGTAAGTGCAAAGAAATAAATCACATCGCTGTAAACAAAACGTCTGAACTGACCATTTGAGAATGTATTGATAAGTGATTTAAAAGGCTTTGTTTCACTGGGTTTGGAATCGATATAATCTCTCTCCTTGATGTAGAAAGCAGGGAACAGCATAGCTACGCAGGCAATAGCTGACATGATAGCTACAGCCATTCTGATGGAACCTGCCTGACCAAATGATCCCTCAAGCGCTCCTGCCACATTTGGAAGAAGAAATGAAATACTCTGACCAACGATAAATGTGAATGAAATGTATGTTGAAACATTAATCCTGTGCTGCTGTGTGTCACCAAGCTCTGCGATAAGCGCATTGTAAGGTGTACAGAACATTGTCATGAACAGATAGAATACCATCAGAAGAACAAAAAGTGCAGTGTCGTTAAGCGCAATATTTGAAGTCTGAGGTACTGTAAAAAGAGCTATAGTAATAACTGCAAAAGGAATAGCCATAGCACGCATGAAAGGAATTCTTCTGCCGCCCTTATAACATGCTCTGTCTGACCATCCTGCAATAAGAGGATCAGTAATAGCATCAAAGATACGTCCTGCAGCAAGTACAAGACCAAAAAGTGTCAGCTTGAAAAGAATAGGGCTCTGTGTAATACCAGATGCAAAAAGTCCTGTGTTAGGACTGTCCGCACTTGGTGTTCCCGTATAGTAGTAAACCATCCAGTTTCCAACAATACCTGAAAGAAGGCTCCATCCGAACTGGCCCACTGCAAATATCCATAATAGTTTGTTAGTAATAGGTTTTAACTGTTTCATATATTTTCCCTCTCTTCATTTAACCTTTTTACCAGGTTTTCATAGATCATTTATCGCTATTTTTTAACCCCATAGCAATTTTTACTACGTTCATTGCGCCGTCATAAAGACCGGCCTTTTTGTTGTTCATGATGTTCACACACATATCTTCAAGGAAGTGTCCATCCCAGAGGAACATGTTAAGCATCTGTATAGTGTGACCCATATCACGGCATTCGAGTGTACCGTCGCCAACTTCCGCAGAGTGAATAGCCCCCCACATTTCGTGCTTACCTACTCGCCTTATAAAGAGCTTAGGAACCGGATAGAACGCAAGTTCTGAAGGTTTAGTAACTAGTACATCACAGCTTCTCATAAGAAGATTGGTCGCATATACTGCTTCGAAGATATTTTCATGGTAAAAACCGTGAATGCCTGTGATCTCATTTTCAGGATCAAGAGCTTTAGCCGCAAAGCTTTCTGTCTCTGACCAATTGTTCATATGTTCGAAAGAAAGCTCTCTCATGCCGGGAATCTCTGCTATAAGCTCATCCCAAACATTTCTGTAATCGCCAACGTTGACATATAAAGCAGCCTTACCCTTATTAACCAGAGGAATAAGGTGCTTGATGATGCCGGCAAAGATCTCCTTCTGGGCACCGGCTCCGCCTATTGTAAGAAGGAATCTTGTAGGCTTACCATTTTTCTTTCTATCAATTCTTGCCTTACAGTCAGCTTCGATATTCTCTACAAGTTCATAATCAATGTAATGACCTGTATACTTAAGCGCATCTGACGGCATAGGACTACATACCTTCTTGCCATTCATTCCGTTAAGAATCCTGTAACCCTGGTAAGAATTATAAGTCTGGATCGTATGAACACTGCCCTCAGAAAGGTGAAGCGCCATAGGCCAGTTATCAGGAATCGCATTGACAACATACTTCATTCCTGCATGTATTGCCGCCTGTGCAGGCCATACATGAGTTCCGATAACAGGTATATCTTTTGGAATATTTCTATACACAGGAGCCATAAGCTCTGCATTCTTCTGATCTGTGCAGTTATATGAAAGTCTTCTGAACAGTTCGTAGTTAACCGGCTCCCATACAAGCTTGTTGAACACAGGGTTCTTGGACAATCTTGATCCAAGTGAATAGAGCTCGTTCTGGCCGCTTATAAGCTTAGTACAGGTCGTTGTAGGAAAAGAGTTAAGGTCAAGCCAGTAAGGCTTGTATCCAAGAGCTTTAGCCGCTGAAGCCATCGCCATCGAGATACGGTAGTGGCCAAATCCCATTCTTATGTTTCCTACTATTATTCCCTTTTCTGTGTCAAAAGAAGTATCGCCTTTTCCCTCAGCAACTCTTATATCAGACACTCCAAGTGATGGTCCAATGTACGGATTCTCTACTATTTTCACATCATATAATACACCTGAATCATCACCGTATTTTTTTGCATTTTTGATCTTTGTTTTAACAGCACTTTTGTAAGTCCTTGGAGGCATCTCGTTACCAAAGATAACCTTTGCTTTGTCTGCCATATGGCACCTTCCTTTTAATATTTTCTTTTTATTACGTTTTTACTTTTATTACGTTTTAACTTTTATTGCGTTTAACTATCTTTACGCTTTTCTTATTCAGCTTTGCCCAAAGCAGATACGTCAAAATCAATTTCCTTTTCATCAAACGCTGTTTTGATCTTAAGCTGCGCCTTGCCACTCTCTCCCGTTGTTCTTATGTAGCATCCGCCCATTCCGCCTTGCAGTGATACAAGTGACGGTCCGTAAATCTCAGCAGGTCCTGATACCGAGAATGATACAGGCTCGTTGGCAAAAGGAGCTACGTTTCCATTCTGATCAACCGCCCTGATCCTGACAGCTGCAACATCATAAGTTTCATCTTCTACAAGTTCTGTATGATCCACCCTTATATCAAGTTTAAGGCTTACTGAAGGTGACTTAACAACCGTTTTAACGACCTTGCCATCCTTTATTGCTTCAAACTTGAATTCTGTGGATTTGCCGCCCCAGTCACCTATATACTTATTATATAATCTTGTTGCATCTTCGAAGGACATATGCTTGATCGTAAGGAGCTTACCGGCTTTGAGCATTCCCTTAACGCCGATGCCGCCCATTCCAAATCTTGCTGCCCTGTTCATAAGATACTTGATATCATCGCACTGACTCTTACTATAGGACTCTTTTTCCGTGTCTCTTATCTGATCACCAATATAATCATCGATAAGAAGTGGTCCATGAGCTATGTTGCCAAAAGGTGAATCTTCTTTCTTATATTCATGAATGAATATATCGTTTTTATAAAATCTGACACTATCAGCATTGGTGATCATCCATACATCACCTCTTATGCATTCGTCATGCTCTCCTATATCCATTGAGGATGAGATCTCAAGAACCGGATGTTCATCTCTCTGACTTTCATAAACAGCCGCTGCAAGCTTTGGATTCCTGAACATATCCATAACGCCGTGATAGCAGATACGATCGCCTGATCCAAAATCCTTGTGAGTATTGTAATCAAACATACACCAGCCAAAAGAGCCTGCGATATCATCATATGATGCGACCCTGTCGATAACTCTTGCATGTCTTATGGCATGCTCTGATCGTCTGTCTTCTGTGTCAAAGCTCTTACAAGGGAACATGTGACCATTATATTCTGTTATAAGATATGCATGCCCGTCATCATTTGTAATCTTCTTACGTGGCGCACATCCGGGATTTGAACCATTATGAGAAAAGTCATTATAGGTATAAACATCTTCCAGAAGATGGCTATGATCTTTGGCTCTTACACCGCCTGTCTGTCTGCTGTCATCAAGGCTGTGAGCAAGATCATTAGTCCTTACATAAAACTCGTCATCATCAGAAGATTCATTAATCCTTACGCCCCAGAGCATAAGGCTTGCATGATTTCTATACTGGGTGATCATCTCTTCAAGATTTACAAGGGCCTGATCCTTCCACTTATTATCTCCAATATGCTGCCAGCCAGGGAACTCCATAAATACAAGAAGTCCAAGCTCATCACATCTTGATATGAAATCATGTGACTGAGGATAGTGAGAAGTCCTTACCGCATTAAGCGAAAGCTCATTTCTGAGGATATCAGCATCCATGATCTGCATTGACTTTGGCATTGCATAACCAGCATACGGATAGCTCTGATGTCTGTTAAGTCCTCTTATCCTGAACTTTCTTCCGTTAAGATAAAAGCCGTCGCGCCTAAAATATGTCTTCCTGAATCCGAATCTTACTTCTTTTTCATCAATAACATCAGTACCATTAAGGAGCTGGATTTCAAGAACATACATTGCAGGATGCAAGACATCCCACAAAGATACAGGAAGCGTGCGGTGCTTTATTCCCTTTGTCTTCCCATCCATCTGCGCTGTTCCAAGCTCAGTTTCTTTAAAATACGAATCGGATGATACATTATCGCAGCAAGCATCAAATGCGCATCTAAGCTTTTCCGGAACCTTTTCATCTGCAGCAAGCTTCTCATCCGTAAATCTCTTAAGACTAAGCTTTACTAACAGATTTTTATCTTCATGATCCAGAGTTATATCTGCCTTAACTTCAGCTACTGTCTTACTGCCGGACAGACTGCTTTCATCATATGTATATCCCTTTGGGATAAGCCCTCTAACGAATATATCTTTTATATAGTTCTCAGGTCTTATCTCAAGTGAAACAGGTCTATAGATACCTGTATATGTCATGTAGTCAACAACATGTCCAAAAGGCGGTACATTGTCTTCTTCTGTTCCTGATACTTTCAGGGAAAGAACATTGTCACCCTCGTACTTTATATGATCTGTAATATCGGCATCGAAGGCTGTATATCCGCTTCCATGGCTGCACACAGACTCTCCATTAATAAACACCTGCGCCACATGTGCAACGCCCTCAAAATGAAGGATGATCTTTGATCCCTTCCATGCAGGATCTGCCTTAAAAGTCTTACGATATCCGCAAACCTTCTGATATACTGACTCATCAAAATAATGCAGATCCGTAACCGCCAGTGTATGTGGAATACGTACAGTCTCCATATCTTTTTCATCAAATGCGTCTGTACAAATATCATCCCTGTACTTATCTGTAAACTTCCAGTTATCGTTAAATGGAATATTCAGCCTCAATTGGCACCTCTTTCATCTTCCCTATAAAACATTTTTATATCTTGAGAAAAAACCGATTGTAACCCAAAAGGAAACGTTTTGAAAATTTATCGTTTCTTAATATCATTGTACTAATATGCTGATAAATTAACAAGAAACGAAAATGACGAATTTCGTTTCCGCTAATTGTGCACTTTTTTTAACAGCAAAAAAAGACTGAAGAACACTCTCCAGTCTTTTGCCAAAATACATATTACAATTCGAATGAACCAACTTCCTTGCCGTTAGCAACATAATAAACTCTGTTCTCTTCCGGCTTTACATAAAGATCGATCGTCTTAAGATCCGCTGCTGCTTTACCAAGGGTCTTAACCCAATAATTCTTAGCGTTCTTTACGATATCATCGTAAGAAATGTTCTTGTCAGCGTACTGAAGCTCGATCTTGGTCTTTACTGTTGTTGCTGCTTTCTTAGCAGCAGGCTTTTTTGCAGCTGTCTTCTTAGCTGCTGGTTTTGCTGCAGTTTTCTTTACCTGAGCCATGACTTTTCCTCCTCATAGGCAGCCTATCGAAAGTAAACCAGGCTTTGCTCTAAACTACATTTTTCTTAAGAATATGTTTACAAAGAAAAATGTACGCTTTTTTGTTAATCTTGTCAAGCCGCTTTCTGACTTATTCTCGAAAACTCAGAATCCGAAGAAGTGCTAGTGTCTTACTTCAGAATAACCGAAGCCATTACAAATAGCAGTAATTCTGGTTCCATCCTGACACATCTTGCAATTATCATGGCTATAAGAAATATAATCCGGGATGTCTGCCTTTGTGAAAAGAGCATTGATCTCATGTCCGGCAACAGATGTACCTGCTGAGAAGATTGTCGATACACCGCTCACATGGCCGCCGTAATACTTAATTCCTTCTATCGCTCTTGATACAGTCTTACCTGTAGTCATGGACGCAAGAAGTAAAAGAACATGCTTTTCATTGACCATCATAAGCATATTATCACGGAAAATAAGCTGACCAGCCTGATCGTACTCAGGAGTAGCTACATAGATTGTCTTATGGCGGTTCATTGATAAAATGCCGGCTTTGGAGAGTTCATCTGCAAGATATGCACCAATAACCTCAGTTCCATCCATGCAGATAATGGTATCAATTACTGTGGTAGCCATATAACTCTGACTCATAGCCATAGCAATAGCACGCGCCTCTGACTGTCTGGTCTTCATGGTAGTCATATCCATATAATAATTGATATGGGAATTTGGGGTTACGAAATGACCTGGAATAACTTTAAGTGCAATGTCCGGATACTTCTTGGAATAAATCTTTGTATACTCTAACATCAGCCTCTCCGTTCCGGGAGTAATCATCTCCCTTTGCCTCGTTAATGGTACATTATAGCGAATCATACATTCCAGAATCAAAGATTCAAAAACATATGACTTCTTGAACGAAAACCTCTATGATCAGGTGATTTATTAGATACTATGAGGTAGGTGTCAACAGTTCCTTTTGACACCCAGCACTTTTTTGAAATATCTCACATCAATATTTTATCACAATTTCGTCTATAATTGGGAAGTATATTTTTACTATAGAAATTTCCTATCGAATCAAAAAAGACCTCCCATTCCATCAAGGAAAGGAGGCCGAAAAGTCTTAAATATTCATCTACGAAAAATCTAAAAGATGTGTTGCTATAGTAAAGTATGCAAGAAGTGAGATCGCATCTACAATAGTTGTGATCATAGGGCTCGCCATTACTGCAGGGTCAAGTCCGATCTTATCTGATATCATAGGAAGAAGGCAACCAACACACTTTGCGATGATAACTACAAGGAACAGTGTTGCACATACAATAAGTGCAATCTTAAAGTCTATCCTGTCAATTGTCAGAAGCTTTACAAAGTTAGTAACTGCAAGCGTAGCGCCGCACATGGCAGCAACTCTTATCTCTTTCCACACAGTCTTAAAGAGATCCTTGAATTCGATCTCATCAAGTGAAAGACCACGAATGATCGAAACGCTGGCCTGAGAACCTGCATTACCGCCTGTATCCATGAGCATTGGAATATACGCAGTAAGAACAACATATTTAGCCAGTGCATTTTCAAAGCTTGTAATGATAGCTCCTGTGAATGTGGCACTTATCATGAGAAGTAAGAGCCAGGGCATTCTCTTTTTATAAGTAGCAAAGATACCTGTCTTAAGGTAAGGCTTATCGGATGGCACGA
Source organism: Butyrivibrio fibrisolvens (assembly GCF_037113525.1). Classification (NCBI taxonomy): domain Bacteria; kingdom Bacillati; phylum Bacillota; class Clostridia; order Lachnospirales; family Lachnospiraceae; genus Butyrivibrio; species Butyrivibrio fibrisolvens. The sequence goes on along the minus strand of NZ_CP146963.1, from coordinate 1,805,623 downwards.
TAGCTGCCATCTTTTCGATATCCTCTGTAGCCTCCTGCTCCAGGATATCCACAACGTCATCGACTGTGATAATGCCGACCATACGGTTTTCATTATCAACAACAGGCATGGCTGTAAAGTCGTACTTCTGAATCTTACGCGCAGCCTCTTCCTGGTCGTCCATTGTTCCAATGGATATGACATTGTCATTCATTATGTCACCGATGATCGAATCTTCACTCAAGATCAGAAGATATCTAAGGTCAACGGTTCCAACCAGAACACGTCTTGCATCCAGAACATAACAAATATTAACAGTCTCTGAATCAAGACCTATTCTGCGGATTCGTTCTATAGCCTGTCCTATTGTCATATCCTTCTTAAGATCAACATACTCCACCGTCATGATAGAGCCTGCAGAACGTTCCGGATATTGAAGCAGCTGATTAATATCCTTACGCGTCTCAGGGTTAGCATGCGCAAGAATTCTCTTAACTACGTTAGCCGGCATCTCCTCAAGGAAATCCGCAGCATCATCAGCATACAGGTTGTTTACGATGTTTGAGGTTTCTCTGTCTGACAAGAAACTGATAATATACTGTTGATCGTCAGACTCAAGATTAGCAAATACTTCAGCAGCCATATCCTTGGGCAAAAGACGGAAAAGCTTGAGGGAATCCTCATCCTTCATTTCACCCATAACAAGAGCTACATCGACTTCCTGCATGTCAGCGATGAGCTCACGGAGTTTAGTGTACTGCCTGGTCTCTAGGAGATCACGGACAATCTCCTGATAGTTCTTTTCTTCCATGGCTATTCTCCTTTGGTTTTAATGCTGTACACAATCGGGGCACAGGGTTGTCATTACTAGATTTATGAGTTTCCTTCATTAAAACCACCTCCTTCACCATGAAATAGAGCCGAAATTGTGCTTCGGCTATCTGATAATAACACAATTTCGGCCAAATGTATCCACATTTTTTTCGATTTTTTCAAAAAATTTTTTCAATTTGATCAATGAACATTATCGCGATATTTATCTTCGAATTCGCCCACAGGAAGAGGCTTTGAATAATAATATCCCTGGAAAATATCGCATCCAAGCTCAAGCAGGAATTTAACCTGACCATCGTATTCTACTCCTTCTGTGATAACCTGCATATTCAGCTCATGAGCAAGGCTGATGACAGATTCAAGGATCTTCTTACTTCTCTGCTCATTTTCTGTCTCATGAAGGAATTCCATATCGATCTTCAGAATATCAGCAGGCATGTCTTTGAGAAGACTAAGGGATGAATATCCGCTACCAAAGTCATCAATTTCAAAATCAAAACCAAACTTATGAAGCTTACCTATAAGAGTAAGCTGCCTTGTTGGTTCTATCATAAGGGCTGTCTCTGTTATTTCCAGTTTAAGCTTCGAAGGCGATATATCGTACTTATTAACAAGTCCTGTAAATTCCTTGAATATATCAACATAGTAAAAATCCTTTGGTGAAATATTTACTGATATATTCAGCTTTTCAAACGGAGTTCCTTTCCAGGCAGCGAGCTGTCTTGCTGCAAGATCCCAGACATGAAGATCCAGTTTATAAAGGCATCCTGTCTTTTCTAGTATTTCTATAAAAGCACCAGGTGCCAGTATTCCGCGCTTTGGATCATTCCATCTTACCAAAGCTTCTGCACCTATTACTTCGCCTGTATCCTTAACCTGAGGCTGAAGGAATATTACAAACTCCTCATTTTCAATGGCATGTTCCAGCTGATTAGCAACCTGTCTGTCACGAAGGATATCAGACATCATCTTGTCATCATATGTGACTATCATGTTGCCGGGCTCTTCACGTATGGTACTGATGGCCATATTGGCCCTGTCGCACATAAGTGAAACTTCCATTTCTGGATTGGTGATGTTATAGATTCCACAATGGATCGTCATGATGTAATAAGAGCTCGCGATCAGCTTGGATACTTCTTCCAGCTGTTTAAGCAGATTAGCCTTATTAAATCTTTCCCTTGTAGTGAGCACAGCAAACTGATCTGCTACAATACGGGCTGTGCAGTCTTTCATATTACTTCCGGAAGCTATCATTGATGCTATCTTCTGGATTATGTCGTTACCTTTATCAAATCCGAACAGGTCATTGATTATCTTGAAGTCTCTAACATTAGTACAAACGATGATATAGTCATTTCTTGGCTCTTTTGTGAGGATTTCTTTAACGTTCTCATAAAAACCCTCTTTATTAAGAAGTCCTGTCAGATCATCATGTGTAAGCTTATAGTGCTCAAGCTGCAGTGCGTTCTGTTCAGCGGTGTGATCCGTCAAGCTATAGAAACCGCCTATGATATTTCCTTTCTTGTCTCTAAGAACGCCGCCGTCTATCTGGATAAATTTGCTTCCAAGGTCTTTGGACGGTATTTCTTCTATCCATCTGTCATATATCTTGTTTTGACCATCTCTTTTTTCAATAAACTCTTCTATCTTGTTCCTAAGCCCAGTCAGATCTTCCGAGCGTATATTAAGGAGTTCGAAAGTAACTTCATTAACAAGTGCAAGGTTTCCGTCATTATCGAAGGCCACAAGACCGCTGCTCTGCCTTTTTAGAGTTTCCTCCATAGTCCTGATCTTGATCTTCTCAGGAACATAGTAGTTCATTATGTAGAAGCAGACTAATACCATAAGCGAGCTCATAAGCATTACGACAGGAACCGGCATATCCAGATAGAAATTCGCAGCAAATACAGTTTCCATCACAACGAACAGGACAAGAATAGCCACATAGCGAATCTTATAAATTCCTTTTGATGTGAAAACTCTTTTTATAGTGGGAACTAAAAATCCAAGGGTAATAATAAGGCATACAACGTAATGAAAATATGCCATTTCATGATTGGTTACCTTTATTCCAAGATCAAGAAATCTACGAGGTCTTCCCTCTATGGCTTCAACAGAAAATACCCACTTGTTCCAAATATTTGAAATAAGGAGCAGAGCATCAACAACAACAAAACCTCTTATCAATACATCAACGACTCTGGTTTCATCAGAACTATAAATATACTTGACAAAGAGCTTGTAGAAAAAGAAGAACTCTATCATGATCAGGATGTAGTAAAAAGACTCAGCGATCATTATAACCGATTCATCCTTGGTGCATGCAATAGCTATATTCGCTACGACTGCAAGCATAAGCGAAAAGAGCGCAAGAATCGGGTATATTCTATAGAGCTTGTGCATCCTTTGAATGACTACTACAAGTATAAAATCAAATATAAATATTAGTAAAAGGCATATAAGAGCCACTGAATTTACCATACTGATCTCCACGTCACGAACAATGAGTTTTTAATTCTTTGGATGTCTCGGATTTTGAGATATTATGTTTGTTGCTTTGACAATTTCCTGAACAACCATAGCATCATATTGCTTGTTCTGAGCTTCCATATTGAGGAAGATCGCACCCTTTTCTGAAGAAGTATACTTTGGAGGCAGGTGATTAAGAGTAAGATTGGCAATATCCTGCTTGCACTCATCACAGGTGCATATATTCGGAAACATACCAAGAACCGTATCCAGCCTGTCAAGAACTATTTTTTCCATATAGTTTGTTAGCTGCATAATCCAACCTCACGTAAACTACTTATCATTGATGTTTTCCAGTGACATTTCAAAACAACATTTCCCGTAACTTTATCGTCATTTTTTCGCATTTTATTAAGTCTTTAGTAAAATAGCTTTTATTATCCGCCGATATACCTATTGAAAAGGATAAAACGTAAGATTAATCGCAGGATATAGTTCTATGTACCTGTATTTTCAATGTCGCAAGGAGGTTTTTACATGAAAACACGTGATATTATAAATGCTTTTATTAGTGACCTGGCTGGTAATGATGTTAAATTCTCTTATAACGGCCCCGATATGCTTATAGCTGAATATCAGTCCGGATTCGACCTCTATGATATCGATCCCGACTCTCTTGAACGTGTTACCAAAAGTGTAAATACCGTCTTTCCCAGTATGGGGCAACTTGTGATACGCTTCAATTCTTTTGGAGAGCTTACACCGATTCTTCAGGTAAACTATCCTTTATCTGATGAGGAAAAAGGCGATAAAACGCTCCTTAAGCAAAGCATTAAAAATTTAAATTCAAAAGCATATTCTATACTTGGGAAGATCAAGAAATTTGAAAAGATAGATTCTATTTGGAATGGGGAATATTAAAATTACTAATACCATCAAAAAGCCGGAGCATTCAAGCTCCGGCTTATATTATGCAAATATTTAATTCTGCCTTATCATCTTACGATATCCTCTTCACCGAATGGATCGCCGCATTCAGGACAGAATTTTGGTGGATTTGCAGGATCTTCAGGCTCCCATCCACACTTGTCACACTTGTATGTAAGAGCGCCTTCAGGCTTCTTCTCACCACATTCCTGACAGAACTTGCCCTGATTTACTTTACCGCACTTAGGGCATGTCCAGCCAAGCTGTACATCTTCAGGTTTCTTCTCACCACAGTTCTGACAGAACTTACCAACGTTCTCAGTTCCGCACTTAGCACATTTCCATGTGTTAGCATTTTTGGGCTGCATTGTAGCTGCACCAAAACCGCCATCTGCTGCTGTGTTGTAGTTATTAGCAGGTGCCTGTCCATAATTACCCTGGAAATTGTTCATAGCGCCCATGCCTGCATTCTGAGCCATGTTCATGCCCATGAAGCCCATCATAGCACCGTTAGTGTTCTTAGCAGCATCTCTCATAGCATCTGCTGTAGCACCAACCATAGTAGCCTGTGCCATACCAGGATCTCTGTTAACTGCAGATTTCTGGATATCCTTGATCATCTTCTCATCTTCTTCAGAAGCCTTTACAGAAGATACACCGAAGGAAGCGATCTCGATACCGCGCTGATTTCTCCACTTGGATGAAAGCTCCTCGTTAAGAGCCTGAGCAATTTCTGCTGTGTGTCCAGGTATTGCAGAATATCTTACGCCCATGCCTGAAATCTTAGCAAATGCAGGCTGAAGAGCTGTAAGAAGCTCTGACTTAAGCTGTGAATCGATCTGTGATCTGTTGTAATCAGCAGAAACGTTACCACATACATTAGTGTAGAAAAGAATAGGATCGATGATCTTGTAGCTGTACTCACCAAAGCACTTGATAGAGATATCAACATCAAGACCAACGTTCTGGTCTACTACTCTGAATGGAACAGCATTAGCTGTACCATATTTGTTACCCATAATTTCTTTTGTATTGAAATAATATACTCTCTGATCCTTAGGAGCTTCGCCGCCAAATGTAAATCTCTTACCAATGCTTGCGAATGTTGCTCCAATGCCTTCTCCAAGGCTTCCTGAGAAGATTGATGCCTCTGTAGAAGCGTCATATGTGAATTCACCAGGTTCTGCACAAAGCTCAACGACCTTGCCCTGATCTACGATGATCATACACTGACCGTCTGCAACTGCAATAACTGAACCTGTTGTAATGATATTATCACTACCTTTTGTATTGGATGAACGTCCTGATACTCTCTTATGTCCTTTAGTTACGAGAACATCGTTCGGAATTGATTCACAATAGAAATACTCTTTCCAGGAATCGGCAAGAACGCCACCTGCTGCCCCTGTAATCGCTTTAATAAGACCCATTAGAATTTCCTCCTTTTAATTCCACGTTAGCAATATTACTTTGCCGCATCTGTATAACATTATAGCAAAGAGAATTTATTTTTTCACTACTAATTTAAGGACTTCTCCCCATCTAATAAGGCAAAAATCGCAATTTAAACTTACTATTTTTTCAAAATTACCATTTGGATAAAAATAATAAAAATCTATGCTCAAGGTATTTACTATATTTCAAACATTTACGATATTCCATATATAAAATCATCATCTTCTTGTTGCTATTTTAAGCTAATAAAAACTATAATAATCTAGGTGTCTGAGTCTGAAATCTTTTTTCAAACTATGGCACCTATATATATGTTAAAGGAAAAAATGTTATGGAAAAAAATGTTCAAAACCCTTTGGGAAGTAAGAAAATCTCATCACTTCTGAAAGAATTCGCCATACCAAGTATCATTGCCATGCTTGTTGGCTCTCTTTATAACGTTGTCGATCAGCTCTTTATAGGCCAGAAGATCGGCGAACTGGGTAATGCTGCAACCACTGTTGTATTCCCGCTTGTTCCTGCCTGCATCGCATGCGCTCTTTTATTCGGAATAGGCGGAGCTTCAAACTTCAATCTTTCAATGGGAAGAGGCGAAAAAGACGGTGCCAAATATTTCATTGGAAATGCCGCTTTTATGGCCTTTTTCACAGGTACGGTATTAGCTCTGTTCGTAGAGATCACCTGCAAAGATCTTTTGATATTCTTTGCAGCTTCTGAAAATGTATTTCCGCTTGCCAAGAGCTATTTAAGAGTTACTGCAATAGGATTTCCTTTCCTTATCTTTTCATCCTGTGCAACTCACGTAATAAGAGCTGATGGAAGTCCAAAATATTCAATGAAGATGAACCTTACAGGTGCTATAACCAATATCATTCTTGACTATATTTTCATCTTCATATTCGGATGGGGAATGTTCGGCGCAGGATTCGCTACCATCATCGGACAGATCATATCTGCAGTCATGGGTGCTGTGTACCTTACAAGATACAAAACAGTAAAGCTTGATGTATCATCTTTTATTCCAAGAGCTTCTGTTATCATGAAAATAATGTCTCTTGGCGCTGCTAACTGTTTCAACCAGCTTGCCATGATGCTTCTTGCGATCGTTCTTAACAAGAGTCTTAAACATTATGGAAGTCTGTCAGAATACGGTTCAGATATCCCGCTTGCAGTATCAGGCGTATCCTTAAAAAGCATGCAGATGATCATGTCATTTGTTATAGGTCTTTCACAGGGACTTCAGCCCATAGCAAGTTTTAACTATGGTGCAAAGCAGTTTAAAAGAGTTAAAGAAGCTTTGTTTGGCGCTTTAAAAGCCGGTGCTGTAATCAGTATCGTTGGATTTCTTTTGTTCCAGATATTCCCGCACCAGCTGATAGCACTGTTTGGAAGCGGTTCTGAGAAATACTTTGAATTTGGCGTTAAGTACATCAGAATATACTATCTGTTCTTGTTTACTTATTTCATACAGCCTATAATTTCAAATTTCTTCTCAGCTATAGGTAAACCTATAAAAGGTATATTCCTTTCACTTACAAGACAGGTAATATTCCTTCTGCCGCTCCTTTTGATTCTTCCAAGATTCTTCGGAATCGACGGAATACTATACGCAGGAGCAGCTACAGACTTCATTGCTGCAACAGTATGTACGATCATGGGGCTTCTAGAGATCAATAAACCTCAGTATTCAGCCAAAGAATAAATAAAAACTTTGATACTAAATTCAGTTTTGTTTAGTATCAAAGTTTTTTTATTTTCAATGATTTATGTTCTAAATTGTATTTACAATCTGAAATTCTTATATGCTTCAAGTCCTTCCATAGTCCTCTGGGCATATACGATTCCCTTATGTCCTGCTGCCTCTTTGATGAAGTTTATGGCTTCTTTTCTCTTCTCCGGAGTAAGTCCCCTGAAGGGTTCGTCCATGATAAGCACATCCGAAGGAATGCAGCAGGCTCTGACTATACATATAAGTCTTCTGATATCTCCTGGAAGATTCATTACAGGAATTCCCAGATACTCTTCCGGAATCAGAAGCTTAAGCTCATCTCCGGCTCTTTTTTCAGAATATCTGTTGTTTACTAATACGATATTTTCTTCTGCGGAAAAATACTCACACAATCTGTCTTCCTGAAATACAACACCTGCATTTACCCTGTCGTATTTATAATCTCCAAGGAGTGATACATGTCCCTTATCAGGTCTTCTAAGACCAAGTACTACATCTATAAGAGCTGACTTACCACTTCCTTCGTCTCCTGTGAGAGCCCAGGTATCATCAGAACTTATCTCCCATGTAACATTATCAAGAACGGTCTTTCCGCCTATATTAACCGTTATATTCTTAGCTTCAATAGTCATTGTGTTTTTAATCCTTCTTATTTGGTAAAGTTTTGTCTAAAAGCCTTTTCTTATACAGATTCGGAAACATTGCCGGCAGATATATATACTTAACTCTGGTCATGAATGATAAATGATATATGTCAGCCATCTCTATCATCTTTGGATCTACTTTCATGTTGTCATCTCCTTAAACTCGAATTTCAAAACGCACTGAAAATGCGTATTTTGGTAATCTACATCCAAAAAGTCATGTAAAATACTTCTTGCGTGATATGCTCCAATATGCTATTATTATGGAGTTGCAAACGCCGGTGTGTCGGAATTGGCAGACGAGGCAGACTCAAAATCTGTTTGGGGCAACTCAGTGCGGGTTCAAGTCCCGCCACCGGCATTATTTAAGGAACTGCAGGATGCAGTTCCTTTTTTGTTGCACAAGACCGGCAAGCGAATGGATGCTTGCATACAAATTCATTTGCCGGTTGTAAGAACATGGAGCACGAAGTGCGGAATGTTCGTGTGCGAAATCGAGTAGGAGTCAGCCTACTCGATTATATGTATTATCTCTTTATGAAATACCCAGACTCCAGATATATCCCCATTTATAGGCCCAGGTTATCGAATCACCGCTTTGGATCCTCTCTCTGGTATCAGCAAAGCGCTTAGCTTCTGCTCCATCAAGCTCAGCCTTTTCACCATAGGAATAATCCACATTCATAGTAACTGTCATCTCATCGAATCTGTATTTTTCATATCCGAAATGTTTGTTAGAAGTCTCGGCAAGACTATCAAGATCAAAGCCCAGCAAAGTAATACTAATACGCTTGAGCTCAAAGCTTTCACTGTCAAAATAAGCTGTGATATTTCCCTTGGGAACCAGACCGTAGAGCTTGATATACTCTTCCGGAAGCCAGTCATAAATGTTTAGTTCATTGACCATCTCCAGAACTATCTTGGAACTAAGCTCGCCACTTACTGTATAGCAGGACTTTCCATTGAGTTTGGACATGTCTTCTGAGAGCTGCATACCACCATTTAAACAGGACGTACTCAGGAACATTGGTACCATGAACGATTCATACCCGTTATCAATCGAATAATTATTGGCATCACGCTTACCAAGCTTATATGTATCCCCTTTGACATGATCCATTATCATATAAGCTATATAACCCTCATCTACTGTACTGGTATTCTTTAAATAAATGCTGTCATCCTGACCAGACCATACTTCTACTGTTTCTTCATTTTTATAGCTTTCGGGATAATCACTGTAACTGCTATTGTATGCCCTGTATTCAACAGCAGTTTTGATCGTTACCTTGACATTTTCACTTTCAGTAAGATTATTGCCGCTTTCTTCTATGAGATAAGATGATGTGATCTTGGGAGCCTGTTTACTTCTTACAAACATAAGCACAGCGCAGATACAGATCAAAACGCACATAGCCGCTGCAATAAGACCTATTATTGTTTTCCTGAGCCTTACCTTCTTACCGGTGTTATTTACAGTACTATTTACGGCCTTATTAGAACCGGATACATCGACCATTCCGGTGAAACCTTCTGCCATATGTGCTTCTATCTGTTCCTTCAGGTTCAAAAGCTGCTCAGATCTTGCAACCGGAACTCTAAGTTCCATCTCGTCCGCAAGCTGCTTCATAGATCTTGTTCTAAGTTTGGGATTCAGAACAAGCCCATGCATAAGGGCATTCTCCTGATCTTCAAGGATAACAGCGCCAAGCGCTGAGGGCTTTTCAAGCTGATCATCTCCTACTCTGTCATCGGCGCTGCAGGGATTAACTCCAGTCAGCATATAATAAAAAGTTGCGCAGAACGAATAAACATCTGACCATGGGCCAGATGGCATCCCTTTCTGATACTGCTCTATAGGAGAATATCCCTGGCGCAGAACAAGGATCTCATCATCTTCTTCGACCTTATCAAAACGGCTTGCAGAGCCAAAATCAAGAAGTTTTGCTCTTCCATCCGGAAGAACCATAATATTGGACGGACTTATATCACGATGAACAAGCCCTCTCTCATGTATATGTTCAAGGACTTTGATAACCGGACTAAGCATCTTATAACAAAAATCGAAATCAACGTCCGGATTACGCTTACGGAACTGCTCAAGAGTCATTCCCTCGAGATATTCCATAACTATATATACTGTATTGTTCTGATTGAAAATATCACTGACTCTGACAACACCCGGGTCATCTGCAAAATCGCCAAGTGTACGCGCCTCCAGAAGGCACTTGCTCATTTCGTGATCGTAGACAGATTTTTTAGATGGATTGATTAAAACTACATTACCAGATTCGTTTGAATCCCTTTTTACAAGGCGATCCGGATAGAATTCCTTGATCGCAACCTTCATATCAAGGCGCAGATCACAGCAGCTATAGGTAATGCCGAATCCGCCCTGTCCTATAGCTGCTCCTATATAGTATCTATCCTGCAGAACTGTTCCGATCTGCAGCATATATTCATTGTTCTTAACGTTAACGTCTTTACCGCAAAAACCACAATGTGCAAAGTCATCAGGTATCATTTCCTGACAATGCGGACATCTGATAACCCCCATTTATGCCTTCCTCCAACAACTGCGATGTAATTCAGGCAAATTTCACACTAAGCCTGATATTACCTACTATTATTTCTGTCCCCGAGTAGATCGCAGCGCTTTCTTCAATTTTCTGGCCATTAACTATAACCGGATTAGTCTTGCTCTTATTCTCGATATATGTCTTACTTCCGGAAGGATAAATGCGGCAGTGAACGCCTGACACTGTATCATCATAATCAAGACATACCTGATTGCTCTTATCAAATCCGATAGAAACACCTGCATCTGTCAGCGGCATTTCAAATTTGACCTCTGGTCTGTCCATATCGCCTATCCAAAGCTTACATGGTGCATCAAACAAAAGCATTGTATCACCTGATGCCCTATCGCCTATCTCAACAAACTTAGTACGATGAACATTATCTGTTGCCATTACCTTCTTACCACTACCACTTTTTGGTACATTGGCATTAACAGCGTTATTATTACTTTTTGTATTAGAATTATTCTTGATATATACCAGTAAAACTACAATAAATGCTATAAGAAGCACTATTATAGCAACCAGAACATACCAGTATTTCTGAGCTATTACCATCATTTTGAAGTCCTTTCACTCTTAGACAGAAGATATCTCATCTGTTCTGCAAGCTTGACTGTTTTATCAAGGTCATCTTTTAAAGAGTCAATTACAACATCTTCCTTAACGCGGAACATGTCTGCTTCTTCGCCCTTCCATGAATCAAATGTCTTTTCATCACTTTCTTCAAGAACATATAATACATCCTTTTTGAGAGAATCAGCAAGTTCTTCAAACTTCATTGCTCTGTCTTTCAAAAGTTCAGGAGTGATCGAATTTTTATCAGCCATACAAACACCTCTATTTTCAGTCTAAAAGATCAGAATCGAATACTTCTGTCTTAGCACTTGTCTTTGTAACTTCAGGAAACTTGGCAGCATAATCCTGTGCTTCATCAATGATATCTGCAAAAATATCCTGATGCACATCTGCACTCTCGCTTCTCCAGTAACCATTCATACTGTTTACTGTATTTTTTAATTCTTCTATTTCTTTTTTCATATTACTCATAGACTATTACTTAATCTCCTTGTACGTTGATAGAAGAAATCACATCACGAACTTCGTTCTGCATTCTTTTGTAATTATCAGCAGCAAAACGTATGCAGCGGCTGTACTCTTCAAGTCCTGCTACAACATTATCTCCCTGCTGCTTAAGGCCTTCAGGTTCGTCTTTTCGTAAATTCTGTATTCTTGTAAGATGCTCAGAAACCGAACGTGAATCACGTACGAGCTGATCTATATCTACAACTATTCTGCTCAATTGTCTTCTCCTCCTATATTCTGAAGCTTGTCACCACGAACAATACGTTCATAGGAAGAACGAAGAGGCTCAAGATCATTGAGGATTCCAAGTTCTCTTCCCTTGATGATAAAGCCTGTGCCGTCTGAATGATCAGCAATAAGCTTCTCTCCATCTTCGTAAATTCTGGATATGCTATGAAGCGCGATTCCTGTCTGTCTTATCATCAGAATATCCTTAATGAGACATGCATTTATTTCGCGTGCCATAGTGCAAATATCATCGAGACCATCATAGGTTTCAAGTTCCTTGATAAGTCTTTGAAGTTCCAGTGATCTGTTTTCCAGCTTCTTACAGATTTTTACTCTGCTGTCAGCTGCTTCTTTTAAGATATCTGTATCTACTCTCATATAAACTCCTAAAACAACATAAGGCGCTCTGCGCTACGTACCCCTTGCTCGGAAAGCGTTCTGTTTTTTTTCAAAATACTGTTCTGTGTCACTGAGCAAAGCATGAGATCATCATCTTCTCCCAGCATTTCACACTGTTCCTTCTGGCACAGGATATCTTTGATCTCTGTTATAAGTTCAAGAACGCTCTTGGACTCATCCAGACTGAACTGATAATGTCTGTCAAGCGACACAACCTGCAAATCTACAAGTATCATATATTTGCCCACATCTTTTCGTAAACCGGCCATACTTCCATTCCTTCATCATCTGAAAGAATATCTCCTGCCGGGCACTCAATGCACCACTCACCATATCTTCCGCGAAGCAGCATACTGTACTTGGTCATCTGGCCATCGCTTCCTCTCATGTATGACATGGCAAATACCGGAGTAAGTCCTGAACTCTTGCCGGCATCTTCCATCCATGCTTCAAGATCCACGAGATCCATTCTTCTTACAGCTCTTAAATTCTCGCGTTCAATATCTTCAGGATCTACGGCCCTTACATAATCGTTGGTTGCCTCTTCTGACTCCGGAAGATTCTCTTCAAGATCAAATGTTGATCTGATCCACTCTTCAAAATAATCCTTGTCAAAAGAAGTAAGTCTGATCCTGTCTTCTCTGTGGCTGTCAGCTTCTACTAATGTCACTTTGGTATTAGAGAAGTAAATGAATTTCTGATCCATCTCTTTATCATGTGGAACCAGAAGTATTACTCTATCTGCAGCAACAAGAGGTTCCAGAAATTCCATAGCCTCCTCTGATGGATGTATATCATCAGAGCTCATTGCTTCTTCTTTTTTATCTTCATCAAGTACATCTTCATTTACAGGAACTTCAAGAAGTCCGTCTCTTGCAAGTCTGAATGCACTTGAAAGCATCTGAAGATCATCTATTTCGTTTGCCTTTGGCAGAGCAAGTGTACATATTCTGTCCTTTTTCGCAGATAAAAGAAGGACCGAAAGATCAAGTCTGCTCATTATATATCCGCTATTCATTCTCAATTCCATACTCTTTGACTTCCTTCTTATATGTTCTTGAAACAGGTACCTGGTCACCGTTCTTCATTAAGATGTAATTCTCTGCCAATACGATGCTGTCTACGTGGAGCATATTGATCACATAACTTCTGTGGCATCTCATAAAATGCTTTGGAAGTTTGGAGATAAGCTCATCCAGTGTGCCATATATACCGTATTCCTGATCCTTGATCCTTATAAATACCTTCTTATCTCTTGCTTCCATATAATCGATAAGATCAAGCTGAAGATACTTCTGAGCGTGTCCTGTATAGACGCTTATCATCTGACCTCTTGTCTTGGACAACTTGTCAGCAATAAGCTCAAAGGACTCATCAAGGACCTTCTTAAGACCTTCCTCTTCATATGGTTTAAGTACAAGTGCGTCAGGAGCTACACCTGCTCTGACATAAAGCATGGGATTAGTTCTTCCTGAAGCAAACAGCAAAAGGAATGCAGAAGGGTTCCTTTTCCTAAGCTCCAGAAGCTGGTTGCCGGCTCCTTTGACCATAGTGTCCCAGGCAATAAAGTCATGCTTATTAACTGCCTCGACTCTCTCGATAGCATCGGAAAGGAATTCTGTATAGCAGTAATCCCAATAGTCATCTGTATATCTTGCCGCATAAGACGGAACAAGCTCTTTTAACAGACGAGTTTCCAATTTACTTTCCATCAATGAAAGATAATAAATCATTTTTACCTCATTTATTATTAACGTATTATTTCAGCATCAGCTGTGATCCACCTCTTAAGCAAGCGGAATCACAACCTGTACTGAACCCTTATCACTATATGATGATGTTACACCGCTTCCAGGCTTTCCGGCTGCTGTAAGCTTCCTGTATGGTATTCCATCAAATCTGAGTATGCTCTGAGCATCAGCCATACCACCAAGATGTATACCATTTTTGTAGGAAACAAATGATTCGTATACCGAAAGTCCGGCAGCATCTATCCTCTTTTCATCGTCATATGCCGCAAAGAAGTAAATATCTAAAAGGTTACCCTTCTCAAAGAGATTGGTAATAGCACCTGCCAGATTGTGTGTTGCTCCTTCGGGGCCATGCATCATCTGTGCAAAACTTACAAGGTCATCAATAAAAACAAAGATAGGTTTACTTGTATTTCTGATCTCGCCAAGTATCTCTTCATCGCTCCTGCCTTCGCCCTTAAGTTTTGTCTTAACAGCGTTTCTTTCCTTAAAAGCAGGAATGATATTTGTAAGCCACTCGACAGCTTCATTAACATCTGTTACATATCCAAAGCCCATGTTTTCAGCATCGCTCTTAAGCTCTTTCCTTCCGGAGGTCTCAAATACTGTAACTTCCATAGGAGCTTTCATAAGGCATGTCCTTAACAGGATACGTATAAGATTAGTCTTTCCACTTCTAGGCCTGCCGCTGATCAGATATAAATATGTCATATCAAGGTCTATACTCTCGATACGTGCACTTGTAATATTATAACCGATAGGAAGCAATCCTGCATCAACATTTACCAATGATTCCTTAAACAAATTCCATGTCGGCTTGTCAGGAATAAACGGTATAGCCATCGCCTTAGGTCCATCATAAGAACCAGTCTGCATTTTAAGGACGTCTCGGATTGCTTCTGATCTTGAAAGCTCATCTCCACTGCATGCAAGCGCTGTCTGGAATTCGAGGGTATGGCCTGATGATAATATAAGACCTCTTCCTGCGATTCCACCCTGAGGAGTGATCTCGATCTGGGAAGTTCTGAGAACATCCATATATCCGATCTTATCTGCCATCTGGAGGCAAAAGATATTTCGAATACTGTCAGACATACGTCCCGGAATATCCCTTATTCCAAATCCGCTTCCAGAGATCAGAAGGTAGATTCCAACTGAAGCACACTCTCTTGCTATCTGCATAAGAGCATCATCGTATGCACCTTCTGTCTTCTCGCGGAATGAAGCCATATCGTCTATTACAAGTATGATCGCAGGATCCTTGAATCCCTTTTCAGATCTTACCGCATCAAAGCCTGCTCCCACATATTCCTTTCTTCTCCTTGCGATCTCATCCTGGATCATGCAGATAAGATTAGGAATTCGCTGGGAATCAGAATCATATACTACTCCACCTGTATGAGCATCATCTTCAAATACCTCAAACATTCTTCCGCCAAAGTCAAGAATATAAGCATTGAGCATTGAAGGTGCATAGCTCTGATAAAGAGAATATATGACTGTCTGTAAAAATGTACTTCTGCCGCTGAGCGTCATACCGCAAACCGCTGTATTACCGCCTCTTGAGAAGTTAATGATAAGCGGCATCTGATACTGGTTAACAGGATCATCAATAAGACCTGCATAAGTCTTGATATCTGCGTTATTTGAAACTCTGGGCCATCTGCCATTATGCCATGTTGATCCTTTATACCCGTCAAGCTCAGGAAGTGAGAGCTGGGATGGCAGTTCAGGAAGCCACAATGGCGTATTACTGTGAAGTTTAAGCTTTTTAGCTGTATCGATAATATACTCAATAACAGTCTCAAGCTGGGACTTCTCTCTTCTCTGAGGAAGTCTTATATTCTCCATCTCAGATCTTTCAATGATCCTGTCTGCAAGAACATCGCCATCATTAATAAGCTCCGGCTCCTGACTAAGTATCTCATCACGGAGTCTTACAAAGTTAAGGTAGAGCATATCTTCGTATGCTGTTCCGCTTCGAAGTCCCCTGTCCTTAACAAGCCCAAGTATGAACTCATGACGAAGAGCAGCCTTACGACGGCTTTCGAGATAGTTACCAATAAGACCTTCACGACCTGTATTAGTAAGGAGTCTGGCAGTGATCTTGTGATTACTTCCATCTCTGTCGTAGGCCTGGCCTGTATATCCTGACTGGAACTCTTTATAAAGTTCATCGCTTCCAACCTGAAGGATAGCTCGTCCTGTATTTGACAAGAAGGCTGCATCAGACTTATGAAGCATCTCGATACTGTCCTTCTGGTCCTGAACACGAAGACATATCCTGAACTTGGAGTTACTCCAGATATTATCATCTACTGTTCCTGACGGCTTCTGGGTAGCCAGAACAAGGTGTACACCAAGGCTTCGACCGATCTGAGCGACACTGATAAGCTCACGCATAAAATCAGGCTCTTCAGCTTTGAGCTGGGCAAATTCGTCAATGATTATGAGAAGATGCGGAAGCGGAACCTTGGTCTCGCCATTTTTATAAAGCCTTGTATACGCATCAATATTATTAACACCGCTTTCTATGAAAAGACGCTGTCTTCTGCGGTTCTCACTCTTTATAGCCACCATGGCGCGGCGAACAAGAGGACCTGACAGATTGGAAATCTGTCCTGCAACATGCGGAAGCTTTGCAAAAGCATTACCCATTCCGCCGCCCTTATAATCGATAAGGAAAAAGGCTATATCTTCAGGGCTGTATTCTACTGCGAGTGAAAGTATCCAGGTCTGAAGAAGCTCAGACTTACCACTACCTGTAGTTCCTGCAATAAGGCCGTGAGGTCCATGATACTTTTCATGAAGGTCAAGTATACATGGGCGTCCACCTGCTATCTGACCTATGCAGCCTCTGATACCTTCATAGGTTCTGTTTCTGCGCCATCTATCTTCAATGTGAAGGTCTTCAGGGGCCATCACACCGTACATATCAAAAAAGCTGACTTCATCAGGAATCTCACCGCCGCCGCCTTCATTATCTACAACAACAGTAGAAAGAGTTCCGGAAAGTTCATATAAGATCTCGGGACTTATACTATCGAATTCGATCTCGCAACCGTTACTTTTACCTTCGCGAATATAGTACATTCCCTTGAAATCATTATCATTTTCAATTACAAGGTTGCAGGCATTAGGAAGGTCTGCAACATCCTCAGCCATAAGAAGCGTGGTTACAAACGGTGCATTCTCATGATCAAAAAGGTACTTGGTTATAAGCTCTCCTTCAAGAAGAGACTGATCCTCTACTATTACCACATAGTGAGGGTGGTCTTTCTCAGGATTCTTGGAATATTCTCTGAATACAGAGGTAAGATCATAGCATACGTCGCTGATCTCCTCCTGTTCAAAGGCAATATATCTTCTCTTTCTGTCTTCAGACCATACGTGCGGGAACCAAAGTCCGAAGGACCAGGAATCATTATTGCCTGAAATATCATTAGCTGTAAGGAAAGCAAGCTTTACATCTGTATAGCAGTTCTGAGTAGTGATCTGGGCTATAAGATCATAAACGATCTGATAAGAGCCTCTTTTACCATTGCCGCCAACTATACCAATCAGATTCTCGCTTGCAAGGTCAACACATACAGGCACATCTTCAAGCATCCTGTACTTCTTGGCTATATCAAGACATCTTTTATCAAGCTCATCATCATAAAAGACATTATCGCTTTCAGGAAGCTCTATCTTCATCTGAAGCGGAATAGTGCCTTTACCGATCCTGTGATACAGAAAGTCCTTATGAGTTGTATTTCTACTCCAGAGATTATCAGGAAGGCCTTTTCTGCAATCGCAGGCTTCCTGTGCACTTGGATATCTGTCATTTAGGATCTTTCTGTTTCCTTCACTGCTTGATGCGATCTTCTCTTCCATCACATCAAGATAATCCGAGTAATCATTACGGATACGCTTTATCTCTTTTGAAACTCTGGTATGAGGAATTACTGAATCATTAGCGATCATATGCGCATTAGAAGGAAGATGCTTTAAGATGATCTCATCAGAAAAAAGCCTGTCCATATTACGTGGTGGTCTGTGATAGACAACCTTGTAATTATCAGACATTCCAAAAGAATCCCTTACCTGCTGATCAGCCAAAAAGCCATTAGCTTCATCCGACTTGCATTTGATCTGGGAAAGCATACCTGACAAAACGGTATAAGAAGTCTGATCTATAGCAAGAACATCTCCTGCATAGACCATGTAAAGTCCCCATATATTGATCCTGTCGCCAAATAAAAGCTTTCTGGAACCATGTATAGCAATATCATTAATAAATGTTCCATTAGTACTCTTATCTGTCAGTATCCATCCGCCGTCATTGATATCAGCTTCCATTACTGCATGAACAGAGGATATAACCTCTCTTTCTGATATAAGAAAAGAATACTTGATATCACATTCATCTGAGCTTCCAACCGAAAGCTTGACTATGTTATTAAGGTCATACTTTTTATAGGCAATAAAGGGCTTTTCTTTTTCCCTGACCATGACAGCAAGACGTTCGCCGTATCTGGTACGCAAAGAAAGGCTATCGCCCTCTTTCAGGTCGCAGCCGTCGTAATTATCTATCTGGCATAACGGAAGCTTTAATTGATTCACTTCATCTGAAGATAAAAATCTCCAGCTTCCCCCTATATTTTCCAAAAGAACCGCTACATCTTCTTCAATTCGAAACTTCCTGCTCTCTATTCGAAGCGCAAGCCTCTTATTAGAGCCAGCCGGAAGTACGAATTCTTTAAAAGCACTTTTGGAATATATCGTGATAACTATACTCATATCTTATCCTGCATATCCAATAATGTGTTTTAGCGTTTATTTTCTTTTCTTAGCCCATGTGACCTCATAACGTCCTCTGTCGAGAACTTTACTAAAATCATCATAGCAAAGAGGTTTATCAAAAAGGAATCCCTGAGCTCTGCTGCATCCAAGTCTAAGAAGAAAATCTACCTGCTCACACTTATCAACTCCCTCAGTAATGACCTTAAGTCTTAACATACGGGCCATAGCGATAACAGAACCAACGATAGCTTCATCTTCTCTTGTAAGATCAGCCCTGTCGATAAAGGATTTATCGATCTTGATCTCACTGACAGGATATTCACGGATAACGGATAATGATGAATAGCCTGTTCCAAAGTCATCAATAGAAGTAGAGATATCGTTATCTCTCATCTGCCTAAGGAATGAAAGCAGTCTTTCCTGCTCATCGGAATAAGCTGTCTCCGTCACCTCAATAATGATCTCATCCTTGTCAATGCCGTATTTATCTATAATATCAGTAATCCTTGAAGAAATATTGGGTATCTCCAGATCTCTCTTTGAAAAATTAACAGAGATCGGAACTACAGTCTTGCCTTCCCTCTTTCTTTCTTCAAGCATCTGGCAAACCTGTCTTAATATATAAAAATCAAGCTCACTGATCCTTGTAGACTTCTCAAGTATCGGAACGAAAGCATCAGGTGCCAGCATCGTTCCTCCATAATTCCATCTTACAAGAGCTTCTGCACCTACTACCTCACCCGTTTCAAGATTAACCTTAGGCTGATAATAAGTAGTAATGTCGCCATTATTGATAGCACTTGTAAGTCCGTCATATATCTGTTTGTCAAAAAAGATCTCATCCATGATCTCAGGTGTAAGCCATACGACATTCTTACGTTTTCTTCTTGCGTAATTAAGCGCCGCACCAGGCTGACCTATTATTTCTCCTGGATGATGTATCTTCCTTGCTTCAAGATCAAATACACCAATTGTAGCTCTTATGATAACAGGTATCTTCTTTCCCTTGTATACACCATATGTCTCAATTGCTTTTATCTGGTTAAGGAAATACTCTGCTCTGTTCTTCTTTATAAAAGCAACAAAGTTATCACCGCCAAGATGACCTACTTCCTCACCTTCATCGATTCTCTTTTTAAGTTCTCTTCCATAGCGTTTGAGAATTGCATCAACTTCTTTTTCACTGAATTCGTAATTGAGAAGACCAAAACCACGCAGATTAAAATAAAAAGACGTGTAGTCATCGTACGAACTCTTTTTGACATGAGCTATAACTCTTGCCATATAGCCCGCCTGATTGGGAAGCCCTGTGACTTTTTGGGTAATGTAAGCCTTTTGAAGTCCTTTCCCAAGGTACATTCTCTCTACATGTATATACATTTCAGAAAGAAAAGCTTTAAGATGCTCTGCTTCCTCCTCTGTAAAGTGTCCATCTTCTGCTGTTGATGTACACAAAAAACAGATATTATTGTCAGCAGGCCCAAAAGAAAATTTCTCCTGATAATCAGATAATATCGCTTCCCTGTCCTTGATAAACAAAGGACGGGAAACGATCTTCTTCTCCAGGATATAATTGTTTTCCCCCGGTATTAATGTTGCTTCTAATACTACTTTCCCCAATGGCAACCAGTTCGATACTATTCCAAAAGCTTCCTGTGAGATCTTTGTAGAATTCTCATTCTTCAATAAAACCTCAGAAAACTCCTGATATATCCTGTTGCTTACTACCTCTTTCAAAATTACCTTCATCCTTTCCCGATAAGCTTCCAGTTATATTACCCTTCGAGGGTATCAACAATTGTCGGAAGAAACTGTTTCTTACGGGACACTACGCCTTGAAGATATGCTCCTTTATTTCTTGTTTCAACTGAAAATCCGTTTTCTATTATTGTTTCCGCTCCATTACCTGCAAACACAACATCCGACGATTCCTTTAATATGTTGGTCAGCAGGAAGAAAATCATATCAATACCGTCCGCCTTAAGAGTCTTATCCAGCTCCGGTATGACTTTCTGCTTGATCTCGCCAAGTTCTTCAGCACTCATGGAATTGATCTGTCCGATGCCGATGGTCTTGTTATCAACTGTAAATTTCTTGAAATCCTGATGAATGATCTCAGGAACAGTCTTAGATCCAAGATTACTTCCGGCATGGAACATTTCCATGGCAAAAGCTTCTGCATCAACGCCGGCTATCTTTGAAAGCTCAGCACCTGCATTTCTGTCAATCTGAGTACATGTAGGGCTTCTGTACATAAGAGTATCAGACAGTATAGCAGCCATAAGAAGGCCTGCTGTCTGAGGATCTATATCAACCTGATTCTCTTTATACATAAGGTATACGATAGTAGAAGTAGAACCAAGTGGCTGATTTCTGAAAAATACAGGTGAAGATGTAGAGATCGTTCCGAGTCTGTGGTGATCGATGATCTCTAAAAGCTCTGCAGACTCTATACCGTGTACTGCCTGATTCTTTTCATTATGATCGACAAGTATGAGCTGTTTCTTCCTTGCACCCAGGAAGTTACGACGTGAGATCATACCTATGTACTTGTCATCTTCATCAAGTACAGGGAAATAACGGTGACGCTCCTGCGCCATTACTTCCTGTATATCTTCTATATAGTCATCCATGTGGAAGGAAACAAGTCCCTCGCTCTTCATGAAATGCTCGATAGGCATACTACTGTTGACAAGTCTTGATGCCGTGAATGTATCATGTGGCGTTGTAATGATACGGCAGTTATGGGCAACAGCCTGTTTCTGAATTGTCTGCGCAACTTCTGCACCGTCACATACGATGATGCAGTCTGCATCCATTTCAAGAGCACAAAGCTGGGTCTCGTAACGGTTACCAAGAATAACAACGTCACCTGAATCGATGATATTCTCCATAACCTCAGGGCTCGCAGCAGCAACTACTACTTTACCCTTTTCAACGTTGCCGTTTTCATCACCAACGATCATCTTACCATCAAGGGTCTTAACGATGTTTCTGTAAGATGTCTTGGCATCCGACAGAATATCTGAATCATAAACATCCATGTAAGATGTAACGATATCATTAGTCGTAATAATACCCTGGAGCTGATCATCCTTGGTAACACAAACTGTTACAACTCCGGCATTACGCATGATCTCCCATGCATCTTTAAGCGAAGTCTCTCCGGATGCACCCGACAGGTTTCTGATCTCCAGATCCTTGACCTGAGTTCTAACATCAGTAAGCATCTGGGGCTTATCTACTCCAAATCTGTCAAGAACATAACTTGTCTCTTCATTAAGATGTCCGGCTCTTCTTGGCTCGAAGGCTCTTCCGGTAACAATTGTTTTAAGCCTTGCATAAGCAATAGCTGCACAAACGCTGTCTGTATCAGGATTCTTGTGCCCGACAACAAATACAGGACGTTCTTCTTTCATAATAATATCCTCATGTTTATAATGGTCCATCCACTGAAATCCAGGACCGATCTATGTTTCTTTGTTTTTAAATATCTTCAGTCAATAATCCAGACTTATTATATCATAGATTTTCGTAAAAATTTTCGTAAAAATAACAACTTAATTGTTCTTAATCTGCATAATTTATCCTAAGGCCCTTAGGATAGTGGTTTTTGAGCCTTCTTCCGTCACTCTTAGCCCAGCCTATGCTGCAGCCATCCGCAGTAATAAGATACCAGGCATTTTCAAGACCGGCGCTAAGTGTAAGACCGGATGTAAAGTCCTTTATCTCCTGGCTGTCTGCCGGATAATCCGCGCTATGCTTCACATCTTCCATTCTTAGAAAAAGAGCCAGTGAATGAGAAGGTTCAAATCTGTCTTTTTTTATAGTTCCAAGATGAAGTCCGGGACGCATGACCTTAAGCCTGTCTGTTGAAGGCATAAGGGGCGGAGCCAGATATACATTATCTCCGAAAGTAAATAAAGTTCCGTAAAGTCTGGAAGAACCAGTCTCTGTCAAAACTTCGCCTGCAAATTCTTCCCAGAGCTTTGCTGCCATATCAAGAGCACTTCCGCCTCTGGAAGATCCTTTGAGATTTCTTCCGGCGTTTTTATCCATGGCTCTTCTGTCTTTGGCTTTGAGTTTCTTTTTGGTTTCCTTCTTTACTTCCGCTCCTGGCAGAGCATCTGCTGCTTCATTGCCGGTAATATCAGAAAGCCCCTTAAAGGAATCGGTATTATTGCTAGAGTCATTCTGCTCTTTTGCACTCATGTTCTTCTGCTCAATCTTAATACCTCGCTGGAATCCGCCTGGGCAGTAGGTTACAGGCTCAGCATCTGCATCTTTGGCTTCTGCCTCATTAACTCTTTCAAGGACTGCAAGGAAGTGACCTTCTCCCTTAAGGTGATGAGGCCATAGTCTTATGCAGCCGGATAACTGCTGTGAGATTTCCTGTGAAGGCTGATCGTGCCAGGTTCCTTCATCAGCACTGTCAATAAGTGCCCATTCTGGATTACCTCTGTCCATTCCTTCAAAGAGAGGTACTTCGCACACTTTAAACTCAGGATGCCTTAATAAGAACCTGTAGATAGTTCCCTCATCTTCATCAGGAGCAAATGTGCAGGTAGAATATACAAGCCTTCCATTTGGCGCCAGCATTGCCGCAGCATTATCAAGAATTCCGTCCTGCCTGTTCGCGCAGAGTCTGACATTATCAGGCGACCAGTTGGTTACAGCATCCTCATTTTTCCTGAACATACCTTCACCTGAACATGGTGCGTCGATCAGAATCCTGTCAAACCATCCTTCAAAGCGGGATGACAGATTCTCCGGAGTCTCATTTAAGACCATAGCATTAGAAATGCCCATTCTTTCTATGTTCTCAGAAAGGATCTTGGCTCTTCCTGCATTTATCTCATTAGAAATAAGTACTCCCCTACCCTGCATTCTTCCGGCTATCTGAGTACTCTTTCCTCCGGGAGCTGCGCACAGATCAAGGACTCTGTGACCAGGCTTTGGATCAAGGTAGGCAACCGGTGACATGGCACTTGGCTCCTGAATATAATAAAGGCCTGCCATGTGAAGCGCAGACTTACCCGGCTCGTCCTCGTCCTTGTACACAAAACCATTCTCTTCCCATAAGATGTCTTTGGTCTCATAAGGCAGCTTACCTTTAGCCTCATCCCTTCCGCCCTGGAGCTTTAGCGGATTAAGGCGAAGTGCCTTACTTCTCTCACATTCAAAAGAGACCAGAAACGCGTCGCATTCCTGGCCCAGCATGTATTTCATTCTATTTATGAACTTATCTGGGAGCATTTAAATCCTTCCGTAAATAAACCTTTTATCTTCATTCGGCACTAGTACTGCTTTGCCGGTACTTGTCCAAAGAATTGATCGGCTTATTTACTATTCTCCTTAATGTACTTCTTGATTCCAGCAAAGGTGCTGGCACTTATTATATGTTCGATCCTGCAGGCATCTGTTTCTGCGGTCTGCTCATCAACGCCGGCAGTGAGCATCAAAAACTTTGTAAGACTGGTGTGTCTGTCATATACATTCTTGGCTTTCTCTGTGCCAAGTTTTGTAAGGACAAGTTCTCCGTCCTCACCTACTGTCAGATATCCATCTTCCTTAAGGATACCTACAGCCCTTGATACACTTGGTCTGGAAAAATTAAGTTCGTTGGCCACATCTACAGAACGAACACTTCCATTTCTTTTCTTTAATATATATATGGTTTCGAGATAATCTTCCCCTGATTCGTGCATAATTAATGCCCCCTGTCTTTTATAATATATAAATAAATCATCAAAAATATGTTAGCATATACTAACCATCTTCACAAGGCAATAACAGCTCTTTATTCTAAAACATTTATAAAATGTGCGCAACTTCAAATCATCATAGAATCTATCATGAATTCAGAATATACCGTAACGAGTACAAGATCAAAACAACTATGCCATTAATTCAAAAAGAGCCGAAACAAGTTCGACTCTTTTATTGTTTTCATTTTAGGTTATGCAACTTCGCAAGCATCATTTTGCGAAATCTGTTGCTCTGCTCTCGCGGATGACATTGACTTTGATCTGTCCAGGGTATTCCATCTCAGCTTCAATCTTCTGAGAAATATCATGTGCCAGAATAACCATATCGGCATCTGTAACCTGATCCGGAACTACCATTACACGAACTTCACGTCCTGCCTGAATAGCATAAGAGCTTTCAACGCCCTTAAAGCTGTTAGTGATATCTTCAAGCTGTTTAAGTCTTGTGGTATATGTCTCCAGCGTCTCTCTTCTTGCACCAGGACGAGCTGCAGAAATAGCATCTGCTGCCTGTACCAGAACTGCAATCAGAGACTGAGGTTCAACATCACCATGGTGTGCCTCGACAGCATTGGTGATCAGAGCTGACTCCTTGTACTTGCGACAGATATCTGCACCCAGCTGTACGTGTGAGCCTTCCATTTCATGGTCAACGGCTTTACCGATGTCATGAAGAAGTCCTGCTCTCTTAGCGATACGGATGTCAAGGCCAAGCTCGCCTGCCATCAGACCGCACAACTGAGATACTTCAATCGAGTGTTTAAGAACATTCTGCCCATAACTTGTACGGAATTTAAGT
The DNA here is from genome assembly GCF_037113525.1 of Butyrivibrio fibrisolvens. NCBI lineage: Bacteria > Bacillati > Bacillota > Clostridia > Lachnospirales > Lachnospiraceae > Butyrivibrio > Butyrivibrio fibrisolvens. The sequence continues at coordinate 1,780,188 of NZ_CP146963.1, read as the reverse complement.
CTTCCGAGAAGTTTGATGATTTCAGGGTGAAGTCCATGAACTCCAGCTTCCATTGATGCTGCTTCGCCTTCTTCTTTGATCTGAGTGGCAACTTCCTTCTTTGCCTTCTCAACCATTTCCTCAATTCTTGCAGGATGGATACGACCATCTACGATGAGTTTCTCAAGAGCAACTCTCGCAACTTCACGACGGATAGGATCAAAACCAGAAATAACGACAGCTTCAGGTGTATCATCAATGATAAGATCAACACCTGTCATGGTCTCGAGTGTACGAATATTACGACCCTCTCGTCCAATAATACGTCCTTTCATTTCGTCGCTTGGCAACTGAACAACTGAAATAGTAGATTCAGAGACATGGTCTGCGGCGCATCTTTGGATGGCTCCTATCACAATCTCCTTAGCCCTCTTATCAGCTTCTTCCTTAGCCTCGGCTTCGATGTTCTTGATCATGACTGCCGATTCATGCTTAACATCATCTTCAACGATCTTGAGTAAGTATTCTTTAGCCTGATCAGCTGTAAGTCCTGAGATCTTCTCAAGTTCCTTACGTCTCTCCTCATCAAGCTTCTGAATCTCCGCGGTCTTCTTTGTAAGATTTTCCTCGCGGGCACTCAGGCTCTGCTCTCTTCTTTCGATCGCTTCTGATCTCTTCTCGACATTCTCCTCTTTCTGCTGTATACGTCTCTCAGAGCGCTGAATTTCTGCTCTGCGGTCACGAACTTCTTTTTCCAGGTCATTCTTAGTCTTCAGGGACTCTTCCTTTACCTCAAGGAGTTTTTCACGTTTCGTATCTTCTGCAGATTTGAGGGCATCGTCAATGATCTTTCTTGCTCTTTCTTCAGCACTGCCGATCTTAGCTGCGTCATTTTTCTTATGACGTGCATTGTTAACGTTAACGGTAATGATGACAGAAAGTGCAGCTACTACTACTGCTATAATTACAACCGTAGTAATACTAATACTCATTACAGGAGCACCTCCTTATTCAGTTTTCATTGTACAATATTTTGTATATCATGCCCAAAATCAGCATTTGTTTATACAATTTTACAATAACTTAAGTTTACGCCTGTAATGGCTCTCTGTCAAGGATAGGATTAGCCTCGGGAGGCATCGTCGCCGCCTTTTCCCGGTCCCATCATGCCTCCCATAGAGGAAACAGAACCTGAAGATACACTATCTAAAGTTATTTCTTCTGATGTTGTACCATTTATTGAAACAGTATAAGTCTGTCCAAGTACAAGGTCAGCACTGCTGAATATAACTGCTGTTCCGCTCTTTGCTACTGTATATTCGTATATTACATTGCCGTCAGGATCAGTTATTGTAATAACATCTCCTGATACATATCCCTCATCAAAAACAACTACGAATGAGTTCTGCTCTGAAGTATCAGAGAAGGACTCAAGCATTCCTGAGCTTCCGAGTGCTATAACTGTACCGCCATTAACGATAAGTTCGCCGCCGCTTTCTGTACCGGAGTCAAGGGAACCGTTAGCTCCGTTCTCAGGACCGTCAACTATAATGTTGCCACCGTAGATGATAAGATCGCCGTTAGAATCAAGACCGTCGCCTGCTGCATTTACGTATATATTGCCGCCGTAGATTGCAAGGCACTGGATCTCGGTATCTTCTGAATCGCTTTCATCTACCTCCTGACCGTCAGATACATTCGCATCTTCGCCTCGTCCTTCAATACTATTTTCATCAGTATTTATGTTGTCTGAATCTTCACGGTCAGAACTTCCGGCATCAGCACTGTCCATATTGTCATGATTCATGCCACCAGGCATCTGACCACCCATCATGGAAAAAGAATCTGAGCCGCCGCCAGCATTCATTCCATCATCTGTTGATGTTACGCTTATATCTCCATCATAGATGTTGATAAAATATGCTTCTATTCCTTCGTAACTTGTTTCAATTACGACAGTTCCGTTTTCTATATTAAGTTCGTTCTCTGCATGTAATCCATCATCACCTGTGGAAATAGTGATCGTGCCGTCTGAGATAAGAAGGTCTCCGTCGCTGTGGATCGCGTCGTCAGAACTGTTGATTACTATCGCTCCGCCTGAAATTGTAATCTTAGTTCCTGCTTTGATTGCTTTAGAGCTGTCGGATTCTTCGTCTTCAGTTTCTGATGCATCAACTGTTTCTACCTGGTCTGATGATTCAGAATTATCTCCATTCATATCTGGAGCCTCGCCCATTTCCGGCATATCACCATCCATTTCAGGTGCTTCGCCCATCTCCGGCATGTCACCATCCATTTCAGGTGCTTCGCCCATCTCCGGCATGTCACCATCCATTTCAGGGGCTTCACCCATCTCTGGCATATCGCCATTCATGTCAGGTGCTTCACCCATCTCTGGTGTTTCTTCTGTATCCGAAGATTCTGTATTATCGCCATTTCCAGGTGCATTTCCGCCATCCATATCATGTCTGCCGCCGCCCATATTTCCGCCGCCCGGCATCATCTCATCTGTATGAGCTGCTGCATTTTCATATCCGCCGCCTGTTGTGATATCAAAGCTTCCACCTGATATATCCACATAAGTAACAGCAGAAATACCGTCATGATCAGCTGTAATTGTAAATTCACCACCCGTGATAGTTACATATCCTTTATCTTCATCGGAATCATTATTTGCCTTTATAGCATCATTACCCGCCGTCAGGTTTAAAATTCCATCACATATACGAACAGAGTCTTTTCCCACAAGACAATTATCATCCGCTGTAACTGTGATGTTTCCACCTGTTATTACCAGATCATCCTTACTCTTAACACCATGCCCGCCTGTTGCTGTAACATAAAGCGTTCCTGAACCATTGATCGTAAGATCGCAACTTGAATATATGGCTGCATCAACATCTGCTGCTATTGCAGCTTCTTCACTTAACCCTGCAGATTCAATTACATTCTCAGATCCTTCTTCAAGTGTTATGAACACCTTATCAGCTGCTGCCACATATATTGCTGGCAAGCTGTCATTGGTGATCGTAACTCCATTAAGTACTATCTGAACCTTTGCATCAGAAGCATTTACTATAACCTGATTGTTCTCAAGTGTGCCGCTTAAGACATATGTTCCTGCTGTTGCAATATACAGATCTCCATCAAGTTCATATGCTCCGCCACTTGTATATCCGTCTATATCACTTAAATCTATATAAATTGCTGAGGATTCTGTATAGGAAGAATCCAGATCTCTGTCTGAAAAAGCGCCGTTTTCATCAGCAGATATATCAGATGTTACACTGGAAACACCTAATTTTTCAGCATTCATAAATACAATAGCAACAAGCACAGTCATCAGTGTAATTATGGTACAGACTATTCCTGTGTATTTGTTAAAAGACATATTTGGGTACTCCTAATCTAATGCCGCGAGTGAAACGAGTGACTAATGATTCGATATTGGTGGAGCTCGCGACACCAATTCGCGGAGTTAGTCGTAAGATTAGCCTTTAAGTTCTTATATTACGAAATCCGCAGCAAGTGAGGATTTCTGTCTCAATGTCAAAAGAATATGTAGCTATTTTTTCTTCAAAAGCTTATTACTGATACTCACCGTTATAGCTTACAAGTACTGCGCTATCAACGTACTTCTTGTTTCCAAGAGTTGTTACAAATGTTGTGTCTTCAGAATTAAGTCTTACTTCATATGTAAGCTCGATACTGCCTTTGCGAGCTGTCTTGCCCTTAAGGATAAGTCTGTCTGTATTAGCTTTGATGAAGTCCATAACTTCTTTTTCTGCAGATTCATCTTCAAGTGATACAACAATTATATATGGTTTAACGTATGTCTTGCGGTTAACAAAAAGAACAAGAACAAGGCCGATGATAATACTTCCGAACACTGCAAGCGGGATCATACCTGCTGCAAGAACGATACCAACTGCAATTGACCAGAACAAAAATGCTATATCAAGAGGATCTTTGATCGCAGTCCTGAAACGAACAATGGACAACGCACCGACCATACCAAGTGAAAGAACTACGTTGGATGTTACTGCCAGTATTACCAGGGTCGAGATCATTGTAAGTGCTATAAGTGTTACGCCAAAACTTGGAGAATACATAACTCCCTGAAAAGTCTTTTTATAGACAAAAAAGATAAATACGCCGATTCCAAATGCCAGGGCAAGGGCGATCACCATGTCCAAAATACTTACTGATGCTACATTCTCTAAGAAACTTGATTTAAAGATATCACTGAAACTCATTTTTAATACTCCTTCTTTGAATTACTTATTATTGGTATATATAGATATAAATTGTATCTGCTTCATGTTTTGTATTACTTATTTCAGAATGAACCCTGATGTATTTTCGTAATCAGAACTTCATAATGCTTTAATTCATTCGAATATCCTGCATATTGCGTACTTTGAAAACGCTGTTGCTCTGGTGTCTTCAACCTGAACAATATCTCTTACGAGGTCAGGCAGGAAATTGTCCCATTTAACTTCAAGGACTATCACATCCGGAGCCACAGGGATCGTTACACAATCAGGATTTAAGAAATCCGTACACCGTAGTCCACTCCTAATGTGATGATCTAGTGTTACCCGGACATTCCCTGCCGAGTAAGTAAATGGATCTCTTGTATAATCAACTATTGTCTTAGGTCTTATACCTTCATATTTCATCCCTCGGTAAAGTTCCTGAACCAGAGGATGCTCATGATCTTTCATCCATTCAAAGTCGTTATCAACTATCCTTTGACACTGCTGCGGTGTAAGAGATGCCGATTGCTTGAATCCTATATCTACACGCTTACTCTTTTTCTCAAGATGAATAACGGAAGTATCTAAGTTGTAATAGCGGATACGATATTTATCGCGGTCCCTTACGCCGTCCAACTTTTCTTTCAAAGCTCTGTCATCGTAGGAATCAAAGTAAAGGCTACGGATCATATACTGACCGGTGGGGCCAACATGCTTATCCTGTTTTAATACAGCCCGTAACCTTTGTCGCAAAACGTAGTAGTCTGCCAGGCTTATACAGTGTTTGATTTCGTGTCTTCCTTGCATATATGTCTTCCTCCATGCCTTTCGTTTCACACGTTGCTTGTCTATGAATGTCATTTTACGCACCCAACCTAAATTCAACATAAATAAAATCTAAAACAATAATTATTAATTGGGCATAGCGGAGGATTCCTGAGGGTGGCAGTTAATAAATGATCCTGGTGTCTCTCGAGTTTTTTAATTCAAGGCATGATATCTGGAGTCTTATATTCCAGGGTCCGAAACTACAGGACGTAGTTACGACATGTTTAGAAGTTCATGGATGAACTTCTATGTCGGGAACTCGCTACGCTCAAACATGCGGACCCTAAACGGAATATAAGACTCCAGATATCACGCTCTTGAATTTAAAAAAACTCTCAAAGACACCAGGATCATTTATTAACTGCCACCCTCAGGAATCTTCAAGGTATTGATCTTAATTTAATAACTGCTCCCACGGCATACCGGGGAGCAGTTATTTTGGGATGTATTAGTCCATATCCATAGCTTTGTATATAAGTTCTGTGCTATAGCCTTTTCTATATAAAAAGGCCATGATCTTTTGTTTTTCTTTATATTCCAGATCAGGAGAATAGTGTTTTTTATTTAGTAGGTGCTTGATCTGTTCTAGTTCTACGTTGCTGTCATCAGAAGAATAGGATTCATCTATGATTTCAGTAATAAGGTCTCTATCTATTCCTTTTTGAGCAAGGTCCTGCATGATACGTTTTTTGCTTCTGGATTCCATGTAGTATCTTATGTAATCTTCTGCATATCTTCTGTCATCAAGGTAGTTATAACTCTTGACGTAATCTATGGCATCATCGATGCAGCTTTGAGGGTAACCGCCATCATTTAGCTTTTCTCTTAGCTTATACTCTGTATAGTCACGTTTTTGCAAGAGGTTCATTGCACGAAGTATGGCGCGTTTACAAAGGACTTCCCTGATTATTACGTCAATGGTAAGCTGGTCTATTTCTCCGCCTTCTTCGAGCTTATACTTGCGAATTTCTCCTTTATATAAAAGGAATGCTTTCTCGCCGTCTATGTATATTTGAGATCTTTTGCGATCATATTCTTTAATGGATGTGATAGTCATGAATTTACCTTTCTATACAGAAAATCTCCTAAGATCAGCTAATTTGAAAAAAGTTGGAAGCACGGTTAAATGCCTCCAACTTATATTTTTGTCTTTTTGTTCAAAAGATTCTGTAAATAGGCTTATTAGACAAAAGTGATTTTTCTTTAGTCTTAGTAAAATAACACGCCTTAGTCTTCAGAAGCAGCTTTCTTTCTAGTTGTCTTCTTAGCTGCTGTCTCTTCGCCGGCTTCATCAGAAGCTTTAGCTGCCTGAGCCTTAGAGAACTCATCTAAAGGAAGGTTGTAGAACTCACGAACTCTTCCTTCGATCTCAGCCATAACTTCAGGATGCTCTTCAAGATATGCCTTAGCATTCTCGCGACCCTGACCGATCTTCTCGCTGTTGTACTGGTACCATGCACCAGACTTGTTAACAATATCGATGTTAGCAGCAAGATCAAGGATATCACCTGACTGTGAGATTCCCTTACCGAACATGATATCAAACTCTGCTGTCTTGAATGGCGGAGCGATCTTGTTCTTAACGATCTTAACTTTTGTATGGTTACCAACTACTTCGCCGCCAACCTTGATGGAATCTGTACGACGAACATCAAGACGAACTGATGAATAGAACTTAAGAGCTCTACCACCTGTAGTAGTCTCAGGGTTACCAAACATAACACCAACCTTCTCACGAAGCTGGTTGATGAATACTACTGTACAGTTAGACTTGCTGATAACCGCTGTAAGCTTACGAAGAGCCTGTGACATAAGTCTTGCCTGAAGACCTACATGTGAATCACCCATCTCTCCATCAATTTCAGCCTTAGGAACAAGCGCTGCAACAGAGTCAACTACTACGATATCAATAGCGCCTGAACGTACCATTGTCTCTGTGATCTCAAGAGCCTGCTCACCGCTGTCTGGCTGAGAAATATAGAGGTTATCGATATCTACGCCAATATTCCTTGCATATACAGGATCAAGAGCGTGCTCAGCATCGATGAAGCCTGCAATTCCGCCTCTCTTCTGAACTTCTGCGATCATGTGAAGTGTAACTGTTGTCTTACCTGAAGATTCAGGTCCATATATCTCAACAATACGTCCCTTAGGAATACCACCAAGTCCAAGAGCGATATCAAGGCTGAGTGAACCTGTAGGTGTAGTCTCAACGCTCATCTGATTAGTGGGATCACCCAGTTTCATAACTGCGCCTTTACCGTACTGTTTCTCAATCTGTCCAAGGGCAGCTTCAAGTGCTTTCTGTTTTTCTTCTCTTTCCATACTTTCCTTTCCTGCGCATACGCGCATAACCTCTTGTAAAAAGAGATTCTTCCTCTCCGGCAGATATTTTATTATTTTGAAAAAATTTAGGATGTACTAATGAAAATACTAATGAAAATCCAGTGATAATGCGATATAACTCATCTCCCGCCACATTGATCACATGATTTATTTTAGGGTATATCCTGCCGGTTGTCAATAATTTTAGCATTTTTTATGCTAGATTTTTAATCTTAAATGCTGAAATGTCTGGCAGATATGCCTCAGATATTTTCAGAACTTTAAGAACATTTAGATGTTAGCATGAAGGAGACTTGTTTGCAACTTCTATAAATCAAATAGCAATTATCGTATTAGCGATAATCAATCTATTTCCAGCATGTCCGCATCGTATCACATCTATGCTTTATGAAAATCACGTTCAGGTTCTTTTCCAATCTTTTTACAGTAATCAAAATAATTATCTATGCAGTCGTGCATAGACTGAGTAAGCTCTTTTACTGACTCTCCATGAAAATTTAAAGAATCATTTATTCCAAGAACAAGTCCAATAAAAATCTGATCTTCCTGATCAAATTCTACCTTTGCGTGATATCCATTATATTCCATCAACGAACTTATCATCCAATCTCACCTACTTTAAAAACGCTATAATCATCTTTACATGATACCTGTATAGCTCATTGCCCGGGTGTGGTCCATCGGACTAGCTGTATAATCAATAAAGAAAAAATGACGAGCGCCCCGCCCGTCATCATGTGGACCCGGATCTTTCGATCAGCCCTAAGTACTATTATAATATCAGGGATTATAGATTATTACAATTCAAATATATAATGATAGATAACATAATATACTCAAATTATTATGGCATAATTTTCACTATAGATTGAATACGCAAGTTCTGCACACTTTACAAACATTGCATAATCAATCACAATATCCTCCTCTTCTTCCCAACCATAGATTCCACCCCCTTCTTCAAAGTAGCTATCAACAGCTTCATTTTTATCACAAAATAATACTATTGTAATTCTAATTCATTCTTTAAGTGATTCAATTCCATTAGACTCATTTCACAAACGCATATATTAACAATAGCTTTATTATTTGATAAACCAAGAAAAACATTTCCCACCTTTACATATCTCGAAGCCTTTTCTGACGATAAAATAATTTTTGCTCCATTCTGATATATTATAGTTTTAAAAATATCACATTTTATTTTATTTTTTAATATACATATATTTGTTTCTATATATTTATCAATCAACAACCTTTCATCAGAGTACTCAAAATCATGGCTAGACAACAGCGTAACTCTTTTTAAAAAATGACTATTAATTCCAAATGTAAGCTCAATATATGACATATTATTCTTTGAAAATGTTAAATAATCAACCGCTTCATCATCTTTATTAATTATAATCTTTAATGGAATATATTCTTCAAGTATTATATTTGTTCTATTCTCCATAATTGTCTCCATTTCTAATGCCAACCATTAAATTGAGCATGTATAATTACAGGCAATTACCCTGACTGTCTAGGTTTTGCAAACTTGAATTCCCATATAGTCTGTAAATGCAAAGGGCTGTATGATATTTCCATCTACTGTATAATCATGCCTTTGAGTTATGCTTTTTTTCAGCTTTCCTGTCTTTGGATCTATCCTGTTTACAAAAGGATCATAGGAGTAAGAGCTATATGCTGCTCCGTCTGTTCCCGTGAGGTACATGGTACTTCCAAGCTCATCTTCACAACAAGATACAAAATAGTAATTCTTATTTTACTCGCCGTATAACTGTTCCAACAGGATTATCCCAATTTAATGCTTTATAAAAAATTCTTTTTAAATCGTCCCCTTCATCATATTCAACTACATCTTGTATTTTTTCATCATAACTTCCAATAACTATCATAAACTCTGATAACTTAGTAATTTCTTCTACCAATTGATAAATATTATTTTCGTCAATAGATTCTTTCTTTATATATTCGACTTCACTTCAATATCATGTAACCCTGATGAAACATGTAAAATAATTCTATTTTTAATAGCACATGTATAAAAGCTTGTATCTAACAAGCAAAATTTTATATTGCCTTTTACAAACTCTCGAGGAGTTTTCCCTATTTTTTCTCCTCCCCAAGTAATTGTTGATTCTAAAATTCCGCAGCCATTTAAATCATCTTCAGATATAATAATATCAATATAGCAATCCATATTTATCATCTCCTCTATCATCTATAAAATGGGCTTGGATCCTCTCTATGCCAATAATGATTATCAAAATCATTATTGAAAATATGTTCATGAGGATTAGGATGACCAACAAGTCTTCCATCCGGTCCAAGGATATCCAAATCTAGATATGATTAAAAAAAACCCGATTAATGCTAGATTATTATTCGTTATCAAGAACAAGTTTTTGGCCTTCATTTCCAAGTGTTTGGAGCCATTTTCTATGATCCTGGAAAATTTTAATATTTTTACTATTATTCATTTTACGCAAAAGCTTTATTACTCCAATTTTTCTTTCAAATATGCTGCAATTTCTGTACGACCATATTGTCTGGCATATTCATATGCATCACATGATTCTATATCTCCAATTGCATATGAAGCTTTAATGTCGATTCCTTTTTCCACAATATACGTAACTATATCAAAATGGTTGTCTACTATAGCTGCAAATAAAGGATTTCTCGCAAATGTACTAGTATCCAAAATTGCTCCATTATCATATAATAACTCAACTATATTTTTATATCCTTCGAATGCAGCTAGTGTTATTGCTCCACAATCTCCTGAGCCTCCTTTAATATTTACATCCGCTCCACACTCTATTAGTAGTTTAACAATATCATACATACCAAACATCGATGCATAGTGCAAAAATGTACCAAAAGGAGTTATTGTATTAAGCATTCCTTCATTGCATTCTATAAGTCTCTTAACTTTTTCTATATCATTGCTTTTTATGGCCATGTTCATCTCTTTTACTAATTCTATATTCATATATCTGTTTCCCTTTTTCTAAAATACTATTAATCAAATATTCTTCAATTTCTTCATTTGAAAATTTCATGCAATACTCATTATAATTATTGCTCATTGAAATGTTCCTTTCACCAATTGATTTATTGGATATTTTGAGTTACAGTTCAGACCCAATGTCATTTAGTTAACATCACGAGTTAGATTCTTTATTTAGGGTCTAACTCATTTTTTATATAAAACAGTTGACATAGTGAATCAAATATGCGGCCGCTCTAACTACTGATTGATTTTTAAGAGGTAGTTAGAGCGGCCCTTGAAATTAGCAATGTAATCATTGTTTCAATTTCAAGGAGGTTCAAAAATGTCATTTGCTCTACAAGTCAAAGATTCGCTACTTAATATTATTTCTAACATGTCAAAAGATGCAGGAAAGTTTTCTATTAATCCTGACAAGTTTTTTTCTAGAAACAGAAAGCTTGATTTTTCTTCCTTAATTCATCTTATGTTATCAATGGAGGCGGGAACTATTAAAGATGAGCTTCTTAATTATTTTTCATTTCAAGTAAATACACCGACTAACTCTGCATTTATACAACAACGATGTAAATTGTCTACAGATGCTTTACCTTTTTTGTCACATACATTCAATGATTTATACCCATACAAACTTTATAAGGGTAAATATCTTCTTTTAGCTGCCGATGGTTCTTCTTTCACCTTTACCAGAAATCCAAAGGATGAAGAGTCATATTTCCCACCAGATGGTAAAACTACAAATGGTTATAATCAAATACATATAATTCCACTGTTTGAGCTGTTATCAAAACGCTATACCGATTGTACTGTGCAACCAATCAGAAAGAAAAATGAGTTTCAAGCCTTATGTGATCTTATTGATCGCCATCACTATGTCCCTGATCAAAAACCTATATTTATAGCAGATCGAGGATTCCATTCTTTTAATGTATTCGCGCACGCAATTGAACATAATGCATATTTCCTTATTCGTGCCACTGACATAAAGACTCAAAGACTTCTTGGTGCAGATTATATTTTTACTGAAGATGGCTTCGATATTTCTATCAATCGTATACTTACCCGGAGTCAATCTAAAAAGAAACGCCAACATCCAGAATTGTCCGAACAGTACAAATATATATGTCCAGAAGTAAAATTCGATTACATTACTCCAAGCGAGCGGAGTGAGTATCAATTATCTCTCCGTGTTCTCCGATTTAAAATCTCTGAAAATATATATGAAAACATTATTACCAATCTTCCGGTTGATAAGTTCTCAATGGAGGAAATCAAATATCTATACAATCTCAGATGGAATGTAGAAACTTCATTCCGAGAGCTTAAACATGTGATTGGTGCAGCTAACTTCCATTCAAAAACTCGTAAATATATTGAAATGGAAATCTGGGCACGTCTTATTCTTTACAATTTCTGCTCTATAATTACGGGGCATGTTACAATCATTCAAAAAGGCGGAAAGCACATATATCAAGTCAACTATTCTGTTGCCTACAAAGCATGTCATTATTTTCTAAGCTTACATGCTGGAGAAGATCCACCTGATGTAGAAAACCTGATAGGAAAAAATTTGCTTCCTATCAGGCGCGATCGGAAATATGCCCGCCAGCATAGATTCCGAAATCCGTCTAGCTTTACTTATAGATTCAAGTAATAGCTATTATACCAATAATAGAATACTATGTGAGCGGCAGATTTGCATCTGCCTATTTGTCATGCTCAAAAGTCACTTGTGAATTCATATCAGCTTGGAAATAATTTTTAACTATCGATTCCGACCATAATAATGCTAATTATCAGTTCTAGTAATAACATCTATCCTTCTTAACTTACTGACATTGGTTCAGACCCTAGCTTGACGCACAACCCTAACGATTAAAAATCACATATTAAAATTGTCACAAACCCAGAAAAAATCTGATTTTTTCTGGGTTTTCTATTGCATTTATAATCGTTATGATATATAATATAAACGTAACGATGTATATTTGAAAGGAGCACACCATGGGCATAATTAAGCAGTTAGACAAACGAACCGGTATTACTTACGTGTATGAATCCAAGGCATACTGGGACAAAGAAAAAAGCAGAGCCGGGCAAAAAGAACACTGATCGGAAGGATTGATCCGGAAACCGGTGAAATGGTTCCAACTGATGGAAGACATAGAAAGACCGCGGAAACCGAAGAAAAAGAACCCGACTACAAAAAGCTATATGAAAAGCTTCAAAAGAAATGTGAAGCACAAGAAATACTCATCAAATCTCTCAAAGCAGAAATAAAACAGTTAAAGGCTAAGTAATCACTTCTATGAACGACTATCAGTATGAAATAATTACAACTCTACAGTACCGCGTCAAGAATCTTCAGGCACAGGTTGATGCCTTCAAGAACGGATCCAAGTATCTGCAGATGGATGCTCAGTATAAGAGTATGCTTTATACTGAAGAATGCCACATACACAAACTTGAAGTCGAGCTGTCCAAGGCTCACGCACAGACTATAGATGTCAGAAATAAATGGTGGGACACCATTGAAGATGTCTATAAGGATCATCAGAAAGAAATCGCTGCTAAAGATGCCAGGATCAGAGCGCTCGAGAAGCGCATCATCCTGGTGGAGCAGCAGCGAGATGCTGCCCTGGACAAGGTCGCTGAACAAAGGCGTGAATTATATGAAGTAAAAACTGAGCTTGAAGAAGAACAGGGAAAGAATCTTAAACTGACGGCTCAGATCAACAGAGATTATGAGAACTCTTCTAAACCATCTTCCCAGTCTCCAAATCACAAGAAAATATCCAACAGCAGAGAAAAAAGCGGCAGACGTCCAGGCGGTCAGCCTGGGCACAAAGGTTACGGTCGAAAAAAGCAGGCTGTATCAGAGCCAGTTATTATGCTGCCTCCACCGGAAGAAGTACTTGAAGATCCTGACTTCAAGAAAACCGGCAAAGTCATCCGTAAACAGATGATAAATCTGAGGTTTTTCCTGGATGTTAACGAATACGCTGCTGAAGTCTACTATAATTCAAAGACGGGCGAAAGATCCCACGCGCAGTTCCCTGAAGGATATATCAATGACGTAAACTATGGCGGCAGCGTCAAAGCACTTGCATTCATCCTTAATAATGAATGCTGTGTCTCCATAGACAAGACCATCAAACTTATTTCAGATCTCACTGACGGAAAACTGAGCATTTCAAAAGGCATGGTCAATGGTCTCTCCAAAGAATTCTCCATGAAAACGGATAAGGAAAAGAAAGAGCTTTTTGCATCACTGATGCAGAAGCCTGTACTCCATACAGATAACACCAATGCCAGAAGCAATGGAAGCAGTCGATTTGTATTTATTGTTGCTGCTCCGGATGGGACTGCCCAGTACTATTTCAGGGAAAACAAAGGTCATGCAGGAATAAAAGATACCCCTGTCGACCTTAACCAGTCAGCGATATTCATCCATGACCATGACACCACCTTTTATAATTATGGCAGTGGCCATCAGGAATGTATCGCTCATATCCTGAGATACTGTAAAGACAGCATACAGAATGAGCCTGATCGGAAATGGAATAAGAAGATGTATAAACTTCTGCGGGAAATGGTTCATTACCGAAACGGCATTGATGAAACCACAGGATTTGATGAAAAAACTGTCATGGAATTTGAAGAAAGATATGACAGCATCCTGGAAGAAGCCCGAGAAGAATACGAATATATTCCACCCAGTAAATACTATAGGGAAGGCTATAACTTATACAGGCGCATGGCAAAGTATAGGTCCAGCCATCTGCTGTTTTTACATGATATAAGAGTTCCGCACAACAATAACATGGCGGAACGTCTTTTGCGTGCCTATAAACGCAAGCAGCACCAAGTCATGAGTTTCCGCTCGGATGCGAGCATTGATTACCTCTGTCAGAGCATGAGTATGCTTCTGTCATTAAGACAGGATCCAGAATCCAGCGTGTATGACAGCGTATCGAAGATCTTCGATAGACAAAAGGCCGGTAGATCGACTTGATGAATCAAGTGTAGTCTACCGGTCTTCTTATCTCAAGATAGGGTCTGAACTGTAACTATTTTGATAGATTCCGCTGTTAAGCTCGCCTATAATTATTGATTTATATAACGATTTGTTATATAATAATAGAACAAATAAGGGCTGGTCGAAAGACCCAGGTCCATCATGGGCGGGGAAGTTCCCCGCCATTTTTTATGGGAGCAACTTCGTGAAATAACTAAGTATTTTCATAGATGAATCAGGTGATTTTGGAGAGTATTCCAGTCATTCACCATATTATATAATTACAATGGTTTTTCATGACCAGTCGGTCGATATTTCCAATGACATAGCAAAGTTAGATACAGAATTAGATTATCGCGGCCTACATGATTTATGTATTCATACTGGCCCAATCATTAGGAAAGAAGAAATATATAAGGATATGACATTAGCTGAGCGACGACGAATATTTAATAAAATGGTAGCATTTGTCCGTCAATTGGATATTTGTTATAAATCATTTTATATAGAGAAAAAACATGTCAATGATCCTGTTGAAGCTGCAGGTAAACTTCTTCGGAAATAGAAGAGATTTTAAAAAGAACTATCTTAAAAAATTACAGAAAAAAGAATGGCTGTAATATAAGCTGTATTGATTATCACCAGGTTTTACTGCTTCCAAGAGTTACACCTGGAACATCAAAAGAGACAACTTACCTATTATAAGTTCTCTTATCACCAGTCCCTTATCCATCTTATCCTGTGAAGATAACTTCACAAGCTTATCTATAGGATATATTTTTTCAGTATACTTATCTTCTACGCCATCTACATGAGGGCTTACAAGAACCGAGCAGCGAAGTCTTAAACGAAGTTGCCTACAAACTCTGTAGTCAAAGCCTTCGTCATCCATAAAATAGAAGTGGCTTTCAAGCGTAGCACTCTTATCAATATCCTTAGCTATATACTTTTCAATGATGGTTTTAAGCTTAAATGGCACAAAATTCGAAGATATAAGCTCATCATAGCTATATCTTGCTCCAATATAGTACTTCTCAAAATCCTGCATTATATACTTAAAATCTTCTTCATTATGTACCAGCATATTCTAACCTCAAATACATCTAAATCTTGCAGATTCCTGGGGCTGGCAGTTTATAAATGATTTTAGTGTCTTCAAAAGTATTATCAAATTCAAGAGTTTGATAGATGGGTTTTTATATTCTGTTTGGGATCCACATGTTTGAGCGAAGCGAGTTTCCGACATAGAAGTTCATCCATGAACTTCTAAACATGTCGTGACTACATCCTGTAGTTTATGGATCCCAGAATATAAAAGCGCATATATCAAACCTTGAATTTTAATACTTTTGAGACACTAAAATCATTTATAAACTGCCAGTCCCAGGAATCCCCCAAGACCAGCTATTTCATTTATTTATGATAGAGCTTCTGGCTCTCGTAATGCGCTTCGCATGTAAGGTTCACGCCAAGCTTTTTGAACACATTCTCATCAACCTGAGACAGGATAACTGAGCTGTGTGCTTCGCATCCCTTAAGATCCGGAATATGCTCAAGAGCTTTTCTTGCATTCTCGTTGTTAACAGCTGTAACTGAGAGTGCGATAAGAATCTCATTAAGATGAAGAAGTGAAGAGTGATCGCCAAGGCAATTGCTCTTAAGCTTCATGATAGGCTCGATGAAATCCGGAGGGATAAGCTCTACGCTGTCGTCTATTCCAGCAAGCTCTTTAAGTGCATTAAGTAAAAGAGCTGAAGATGCGCCAAGGAGAACAGATGTCTTACCTGTAAGTATCTTGCCATTTGGAAGTTCCATAGCTGCTGCAGGACCGCCGGTCTGCTCAGCTTTAAGGTTAGCTGCTGCAACAACAGGTCTGTCTGCTGTAGAAATGCCAGCCTTGTTCATAAGAAGCTCTATGATACGAACAGGCTCCATCTCTGCATTACCCTTACGGTATTCGCAAAGTGCCTGATAATATCTTCTGATGATCTCCTGATTAGCTGCTGCTGAAACTGCTTCATCATCAAAGATACATTTTCCGGCCATGTTAACACCCATGTCTGTAGGTGACTTATATGGAGACTTTCCAGAGATCTTTTCAAACATAGCATTAAGAACCGGGAATACTTCGATATCACGGTTGTAGTTAACTGTAGTCTCGCCATATGCCTCAAGATGGAAAGGATCGATCATGTTAACATCATCAAGGTCAGCAGTTGCTGCTTCATATGCAAGGTTAACAGGGTGGTTAAGAGGTAGATTCCAGATTGGGAATGTCTCAAACTTGGCATATCCAGCCTTAACACCTCTCTTATTTTCATGATAGAGCTGGGAAAGACATGTTGCCATCTTACCGCTTCCAGGTCCCGGAGCTGTAATTACAACAAGTGGATGAGTTGTTTCGATATAATCATTTCTTCCAAAACCTTCATCACTTACAATAAGTGAAATGTCTGAAGGATAATTTTCAATAGGATAATGTCTGTAAACTTTAAGTCCCAGTGCTTTAAGTTTTTTCTCATAAGCAATTGCTGATGGCTGCTCAGCAAATCTGGTAAGAACAACAGAACCAACATAGAGGCCTTCCTCACGGAATGCGTCCGCAAGTCTTAAAAGATCCATATCATAAGTGATTCCAAGGTCGCCTCTAACCTTATTTTTCTCAATATCAGCTGCATTGATCGCTATAACTATCTCTGCCTGATCCTTAAGCTCTTTTAACATAGTGATCTTACTATCAGGAAGAAATCCCGGAAGTACTCTTGATGCGTGAAAATCATCGAAAAGCTTGCCACCAAACTCCATGTAAAGCTTACCGCCGAATTCGCTGATACGTCTGCGAATCTGCTCGCTCTGCATCTTCAGGTATTTGTCGTTATCAAAACCAATCTTGTTCATAGCTGAATATTCTCCTGATTATTTAATTTCTATGTCACTATTATAGGATGTAATATAGACATGTTTAGAAATGCATGGATGCATTTCTATGTCGTATTACAGGATGTAATATAGACATGTTCAGAAATGCATGGATGCATTTCTATGTCGTATTACAGGATGTAATATAGACATGTTTAGAAATGCATGGATGCATTTCTATGTCGTATTTACCAGAACACATTTTAACGCCTACCAATAATGCATTTCAAGTACTTTTTAATGTGGGAATTGCTTATATATGCTGTAGTCTCCGCTTATAGTATCAGTCGTAGACTGGCTTATCTGCCTGATGACTCCATCGAAATCTCTTTTATTTATGTAAAAATAAACTTCCGCAAGGCTCTTATAAAGCTGCTGCGTTCCATAATTCTGAGCATATCTGGTCCACAGACCAACCGTAACCTTCTTAAACCCTGCAGTCAGCATTGGAACAATGGTATTTCCGCTAAGTACTGCAAGTTCGTGATAATACTCATATGCGCAAAGAGCAGCCTTATTTGGCGAATCTGCTTCCAATATATTATCCAGAAACTTGCCGAGCCTTTCTATCTCTTCATCTGTGGCGTTCTGAATAACCCTTTTGCATGTAAGAGTCTCAATACCCCATTTATACTCAATGATCGAAGCGATCTCTTTTGGCTGAAGTTCGAAATCAGCTTTCATAAGAGCTTCAAGCGTATGTATATTGCCGTTTTTCCTAAAATCATTGACAAAGACTCCTTGCCTTGGAACAACGACAAGAAGCCCTTTCTTTTCAAGTTCTTTTATGATGTCTGCACACAGATTTCTGCTGATACCCATACTCTCAGCCAGCTCCCTCTCAGGAGGGAGCTGATCATCAGGCTTAAGCTGACCTGTGAGTATCATTTCTGTAATACGCTTTGTTACTATTTCCCTTGAAGATTTATTCTTTTCCATAGACCACTCTTTCATAAATGAAAATATGTTTCGGATTAGTCTTACTGGATCAGTCTTTTCAGGTTATCTGTTTCGGGTTAACCTTTCCATATCTGTCTTATAAAGTTATCTTTTCGGATGAGTTTTTACGTTAATTCTCTTCCTTATTATCCTGTGCGTTTACGCTGCCCTTCTCTTCTGCATTTTCCTGCACCTGAGCATTTAATACATTATTTTCTGTATCATTATCTTTTTTGAAAACGTTAAACTTATTGAATCTCTTCTGTCTCTCTTCTGCCTTCTTGCGATTTGACTTTCTGATAATAAGAACGACAACTATGATAACAGCTGCAAAAAGGATCAGCTGAGGAAGGTTAACGATGATGCCGATTCCAAGCTCAAGAAGGAAGTTTCCTGTTTTCTTAAGGCTTGATAAGAAACCTTCAACGATTCTCTGTCCGACGCTCTGCTTCTCTGTAACTGTAAGGTTATCAGGCTCAACTTCTACGATATTTAAATAGATAGTGCTATAGTCGATCTTGTTATCATAAACGCGAAGCTGTGACTTGATGGAATCGATCTGGTACTGAACTTCTGTAAGCTGTGACTGGATAACGATCAGATCATCCATGGACTCAGCCTGCTCCATGAGCTTTTTAAGAGCTTCTTTCTCTGTTTCAAGAGCTTCCTGACGAGCAACAATATCAGTGTATGTAAGAGTTACATCTTCAACGCTCTGATTCTTGTATGTTATGTTGGTTCTGCCCTCAACATCTACAAGGAAATCTCCAAGCTTAGATTCAGGTATACGGATTGTATAATCAGCTCTGTGAAGATCTGTATACTTCTCATTGTAGTAATATCCGCCATTTACTGAGATGCTACTGGATTCAATATATCCTCCAAGCTCGCTGGTTCTTGCTTCAACCCAGCCTGTAGTCTCGTTAAAATCAATAGTCTCTGAATCGATACGAACTGTTGTGATAAGTTTTCTGTCTGAAGTCTGTGATGACTCATCAACTTCTGTTGTGCTATTGTCTGCCATATCAGCAGATTCAGCCGCAGCATCCTCAGTCATTGTCTGATCATAATTTTCAGCCGCAGCCTTCTCAGTCATTGTCTGATCATAATATACAGCCGCACTACCACTCTTTGATTCTGAGTAAGACGGAGCCTCTGCAGAGTCACTTCTTCCTCCGCATCCTGTGATCGCCATAGCAAGTACTAAGGCCGGTATTGTTGATAACCATAACTTATTCTTTTTCATAATCTCCCTCCATATAAAAAGAAATATTTTGTTTTTTGTGCCTTACACACTATATGACGGAGTATCCCCATAATCCGTCACATATTTTTTGAAGAATTTTATAAAAAATATTTATTATCATTATACCAATTATTTCGCCTTAATAACGTCTTTTTTCCAAAGTCCGGTAAAATACAGGGCAAAAAGTATTGCTGCAGAACTTGCATTGGATACTACAACCGAATACCATATCGACTCGACGCCCATCTTAAGGACATGTTGGCAGATGAAAAGTGTTGCAAACCTGAACACCCACAGTCTTGATGCATCAACGATCATAGTCACAAGAGTATGTCCGCTTCCCTGGAATATGCCCATCGTCACGTTATAAAATGCATTAGTCCAGCACCAGAAAGCCATCAGGCACAAGAAATCTGTAGCAAGCGTTATAACCTGTTCATCAGATGTAAGTGTTTTTACCATAAAAGAAGCTATTGGCGGTCTTGAAAGGATTAGGCCTGCGATAAGAAGATACACGAAAGCCATTCGAAGCGCTATCCTGTAAGCCTTGTCAGCTCTTTTCTTATTACCTGATCCTATGTTAAGGCCCACAATAGTACTGATGGCAGAGCCGATTCCATTATTGGGAAGGGTGATTATGGAGTTGATCTTGTTGCCTATACCATAAGCAGTTGTTGCGATCATGCCATATGCCTGTACGCTTCTACTCATAAGAAGGAAGCCAAACTGCATGGTGCTGTGTCCTATAGCGGTTGGAAGACCTATTTTTACTATGCTAAGGAGTTTCTCTTTTTCAAACCTGAATCCCTTGAAATGAAGGGTTATGACCTGGTCCTTTCTTGTAAGAGAATAAAGAGCAATAATAGCGCCAGGAAGCTTTGCAAAAAGCGTTGCAAAAGCAGCACCTGCAATACCAAAATGAAGCACGACCATAAGAAGCGGGTCCATCACAAGATTGACCAGCGCTCCTACAAGATTTAAAAGCATAGGACGCACAGAATCGCCCTGAGCCTGATGTACCGACGAATAGATATTGATCATGTACAAAAGAGGCATATCAAGTATAACGATCCTTATGTATATAAGAGAGTAATCGTACTGAAGCCCTGTCGCACCAAGCCAGGATACAAGAGGCGGCGAGATCAGGAAGCATAAAATAGCGCATATCACTGAAAAAATAAGTGTCGAAACACAAACATGATTAGCCATGTTCGAAGCTTCTTTGTCATTATGGGCACCAAGATACTGGGCTATAAGGATCGAACCTGCGACCGTGATACCAGAACCGAAATTCTGGAGTATAGACTGGAAAGGCGATACCAGCGTGATTGCAGACTGGTACTCTGTTCCCAGCACTCCAAGCCAGTAAGTATCTGTCAGATTATACAGCGACTGTATAAAACTGTTGATCATTACAGGCACTGCCAGCATCAGCACCGCATGATATATATTCCCGTTTAAAACGATATTTCTTTTGTCTTCACTTAATTTTTTAGCCACAACTATATCTTCCCTAATTTATTAAAACTAAAACTTTTTAGTTCCATAAATAATTGTATGACGTTAATTTTATTTCACTAACCATTTTTTACTTACATTTTCCGCTTACATTTTTTATACAAGCGGCGCCACTATTCTTAACGCACACTGACTTATGCGAAGCGGAACGCTTCTGTGAGAATGATATTTGTCAGTAACTTCGGTACTGACTTCAAACATCTTTTTAAAATCATCCTCTATATCTTTTATAGCCTTACAATTGTAAAGGTAAACACCATCCTCAAAATGCAGATACAAAGATCTGAAATCAAGATTGAGCGTACCCACCGTCGCACACTGCCCGTCAGCAATACACATCTTGGCATGGCAAAATCCCGGAGTATACTCAAAGATCCTCACACCATTCCTAGCAAGTTCATTGTAGTAGGACCTTGTGATGGCATATACCACCTTCTTATCCGGAATCCCCGGCGTAATGATCCTTACGTCAATTCCCCTCTTGACCGCGATCTCAAATTCACGGCACAACTCATCAGTGATAACAAGATACGGCGTCACAAACCAGCAGTACTTCCTTGCCGTCTGCAACATTCCCATGTAAACGTTCTCTCCTAGAAGCTCCTCATCAAGGGGCGTATCTGCAAATGGCTGAACAAAACCGCCTTTTTCCACTGCCGTATAAAACACCTTTGGAAAAAAGATGGACAGATCATTATCATCAATATCGTTGGCCTTAACAGCATTCCACATCTCAAGGAAAAGAGCTGTAAGAGTCACCACGCCATCACCTGTGATCTTAACACCTGAATCCTTCCAGAACCCATGTGGCTCGATCCTGTGTGTATAAAGATCTGCTATATTATAACCACCCGTAAAACCGACTCTTCCATCTATTACCGTGATCTTCCTGTGATCACGATTATTCATGATAACCTGGAAAAAAGGGCTTACATGGTTAAATACACGGCACTTTATACCAAGGGCTTCCATTCTTTTTATAAATCCGCTATTGATAAAGCCTCCGCTTCCGATATCATCATAGATAACGCGAACTTCAAGGCCCTCTTCAGCTTTTTGAGCCAGAACTTCTTTGATAGGCTCAAAGGTTTCAGAATCCTGAATTGCATAATATTCAAGGAAAATAAAGCTTCTGGCCTTTTTCAGCTCCCTGATCTGATCTTCTATTCCCTTCCCGGCATCATCAAAATATACTACATCCGTATTAGTGTATAAGGGAAAATGTCCATACTTTTCAACATACCTGACTCTGGATGCAATGTAGGGATTCTCCACTTCAAGGGCATGGATATTTTTGGGTTGTGGTTTCATATAAGGAAGGATCTTGGAATCAATAAGTTCAAACCTCTTTCTGGCTCCTGACGTGACCCCAGGCCTTCCCATAAGAAGATACAACAATATCCCAAACACAGGGATGAACATAATAAAGATCATCCAGGGCATCTTGTTGGCGGAATTGGTATGCCGCCCGTATATGGTCAGCACGATAATGATCGACAATATCGAAAAGCCGAACTGAAAATACATACTGTAATTGCTGAATTCATACAAAAGAACTCCAAGCCAGAATATCTGAAGGAAGGTAAATACTGCAATAGAAGCGATCCTGTTAACGCTGTTCTGGGCGTTTCTATTGGCTTTTCCTTTGGGATTGATCTTGGATTTCAGGGATTCGTCTAATGACTGCTTCCTGACTTTACTTTGATAAACTTCTTTTTCTTTACGCATTGGTAACCTCATGATAGCCGGACGTTTATTTGATATTTATCACTTATTCATATACTTACACAAAAAGCGTAATAGCGCTTCCTGCTACTTATGGACTGTAATCATGTATTATTCATTATAACATGCGTTTTATAAGCATGTTTGCCTATTCTCCGTAAAAAAGGATAGGCACCTTATAAATATTTTGTAAAATTTAATTTTACGATATTGTTTTTTTGTAATTTCATTCTATAATAAGATTATAGATAACCGCTAACATTAATAATTCAATTTATAAAAGGAGAATTTTTATGGCAGTAATACAGCTTACATCAGATAATTTTGAAACAGAAGTACTTAATTCTGACAAGCCTGTGCTTGTAGATTTCTATGCAGACTGGTGCGGTCCTTGCAAGATGATGGCACCTGTTGTAGATCAGATCGCTGAAGAAAATGATGATATCAAAGTTGGTAAGATCAATGTTGATGATGAGCAGGATCTTGCAGCAAAGTACGGAGTTATGTCCATTCCTACTATCGGATTTTTCAAAAACGGTGATATCGTTGAAAAGAGCGTAGGCGCAAAGCCAAAG
This sequence comes from Butyrivibrio fibrisolvens, assembly GCF_037113525.1. Taxonomy (NCBI): domain Bacteria; kingdom Bacillati; phylum Bacillota; class Clostridia; order Lachnospirales; family Lachnospiraceae; genus Butyrivibrio; species Butyrivibrio fibrisolvens. The sequence continues at coordinate 1,756,817 of NZ_CP146963.1, read as the reverse complement.
TCAGAGCTTCTTAAGATGATCGGAAAGTAATTATTCTGATCATTAATAACACCTCTTGTCACAACTAAATAACTATGTTAAAGTAAACAAGACTTAGATGAAAATTTAAGTCTTGTTTTTTATATACTCCATGAGGGAGTAGCAAGCGTGTTATACGTAATAAGTCAACATACTGGTTTTGGCAGAAACCTGGCTTATTTTAAATTGCGAGACTCATGTAAAGCTTTCGAACATATAACGAGGGTTTTACATTTGTCTCGTTTTTTTGTGCGTCAAAACACGATTTGCAGGCAGTTTAGTTCTTCAAAATGGCAAAATCTTCCACTTTCGGAAGAAAACACAAAAAGGCAGGTACAGACTATGATCATCGAATTTCTTATCCTGAGCATTGGCCTCGGCATAGGTCTTGCAATGGACGCATTCTCAGTAAGCATCGCTAATGGACTTAAAGAGCCCAACATGTCACTTTCAAGACATGCCAAAATGGCAGGCATATACGCCTTCTTCCAGTTCGCTATGCCACTTATCGGATGGCTCTGCGTTCATACAATCCAGACAGCTTTCGTATCATTCCAGAAATTCATCCCATGGATCGCACTTCTCCTTCTTCTCTACATCGGAATCCAGATGATAATCGATGGCATAAAAGGCGAAGACAATGCAAAAGAAAAGCTAGAAGAAGATCTTGCGAAAAGCGATAAAAAGATAAGCACTAAAACTCTTCTCATTCAGGGAATCGCAACCTCGATCGACGCTCTCTCTGTAGGCTTTGCAATCGCAAGTTACAGCACACTTAAAGCATTCATCTGCGGCCTTATAATAGCCGTTGTAACATTCTTTATCTGCATGCTTGGAGTAAAGCTTGGCAAACTGTTCGGATGCAAGCTTCATAAATACGCCAACTTCCTCGGCGGCGGAATCCTCATTGCGATCGGACTTGAAATATTCATCAAGTCATTTATTTAAAAAAATAAGCCTTTGCAAAATAATATGAACCATCCTTACCGGACAATCCTGTAAGGATGATTTTTTATATAAACAGGCTATAGAAGCAGGATTATTGTATACATAAAAACATTGTTTTTTATGTACTTTCCTATATACATTAAAAACAATGTGGGTGTAGAATAAATCTGGCTAATGACCGATATATTAAAAAATACATTATTGATATATCTTTGGTTTTAGTAAGTCAGAATAACCTTAAGAGGTAAACACACTATGTTACGTAAAAAGTTGGCATCAAGAGAAGTCTTTCAGTTTAAGAGGAGTGACATCTGGAGAATTATACTCTGCATATGCGCCGGTATACTCATGTCGGTCAACCTTCGCACCTTCGTCTACACAGGAAACCTTCTCCCAGGCGGCTTCGCTGGTCTTACTCTTCTGCTTCAGGCTATCTTCCTTAAATTCTTTGGAATAACAGTTCCATACGGTGTCATATACTTTCTAATGAACTCAGTTCCGATAGTCATTTCATTTAAGTTTATCGGCAAGAAATTCACTACGTATTCCTGTATTACTATACTTTTAGTAACATTCCTTACAGATATTATTCCCGTACATGCAATAACCTACGATGTACTACTGATCAGTATATTCGGCGGACTCATAAACGGATTTGCCATCAGCATGTGTCTCAAAGCCGATGCCACAACCGGCGGAACAGACTTCATAGCAATTGCCATTTCTGAAAGATTCGGAATTGATTCTTTCAACTACATACTGTTATTCAACGCAATGGTCCTTACTATTGACGGATTTATCTTTGGATGGGACAAAGCCCTGTATTCAATCATCTTCCAGTTTTCATCCACACAGGTAATTCACATCCTCTATAAGCGTTATAAGAAGAACACCCTTCTGATCGTAACTCAGAGCCCCAAGGAAGTCGCCGACATGATCTATGAACTCACAGGTCATGGTGCTACAGACATCGAAGCCTACGGCTCCTACCAGAACGCTGACAGAACCATCGTATATTCCGTCGTATCCAGCGACGAGCTCCGCACAGTTGTAGCTGAAATATTAAATATCGATCCTGGGGCATTTATAAATGTAATCAAGACAGAGCAGGTTAACGGTAACTTCTACCTGCACCCAAATAATTGAGGATGTGTCTATAATACAAAAGGACCAAATATATCTTCGGGCAGGCTATCACTACTCCCGAGGATACATTTGGTCCTTTTGCTACTGTTCATGTCTCATTCATTATAATCGTAATCTTCATATTCAAAATGATCCGGATCTAGCAGCACTTCATCTACCGGAACAGATATCGATTCAAAATCATCACCATTCGATGTCCTGAAGTAAACGTTGATCATTTTAGAATCAGAATCATAGAAAGAGCCAAATTGATTCGGATCGTCCCAATGAATCCTGGCTTTTTGAATAGTATCATTTTCACTTCTGAATGCAAATACTTCTATTCCTCCATCAGCCAGGAAAACATGATTAATAACCAGTTCCGTAATACCATCGTTATCTGCATCTTCAAAAGAATAACCAAGTATAATGCGATCAGGCAGATATTTTACTTCACCATCTTTTATCCAATAAAATCCGACCCTGTTATAGTCTCCGTAAGGAAAAGAAAACGCAAATCCTTCATATCCAAAAACATTTTCATGTTCATAAAGTATACCCTCATTAAAATCAACAGGATAAATACCCTCTCCCTGCGTTATGGTACATAATTCTTCGCCGGAATCCTTTTTATTTACAGTACAATACTCTTCATCTCCATGAATGATCAGCTGGTACTTGTCTGTCTCGTAGACGACTTTTTCATCTTCATCAGTTTCATTAGCTTCTTCTGAAACGCTCCGCTCTGTCTCAAATTCATCAGATTCTTCAACTGATTCAGAAGTGTATTTTTCGACGTTTCCTGGTTCTTCATTCACTTTTTTATTCTTGTGATCAGATACAATACTGCATGCTGCCAGTACTCCACCTGCAAAAATCAGCAGACATACTACCAAACCTATAATGATATATATTATGTTACTATCTTTCGCGCTTTTATTCACTTTAATCACTCCAATTCTACTGTTTCCAAAAGAGTTCTATCATTTGCATAAGAATAGCAATTATAGGATCCATCTCTAAACTCTATCAGAGGATACCAGTCTTTAGTTACAAGATTACCATCAAAATCTATCAAGCCATACTTGCACTTTTCTTCTGAATAAACAAGCAGGCATGTTACTTCACCCTTGGAATTAGCGTGCGCCTCGTAGCTGCTATATTGATCAGAGTTAAACAATAATTGCCCATCATAACCAAATATATAGGTATTATTATCGTCTTCGTATTTTTTTACACAAAGAATATCTCCACACAACTCACCACCATCATAATAATAATCTGGAGATAACAATTCTCCTTTAGTATTTATATAGTAATTAGACATATTCCGTCCGCAACCTGTTACGTGTATTATTCCAAGACTACAAAGATAAATATCCCTACTTCTTCCATATGGTTCATTAACCAGTTCTTGACCTTCACTATTCAGAACATTAACATCCCCATCTTCTTCATAAACAAAAGCCACTGGATAATCAGCAAGGGGATCATGATAAATCCTCAGATATTTGTATTTAGGCGAAGTTACGACTTCTCCATCCTCGCTAATAAGTCCATAGCGATTAAAAAAATCACAATAATAACATCCCAGCCCATTATAGAAATACTCATATGATCTATAATCAGAGCCTATTCCTTTAAAGCCTCCGTGAACAGAATCAGTATCAATCTGATATATATCATTTTCACAGCACATATCAATAAATTCATCCAGAGTCTTTTGACCGTAAGATTTTTGAAGGTTCATAACAGCAGGGGTCTCAATCAGCTCATTCCCATAAATATCTATCAAATGCCTGGCATGATCCCATGCGATACCATTTTTATCAAAATAAAGTTCATCTTTATAAATTGCTCCTGTATCAGTTCCGGCTATCAGATTATGCACTCCATATCTGCGGTCACAAAAGCCTGTCCAGCTCGGCATCATATTATTATTGAAATATTGAGAATTATCAACATACTTTAGATAGTGATATTCAAACCCCCGATCATCATATTCCATTTCAACATCGTGATCTATATAGGTAAACCTTAGAATCAGCGTCAATCCAACAAGACCAAAAACAATGATAATTTTGATAATCTCGCTTTTGGCCAGCTTAATATCAACTATCTTTCTTATGCTTGGATTGCCCTCGCATTTTCCATCAAATGATTCACTAATATACTTACTAATTTTAAATTCAATGTATGTTCTAACTAAGATCAAAACATAGACTGCTATCAACAGCTTAGAAGTCTTATAATGCATCAAGAAAAAAAATAATAATACTATCGATAGCTCACTCAGAATTAAAATTTTGATTTTTCTAGTTGCTAATTGTCTTTCGTGTAAATAGTCATTTCTTGTACTATAATCTGAAATATCCCACAGTGCGCAATAATAAAGCAAAAACTCTAAAACTTGTTTTAATATAAACAGGAAAATAATCATCACTCCCGTAAGCTTTGATGTCACATTTCCGCACATACAAATAATATAGAGCAGAGCACTTTCACATATTATGTAATTTCTTATAGTATGCCTAACCTTAGATGCATTGATTCTTTTTGGGGTTATCAGACAAGCTATTCTATAGATAAACATCAGAATTATTATTTGTATCAGATATAATACGATGTCAATTTTCTTAGTGATAAACGGATCATAGTGACTTAGAACCCGCAAAAATCCCGACACTAAATTCAAAAGAGTAAATGTAATAAATACAAATTTCAGATTAAGCTTCAAAGTTATAAAACCTCTCAATTACGTATAAATAGATATTTTTTACAAAATCAATCGTTGTCAATTGCCATAGCTATGCAAAGGACATACTGATTAAATGCCACAAAAAACAAATGCTCAACTTCGTCATGAAAGAGTTCCTCTCCCAGAAGCTTCCTTGCATATTGACTTAAGGGTTCAGCATTTTCATACATTCCAACCGGCTCTCCAAGATTTTGTAAAAGGTAATAATACAGCCCCTCGGCATGTTCCTGAACGTCTCTTTTTTTCTTTCTAGCCTTTGGCGACTCATAGCTGATCATCTCAGGAAAGCCACCATTTACAGGACGGATATTAAAATTCACCTCTCTTAGCTGTCTTGCCAGATCTTCATCCCACTCGTCGAAACGTGAACAAAGATAAGTAAAGAATGACTCCTGAAGAGTTCTGCCATTCTGCCTGTATAACAAGGCTGTAGCCTTATGATGATCAGGTCTGAATCCTATAAAAGCACATTCAGTTATATAAGTTATGTTAAAATCATAAGTTTTTGCAGGATCGAGCTGTTTTACAAGACAATCTATAGCACTGTCAGGACTTAGTTTGCTCTCATCTATTGGTGCTCCCTGAGCCTGATTTCCTGCAAGCCTTTTAAGGGAATTGACCAGTCTTGCATAATTTTCAAAATAATATGGGATTTTGACCTTCCTACCTCCATAACTGATGGTAATACAATCGGTGGTCTTAAAACCGCCTTTTGATAAATATGTTATTACATCGGCATACCAGGCAGTAATCTCATTGGCATATACTGTTTCAGGCGCTCCTAAAGTCCTTTGGATGATAAAATACCTATCCCTTTCATTAACAGTCACTGCCACTCTCTTATCGGAAAGAAATTGATACAAACAATATACAATAAACGCAAAAAAGGCGATGCTGATTCCTGCAAATATCGCATATTCCATAGCTGATTCCAATACTAGGTATTTTAAAATAAAACCGTATCCTCCAATAGAAAAGCCTCCAATGATCATCATTCCTACAATATCAATAATCTTAAATCCAGCTGATTCTCTTACCTGATAAGTCAATGCGTATCTCCTCCGAACAAATATAATAATAAACCATTTACTGCAACAAAAATACTTATCTATGTCCTCTGAGTCTTTTATTTATCCCCAGTCGCAGCAAAGCCATAATTATTATACAAGTAAATCAGATTTCTTAATTACCAGATACGACAGAATACATCTTTGATACGACAAAATGCATTTCAAACCATAAATTGCATTTTGAAATGTTTAAGGACTGGTTATTTAGCCAAAATCTAAAGCCGGAAAATTCCTTGGGCTGGCGTTTTATAAATGTTTTTCGCGTCTTCAAAAGTATTCGTAAATTCAAGAGCTTAATAGATGAAATCTTATATTCCGTTTGGGATTCACATGTTTGAGCGAAGCGAGTTTGAATCCCGGAATATAAGATTTCAGATATTAAGCCTTGAATTAGAATACTTTTGAGACGCGGAAAACATTTATAAAACGCCAGCCCAAGGAATTTTCCCGCGATAACCTTACTTAAGCAAGGGCCCCGCGCCTGAGCGCCGGGGCCCAAAAAAGGCCGCCACACTGTAATGTGCGACGGCCTTCATTACTTACAATTATGCGTGATAATTAGAACTTACCAGCCTTTGCAGCCTCTTCGATAGAAACTGCTGTAGAAACTGTCATACCAACCATAGGGTTGTTACCAGCGCCGATAAGACCCATCATCTCAACGTGAGCAGGAACAGATGAAGAACCAGCGAACTGAGCATCAGAGTGCATACGTCCCATAGTATCTGTCATACCATAGGAAGCAGGACCTGCTGCCATGTTATCTGGGTGAAGTGTACGACCTGTACCACCACCTGAAGCAACTGAGAAGTACTTCTTACCAGCTTCAACACGCTCTTTCTTGTATGTACCTGCAACTGGGTGCTGGAATCTTGTAGGGTTAGTTGAGTTACCTGTGATAGATACGTCAACGTTCTCCTTCCACATGATTGCAACGCCTTCCTGTACGTCGTTAGCGCCGTAGCAGTTAACCTTTGCACGAGGAGAGTTAGCATCCTTAGAGTAGCACTTTCTGAATACTTCCTTAACCTCACCTGTGTAGTAATCGTACTCAGTCTCTACATATGTGAAACCGTTGATACGAGAGATGATCTGTGCAGCGTCTTTTCCAAGACCGTTAAGGATAACGCGGAGAGGTTTCTGACGAACTTTGTTAGCCTTCTCTGCGATACCGATAGCACCCTCAGCTGCTGCGAATGACTCATGACCAGCAAGGAATGCGAAGCACTCTGTATCTTCTTCAAGAAGCATCTTACCAAGGTTACCATGGCCAAGACCTACTTTACGACGATCAGCAACTGATCCAGGGATACAGAAAGCCTGAAGACCGATACCGATAGCTGCAGCAGCGTCAGCAGCCTTACGGCAGTTCTTCTTGATTGCGATAGCAGCACCTACTGTGTAAGCCCACTTTGCATTTTCAAAACAGATTGGCTGAATGCCTTCGATGAGCTTGTAAACATCGATACCAGCATTCATGCAAATATCTCTACATTCTTCAATTGAAGAGATTCCATACTCCTTAAGGCAAGCCAGGATCTGGGGCTCTCTTCTTTCATATGATTCAAATAAAGCCATTATTATATTCCTCCTTACCTATGATTACTCGTGTCTAGGATCGATGCAACGAACTGCATCAGCAACACGTCCATACTGTCCTTTAGCCTTCTCAAGAGCTGTGTTAGCATCGTCACCAGCCTTGATGAAGTCCATCATCTTACCAAAGTTAACATACTTGTATCCGATGATCTCATCGTTCTCATCAAGAGCGATATCTGTGATGTAACCATCTGTAAGCTCGAGATAACGAGGTCCCTTCTCAAGAGTACCGTATGTTGTACCAACCATTGAACGGTTACCCTTACCAAGATCTTCAAGACCAGCACCGATCTGAAGTCCATCTTCTGAGAATGCAGACTGTGTACGACCATAAACGATCTGAAGGAAAAGCTCTCTCATAGCTGTGTTGATAGCGTCACAAACAAGGTCTGTGTTAAGAGCTTCAAGAACTGTAAGACCAGGAAGAATTTCTGAAGCCATAGCTGCAGAATGTGTCATACCTGAACAACCAATAGTCTCAACAAGTGCCTCCTGAATGATACCTTCCTTAACATTAAGGGAAAGCTTACAGCAACCCTGCTGAGGAGCACACCAGCCGATACCATGTGTATAGCCTGAGATGTCCTTAATTTCTTTTGACTTAACCCACTTAGCCTCTTCCGGAATGGGAGCTGCGCCATGGTGTACCCCTTGAGTTACAGGGCACATGTTTTTTACCTCTGTTGAGTAAATCATGTAAAATCTCCTTTCGTATTGTAAAGTAACTTTCATTACTCACTACCGAATAAAAAATAGGTTGGTGTTTGCCGAGCACCAATCCTATTTTTGCACATAATCTCTTTAATTTCAATGGGGAATGATATTTTTTTAACAGAACTTTATTAATCTTCTTTGGGAACAATATTGTCCTGATTCTTGTAGATGTGATGATCCGGAATGCATCCGCGAACGCAGCTTGTAGGGTAGACATTGGACCATCTTCCGATGCAGGTACCAGGGTTAAGTACGCTGTTACATCCAACTTCTACGTGGTCACCAAGCATTGCGCCGAACTTCTTAAGGCCTGTCTCACACTTATCATCTGACTGAGTATCCTTAACAACGACAAGCTTCTTGTCACTCTTAACATTAGATGTGATGGAGCCTGCGCCCATGTGTGCGAAGTTACCAAGGACAGAATCTCCAACATAGTTATAGTGAGGAACCTGAACCTTGTTAAAAAGAACCACGTTCTTGAGCTCAGTTGAGTTGCCAACTACTGCTCCCTTACCAACGATAGCATTTCCTCTTATGAATGCGCACTGACGAACCTCTGCATCCTCATCGATGATGCAGTAATCGCCAAGGTAAGCTGAATCGAATACTGTAGCACTCTTAGCTACCCATACATGCTCACCTCTTTGCTCGAACTTATCCTTTGGAAGCTTTGGACCAAGCTCTGCAATGAAATCTTTGATCTTGGAAAGGACTTCCCATGGATATGTTGCTCCCTCGAAAAGATCTGCGGCTATTGTCTCATTGAGATCGTACATATTTTTAATAGTATATGCTTCTAACATTTTGTTTTACTCCTTTTTTCTGATTTTCATTTTGTTCAAAATCAAACATCTTTTACCATGATTTTAAGAATATAACTTCTTTATTCACTTCGCAGGTGACTTCGAAGTCTTCTTAGCTGTAGTCTTGCCTGATGTCTTAGTATCCGCATAGTACTGGTCTATCGTCCTGAATCTTTGCATCAGCTGATTCTTATAATTATTTTCCTTAACCTGATTGGTTCGTCTTGAAACGAAATCGTCAAGCTTGTCCATGTATTCCTTTTCAGAAATAGCACCTTCAGCAACCCCTGTAAGGCCCTTTTCCCAAGATGCAGTAAGAGCAGGGTTGAGCATAGGCTTCATGGAAATTGCTACCGTTTCATATACCATCTCACCCAGCTGCGTAGGTGTTATTATCTGGGTCTTCTTGTTAAGGTTAAGGTACTTGATAGCAAAAAGCTTAGTCAGTATTCCTGCACGGGTAGCAGATGTTCCTATTCCGCTTCCCTTTATCTGAGAACGAAGCTCTTCATCTTCTATGAACTGTCCGGCATTCTCCATAGTAAGGATCATGGTTCCGGAGTTGTAGCGCTTAGGCGGTGATGTCTCACCTTCCTTTACAGACATGGCAGAAACCGGGATCTTACTTCCCTTTCTGATCTTCTGAAGCTCTTCGAAGAATGCTTCATCTGTCATCTGATCTTCGTTGTCAGCGCTTGTCTCTCCTTCTGCATCTTTTTCTTTTTTCTTGAAAAAAGAATAATCCATTACATGAAGGTATCCCTTTGCAGAAAGGACTTTGAAGTTGCTATAAAAGTGTTCCTTGTATGGAATCTGCTCTCCTCCTGCTCCCTGCCTTGACTCAATAAGTGGAAGCTCAAGATCAAGAGCAACCTTCTGGTACTGGGCAGGTGGGAAAAAGATTGCAAGGAATCTTCTTACTATGATCTCATATACCTTTTGAGTAGTTGCAGAACATCCTGAAAGTGCTGATAATCCCTGGCCTGTAGGGATGATAGCATAGTGATCTGTGATAGCCTTGTCATCGCAGTATCTTGTCTTAGCTATTCCCTTGTAGGATTCATGCTGAAGTATGGACTTTGCAAATACTCCTGCCTGCGGATAGTTCTGAAGTCCTGATATGTTCTTATTTATAACTTTGCATATAGCTGATGATAATACTCTGGCATCAGTTCTTGGATAAGTTGTAAGCTTCTTCTCATAAAGCTCCTGAGCTACAGCAAGTGTCTCATCTGGGTTTATCTTGAAATATCTGGAGCAGTCATTCTGAAGCTCTGCAAGGTTATAAAGAAGCGGTGCGTTCTTGGTCTCTTTCTTTTTCTCAGCTTTGGCAACTGTAAATTCCAAAGGGTCTGCAGATCTTTTACAAAGATCTATGAAGGTATCCGCATCTTCTTTTTTCTTAAAGCCCTTTTCTGAATACAGGAGGGGTGACTGGTCATACTTACTTTCAGGCTGCACTTTCCATTCTGCATCAGGGGTCCTGTCTCCTATCACAAGAGAGGCATTAACCTTGTAAAAAGATGTCTTAACAAAGTTTCTGATCTCACGCTCTCTGTCTACGACTATACCCAAAACGCAGGTCATAACTCGTCCGACAGATACAACACCCTTATCCATTCCAAGATAGGATTTGATGTTATAGCCGTATCTGAGTGTCAGCGCTCTTGAGAAGTTGATACCCATAAGGTAGTCTTCCTTGGCACGAAGATATGCCGCAGATCCAAGGTTGTCGTATTCGGAATCATCCTTGGCTTCTCTGATACCTCTTATGATCTCTTCTTCTGTCTGTGAATCGATCCAGACACGCTTTCTGGTTTTACCTTTGACACCTGCCTGCTGGTCTACAAGTCTGTAGATATACTCACCTTCTCGTCCCGAGTCAGTGCAGATGTAAATGGTATCAACATCGTCTCTGTTAAGGAGTCCGCTTACAATATTGAACTGCTTACGGACATTCGGAATGACTTCGTATTTGAAATCTTCAGGAATGAATGGCAGTGTATCCATCTGCCACTTTTTATATTTCTCATCATAAACTTCGGGATAACTCATTGTAACAAGATGTCCGACGCACCAGGTTATGATGGAGTTGTCGGACTCCCAGTATCCGTCTGCTTTTCTGTATTTTTCGTTATCAGCGTGTTCAAGCGCTGCTCCAAAAGCCTGAGCAACACTTGGTTTCTCCGCAATATAAACGCTTTTTGGCATTAAATTCTCCTGAGTTTTTAGATTTTAAAAAGGTCATGCCCGCGGGCATGACCTTTACAATGCAGGTTAGGCAAATCCCTTATCAGGCATTTTTCTCAGCCTTGCTCTCTTCTTCAGCTTTTTTGGAAGCAGCTTCTTCTGCACGTTTTTTATCTCTCTCAGCTTTTCTCTTCTTAGCAAGCTTTTCTCTTTCTTCGTGCTTCTGTCTTGCTTCCTTCTCGATCTTGCTTCTTTCTTTGCTAAGTGCTTTCTCGGCAGCCTTTCTTTCCTTCTCAGCTTCCTTTTCAGCTTTCTTCTTAGCAGCCTTCTCAGGAGCAAGTCTCTTTTCTTCTTCCTTCTTAGCAGCCTTCTCAGCTCTGCGCTTCTCAAGCTCTTCTTTCTTCTGAGCTGCTGTCTTAGGAGTATATCTTTCAATAGCTGTCTCTTCGATGATGTAGTTCTTAAGCTTAGTTACGTTCTCATAAGCGCCATCGAAGCGAATCTCTTTGTTATTGTTGTCGTTGAAATATGTAAGTGCAAGTCCGGTTCCGTTCTTGCCTGTAAGCTCATAGTCAACGATATCCTTCTCATCTACAACTTCACCGAAGCTGAAGATCTTGTGGATACCAAAACGGTTCTTGTTAACGATAAGGCGAAGACTAAGTCTTTCCTGAAGAAGGTAAGCTGCAAGGATTGCAAGTACAGTAATAAGGAATGCAATTCCTGCTGTACGTGAAAATGTAGCATTGAGGTCATTATGAATTCTGTCATAGTAAAGACCATCAAGGCAAAGTGCTGCATAAAGAACAAGGATCTTGCAAGCTGTGAACAGTTTGTAGTTCTTGTCTGTAAGCTTTACTTCGAAACGTGACTCTGTCTCGTTCTCAACGTGATCTGAATATGGATCCTTAGCTGTCTCGATAACAGCATCAGGATGGTTCTTCTCATCTCTTGCTACAAGGAAGAGGAATACTGCTACCCATACAACGTTAGCAGCTACAAGACCAATGATAGCCTTAGGGCTGAAGTGTCCTGCAAAACCATACCATACGAAAGCAACAAATGCAGTCATAGGAAGAAGCTGGATAATACCATCAACTACTCTGAGTACCACACTGTTCTTGAAATAAGGAATAAAGCTCATAGCTACATATGAATCATCAACCTTTGTGTAGTACCAGGGGTTTATGAGTCTCCAGAAAACGAGCCATATAATACCACACAAAATGATCATCCATACGTTGGAAGCTACTGAATATTCTGCCTGGTTGGTCATATGCCACCAGATATAATGCATCATTGGCACTGATGCTGTGATAAGTGAAAGATTAAAAGAAATTGCGTTTGCAAGGCCATGAACCTTGAGCAATTTGTGAAATGCTAATCTGACTACAATGGTAGCAAGACCAATAGCGGCTACATCCCACACACTAAAAGTATTACCTGAAAAAGGTAATTCTGCAACCAGAGCTGCAATCAAGATCTGTAAAGTAATCATTATAAGATTCCTCCCAATAGAATAAGCGTTGGCGGGCATTTTCAGTGTATGCTGAAAACGTCGACACCAACGCTTATTATAAAACAAATCCACTTAGATTTCTATATTTTCTTTTACAAGAAATTATTACTTATTTAGCCTGGATATATCCAAGAGCCTTCATAAGCTCAGCACACTCTACAGCACCGCCAGCAGCGCCTCTGAGAGTATTGTGTGAAAGGCCTACGAACTTCCAGTCATATACTGTATCCTTACGAAGTCTTCCGATTGAAACGCCCATTCCGCCTTCGTAGTTAACATCAAGAGCAACCTGAGGACGATTGTCATCTTCAAGATACTGGATGAACTGCTTAGGAGCTGATGGAAGTCCAAGTTCCTGTGGCTTGCCTGTGAAGGAAACGAGCTTCTCGATAAGCTCTTCCTTAGTAGCTTCCTTCTTGAATCTTACGAAAGCAGCTGCTGTGTGACCGTAAAGAACAGGAACGCGGATACACTGTGTTGTGATAACAGGGCTTTCTGCAGGAACGATCACGCCATTTTCAATGTGACCGAAGATTCTGAGAGGCTCAAGCTCTGACTTCTCTTCTTCACCGGAGATGAATGGGATGATGTTGCCTTCCATTTCAGGCCACTCTTTAAAATTCTTACCTGCACCTGAAATAGCCTGGTATGTTGTAGCAACTACTTCATAAGGGCCATACTCTTTCCATGCAGCAAGAGCTGGTGTATAGCTCTGAATTGAGCAGTTAGGCTTAACAGCGATGAAACCTCTTGTTGTGCCAAGACGCTTTCTCTGATACTCGATAATATCGCTGTGCTGAGGATTGATCTCCGGAACGATCATAGGAACGTCCGGTGTCCAACGATGAGCTGAATTGTTTGAAACTACAGGAGTCTCAGTCTTAGCATACTCTTCTTCTATAGCCTTGATCTCGTCCTTGCTCATGTTTACAGCTGAAAGAACAAAATCTACGTCAGATGCAACACCCTTAACATCAGTTACATCCTGAATAACAAGATTCTTAACTGCTTCAGGCATTGGAATATCCATCTTCCATCTGTCGCCAACGCTCTCTTCATAGGTCTTGCCCGCACTTCTGGGGCTGGCAGCCACTGTCTTAACCTCAAACCAAGGATGATCTGCGAGAATAGAGATAAATCTCTGACCAACCATTCCTGTTGCACCAAGGACTGCTACTTTCAACTTCTCACTCATAATATGCTCCTCTTTTAACCTTTTACGCGTTCCGTACTTTAGCGCGTTAATTTGCTGTCTATTATAATCTCATTTTTTCTCTGTGAAAAGAGATAAATTACACATTTTTTGCCTTCAAAAGTTTATTTTCATAGCTCATTTGATCAAATGGTCAACATCCAGATCATACATTTTTGAATCATAGATTCAAAAATGCAGCAATAGAGCCAATTGAGTTCGACTTCGTCGAAGGCTCTATTGCCAACCGATTCATCGAATCACGAAACACGCAGTAAATGCGCGTTTCTGTAATTTACATTTAAGAAGTCATACTTTATTAACCTTGAAGCCATGAAAAACATCTTTATTATGCCATTTCATCAAGCAAAAACTTCTCATTTTCTGCAATAACCTTCTCCATAGCTCCTATGCCAGGAGCTCCGACTGTAAGCCTCTTTTCCACACAGGTCTTAAGTGATATTGCATCATATATATCATTATCGAAGTGCGGATCGAATTTCTTAAGCGTCTCAAGATCAAGCTCATCGATGGCGCAGTCCTTCTCAATGCAGTGAAGGACTATCTGTCCGATGACAGAATGTGCATCCCTGAAAGGAACTCCCTTTACAACGAGATAATCTGCCGCATCTGTCGCATTAGTAAAACCGTTCACAGCACTCTTTTGCATAGCATCCTTGTTGAATTTAAGTGTTCTGAGCATATCTGTAAAAAGAATCAGACAGTTCATTGCATTGTCCATCGCATCAAATGCTACTTCCTTGTCTTCCTGCATATCCTTATTATATGCAAGCGGGATTCCTTTCATAGTAGTAAGAAGGCTCATAAGATCGCCGTAGATCCTACCTGTCTTACCACGAACAAGCTCGGCTATATCAGGATTCTTCTTCTGAGGCATGATGCTGCTGCCTGTAGAATAGGCATCATCTATTGTTACAAACTGATACTCATTGGAATTCCAGATGATAACCTCTTCTGCAAATCTTGAAAGATGCATCTGCATTATGGAAAGAGCTGACATGAACTCAAGAAGATAGTCTCTGTCAGAAACAGAATCCATACTGTTAAGAGTCGGGCCTTCAAATCCAAGAAGCTGTGCCGTATATTCTCTATCAAGATCGTAAGTTGTGCCTGCAAGCGCTCCTGCTCCAAGAGGACAATAGTTCATTCTCTTATAGATATCCTTCATACGAAGTGCGTCACGCTTGAACATCTCAAAATATGCGCCAAGGTGATGTGCAAGTGTAAGAGGCTGAGCCTTCTGAAGATGTGTAAAGCCAGGCATATAGGTATCAAGATGCTCTTTTTGAAGATCAAGAAGAGTTTTAAGCATATCTATGATAAGCTCCTGAGTCTCCTCAACCTTATCTCTTGTATAAAGTCTCATATCAAGCGCAACCTGGTCATTACGGCTTCTGCCTGTATGCATCTTCTTGCCTGCATCACCGATCCTGTCGATGAGATTAGCTTCTATGAAGCTGTGTACATCTTCATATTCAGTAGTAATCACAAGCTTTCCGCTCTCAACATCTGCCATAATTGAATCGAGCCCTTTGAAGATAGCTTCCTTATCTTCATTTGTGATGATACCCTTTTTAGCAAGCATTTCTACATGTGCTCTGGAGCCTCTTACATCTGCCTCCAAAAGCCTCTTGTCAAAAGATATAGATGCATTAAAATCCCAGGCAAGCTGGTCTGTTTTACCTTTAAAACGGCCGCCCCAAAGTTGTGCCATATGAATTCCTCCTGTATATTTATACATGTTATGAATGCTACTTTATCACATCGGATTTGGCAATGCAAGTTTAAAAATGTATATTTTTGAATGTTTTATGCATTTTTATTCGTGCAATATTCATTTTATTCATATTTCCATTGTAAAGTTTTCAAATCAGCTTTCCATTGCAATGATCATATAAGCTTATGCCGCACAGGTTATCAATCGCAATCAAATATAGCTTTGCTCATAAGCCTGTCACCATATACAGACTTCCACTCTTTATGCACATCAGAAGCATCAAAGGCTTCCAATCCTTCATGAGTAAGATCTATCTCGATCATGATACTGTATCTGTTTTCACGAGTACTGTTAGATTTACGGATAGTCACGCCATTTATACCTTCTATATCTAGAACCTTATCAAAAAGAGAAGTAATTTCAGGTAATAGTTTTTCTGTATCATTACTGTCTTTGAATTTTGCGATTATATAATGCTTCATGTGAAATCCTCTTTTTCTTATATTCTTTATATATTATAAGTATAAATATAATAATAGCAGGGTCAACCTGGCTTGTCCCTGCTATTATTATTATCCTTTTTTAATGCTTTTGAAACCTGCACCTACAATACTTATAACTGCAATGATCAAAATGTAGGGACACGAAAATCTATGACAGGCCACTTAGTGTGTTCCGCATATGTGCGCATAGGAAACGATTCTTTTCTTCAAACTTGGATATGACACAGGAACATGCCTTTGGTAAAATATGTTATATAGATATCCCATTATCGTTTTTTCAATATCAAATACCACACGAGGATAAGATGATAAAAGAAAAAAGTTCTGAATCCATCTTCTTAAATGAACAGCTGATGGCTGTAATGTGCTTATTGGCTGTGATCACAGGCACCACTTCTCTTTTTTTATTAACTCTTCAGGAAGATAATTATATGGCTATATTTGGGCTTGTGATTAAGCTCATCACAACCGTTGCCATGTTCTTTGCATTCAGGCATTACAACTGGGACGTTGCCAAGGGTCTTATGGGCGGAGTTTTCTTTAGTTTAATGTACGAGGAAGCTTATCTTGTTCTGGGAAAGCTTTGGAGTGAGCAGGATTTTGATGTATATCTTGTTGTTGGTGTACAGGGGAGCTTGTACCTTGCAGCCGCAGGTATGTCTTTTCTCATGACGATAGTTATTACGATCAATCATTTCATCATCAATTACGCGATTCATGGAAATCCTGAGAATGTAATCTTCAACCGTATGGCTATCATATTCAAATTCATCGTGTACATTATCCTTATTGTTACCAACAGTATGCTGGGCCTTTCAGCATCCGGCATGTGGGCTAATGCTCTAATGTATCTGACCGATATGTCTATCCTCATCATGCTCATATGCATAGAATCCCAGTTTGATTCTTTCAAGCTACTCCGTCATGAACTTCTCAAAGAAAAACGTGAAAGGAAAAACAATAAATGAACCTACGCAAACGTTTATCCGGAATCTGGCTTATGGCAATGGCACTGCTTTCCTTGTGCTCATTCACCTGCTTTTTCGTAGCTCAGATGTGGCTTAATATCTTATATATGTTTTATCTGACTATAGCTCTGGTTCAAGTTGTCACTTTGGTGATCTATCTCTGGGGGCCTGAGAAGCTCACATTTAAGCCGCTTAAGTATCTCTATCGCATTTGCTATGCGTCATCGATACTTGTGATCCCGTCATTTGCATTTATATTCATGGGGCTTATATCTCAATATCATATAAATATTAGAGAAAGTATAGACGCATCTTCTATGGCTATTGAAGAGATTGTTCCATCAGATGAGACTGTTATCTATAACACAGGGAAGGTCTATATCTTTTTCCCGGAATATTCAAGTGTAGAACTTGTATGTGAAGACCGCCCTTCTAAGTCAGATGATTCCATAACCTGGTGCTGCGGGGCAGCTTTTCAGCATACGGTAAGTCTTGATTTTACGCAGGAGAACGTGGAAGGCGACCACGCTGTTAACGGCGTATATTATAGTAGTCCCTACAACAAGGACTCTTTTGCTGCATTTACATTCGCGAATGGAGAATTCTCTTTTGATTTTGATGACCCTCAAGGGGCAATAAAAAAAGCCGCCGATGCAGGCGGCAATGGTTTCATGCAGTTTGGCCTTATCAAAGATCATGAAGTTGTCATGAACTTCGACAGGCCAAGAGCCAGATGCTATAGAACTCTTGCAGAACTTAACGGGAATCTTTGCATCATAGATTCCGTTAACATGATGCACTTCACAGAGTTTATGGAAGAGCTTCAAAGGCTCGGCGTCACCAACGCCCTCTACATGGACATGGGCGCCGGCTGGAACTATTCCTGGTACCGAAATATAGCTGATAAGGTCGTAACCCTCTTCGGCCTTCCAGTACCCTGGTCACACAACTGGGTTGTGTTTAAAAAATAGCTTATAGACAATCACAAAGAATACAACAGAATATACCACAAGTATTGCTTCTGTCACATACAGATTCAAAACTCCTGCCTGGTAAAGCGCTGCCGGTACATCGAAAAGGGCATGAAGTAAAACTGCAAGGAAGAACAAACTGATCTTTGATCTTCGTACAGAATTAAATACTACGATAGAAAGTCCCACATGAAGCAGCATTGCAAAGATTCTTTCTACCATAGTGAGCAGGCAATATCCTAAAGTAATCGAAGCCATCTGCTCAGGAAGAGTAACAAGACTGGACACATCAGTTCCCTGCGCCTCAAGCTGGCTGACCATAGTATCAAATGTTCCGTTATTTATCATAACAGCATATGTAAGATAACTAACTGATGCGGACACAAGTAAAAACATTGCCTCAAATCCGCCATGACCTATGCCATGTGATATAGCGGTTTCACGATTCGTTCGATTTCTAAGAAGAGTCTTAAATACTACAAGTCTTCCTGTCTCTTCGAATATTCCGGCAAGAAGTGCTCCGATTGCACTAAACAGTACTACATTCCCAAGAACAGTCTGCCCAAGTGCTGTATCCGGGTTAAAGAAAAAATACTTTGGAATAGCTTCAAGCAGTACTGCAAAAACAAACCATGTTGCCGCGCCCGCAAGAACTGTGGTTATCTTCTCTTTTCTTGTAACTACCCACCAGATAGCTAATCCTACAGGAACGATAATTCCAAATGCGATAAGTAATCCTTCATATAAAAAAATATTTGAATCAATCATATCTAGACTCTCCTTCAAGGCTCAAAGTACTCTGCACAAAGACTTAACTCTCAGGTATACGATCAGTGACAATAGAACATATACTAATGCAATAATTAATGATACTAAAACTATACCTATTACTTTTGAAAGGAAAATACTTCCAAAAAGCATTGCACACGTAAGTATCATGTTCGGGAACATATATACCACAACAGCTGTTCCCTGCTTGATAACTTCAATCTCATTTTCCCATTCAAGTTTCATGAAGTGGATTCCGCAGGCAAGTCCAAATGAAGAGGAAAAGACGCAAAGGATAAAGCCAAGGATCATGAAGAAGATCGTCTCCAGCACAGATGCCTTTGCACTTATACAAAACATGATAGTTGCAAAAAGCTGTACCGGAACTGAGATATAAAGGCTTGCAAGGAGTTTTCCAAAATAAATGTCTCTGTTTGTAAGTGGTGAACTTTGAAGGATCCAATAGTTCTTGCCTTCAAGTGAAGGTGAACATGTTGTCATAGGTACCATACCTGTCAGGAAATAGATCACGAAAGGAATGGCCGGAAGTATCATCTGAGATGTCACCGGTGCTCCATTAACAACTACCTGGATTATCTTATCAACTCCTATAACCAGCGCCAGCACTGAAACAACGATCGCAAGTATATAACCAATTCCTATGTTAACAAAATAGTTGGTTGAGCTAACAAGTCTTCTGAGCTCCTTAACTGCAATAGCTCTTTCCTTACTCTTTTTCTTCTGGATCTTGATCTGACCACTACGTTTTGCCGCGCCAGTTCTCATAACTGAG
The DNA here is from genome assembly GCF_037113525.1 of Butyrivibrio fibrisolvens. Lineage (NCBI taxonomy): Bacteria > Bacillati > Bacillota > Clostridia > Lachnospirales > Lachnospiraceae > Butyrivibrio > Butyrivibrio fibrisolvens. Next base: position 1,737,137 of record NZ_CP146963.1, on the reverse strand, counting down.
TTCATCTTTTTATAAGATCTTGAAAGGATGTAGAAAACAATCTCAAATACTACAGCTGTAACTACTACTAAAAGTATAGCTGATAAGATGTTGTGATCTACTATGGCCTTTTCAAACCACGCCATAGGTGGATAGTAAGTACCCATCATATCTATACTCTTTGAAGCATCTGTAATAGCTGTCTTCACTTCGCCGTTTCTAAACAGCTTTTCAATAATAAATCTAAGGGAAAAGCAAATCATTACAAACACAAGAGTAAGTATTGTCTGCACAACTTTCCAATGTTTGAATGCTGTACCGATCTTTGCGATCAGGAAGCCAAAAAAGCTTGCTGCAAGCATTGGAATAACAAGGAGAACAGCAGAAAGCACGATCCACAAAGGATAAACGTAGATCGCAGGTCCCTTGAAAATACCATATCCTATAAGCATGGCCACTGAAATAGCCATGTTAAGTGGCAGGCTCTTAACGTACATGTAAAGGAACTTACTTGAAACGATTGTCTTTTCACTAAAGGGAAGTGCCATCAGCATCTCGTATTCACGAAAGCCGAAAAGATAGCTTCCTGCTTTAAAAAGAGTGAGTAAAAAAGCAAGTGTACATAAAAGAAGCGCTGTCAGCATAGGGAGCTTATCAACAAGTCCCAGCTGTGCATAACCATAGGCCGACATAACTGCATAAACTACAATAAGTATATAAATTAGTCCGAAACCTACATATGAAGCAATTATCTTTTGTTTTTTCTTTTTGTCGCCTGACGTCTTAAGAATATTAAGTGAACTGGTGGATCTGTTCAGAGTCTTAAGAAGCAGCATAGTTCTATTTTTCATATATTAACCTCAAATTTAGGCGATATTTACGCCTTCAAGGAATACCTCTTCAAGTGACTTGTCACCAACGAGATCTTCCATAGTACCCTGTGTGATGATCTTACCTTCTTTGATGATCGCAACCTTGTTACAAAGCTTTTCTGCTACATCAAGTACATGTGTGGAAAAAAATACTGCGCTTCCCTTTTTACACATGTCATGCATGATCTCCTTGAGCATATATGCAGCCTTGGGATCGAGACCCACAAAGGGTTCGTCCATAACAAGGAGCTTAGGTTCATGGATAAGGGCTGAAATAATGGCAACCTTCTGCTTCATACCATGTGAATATGAAGAGATTGGATCTGAAAGAGCATCTGTGATCTCAAGCTTATCTGCGTACTCTTTGATCCTTGCCTGTCTCACATCAGAATCTATATCAAAAACATCAGCGATAAAATCAAGATACTGAAGTCCTGTCAGATTCTCGTAAAGATCTGGGTTATCAGGAATATATGCTGTTATCTTCTTGCATTCCAGGGGCTCTTTTTTCACAGAATGACCATCTATATAGATCTCGCCATCTGTAAAATCAAGAACTCCAACTATTGCTCTGATTGTGGTACTCTTACCGGCACCGTTGTGTCCTATGAAGCCGTAGATGTCTCCGCTTTCAACGTCAAGTGAGATGTTATCTGCAGCCTTTTTAGTGCCGCTATAGATTTTTGAATAATTTTCTACTTTTAATACACTCATACCTAAACCTCATATTTCTATAATTACCGATTACTTAATATCAAACTCCGGTGGTTCATCCAAATGCTGGGAAACATATTTCCCGTCTTTTTTTCTCTGCTTTACACATTCTGTAAGTAAGTATTCTATCTGGCCGTTAACAGAGCGAAAGTCGTCTTCTGCCCAGGCAGCAATAGCATCGTACAACTTTGCGCTAAGTCTAAGCGGTACCTGCTTCTTTTCTGCCATTAGTACAGGCTTCCTGTATTAACTATAGGCTGTGCGTCGTGATTGCCGCAAAGAACTACGAGGAGATTTGATACCATTGCTGCCTTGCGCTCCTCATCAAGATCTACAAGTTCCTTCTCACTAAGACGCTCAAGCGCCAGCTCTACCATACCTACAGCACCATCAACGATGAGCTTTCTGGCATCTACTACTGCTGCTGCCTGCTGTCTCTGAAGCATTGCTGCTGCGATCTCAGGTGCATATGCAAGATATGTGATCCTTGCATCTACGATCTCTATACCAGCTTCTGCAACCTTGCCCTGGATCTCAGCCATGATCCTGTTAGCAACAACCTCTGTTGAACCACGAAGGCTTCCATCATCAGCCTGTCCATCACCGGTTGTATCAATATTTTCAGTTACATCGTAAGGATAAAGCTTAACTACATTTCTGACTGCTGTGTCACACTGGAGTGAAAGATATTCTTTGTAGTTATCTACTGCAAATACTGCTTTTGCTGTATCTGTAACCTTCCACATAACTGCAACTGCGATCTCAACAGGATTACCAAGGATATCATTGACCTTCTGACGGGAGTTGCTGAGGGTCATAACTTTAAGAGAAATCTTCTTGTTTCTGGCGGAAGTATCAATTGCAGCACCAGTTCCTGAGATTGTCAGGGCTGCTGCAATCTTGCTCTTGCCATTGTCGGAGATGTCTCCGCTCTGTCCCAACTTTGTATCTGCAGCAGGGTTAACTGCTGTGCAGAATGGGTTTACATAGAAGAATCCGTCGCTATTAAGGGTTCCGATGTATTTACCAAAAAGCGTAAGTACAAGAGCTTCACCTGGCTTTAAGACCTTAAGCCCAAGATATGGGATCCAGCCAAAGCTGACCCAAATGATTCCGGCTACGAACAGTGCGATATCTCCTGCGCTTGCTCCATCATCAAGCCCGATGCCACCAAAGATCACAGCCACAATTCCCAAAGCATACAGAATTGAAATGATGATCATTGCTGCAAAGCCGTTTTTATGACCTTGAATTACTTTCTCTTGAATATTTGTATCCATAACCTTTCCTTCCTTTCTCGTCTAAAAAAGCTGTAATACAAAATAATTTCTTTTGATATCATTATGATATCACTATTATTTCATATGTCAAATAGTGTTTTAAATAATTTAGATGCCTTTAATACCGCAATTTGAGCATAAAAAATACCAGCTACACCCAAAAGATGTAACTGGTATCCGAGCTAAAAAAATCGGGGTCAGGTACTGCAATATTAGCACTTTCCCAGCAATCCCTGACCCTGACTCACTGTGACGATATTGCCTGTATTATGTATCCGGCACTTCCCAGCTATCTACGATTTCATATGGTATACCATTTTCTTTTGCGTACTGTTCGGCATAGGATCCTGCTGTAGTAACTATTGTCCCTATTCCGGATAAATCATACCCTTCCCATTTTCTGCCATAACTAATCTCTATACTTGTTACACTATCTGGTATATAAATAGTCACATTATCCTGGCTAAAAAAAGAATAACTTGATATGCTCTCTACTGAATCCGGAATGTATATTTCCTGAACATCTACAGGATATTTGTACTCACTGCTATATTGACAAAATGCTCCATCTATCGATTTTACTCCATCAGGAATTACTACTATTTGTTCTTCTCCCTTATATAATTGTAATGAACCATAAATAATTACAAAATCACCTTTCTGAGCATAAATCCATGGAGTTTCCGCAAACACGCGCGCTCCTATTTTCTCAATACTCTGCATATTTGTCACATTTGTAAGTCCACTATACGCAAATGCTTCATCTCCAATCTCTTTTACATTAGAAAAATCAAATGATACGAGGTGTGGATTTGCTGAAAATGCTTTTGTTTTGATAATGGTTAAACCAGAACCCAAACTCACATTTTCCAGAGCACGATTCTCATAAAATGCATGCTCCCCTACAGATATTACGTTGGTCGCAGTAACTGATTTTAAACTTGATATAAATGCAAAACAGCGATCACCTATTATTTCTACACTATCTGGAATCTCTACACTTTCAATTTCCTTTTCCCACGGAGTGCCATTTAAGCTATTATAAAAGCAACGATCACCTAAAACTTTCACAGGTTTTGTTAAAAAGCGTTCTGGAATTACAACATTTTTATCATTTCCAACATATTTATTCAGAATTACATAGTCATCTTCTAATGTAATCTCATATCCCTTTAATGCAAATGGGATTTTTACTGGTTTTATATATGGCAACCCAAAAACAGTAAAAAGGATAATGGTTATGATAGTAATACAAAAGATTGTTATTATTACTATTTTTTTCATATACTAATGTATTCCTTCCTCACTTTATACTTTGAATAAAAAAATATCGGGGTCAGGTACTACATTATTAGCACTTTCCCAGCAGTCCCTGACCCTGATTCTCTGTAATGATATTGCCTATGTTATGTCTCCGGCACTTCCCAACTATCTACGATTTCATATGGTATACCATTTTCTTTTGCAAACTGTTCTGCATAGGAATCTGCTGTAGTAACTATTTTTCCAATTCCAGAATACTCATTTCCATTCAAGCCACAAAAAATATCTATACTTGTTACACTATCTGGTATATATACAGTCAAATTATGTTGACAATAAAAAGAATCGTCCGAAATACTAGTAACTGTATTCGGTATATAAACTTCTTTTACATCTATAGGATATTTGTATTCTCTTTTATATTTACAAAATGCTCCATCTATTGATTTTACTTCATCAGGAATTACTACTATCTGTTGTTCGCCTTTATATAATTGCAATGAACCATTAATAATTACAAAATCTCCTTCCTGGGCATAGAGCCATGGAGTTTTCGCAAACACGCACGCTCCAATTTTCTCAATACTCTGCATATTTGTCACATTTGTAAGTCCACTCTTCGCAAATGCTTCATCTCCAATCTCTTTTACATTAGTAAAATCAAATGATACGAGGTGCAGATTTACCGAAAAAGCTTTTGTTTTGATAATGGTTAAATCAGAACCCAAACTCACATTTTCCAGACCATCATCCTCATAAAATGCATACTCCCCTACAGATATTACATTGGTCGCAGTAACTGATTTTAAACTTGACATAAATTCAAAACAGTGATCACCTATTATTTCTACACTATCTGGAATCTCTACACTTTCAATTTTCTTTTCCAACGGAGTGCCATTTAAGCCATCATCAAAGCAATAATCACCTAAAACTTTCACTGGTTTTGTTAAAAAGCGTTCTGGAATTACAACATTTTTATCATTTCCAACATATTTGTTTAGAATTACATAGTCATCTTCTAATGTAATCTCATATCCCTTTAATGCAAATGGGATTTTTACTGGTTTTATATATGGCAATCCAAAAACAGTAAAAAGGATAATGGTTATGATAGTAATACAAAAGATTGTTATTAGTATTACTATTTTTTTCATATACTAGCCCTCCTTAATTGAGAAAAATATCATTTGCTGGTTTTTCATCATAAAAATAATCTTCGTCGCCTACTGTATCCCATTTATAATCATCATCATAATTATCATATATATTTTGATAAGCGATTATTTCATCAGGCTCTACATCCTCCCATGTATAGTTATAATCATCATTTATATTATGTCCAGTAAATACAAAATATAATTTAGCATAATAAGCGGCATCAGCTTTTTTATTTTTAAAATCAGTTTTGATTCCGTCTGCAATATTGTTACTAGTTGTATCTTCTGTATTAATATCTCCATCTGTCAAAGCAGAATAACCATTTGCTATAACCATTGCCTGCCGTAATGCCGCATTTGCATTCTGCGCTATTATAGCACTAATTCCGCCGGCATATATAGAATCCTCACTTGAACCTCCCGGACCGTATCCAATATATGACCCATAAAAAATCGTCATTAAATCATCTGAGGGTTTATCTGAGGATGTCGATAATATATTAGCTAATCCATAACAACTTGTTGCCAAAGTATATGCTATTCCAATTTCCTTAGTGGCAAAACATAAAGCTAATGATATTGCAGTTGATATTGCCAAGTCTAATAAAGGATCACTCTCAACATGCTCATAATACGCTACCTTAGTCTTCTCATTCGGTATCTTTGATCCATCAAAAACACCACAACCAAAATCTATTATTGTTTCGTTTTCGCCTGTATTTAAATTGGTAATTGTTATATCAGAAAAAAGAGTTGCATCATTCATTTTACTATTATTAAGTTTCAGATTATCAACCTGAATACTCAGTTCTTGATTATTTTTATTTATCAGATTTCTAAATGTTTCAAGTAACACAGTTACTTGTGAGCTAATATCAAAAGAAATAATATCCTCTTTTAATCCATCAATATCGTTATTCAAACAATCTTCTACCATATCTTTAGTTTCTATTAAAAACATATCAGCTATTCCGTTAGCTATTATTATATCGAGATAATCCTTTCGATAATCAGAATCTGAATATATACAATCTTCTTCATCTTTACATAGTAAGCTGTTTAACATATTTTCAAAAATACTATCTTTTAAATTGCGTTCTGTTTGTTCTACATTAATTTTTCCTGAATCATTATCATAAACTATATTACTCTTGAGTAATTGCTTAGCATATTTAAATAGAGCCGCATCTCCTGTAGCTGATATTTTGTTAGGATCAGTTTCATCAAACACCACGTTAAAAGGATTATCAGTATTATTTGCTAACGAGATTGGTATAGATGCCTCCGCCAATTTTTTTACCATTTCTAAATCATAATCAGTACAAATCAGCTTTAAAAAATCATTTAAATCATCAGCACTATATTCACCATCAGAATTTTTAAATACATTTGTTTTTAGATTATACATATTTATCTGCTCTGTTATATCTGCAGATGTAATACTGGATGTAAAAGGTCGTTCTACATCTCCTGAATAATATGAAAATTTATAATGACCGTCTTCTGTAAATGTTACGTCAAAGCAGTTATCTATAGTTTTATATAGATAATCATGTTTAAAATCTCTTCTATTAGCAACTCTAACTAATGTCCAATATGCTTCTCCATTTTTGTTTTTATCTATAGTACTATATATAGTTCCTAGAGCCATTGTATTCATTGTATAGCTAGGCATATCACCCTCATATCCTAAATCACCCGGATTAACATCTATAACAAAATGATCAACAAAGGTTTCTAGAATATCTTCATTCCCTGAATTAGAAATAGAATCCACCCAAATATGTCCGAGATTAGTTGCCCTTGCAGAATCCCAATTATTATCATCATCTGGAGTCGCTTCTATATATGCGCAAAGCTTATCTTTGTCTTTTGAATCAATCCAATAATCTATGACATATGATGGTGTATCGTCTAAAATAGAATGAGCAGATGTTGCTACAACTATATTTTTTCCATTTTGTTCATCGTAAGAAAACTGTATTTGATGATCATCATTTAACGTCGCTTTCATGTTCCCTATATAAGCTTCAGTACCCCAGGGATCTATTGCTACATAATAATTACCAGATGCTTTTTTTAATTCTTCCAGTGAGTCTCTTATTTCATTATTGTCAGACTTTGGAAAGCTATTATATATAGCGTCTAAAGCATCTGCATTCATCGTAAAAGTATGTATTTGTAAACTTCCTGTGCCATTGTACGGCTTAGAGTCTTCAGAAACAATTTGGAAATGCCTTGCAAAATTTTCAGCAACTTCAGTGTTTCCACTTTGAAGTGACCACTCATATATAGCAGCAAGATTAGCAGCTTTATACTCATCCCACTGATCAACATTCTGAGATGTTTCCTCTATATATTCATTCATAGATTCAGTATCGCCTGTTTCAACCCATTCCTGCACTTGCTCCGGAGTTGCTCCACCACCTGCAATAGTTACATCATTTAATTCAGCACTAGTATAGACTGCATTATTATTCTGCCCCGGTTTTGTTCCAGACGATTCCGATTTACTATCTTTTTCTTCGTTACCCAATCTGTCAAATGGATTTCCATATTTATCCGTTATCTTTTCTACAAGTGTTCTTCCAAAATCTGTACCTGCAGCTGTAGACTTATGGCCTTTATATGATTCAAGTATAGAATCTATCTGCTCTTTAGTGTATCCCATTTCAAAAAGGACTGCTTTTTTCTTCTCTTCCGGAAGGGTAATAAATGCCATGCCAAGATCCTCTTCTGATAATCCGGATACATCTATATCCTTCTTGTCAAAGAGCATTGCAAGTATATTTTCAAGCTGGGCGTCACTTAACTTGCTGCCTATATCTATGGAGTTGTGTTCTTCGAGAGTATTTATGATATCCCCGCCTTGCATATGGATGGTGTCTTCTCCAAGAAGGCAGGATGGATCGAACGGTTTTTCAACAGTTTCAGGAACTGCAGCAAGGAGTTCTTTGGATAGTGTACTATCCAGTTCATTAACTTTGGCTTCGTATTTAGTCAAATCTTCATTAAAGTTCCTGGTATAATCTTCAACGTCCTGTGCCTGTTCTATGATAGGCTGAGTATAAGATGTATAATTGAATTTTGCTTCAGGGGTCTCTAATTGTGACAGTATGTCTGCTACTTCTTTAATGCGGTTTTTGAGATTAGCTGCGTTCTGGCCGGCATTAGCCATATTATGCTTTAGTTCTGCGCAGCTGCCCGGGTCACAGAGAAGATCTCCACTACAAGGAGACTGATTACCTTCAGACGGTTCCCCTCCTTTGAAAATTTTCGGAAAATCGTTGCAGTAGTTCTTGGCTTCATATGCTTTCTTCTGAGCCTTCTTAATCGCTTCGTTGCTAGCATCGATGTGCTTCCAGGTTTCCGGCATTTCTTTGTACACAAGATCTCCAAAAAGATCTCTTGCCATGTCGCCATCTTCACCTTCCCAGACTTCTTCAGCCATGGAGTTAAGGTCCTCTCTGGCCTTACTGATAACATCTTCTGTAACATTCATTGCTATCTCGTACTGTTCTCTGACTTCTTCAAGCTGATCGAGATTGATTTTAATTCTTCCCATTCTTTTTTCATGCTCCTTGCTTATAATTATTATCATTCTCGAACTATATGTTCAAGAATGATAATATATTTTTGATATATATTTTTTTAGAATTATCCCATTTTCATATACCTCAATAATTGTACTATTGTACTATTACCATATTTTCAAGTAACCAAATCCGACGAATGACATTTTTATCTGACGATTCAGATATTGTGCAAAAAAATGCAAAAAATACCAGCTACATCCAAAAGATGTAACTGGTATCCAAGCTGGAAAAGGGACTCGAACCCTCGACCTACTGATTACGAATCAGTTGCGCTACCAACTGCGCCATTCCAGCAACTCATATTTTTTCGATACGCATAAATTCAGCGAACCGACAAAAATCATTATACTAGCAGGAATATTCTTTTTCAAGACTGTATTTACGCTAAGCGCATATGTTTTCACCCCTGCTTCATGTGCACATCGATCTGATTGAATGGAATCTCAATGCCCGCTTCATCAAGCGCATTCTTAACTCTCTCGTTAAGATCCCACTTTGAAGCAATATAGTCGTAAGCCTTAACCCAGCATCTAAGCTGCATCTCGATACAACTATCCTTAAAGTCGTTAACCACAACCAGCATCTCGCGATCCTTAAGAGCATACTTACTGGAATTCATTGCTCCCTCAAGAACAGTCCTTGCCTTATTGATACTCTCACTGTAAGGAATACCGACAAATACCTGCAAAAGTCTTACCTTATTGCCTGTAGAATTGGTAAGAGATGTATTGGAAAGCTCACCATTGGGAATTATGATCACTCTGTTATCCGGAGTAATAAGCTTGGTTGTAAAAAGAGATATCTCTTTAACCGTACCCTCATGCTTGTGAGAATCTTCAATAATGTAGTCACCAAGTCTGAATGGCTTAACAAGAAGGATCATAACGCCGCCTGCAAGATTGGACAGTGTGCCCTGAACAGCAAGACCGATAGCAACACCGGCAGATCCAAGTAAAGCTACCATACTTGCAGAATTAAAGCCAAGTGATGTAGCAACGATGACTATTCCGACAAGCTTCAGTCCAACTTCTATAAACTTGCAGACAAAGTGGATAATGCTCTCATCTGTCCTTGCCTTCTCCATAGACTTACGAACAGCCTTAACTATAAGGTTCGCAAGTTTCCAGCAAACAAGAAGGAGGATGAAAGCAATTAATATTTTCACTCCCAAATTAAGAGCCTTGTCAGGAAGCTCAGCCATGAATTTTTCTATGGCGCTGGGATCCACTTCTGATCCCGAGAGCATTGACAAGGTCTCTGCTGCTGTCTCCGTGGCCGGTAATATATTAATTTCCTCTGCAGCCTCCTGAGTTGAAGTAAGTGTCGAAGCCGAAGCTGCTGATGACGCAGTAGAAACTGCACTCATAGTAAGTGCAGTTCCTACGAATCTGTTAAACAAAACATCTAAACCCATATCAAGTAATACCTATTGCCTTTATATCTTTTTATTTTAATCCGTCAGGACTTATCTCCTGTAGGTTTTTTCTTACCGCCTTTTGCGGAGGATTTCCCTTTAGCCGAAGTCTTCTTAGGTGCAGCCTTCTTTACTTCTTTTCCCTCAGGAAATTTAGTAATAGAGCTCTTCTTAGAAGCAGCCTTAGCCGGCTTTTTAGCAGCATCCTTAGAAGTTTCAGAAAGCTTTTCGATAGCTGCATCAGAAACTATGGCAAAGATTCTTTCTTCCTCGATCTTGTCATACTTTTCTTCAATAGCCTTCTGCTGCTGAGCAAGTTCCTTCTCGTACTTAGCCTTGAGCTCTGCAAGCATCTTAGCTTCTTCCTTCTCATGCTTACTAAGGAGAAGTGATCTGCTCTTCTCCTGCTCAGCTATCTTCTTCTCGTGAGCCTCTTCTCTTATCTTGCGGATTTTCTTTTCCTTGTCAGTGTAAGGTATATATGAAAACACTGCAAGTGAAAGAGGAGCAAGTCTTACAGGAACGCTGTACTTACGGCCATCTGCCTCAATAAGGTCAGCTTCGATCTTCCTGTCGTTTATTACACCACTTCCGCCAAAGTCCTTGGCATCAGTGTTAAGGATCTCTTCATAGCGCCCATCGTGGTTAACGCCAACTCGCAGCTCTCTTTCAACACCCGCCATGTTCATAACAACAAGGAGCTCTTCCTCATCCTTACTGCTCTTTCTGACAAAAGCGAGCATGCACAGATCTGCTGCCATGGAATTGATCCACTCAAAGCCGTCTGTTACATCATCAAGCTCGTAAAGTGCCGGATGTTCGAAATACATCATGTTGAGCTTATAAATGAAGTTCTCCATCTGAAGACCGCGCTCCATGGATACTGCATTTCTTCCATGATAGAGCATCTTTTTACCAGGATGAACCATCAGATAAGCAATCGTCAGTCTGACATTGGACTCTTTCTGATCATCATCGCCCGGCATCATCTCCTTAAGAGCAGGATATCCGCCAACATCTTCGTGTGACAGAGCGAGAATGAACTTCTCTGTATATGAATACATCATTGAGAAGGTAAGCTCGTTATGATGCTGACCTCTGAAAAGAGGATCATACTTCATATACTCAAGGCAGTCATGAGACCAGCCATTGTTCCACTTATAGTCAAAGCCAAGTCCGCCTTCTTCAACTGTGTCAGTAAGATGTGGCCAGCATGCGGTCTCTTTTGTTATAAGAAGGACTCCCTGATCAAACTGATTGATCTTCTGAGTCAGCTCACGCATGAATTCAACAGCCTCAAGGTTCTCATATCCGCCGTAGATATTAGGAGTCCATTCACCCGGCTTTCTGTCGTAGTCAAGGTACAGAACCTTTGAGATATCTGTTATACGTAAACCATCAATATGGAATTCTTTCAAAAGATATAAAGCATTAGCATACAGGAAATTGGTTACCTGCTTGCGTCCATAGTCAAATATAAGACGGTGTGTTCCAGGCTGTGTGCCCTTACCCGGATCCTCATACTCGTACAGAGCATGGCCATCGAAATAAGAAAGACCATAATCTCTTCTTGGGAAATAAGTTGCTGTCCAGTCAAGGATCACACGTATCCCTTCCTTGTGACATGCATCGATAAATCCCATAAATTCTGCAGCAGTTCCATATTCGCCCTTAATAGCATAGAAACTGTTAACATCGAATTTATGAACTTCATCATGCTCACATACAGGCAGAAGCTCTATCGCATTAAAGCCATTAGCTTTTACATAATGGATAACGCGAGATGCAAGCGCTGCATAAGTCACTGTTTCATCATCTTCAAAAGCCGTCTGAGCAAATCCGTCCAAAGAAAGCTCACATATTGAAAGTGCACTTCCTGTTTTGTCATATGTCTTACGCTGAGTCATCCATGCCTTATCACTCCACTTATATGAAGCAGGCGCAGATACTACTGAAACCTCAGCCTTATAATCCTTTGTTCTCAGTGCATAAGGGTCAGGACGAAGGAAAATCTCTCCTCCTCTTGTCTTACATTCAAACTGATATTCCTCTCCTTCAGCTACATCAGGAATGAAAAGTTCGTATACTCCGCTCTCATCAACCCTGCGCATCTGATGGATACGGCCATCCCAGCTGTTAAAATCGCCAATTACAGATACTCTTGCTGCATCAGGTGCCCACACAGCAAAATTAACACCCTTTACTCCATCTCTCTCCATTACATGAGCACCGAGCTTTTCATAAATAGTGTCATGCATTCCGCTGGAGAATTTAATACAATCTTCTCTCGTTATCACAGGTTCATAGATATACGGATCATGCAGCACAGTCTCCTGTCCGCTCTGATCTACAAGTACATAGTGATAAGAAAAATTAGCCTTATATGGCAAAAGAGCTGCATAAAATCCTGCATCATCCTCAAGTTCCATTTTGTAAGTCTTACCATCAGATGAAACTACTTTGATCTCTGCATAATCAGGACGAAAAGTCTGAATCAGGATCTGATTTCCAACCTTATGTGCTCCAAGGATCCTATGTGGATCGTGTCCGTCTGAATAGATAATTTCCTCAATTTCCGGCCAGTTCATCAACTTATAAAGTCTGTTGCTCACGTGGGCTCCCTCCGTTTCAACTTCTTTAAATTTTAGTGCTGAATAAAACTATCTTACCTCTTTGAAACCTTTACCAATTCAATTTCTTATATATCTTATCACATAACCATGCATTGTGCGATGTTTCAATTAGTATATAATTACGGGCGTGCCTACTTCTACATAACCATACAATTCCTCAGCCTTCTCCGTAGGCAGGTTTATGCATCCGTGAGATCCTTCATCAAGGTATATATCTCCTCCAAACTCATCACGCCAGCTGGCATCATGAATTCCCACGCCCTTATAAACAGGCATCCAGAATTTGACAAAAGACACATAGCCCCTGCCCCTTAAATACCTGTTCTTGGCTTTGCCATAGACATAGTAAACACCTGTAGGCGTATCCCTGCCTCTTGCCACATTACCTGTAACTATATCGCAGTTAAGGATCAGCACACCGTCCTGATAATAATACAGATGCTGATCACTTATACTTATCTCAATATAAGTGTTGCCGATATCATCCGTTCCCTGCTTTGCCGCAAGCTGTTCATAGGAAGGTTCATGAATCTCTTCTGTTCCGCTTAAAAGGCTTTCGATAAGATAATCGAATTCCTTGGTAGAGTCGATCTTGTTACCATAAGTACCACCGGCAACCTTGATAGTCTTACCTGCATAGTTAACAAAAGATCTTTCGCCTCCAACCGTATTAAACTGCCCGCAAAGCTCGTTCACGCTTTCATATAATGATGATTCACTAAGAAGGAGATTTCCTTTAGAATCTACTACGAATCCATTTTCAATATGATATTCTTTGGGAAAAGAAACTTCTTCTCCTCCGCAGATAAAGTATCCGCTTCCAGGCTGATTCTTCTTAGGCTTCTGTGTGGACATATCCTGAGCCTGCGCCTGCGTCACGATAGCATCTCCTACAAAAGAGCCATCTATTTCGATTTCCTGACTTCCAAACTTGTAGGTTATACCAGTATCCTGAATATCACTTATCTTTTCATAAGTCTTTTTGACAGACTTCATCTCATTAGTAAGTTCGAGGTCTTTATAGCAGGATTCAAAGTCAGTCAGATTAATCTGTCCAAGGCCGCTTCTTATTGCAATTCCAACCTGATTTATGATCTCGTCATAAACAGGTACGTCTCCCATTGTATCAATAAGCTGATAGCCTTCATCTACAACGTTTACTATTTCAATACCTCTATTTTCATCCTTAAGATCAAAACAGGACCACTTGGAGACTATTCTCTCAAGCGCATCTTCTTCAAATGAAATTTCAGGAACCATGGTAACTTCTTTTCCATTGACCATGTAATAGATCCACGAGATAACATTCTGGTTATCAAAGGCGGTCTGCAAAGAAAGCGTGAAGTCTGCTTTAACTCCTATATCCGAAGCCTTCACTTCATATCTCTTACCGTCCTTATCAACAACGACAAGGTCTCTGGATTCATATTCACTGTTTAGGATCTCAGCAGCCTGACTTACACTAAGCCCTGTTATATAATGTCCCCTTGCCCATGTTCCTAAAACAAAACGGTCGTGATAATAGACTGCCAAGGCCATATAGACCAAAGCCGCCATTACCACGATCCCTATTAGTATACCACTCAGCCACTTAATTATAGTTTTCATATACTCATGATACCACAATTAAAATAAAATGATTACTTATTTTTATCGTAATATCAACCTCATTATTAGCATATTTGCGTTTAGGCTATACAAAGTAGCCCAAACGCAAATGCTAAATGTTTTTTATTTTAGTCCTCTACGTCGCTTGCATCGAATACTTCTGTAAGAGGCTTTCCTGCAGGAACCATAGGATAAACCTTATCGTCCTTTTCGATAACAACGTCAATTACTACAGGTCCGCCTGCATTTATAGCTTCTTTGATAGCAGGTGCAACCTCTGACTTTTTAGTTACGCGAATGGCCTTACATCCAAGTCCTTCTGCAACCTTGCAATAATCAACCTTATCTGTGAGAACAGTCTGGGAATAACGCTGTCCATAGAAGAGGTTCTGCCACTGACGTACCATTCCAAGTACCTGGTTATTAACAATGATCTCGATGATAGGAATGTTGTATCTGCTGGCTGTTGCAAGTTCGTTCATGTTCATTCTAAAACATCCGTCACCTGCCACGTTAACGCAGATCTTATCAGGGTTACCCATCTTGGCACCAATCACCGCACCAAGGCCGTATCCCATTGTTCCAAGACCGCCGCTTGAAAGGAATGTTCTTGGATTTTTATACTTATAATATTGTGCTGCCCACATCTGATGCTGACCAACATCTGTTGTGATGATGGCATTTCCCTTAGTTGCCTTATCAAGCTCTTCTATTACATAAGGGCATGTAAGCTTATTCTTGTCATAGGAAAGCGGGAACTCTTTTTCCATCTCTTCGATCTCAGAGATCCACTCCTCATGCTTCATTGGCTTAAGCACTTCAAGAAGATCTGTAAGGATGTCTTTAAGATCGCCAACTATGGAAGCATCTGTCTTGATATTCTTATTGATCTCAGCAGCATCGATATCGAACTGAACGATCTTGGCACTCTTGGCAAATGCCTTTGGATTACCGATAACACGGTCTGAGAATCTTGCACCGCAGGTAAGAAGAAGGTCGCACTTACTAACTCCATAGTTGGAAGTCTTGGTTCCATGCATACCTATCATTCCTGTATAAAGCTCATTTGTTCCATCGAAAGCGCCTTTGCCCATAAGGGTATCACATACAGGTGCCTGAATAGTTTCAGCGAGCTTTCTTACTTCCTTGTGTGCTCCTGAGATGATAGCACCACCGCCCACATAGATAAATGGACGCTTTGACTTTGCTATCATGGCAGCAACTTTTTCTACATCTTCTTTGGTATAGCTCTTCTTAGGCTTTGGATCAGCTATCTGAGCCGGTGTATAATCGCACTTTGCAGCTGTAACATCCTTGGTGATATCAACTACAACAGGTCCGGGACGTCCTGATCTTGCGATCTCGAACGCTCTTCTAAGAGTATCAGCAAGATTCTTAACATCCTTAACGATAAATCCATGCTTGGTAATAGGCATTGTGATACCGTTGATATCAACCTCCTGGAAAGAGTCCTTACCAAGGGCCGGAAGGTTAACGTTACATGTGATAGCAACCATAGGTACGCTGTCCATGTATGCTGTTGCTATACCTGTTACAAGATTAGTTGAGCCTGGGCCTGATGTTGCCATACATACGCCAACCTTACCTGTAGATCTTGCATATCCGTCAGCAGCATGTGCAGCACCCTGCTCATGGCTTGTCAGGATATGGTGAAACTCATCAGAATGTTTATACAGCTCGTCGTAAATATTAAGGATTGTTCCACCCGGGTAACCGAACACTGTATCTACACCCTGCTCCTTAAGACATTTAAGAACGATTTCTGCACCATTTAAGACCATTTTTTCCTACTCCTCATTACTATTTTTCTATATATCGATTACAGGATGCATTTCTATGTACAGATTACAGGATGTAATTAAGTACATGTTCAGAAATGCATGGATGCATTTCTATGTACATTTAATCTATATCCGGAACCTTAAGGATAGCTCCTGTATTACCGCTTGTTACGAGCTTCTGGTAGCGTGCAAGATAGCCGTCTGTGATCTTAGGCGCTCTTGGCTTCCATGCAGCTTTTCTCTTAGCAAGCTCTTCATCAGATACTTTCATGTTAAGAGTATTGTTGTTGATATCGATGGAGATGATATCGCCCTCTTCTACAAGTGCGATAGGTCCGCCAACTGCAGCTTCAGGAGATACATGTCCGATTGAAGCTCCGCGGCTTGCTCCTGAGAATCTACCATCTGTGATAAGAGCAACTGTAGAACCAAGTCCCATACCTGCAATAGCAGATGTAGGATTGAGCATCTCTCTCATTCCAGGACCGCCCTTAGGTCCTTCATATCTTATAACAACAACGTCTCCGTCTTTGATCTTACCGCCAAGGATTGCTGCGATAGCATCCTCTTCGCAGTCGAATACTCTTGCAGGACCTTCATGAGCCATCATTTCAGGTGCAACAGCAGATCTCTTTACGATACCTGTATCAGGTGCAAGATTACCCTTAAGTACAGCAATACCACCATTTGGAAGATATGGATTCTCGATAGGCCTGATTACTTCAGGGTTAAGGTTTTCTACGCCCTCAAGGTTTTCAGCAACAGTCTTGCCTGTGCAGGTAATAAGATCTGTGTGAAGAAGGTTCTTCTTGGTAAGCTCCTTCATAACTGCATATACGCCGCCTGCTTCGTTAAGGTCTTCCATATATGTAGGACCTGCAGGAGCAAGGTGACACAGGTTAGGAGTTCTGTCAGAGATCTCGTTGGCATATTCCATGTTGATCTCAACGCCTGCTTCGTGAGCGATAGCAGGGATATGAAGCATTGTATTTGTAGAGCATCCAAGTGCCATGTCCATTGCAAGGGCATTCTCGAAAGCTTCTTTAGTCATGATATCTCTTGGCTTAATATCTTTTTCTAAAAGCTCCATGATCTTGTAGCCGGCTTTCTTAGCAAGACGGATTCTTGCTGAGTATACAGCAGGTATAGTTCCGTTACCTCTAAGGCCCATACCGATAGCTTCTGTTACGCAGTTCATGGAGTTAGCCGTGTACATACCTGAACAGCTTCCGCATGTAGGACAAACCTTCTCTTCATACTCAAGAAGCTTTTCATTAGTGATCTTGCCGGCAGTAACTTCTCCGACAGCTTCGAACATGGAAGAAAGAGATCTCTTACGTCCATCAACATGTCCTGCAAGCATAGGTCCACCGGAAACGAAGATCGTAGGTATATTGCAGCGTGCCGCAGCCATTAAAAGGCCTGGTACGTTCTTATCACAGTTAGGGATCATGACCATAGCATCAAAACCATGAGCCTTGCACAGACATTCTGTAGAGTCTGCGATAAGATCTCTTGTAACAAGAGAATACTTCATTCCGATATGTCCCATTGCGATACCGTCACATACAGCAATTGCAGGAACAACTACAGGCATACCGCCTGCTTCAGCTACGCCGAGCTTAACAGCTTCAGCTATTCTCTGAAGTTCCATGTGGCCGGGAATAATATCACTCTGTGAACAAACAATACCGATAAGTGGTTTTCTTCTCTCTTCTTCAGTAAATCCAAGTGCATTAAACAAACTTCTGTGAGGTGCCTGCTGCAGGCCTCTTAAAACTCTGTCACTGTTCATAGTCTCATCTCCTGTTTCTTAATAATACCTTTTATTAACTGGTTCTTATCATAGTCTTATCACAAATAACTTTTGACTATTATGCCATTTGTATTTATTTTGTGAAAATAATATAAGTGCTATTTTCATATGTCCTGTGCAGACTTCTTATGTTATCCGGCAATGGAAAACTTGTATCGTTATACTCATCTCTTCTTATCAGAAGATAATCTGCATCTTCCATTTTTTCAGAAGGATCAACATCATACATGAATTCCATCACATACTTCTGAAGTGTATCAGTTACCACAGGTTCATCATATCCTGAAGGATCTACCATAATAAGCGCTTTGTAGGTCTCATCTATTTCCATATCATATGGGGCAAAAAAGGTATTGCCAAACACTCCGATAAAGAAATAAACAACAGCCATAATAAGCGGCAGACCGTAAGTCAGAGGCGGGAATTCAAACTTCTTAATGGTAATGATAAAGTTATTTATAACAAAGCTTACCGCCATCGCCATAATAACTCCCATGAACATATATGATTCATAGGAAGGAACTTTTTTTACAAAAGTAAGTAAAAATGGAAGCCAGAACATCTGTCCAAGTATGATAAGTCTTATACAGGTCCTGCTTTCCTCAAAATACAGAATACATCCGGTCAGCATTACAAATATGGCTATAAAGCATATCACCATAAGTACATGAGCAAATCCCGGTGTAAAGCTTTCTGAGAAGTTAAAAATAAAGTGATACCATCTGATAATATATCTGTCTCCTTCAGGTCTTATCATCCCAAAGGATTTTGTAAGGAGCTTTATACCTTCAACAAAGGCCTTGACAGGATCACTTGAAATGATCTGTCTTCTTGAAAGACCTTCATAACCACCTCCGGCAAGAAGGATCGCAGCTCCGCTTCCAAGTATATTTATGGTATATAGTACAGCTGCAACAGCAAATCCTACGATCGCGCATATCAGGATGTTGAAAAGCTGCATGAAATAGACATTATTTCTTATAGTTCCGCTTACTTTTCTGGTCCTTAGTCCATTGATGAAAAGGTAAAGCCATGCTGAAAGGCACATTGGAATGATCCAGTTGATATTCCACAGATGGACATAAAGTGCGCTTATAAATATGATTACGAGGTAAGCATACTGAATATTACTAAAACTCTCTGTAAGTGTAAGTCTTCCAAACAAATATACTGATAAAAGGAATAATGTTACTGATAATGTATATCCCCTCCCCTGTATATTTAAGATATTTACAAGTTCAAAACCGCTGTAGGTAACAATAGTTGCAAAAGGAATCCAGTGTGTAAAATATCTTTTTGAAAGCCTGTACAAAAGGATCATATTTGATGAGGCACACAAACAGGATATTCCTCGCATTACCATAAACTTGGGTAATCCTGCCACATTTAGAAGTGATGCCAGAAAGTTATAACCTATATGATTGCCTTCTGCAGACCAGTGAGTTGCTGTATATAAGGGGCCTTTACTAATGAAATAAAAGTAATCATGGAGTTCTTCATAGGAAGGTGTTATATAAAACATCCTCCACACAAAGTATAAAAACATTACTATTACAGCCAGCACAGCCGCCATATCCTGGGGATCCTCAGATATATGAACCCGCGGTGGTCTGTAGTGGATCCTACTGATCACAAGCCCCTTGTCTGCATTCTTTTCTTTTTTAATCATCCCGTCAAATCACTAAATCATTAACTACTTAATCTCTGCAGCGATGACATCTCCCATTTTTGAACAGGACAGGATCATATCTGAGGGAGTCTCCTCGTTCTTAAGATCGCCTGTTCTATACCCTTTTTTCAAGATATCCTTAACTGCTGTTTCTATAGAGTCAGCCTCTTTATCAAGGCCGAATGTATAGCGCAGCATCATAGCCGCAGAAAGAATCGTAGCTATAGGATTAGCTATATCCTTTCCCGCAATATCAGGAGCAGATCCGCCGCTTGGCTCGTAAAGTCCAAAGCTCGTCTCGTTAAGAGATGCAGAAGGAAGCATTCCTATTGAACCTGTTATCATACTTGCTTCGTCTGAAAGGATATCTCCAAACATATTCTCTGTAAGTACCACATCAAACTGTGCAGGATCCTTTACAAGCTGCATTGCGCAGTTATCAACAAGCATGAACGAAAGCTCTACTTCAGGATAGTTTTCTGAAACCCTTGTAACAACCTTTCTCCAAAGTCTTGAAGAATCAAGTACATTGGCCTTGTCAACGCAGGTAACTTTCTTTCTTCTCTTCATTGCAACATCAAATGCCCTGATAGCAATTCGTTCTATTTCTTTTTCTGAATAAACAAGTGTATCTGTAGCAACTTCCTGACCATCGATCTCTTCAGTCTTCCTGTCTCCAAAATACAGGCCGCCTGTAAGTTCACGCATGATCATAAGATCAAAACCTTTTTCACTTATCTGTGTTTTAAGTGGGCATGCATCCTTAAGTTCAGGATACAGATAGGCAGGTCTTAAATTTGCAAAAAGACCAAGTGCCTTACGAATACCAAGAAGCCCTGCTTCAGGCCTCTTTTCCGGTGGAAGTTTATACCATGGAGAGGTGGATGTATTGCCGCCTATGGAGCCCATAAGTACAGCATCTGCAGACTTAGCAGTATCGATGGTTTCCTGAGTAAGAGGAACCCCGTACTTGTCAATTGAACATCCTCCCATAAGTACATCTGTAAAAACGATCTCGTGTTCATATACTTTGGCTACACTGTTTAAAACCTTTTTAGCCTCAGCAACTATTTCCGGTCCTATCCCATCGCCGGGAATGCATGTAATGTTCAGCTTCAATGTTATTTCCCCTTTCCGTCTTCGCAAAAGTTAAGTACCATCTTAGCTTAAAAAAATTCAAAGTACAAGGTGCAGAATTAATGTATCCTTCATGACAACATTAATATCGCACCTATAAACACGATGAAAAATCATCTATTAAATTGTAGCACATCTTCGGTATATAATTCTATTCACGGATACAGGATGTATAGAGTTACGGAACGTAACTCAAGTTACGGAACGTAACTCAGGTTACGGAACGTAACTCAGGTTACGGAACGTAACTCTATACATGTTCATAAATGCATGGATGCATTTATATGTACGAAAAAAGGATGACAGGAAAGCCTAAACTTTCTTACCATCCTTTAAAAAATCAATCCTTTTTCTTCTTGTCAGCCTTAGTTTCTACTGGCTTAACAGCATCTTCAGGCTTCTCGATCTCAACGATTGCTTCCTTAACCATAGGAATACGGCAATTCTTGTTGTTACCAAACTCAACGATTACCATGTTGTCATGGATATCGATTACTGTTCCAACAAATCCACCTGTTGTACGAACACTATCGCCAACAGCAAGTGCTGCCATCATTGCTGCCTTTTCTTTCTCCTGCTTACGCTGAGGTCTGATCATGATGAAATACATGAATGCGAACATTACAACAAGTATGATCAGATAATAGCTCATGCCAAGAGACTGACCCTCTACAGCAGTACCAACCATCTTAAACACATCTGAATACATTTAGTTTTCCTCCGGAATCCTCTTTTAATTCTTTATAAGAGCTTCAAAAAAGCTACCTTTAAATGATACACAATAAAAAGTTCACTTACAAGAGCGTATTTTGTTAAAAATTCGTAATAAAAATCGTTCAATTTCACCTTCAATGTAGTTTGAAATTACAAATTTTAAGCTCATATGGACGTGGTGGAGCCTGCTCCGCCACGTCGTAGAGTTTGGAAATATTTATATTTCCAAACTCATTTATCCTTTGCGCCAATTTTTTGCTATATCGCTTCCTGGAGCTGTGCTGAGCTCTTCATACTCAGAAAATCCCTCAATGGTCTTCTTCTTATATTCTGCGAAGTTGCCATTATCAAGTGCATCCCTTATCTCTTCCATCATATTGTTGTAGAAGTACAGATTATGAAGAACGCAAAGTCTCATTCCAAGCATCTCGCCTGACTTAAGAAGGTGACGGATATAACCTCTTGAATAGCGTTTGCAGGCAGGACACTGACAGCCCTCTTCGATAGGATGAGAATCAAGTTCAAAACGTGCATTAAGGAGATTGAGCTTACCTTTCTTTGTATATACGTGGCCGTGACGTCCGTTTCTGCTTGGATATACGCAATCAAAGAAGTCTACGCCTCTTTCTACAGCTTCAAGGATATTGGCAGGTGTACCAACGCCCATAAGGTATGTAGGCTTATCCTGAGGAAGATATGGAACCACTGTATCAAGTACGTGATACATCTCTTCATGAGTCTCACCAACAGCAAGACCTCCTACAGCATAGCCGTCAAGATTCATCTCTGCTATTCTCTTTGCATGCTCGATCCTGATATCATCAAATATCGCGCCCTGATTTATTCCAAAGAGCATCTGGTGCGGATTGACTGTATCAGGAAGAGAATTGAGTCTGTCCATCTCCTTCTTACATCTCTCAAGCCATCTTGTAGTTCTGTCAACTGACATCTGAACATATTCGTGATCAGCTCTTGCAGACGGACACTCATCAAATGCCATGGCAATAGTACTTCCAAGGTGAGACTGGATCCTCATACTCTCTTCAGGTCCCATAAAGAGCTTGTGACCATCTATGTGAGAATGGAAGTATACGCCCTCTTCTCTGATCCTTCTTGTCTTAGCAAGGGAAAAGACCTGAAATCCGCCTGAATCTGTAAGTATAGGCTTATTGCATGACATGAATTTATGAAGACCGCCCATACGATATACATTATCATCGCCGGGACGAAGGTGAAGGTGATAGGTATTACAAAGAACTACCTGATTCTTGATACCTTCGAGATCTTCAGTTGATACAGCTCCCTTTATTGCTGCAACAGTTGCAACATTCATGAATACAGGAGTCTGGATCGTACCATGAACAGTCTGGAATTCGCCTCTTTTGGCGCGGCCTTCTGTTTTTAATAATTTGTACATATAACCTCTTTTCACAACAGCTTATAAATTAAACATTTCAAATGAAAATAAGCTGCATTTTTACAATCAAAAAGCAAAAATATAGGGGCATGCATTCCATGCCCCTAATCATAATATACCATTGAATTTTTTTAGACAAGATTTTTTGTTTTTAGTAAAGATATTCGTCCCAGAACTCTTCCAGGCATATGCCTTCCTCGTACATAACTGTTGCAGCAGCAACTCCGACATATCTGATATGCCATGGCTCGTACTCGATTCCGGTTATTTCTTCTTTACCTTTGAGATAACGGACTACAAATCCGTACTTATACGAATTCTGAGCAAGCCATCTTCCTGCAGCTGTATCTCCAAAGCCCTCATCAAGAGAACAATATCCATCAGTTATGATATCAAGAGCAAGTCCGATCTCATGCTCTGATGAACCTGGAATTGTAACTGCCTGTGATGCCAGTGCATATGACTGCATATAATCATATCCCTGTTCCAGATAGTAATCTACTTTTCTTGCAAAAAGCATCTCCTGACGATTATTGGATCTGTAAGGAGAACATACCACAAGTGAAACTCCATCTCTGGCAGCAGCTTCAAACATCTGCCTTAAAGGTGAAAGGATCCTTTCATCACAAAGCTTGCCACCGCTTGATATCTGCGCGGTCTCAAATTCGTAATTATCAGGAATGGGATGCTGCTTGTTGACCAGCATCAGATTCCAGTCATCTGCTGAAAACTGTTTGTCTTCAGCCTGAGCCTGTTCACAAGTCCCAGACTCTTCATCATATGAAGATAGATCATCAGATGAATCAAGGATCTCTGAGATGCTTATCTGATCGCTCTCTGATACTTCTCCCAGAAGTTCTCCATTTCCGTCATACTTGAGATCTTCTTCCGCATTTTCATTAATACTCTGATCATCTGAAAAGACATTGTCTTGAGATGAATTCTGACTTCCTAAAGAAATCGTTTCTGTATCCTGTAATTTGTCATTGGTAACTTCAGTAGCAATATAATCAGTATCAGAACTGTCATCACTACGGATACTGTCTGATACGAAACTTACATCCATTGGTAAAACGGGATAAGAAAAACTACTTGAAGATACGAAGAACAAAAGGATACATGCAATACTTAGAATACGTTTTCTATTATCATAAAAAGCACTAAACAATGCCGTCACAAAAACAACTGCTGCGACAGCGATGACACCGAAAAAATAGAACTTCCTATTCTTTTTTACGAACTTCCCTATTCGCCGAACTGCTTTCTCCCGAAATGTCGGCTCAAATGAAACATCTTTGTTTTTCATTGCACCCAACTCAGGCTCCCCCTGCATTCTCGGTATATCATACAGATATTATACTACATTTTGGGAATTTTTAAACACTTTTTACAAATTCGACATTCTTTTTTGTTGCAGTACGCATAAATATTATATATAATGCAGTTCAGAACTAGCTTTTATCAGACTGGTTCTACAATAATGGTTTCTTTAACAAAATTCATTCATGAATATATATGCAAAAGGGGCGCTTCATGTCAGGATCAATATTTGGAAAAAATCTTAAAATCTCAACCTGGGGAGAATCACACGGACCTGCTCTTGGTGTCGTTATAGACGGGTTCCCTGCAGGAATGGAGCTTTCAGAAAGCACGATCCAGGAATATCTGGACCGCAGAAAGCCAGGAACTTCATCAGTTACCACTCCTCGTAAAGAAGACGATAAAGTAGAGATCTTATCAGGTGTTTTTGAAGGAAAGACTACAGGAACTCCCATCTCTCTCATGATAAGAAACACATCTCAGAAATCCGGAGATTACAGTCAGATAGCCTCCTATTACAGACCCGGACATGCTGATTTTGGTTTTGATTCCAAATATGGTTTCAGAGACTATAGAGGCGGCGGACGTTCATCAGGACGCGAAACCATCGGCCGTGTAGCTGCAGGAGCTCTTTGCTGCACTCTTCTTAAAAAAATGGGCATAGAGCTTACCGCATATACTAAATCAATAGGTCCTGTAAGTATCGATCCTGATAAGTTTGATCCTTCTGTTATAAGAGAAAATCCTGTATGCATGCCCGATGCAGATGCTGCTCAGAAAGCATTTGATTACATTCAGAAATGCCGTGAAGAGCAGGATTCTGTAGGTGGCGTAATAGAATGTCGCATAAAAGGTGTTCCTGCCGGAATCGGCGATCCTGTTTTTGACAAGCTTGATGCTTCCATGGCCAAGGCTCTTATGTCTATAGGCGCAGTAAAAGCGGTTGAAGTTGGCGACGGAGTTTTAGTATCAACCTATAAAGGTTCAGAAGATAACGACGGCTTCACAAGCGAAAACGGAAAGATCGTAACTACAACAAATCATTCCGGCGGCATCATGGGCGGAATAAGTAATGGCTCTGAAATAGTACTTAGGTGTCACGTTAAGCCAACACCTTCTATTTCCAAAGAGCAGGCAACTGTTAAGCAGGACGGAAGTCCTATAGACGTTGTGATAGGCGGAAGACACGATCCTGTAGTAGTGCCAAGAGCTGTAGTAGTTGTTGAATGCATGGCTGCAGTAACCCTTCTTGATGCTATGATCTCCAACATGTCTTCAAGAGCAGAGTATATTACAGACTTCTATAAGTCCAAAAAATAAGGCCTCATTCGTTGAGTGTTTAACTATCTTTCATATATCTATACAAAAAATCCCCGATGAGTTTGACTCACCGGGGTATCATTTTACATGCTCTTAAGTTTTAACTATTATCTTATCCCTCAAGCTTATGGAATACGATGCAGTTAGGCTGATCAACACTAACTTCCGGTCCGTTCATGACAATGATTCCCTTAGCCATGTTAACTGTAAAGAATGTCATTGTATTGGACTCGTGGTTAAGAGATACAAGGTGCTTATTGTCAGGGAACAAAGCAGCATCCTTAGGATACTCGCCTGAAATAGGAAGACCAAGGATCTTCTTGAGCTTTCCTGTTCTCTTATCTGCTCTGTAGATATCTACAAAGTTCTCACCAAGGTTAGATGATACAAGATAGTTGTAATCAAGTGAGAACATAAGTGCGCTACTTGCGATACCCTGTACATCAGGCTCGTCGATAGTAGACATTGACTGAATTCTTTCGAAATCAGGTATATCGTGATCATCTACTCTGTAGTGATATACGTCGATTGAATTCTTCTGCTCTGTAAGAACGTAAATAAATTCACCATTCTCAGAGAACTTGATATGTCTTGGAGCTGACTCCTGATCGCAGTGAATAACGTCAGCATTTTCAAGACGACCTGTCTCGTGATTAAGCTTATAAACATTGATCCTGTCCATTCCAAGATCACATGCGCACAGGAACTTATTGTCCTTGGTCATACGTACGCACTGAACATGTGGACGATGGTTACGTCCTGCAGCAGAGCCAAGCCCCTTCTGATAGATCTCCTCTGTGATCTCACCGATACTTCCATCTTCATTCAGACGAAGAACAGTGATCTTTCCATCATGATATCCTGCGCAGAAAAGGAACTTATCTTCATAGTCAGTAGAAAGATAACATCCTCTCATACCATTGATGGAAGCTTCGTTGATAAGGCTAAGTGTTCCATCTTTCTTGATGTCATAAGCCTCAACGCCAAAATCGGTTATAGAATAAAGGTGCTTTTTATTCTTGGACTCAGTAACGTAAGAAGAGTTTGTGATCTTGATCTTACTCTTCTCAGTCATACGACCGTTCTTGATATCTACGTCGTAAACGCGGATACCGAACTTATCGCCTGTTCCATTAGTATAGCTTGATACATAAGCTACATACTTGTCCTCTGAAGCCGTTTCTTCTGCCCATGGCTTTTCTACCGGCTTTGCAGACTCATCAGAAGCAGCCACGTTAACCTCTTCGTTTGTAATAGTTTCTGTCATATTGATGTCCTCCATAGATATGGATATAAAATCTAGAACCATTTTAACACAGTTATAGGCGGCTCAACAATCATCTTTTTGCCAGCTTCGAGTAAGAGTTTCTGTAGTGTCTGTTCATCTTATGACAATCTCTGTATGAAAGGAAGTTAGCGCTACCGTATCTTGAGGCCGCTATCTGAGCAATACAGGCCTTATCCAAAACAAGTGCAGCTGCCTGTGCATCATCTCTGGTTTCCCCAAGACAGAAAGCTCCATCATCAAGAGCAAAGACCGCGTTGACATTTTTTTTCACAATAATACGTCTTCCGTCATGGCCATGATGATTGATAGGAATCCTTACGCTTGTGCCGATAAGCTGGGCAAAATCGTCAAGAAGAGGCTTCATAAGAGTCGCACGTCTTGACACGATCCTGCAGGCCTGGGACTTGTTATGAACTATGTGCTTGACATCAGGTCTTTTTGCATAGATCTCTTCGTGAATCCTCTTAACTCTGTAAGGAGTATCAGCCTTATCATAGATTATCTTACCGCTGTTAATGTGTGAGCTGAATCCTTCAAGAAACTCACTTTCAATATCCATGTGGCAATAGCCGTGTAAAAAGATCTTTGCTGCTTCTTCCATCTCCATAGCACACTCAAGGGCTTCGTCACTTATAGAGCCCATGCATATCGTGCCATGATTGGACATGATGATACCGTTTGCAGACTTATGTTTCTCGATAGTCTTTCTAACATTTTCAGCAAGCTTCTTGGTCCCGGGAAGTGCATATGGCGCACATGGAATCCTCATATCATCGCCGTCAACTTCCGCCCTTATCTCTTTAACTCCAAGAGAACCTGCAACAGTAGCAAATACCTGATGTGTATGAATTATAAATCTGATATCACTTCTGGCATTATAGCAGGCAACATGAACAAGAAGTTCGCTTGAAGGCTTGCACTTACCCTCCCATGAAAGATCCTTGAGATTAACCTCTGCGATCATTTCCGGAGTAAGGTCTTCATACATAATGCCGCTTGGTGTTATCAGAATACGATCTTTATCCAGTCTGCACGATATATTTCCCCAGGTTCTGACAAGAAGTCCCTGGTCATGAAGTTGTTTTCCAATATTTATTATTTCCTGTCGTGGATCCATAAAAAACTTTCCTGCTTTCTGTATTGATTATGTGACTTTTTGTCACTTCATTCCAAAAATCCAGTAAATAGATCAATTGAGATTTCTTTCAGTTCCTGGCCTATTTACCTATATATATGAATCTATGATTTAAATATATATACGAGATTGGGAAATGATCATATCCGGCTTCATATCATGACTCTCCATAGGAAAAACGTCATCAAATATCTGCTCATCAAAAGCGATAGCTACAAGCTTCGCCCCCGGAACTCTCGGAATATAACGGTCATAAAATCCGCCCTTATACCCTATCCTGTTACATTCTCTATCAAAAGCAACTCCCGGAATGATCATAAGAGTATCTGAATGAAGTCTTCCTAAGTCCGTCTCATATGCATCCTTCGTAACCGGCTCAGGTATCCCATGAAAGCCTTCGCTTATCTGATCCATATCCGTGATCCTGTAGAATTCCATGATGCCTTCCTTTGGATCAATAACCTTAGGACAAAAGACCTTCTTGCCCATTTGGATCAACCTCTCGATCAGATCTTTCGTATCAACTTCTGAGCGATACGAATAGTATATAAGAATATTTTCTGCCATTTTAACAGAATCGGATTCTATAAGTCTTTCAGCTATTTTCTTGCTATACTTATCTCTTTTTTCAAAAGGTATACTATCTCTAAGTTTAAGAGCAAGTTTTCGATATTCCTGTTTAGTCATCTTATTTCTCTATACTTATTTTTTACGCATTTCAAACTAACATCTGCTATATTCCATATCATAGTGTTAGTCTTTTCTGGGGTATCTTTCTGCGCAGATGCGTGCTGCCACTTTCATTCCGTCCATAGCAGCTGACATGATTCCTCCTGCATATCCTGCGCCTTCTCCACAAGGATACAAGCCTTTTGTTGACACAGCCTGAAGGTCATCACCTCTAGTGATCCTTACTGGTGATGATGTCCTGCTTTCTACGCCTTCCATAAGGGTATCATCAGCATCAAAGCCTTCTATCATGCGGCCAAATGCAGTCATACCTTCATCAATAGCTTCTTTAAGGTCAGAAGAAAGAAGTTCATGAACATTAGCAAAAGTATACTCACCCTTTATACATGGAGTATTCCAGCTGCTTCTATCCTCTTCATTCGCTCTTGCCGTGCTGCAGTTTTTAAAATCCTTAAAGTATTCGACAGGAACTTTGCCCTTTCCCATCTCATAAGCCTTCTTTTCAAGCCTTCTCTGGAACTCAACTCCGCAAAGCGGGCCTTCTCCACCAAAGTCTTCCGGCTTAACAGTTACTATTATTGCACTGTTTGCATTTCTAGAATCACGGGCATAATAACTCATTCCGTTGACGCACAGGTGTCCCTCTTCTGACGAAGCGTTAACTACATATCCTCCCGGGCACATGCAAAAAGAGTATACGCCTCTTCCTTGAGACGTGTTATGAACCACTTTATAAGGCGATGCCGGAAGTGTAGGGCTTTGCTCTACGCCGTACTGGGATCTGTTGATCTTCCTTTGAGGATGCTCAACACGAAGACCTACAGCAAATGCCTTAGGCTCCATGTATACGCCTTCACATACCAGTGCTTCAAAGGTATCTCTTGCGCTATGACCTATAGCCATGATGACAGTATCTGTATCGATCACAGATTCCTTGCCATCTTTATCTTTAACCTTAATTCCATTTACGCTTTGATCTCCAAGGACAAGTCCTGTCATCTGCGACTCAAAAAGGACTGTTCCTCCAAGCTTTTTGATATCTTCTCTGATATTTCTTACAACTTCAACAAGCTTGTCAGTTCCAATATGGGGCTTAGCCTCATAATAGATTTCTTCAGGAGCTCCATGCTCTATGAATATCTTAAGAGCTGCTCTTCCAATCCCGTCCTTGTCACGGACCATGGTATTAAGCTTACCATCAGAGAATGCTCCGGCGCCGCCCTCACCAAACTGTACGTTTGATACTGTATCTAAAACGCCTGTCTTCCAGAAGTTTTCAACATCCTTCTGCCTGTCTTCGACTGGTCTGCCTCTTTCAATAAGTATAGGTTTAAAGCCAAGTCTGGCAAGTTCGAAAGCAGCAAAAAGTCCACAGGGTCCTGCTCCAACAACTACAGGAGACTTAGACATTTCTTTATCGCCAAAAGGTGGCAGCTTATATTCTACAGGTTCAAAAATCTGCGCATTCTTGTTCCTTGCCTTTTGAAGTGCTTTCTTTTCATTTATGCCAAGGGATATATCAATTGTATAAACATCAAATATATCAGGCTTCTTACGTGCATCTATTGAATGTCTGAAAACAGACAGTTTTGTTATATCCTTTGCATCTATCTTCAAAGCTTTTGCACACACAAAAGTAAGACTCTTGGAAAGAGCCTTAGGGTCCATAACTCCATTATTAAACGCAGAGGCATCGCCTCCGTTTTTTACTTTTATATTACTGATTCGAATCATATATCATCCTATTAAACTCTGGTGATCCAGCCGGTACACACATTTATGTTTATCTTGCCGCTGCCCTGCCCGCAATACTTCCGCTTGTAAACGCCCACTGAAGATTATATCCACCACATCTTCCGTCAACATCTGCAAGTTCTCCAACAACATATACCCCCGGAGTCGTTACAGACTCAAGGTCATCTGTCAGATCATCAAGACTTACTCCGCCTGTTGTAACCTGCGATGAAGCATAGTCAGAAACGCCTTTTATACTAATACAAACATTTCTATAATTATCAATAACATCGCAAAGCTTATTGATATCATCAGCTTTAACTATTGTCTCCTGACCGATTCCGCATCTGGATAGTATCATTACGCCTATCAGATGATTACAGATACCATCAAGAACCTGAATGTAGGTCTTACCGGCCGCCATACCAGAGATCTCTTTTTTCATATCCTCAAAAGCTTCGTCAGAATATGTCGGGAAGAAGTCTATAACAGCAGTAACAGTATTACCTTTTGCTTTATCAGTTCCTGTCGAAGAGCTATAAGCCTTACTCTTGTCGCCGCTATCCTTACAGCCTTCGCCAAGATACTGCGCTACTCTTCCGCTAAGCTGCAGCACAGGAATTCCTGAGATACCCTTTGAAGTTATCTGAACTTCACCATATTCGCATATGTCTTCGATCTCTTTGATCCTGACATTAGCCATCATTCTTACGCCATAGTCTTTTGGCAGATCCTTATCATCTGATAGAAGAGCTACAAGCGCCGGATAAGTATCCTTAACTTCCATTCCAAGGCTCTTTGCTATGTAATAGCTGTCGCCTGTAGACATGGTCGACTTAGGACCTGACAGGCCGCCTGTTGCTATGATAACAGCATCTGCGTTATATACTTCACCTGATGCCTTAACTTCAAAGCCTTTTCCTTCAGAAAGAGGTGTTATCTTCTTGAGCTGTCTTCCACCGACAAATTCGATCCCAAGCCTCTTAACTTCGTCAAACATGGCGTTTTGTACCGTTACCGCCTGACCTGAAAGAGGATATATATATCCTTCTTCGCTCTGCGTCACTACGCCAAGTGACTTCATAAAATCTATGGTATCTGATACGCCGAATCTCTTAAGAAAATCTTCCATTCTGCTTCTGGCACTAAGATTATAACATGACGGGCTCATAGCCTCATTGGTCAGATTACAGCGACCATTACCTGTCATGGAGATCTTCTTACCGGCTATATCATTTTTTTCCAACAGAGTTACGCTCGCGCCCTGCCTTGCTGCCATGATAGCAGCACACATACCGGCCGCACCCGCACCTGCTACAAGAACCTTTTTACTCATATAAAATGAAAACCTCTGGCTATAACTAAAATAAATCCGCCACCCGGAATTCTCTCAACTTCATACTCGTATATTCCTCTGAGAACCAGAAGGAAGAGCAAATACAAAAATCCTCCTGCAAGGCAGCATACAAGTATAGTGAGAATTTCGCCAATAACGTTGATGAGTACCATATTAAGCAAAAATACTATTACTGCTGCAACTGCGCTGCAGATAAATGGAACTACAAAGCACTGTATCCACTTGTGTCTGTAGTGGATCATTCTCATGATCTCCCAAAATCCCATTGCACCTATCACAAGGAACATAACAAAATCTGCATAAGATACTGCTGTCATCTCTTTGCCCATTCCATAAGACATAAAGCAGAAGGTGAGTACGTGCACTATGGCAGCCACTATAATGTTAAGCATAAGAGCACGCAGTTTCCTGAGTCTTAGCAGTATAGCGCTCATCAGGATTCCTATAGGCGCTGCAAAAACGATAAGAGATGCATGTCCCATCATTGCAACTGCAGATTCTGTAGGAGTTACATACACAGCTCTTTGGATAGTATCTGCAAGAACCACCATAAACATTGATGCCGGGAAAAGAAGTATTACCAGATATCTGGAAAACTCAGCCAGAACATCAAGTGCTCCATGTCTGTCTGAATGAACAACCATAGAACAGAATTCATATACTTTTCGCAGCTGTAAGATAACTATGAGACAAACAATAATCACGATCACCGGAAGAACTCCGCCATACCAGATTCCCCACTGAACAGCTGTGTGCTCAAGTATACCTACATACATAGCTTCGTCTATCAGATTTATTGCAAACGGGAATGCAAAGGCAAGAGAAAAAGAAACGACATTTCTGCTGTAAGAAGGACCCTGTCCAAGGTATCTTGGCTCTCCGCCTCTTACAATGTCATCCATTTTGCCACTCTTAAGCTTCCAGATAATAAGAAGATATAAAAGTGTTATCAGAGAAGATATGCAGACTGAAGCAAGTGCTCCAAATGCACCATAACCTGATGCAAGATCATTACGTTCCAAAAGAGCATTCGCTTTAAGACCGTATCTGTATGAAAAACTTGCAAATATTGGTGTGAGTAGCACAAAAGCTACTGCAAAGATAAGCTCAGCTAAAAGAGAATACACATTCTCTCCAAAGCCTTCAAGCATACCCCTTATAGCTCCCTGAACGCTGATAAATACAATAGCCGCAGCTACTGCTATCAAAGCCAGGAATCCAATCCTTGAACCAAACAGTTTTTCAGAAGCAGAAAAAGAAAAGATAAGGATTAAACCACTTACGATAATTCCGGCCGCAAAAGAGATTGTTCTTGCTTTTCTTGCAGTGTCCATGGCATTTATGAACTGTTTCTTTTTTTCATAGAGCCTTATTGCTGCACAGATAGCATGTTCCAGCGCAAAAACAAACACGCCATAACAGATCATGAACAGATCCATGGGCGATGCGAATATTCCAAGTCCTTCATTTTTGATGATACGCAAAAGGAAAATCCTGGTAACCATCAAAATACTTATCATCAAAAAAAGTACTATGGAAAAAGTATCCGGTTTAATCCTGTCTTTAACTTTAATTGCCATCTCTTGTTATCCCAAGCCTTTCAAGTACGTCGTTCTGTTTCTGTTCCATTACTTTGGCTTCATCCTCTTCCATGTGATCATAACCGCAAAGATGAAACATCGAATGAGCTGTCAAAAAAGCAAATTCCCTTTTTTCACTATGTCCGTATTCAAGAGCCTGTGATCTTACTCTCTTTTCATTGATCACGATGTCGCCAAGATAGATGCTTCCGTTATCGGGATCTACCATGTTACATCTGTCCGGCCCGTTCAAGACTGAAAAGTCTCCCGGAGTTTCATATTCAATGTTAGGAAAAGACAAAACGTCTGTCTCCCTGTCTATATCCCTGAACTCTCTGTTCATCTCATGTATGCCTTCGTCATCAGTTATCAGCATATTGATCTGAGCTTCTTCGGGAAAATTCTCACTTCTGAGTACTTCTTCACACACACTGCGCGCAATCTCTTCTATGTCGAAATCAAACTTTGCATCGACTTCGTTTTCAACGCAGAAAATCATAATACAATTTCTCCTTTTTCAAGAGCTTACTTACTCTGTTAAGCTCTGCAATTGAAAGATTGGAATGATTAAAGCTTCCGCTTATATGCCTTCTTTCAATCATTTCTTCTATCATTCTGTCACTATCTATTTTAGCAGTTTTATCTTTTTCGAAAATAGCCATAAGCTTATTAACAAGGTCTTCGCAAAGGTTGATGATCGTTGCCTCTTTGGAAACAGGCGCCTTTTTACCGCTTTTGATATACTCTTCAAGTAATGTCACAGCGGATTCCGGGAACTGATAACGCCGGAAATAAGGCTTTGCAGCTTCCATATCATCAGGCTTTCCATCAAGCATTCCAACTCTGTGATAATAAGCGCAGGCTTTGGTAGCCCTTCTGTTAACACCGATATCTGCAGCTATCCTGTCTGCAAGATATGCTGTGTGAATCGCTCTGTAATACTCTCTCTTATCCTTGTTCTTGATCTTAACAAGAAGCTCAAACTCAGGATCGTTGATATCCATATACATGTCATTGCTTCCTCTTATAACAAGAAGACTGAATGCATTAAGCAGTACCAGAAGAAGTATTGAGCTGATGACAACATTTACAAGCGGAACCGTAAGCATTGTAAAAGAAAATGTCTGATTCAAAAACAGCACATGATAAGCAACAAGAAGGACAAATAAAAGCATTATAGATATCAATATCGGCAATCCAAACTGAAGTTTCTCTCCAACATGCTGGAACAAAACTATTGCAACAACACCTGCTATCAGGTATATGAAGAAAGGCTGAACCGATGATCCATGGCAAAGCAGAAGCGATACGTTTAAAAGTGCGCAGCCACTGCAAATTCCAATAAGGGCATTTGAAAAAAGCGATAAGAGTACAAAAATACTAAGATATGGCCATATCAGGTTATTAACAAGAGGAAACAAAAGGGCTGTTACAAACACTATAATGTAGATAACAAAAAAGCGGTTCATGTGCTTTTCATTACCATACACAAGGGAGCCTCTTATAAGACCATCCTCCCATAAAAAAATAATAAGGCCGCTTTCTACAAGTACAGAGATAACATTTCTTATTATCTCTTCATCCGGAAGGCTATATGCCCTACCGGCAGCAAACATCAAAAAGCATGATGCCAGACACAAAGTTATCATACTGGCAACATTCCTTAAATATTTCAAGATCTTACTCTCACTACGAATATCTACCTCAGAAACTTTTTCATCACCTGTTGTCTTGATATCCATACAAACTCGCTCCCCATTTTATTGTCCCGGAAAATCACCTTTTTCTTAACTCTTTCTTGATTGCAGCCTTTCTTGCAGATCTGGCTGTCTCTTTTTTCTCATAGTCTTCGTATGCCTTAACGATCTTCTGTACAAGAGGATGACGAACAACGTCTTTACTTGTAAGATTGCATACTGCTATATCATCGATATCTTTAAGGACCTTCTGTGCTACATCAAGTCCTGATACAGTTCCCGGTGCAAGGTCCTTCTGAGTAGCATCACCAGTTACGATGACCTTGGAACCAAAACCAATTCTTGTAAGGAACATCTTCATCTGCGCAGGAGTTGTATTCTGCGCTTCATCAAGAATAATATATGCATTATCAAGGGTTCTACCTCTCATATAGGCAAGAGGTGCAACCTCTATAAGGCCCTTCTCCATGTTGGCAAGGAATCTTTCTGTTCCCATAATCTGATACAGAGCATCATACAATGGGCGAAGATATGGATCTACCTTGCTCTGAAGGTCTCCTGGAAGGAATCCCAGCTTTTCACCGGCTTCAATAGCAGGTCTTGTCAGGATGATCCTTGATACCTCTTCCTTTTGGAAAGCTGTGATGGCCATTGCCATAGCAAGATAA
This sequence comes from Butyrivibrio fibrisolvens, assembly GCF_037113525.1. Lineage (NCBI taxonomy): Bacteria > Bacillati > Bacillota > Clostridia > Lachnospirales > Lachnospiraceae > Butyrivibrio > Butyrivibrio fibrisolvens. The sequence continues at coordinate 1,701,274 of NZ_CP146963.1, read as the reverse complement.
GTCTTACCTGTTCCTGCAGGTCCAAGGCCAAAGGTTATCATATGTGATCTTATTGAATCTACGTACTTTTTCTGACCAAGTGTCTTGGGCTTTATCGGCTTACCTGTCGTTGTGTGGCAGATAAGGTCAGAATCGATATCTAAAAGGACGCTGTCGTTATCAACTTCGCCCATGTTTTCGTTTTCCATATTGTCTCTATCCTCTTTAAGTATTATTGCGTAATCAACGCTTTGTTCTTCGATGCTGCTTCCTGCTGATGAAAGCTTGGCAAGCTGCCTTATTATATCAGCAGCACTTTGAGCATCCTTCTGCCTTCCGACTATATGGATCTGTCCGCCCCTGTCAGTTATCTCTACTCCAAGGTTATCTTCTATCTTCTTCATATAGCTGTCATTACGGCCGAATATATTTCTCATCTCATCTACTGTGAGAACGATCTTTATCTCTGTTACATCATTCATTTATGGTATGGTTCCCCGCTAAGAATTTTATACGATCTGTATATCTGTTCCAAAAGCACTACTCTCATCATCTGATGAGGGAAGGTCATATCCGAAAAGCTTATCTGCCCGTCAGCACGATCTAAGACCGCATCACTTAATCCTAAAGATCCGCCTATTACGAACTGAATATGGCTGCACCCTGAAAGTGCATATCCATCTATCCACTTGGCAAAACCGGGAGAATCAACCTTCTTACCCTTTATGGCAAGTGCAATGACCTTGGCTTTGGGATCAACATGTTTTAACAGTTTCTCTCCTTCCTTGTCCTTTATCATAAGCTCTATAGCTTCAGGAGCATTGTCAGGAGTCTTCTCATCTGCAACCTCGATTATCTCAGGCTTGCAGTATCTTGTAAGACGCTTCATGTATTCTGCTATTGCGTCATTCCAATATTTCTCTTTTATCTTTCCAACACAAAGTATACTAATTTTAATAATTTCACACTTTCCGTATTTTCTCTAAGAAAAAATCTCACTGTAATATTTTTCAACGAAGCGGTCCAGCATGTCATCGTCAAGATTCATGAATTTCTGCGTAATGCAGTTTTTCATATAAGTTGTTCTTTTATAGAAGATCACAGCATCATCTGTTTCATCTGCTTCATCAGTAACCTGATCATCATCTAAATCACCTGTATCATACAAGCATTCATCATCTTCAAGGTCATCTGTAGCATCTGTATCATCTGAACCATCAACAGCTTCCTTATAGTCCGGATCATTAACCGCATCCTCTATGGACTTGGCCGTAAGATTATCAACGCACCACTCATGGATCTTCTCAGAAAGAGTGCTCTCTTTGACAGCAGCTTCAGTGAACCTTTTATAATTCCTCATAGCAAGCGCTCCCATAACAATAAAAAGAACAAACAGGGAGCCCATTATACCTGTTGTCATATACTTATTAAACATAGGCATCGAGAGGGGGTTTTTGATAAGCATATAAATATCAGCCAAAAGACCAATAGCGCCAACACTTATCAATACGACAGCTGAGGAATGATTATCCTCCGCCATATCTTCATTAGATCTGTATCCCATAAAACTATTGTCCTCCCAAATATTACAATCCCTTATATAATACCACAAAAGGGCGTACAGGTTGTACCCGTACGCCCTTATAATGTAAATTTTTCTTTAAGAAAATTTAAAATATAATTCTGATAATAAGATATATCTAAGTCATGCTAATAAGTTAATGATGAGCTTATCAGTCAAGAGACTTAAGATACTCGTCGATACCTGCTGCAGCTGCTTTACCAGCACCCATTGCAAGGATAACTGTAGCAGCACCTGTTACTGCATCACCACCGGCAAATACACCGTTCTTGGATGTCTGACCGTTTTCTTCCTGAGCAACGATACATTTACGCTTGTTGATCTCAAGACCCTCTGTTGTAGAACTGATAAGAGGGTTAGGGCTTGTACCAAGTGACATGATAACAGCATCGCAGTCGATCTCAAACTCAGAACCTGGGATTTCTACAGGACTTCTTCTTCCTGATTCATCAGGCTCACCAAGTTCCATTCTGATGCATCTGCATCCTCTTACCCATCCCTCTTCATCTGTAAGGATCTCAACAGGGTTGTTAAGAAGATCGAAGATTACACCTTCCTGCTTAGCATGCTCAACTTCTTCCTTACGTGCAGGAAGCTCTTCTTCAGAACGACGATATACAACATGTACCTCTGAGCCAAGACGGAGAGCTGTTCTGGCAGCGTCCATAGCAACGTTACCACCACCAACTACAACTGTCTTCTTAGGATGCATGATAGGTGTTGTAGAATTAGCGTCAAATGCCTTCATGAGATTTGAACGTGTAAGGAACTCATTAGCTGAGAATACGCCAAGTGCCTGCTCACCAGGAATATGCATGAACTTTGGAAGTCCTGCACCTGATCCGATGAATACAGCATCAAAGCCTTCATCCTTCATAAGAGAGTCAATTGTAACACTCTTACCGATAACAACGTCCTTCTCTATCTTAACGCCGAGCTTTTCAACATTCTCGATTTCCTTCTTAACTACCTTCTCTTTAGGAAGACGGAATTCAGGAATACCATATACTAAAACACCACCGGCTTCGTGAAGTGCTTCGAAAATAGTAACTTCATAGCCAAGCTTTGCAAGATCGCCTGCACATGTAAGTCCGGAAGGACCTGAACCGATAACAGCAACCTTGTGATTCTTCTTCTCTTTTGCTCCTTCAGGAACGATTCCCATCTCGCGGGCTGTATCAGCAACATATCTCTCAAGCTTACCTATAGATACAGGATCTCCCTTGAAGCCTCTGATACACTTACCTTCACACTGTGACTCCTGAGGACATACACGACCGCAAACAGCCGGAAGTGCAGATGACTGGCTAATGATCTGGTATGCACCTTCAACATTACCTACTTTAACTTCCTGGATAAATGCAGGGATATCAATTGCAACAGGGCATCCCTTCTGGCACTGTGGATTTTTACAGTTAAGACAACGTGTTGCTTCAGCCTCAGCTTCTTCTTTGTTATAGCCAAGACATACTTCTTCAAAATTCGTAGCACGAACCTTGGCGTCCTGTTCACGAACAGGAACTCTCTTCAAAACATCTACTTCTATAGCCATTTGTTAATCTCCTATTTTAATCGCAAACTCCGCAGTGACCTTTGTGTGTTTCACCTTCTTCTTCAGCAAGCTTAAGTCTTGTTTCCTCGTTCTTGTAGAGTTTCATTCTGTTCATAGCCTGATCAAAATCTACAAGGTGACCATCGAATTCAGGTCCGTCAACACATGCAAACTTAACCTGATCTCCTACTGTAAGACGACAAGCACCGCACATACCTGTTCCGTCAACCATGATAGTATTCATAGAAACGATCGTAGGGATATTAAGTTCTTTAGTAAGCTTACATACGAATTTCATCATGATCATCGGGCCAATAGCGATACAAAGATCATACTGATGACCTTCTGCTACCAGATCCTCAAGACACTTTGTAACCATACCGCTTCTGCCGTATGAACCGTCATCTGTTGTTACATAGAGGTTACATACAGTTTTGAAACGCTCTTCAAGGATAACCAGATCCTTATTCTTAGCACCGATGATAACATCAGCTGTTACTCCATGCTCTTTAAGCCATTTAGCCTGAGGATAAACAGGAGCTGTTCCAACACCACCCGCTATGAACACGATTTTCTTGTTCTTAAGTTCTTCCGGATCTTCCTTAGTGAGATCAGAAGGATTACCAAGAGGTCCTACTACGTCTGCAAAGCTATCGCCAGCCTGCATCTTGGCAATCTGATTGGTTTCAGCACCGATGGACTGAACCACGATTTCAACAGTTCCCTTCTCCCTGTCGTAATCGCAGATTGTAAGAGGAATTCGCTCGCCCTCTTCATCAACGCGCACGATCAGGAACTGTCCAGGAAGACATCCTGCAGCTACACGTGGAGCTTCGACAACCATCTGATAGATGTGGGCTGCCAGCTCGTTTCTTTCCAAAATCTTGAACATAGTCCTGTTTCTCCTTACTTATAATTTTAAGCATTAACTGCTCAGTATCATAAAACAAAACGCAAAACATTGCAACACTTAAACGTGGTAAAGTGTCAAAGAGATAAATTTGCAACTCCCCCGCCAACAAAAAAGATGTTTATAAAAAACGTTTTATGTAAGCTGTTTAAGGAAATAATTGCCTGTACCATCTATGCCAAGACGGTACACAGCGCCATCATGTACATTTACAGCGTATAAAAGTCCTGTAGGTGTAGCACTTCCATCTGTACCCATATGGTATTCAGTAAATACATAATAATCACCACTTGAAATAACTTCTGTCGAAGTGACTGAATATGTATTATATCCTTCCGATCCGGCAACTGCTCCGCTACCATCAAGAAGATATCCCTTTTGAACGAGCAAAGTGACCAGATTAGAAGCTGCCTGCTCCTGACTTACATTAACTGTATAATGAAGTGAATATTCACGCTCAACGATCTCACTCAGAGCACCAGTCTCATTATCAACAGCTACAAACTTAAATACAGACTCACCATAAGGCATACTTACAGGGCCTGTATATAAAGTTGAATCCGCTGTAGGATCAGTGCCATCTGTTGTGTAATATACGTTGGTTCCTTCAGAAGTCACAACTGCGATCTGAGTATCAACGTTATAATTACCGCTGTCTTCGATGATAGTAGGAGCATCAGGTACAGGCATTGCAATCTCGTATGTTACAGATGCAACTTCTGACTTAACTCCATCACTGTCAACCAAAATAGCTTTAAGTGTATAGATACCGTTTTTATCAAATATGATAGGATCTACTCCGTTAAAGATAGTATCTGCAAGAGTAGGAGTAACTCCATTGATCGTGTAATAAATGGAGCCCTCTCCTGCCTCAATGTAAACTTCTATCTCTGTGTCATAGGTTCCTGAAGCCATCGAAAATGTTGGAGCCTTTGGTCCTGTTTCTTCTTCAGATCCTGCATCCTGTGATGAACCTTCGGCAGAATCCGGATCTACACCAGCAGTACTTGCAACTGAAGGATTGCCCGGTTTCGTATCAGAAGGTGAATCACTATTGATCAGATAGTAGACAATGCTTCCAAGAAGAGTTATCAGAACGATACAAAGAATACATATCGTAACTTTATAACTTCCAAATATATGACCTTCTTCATTGCCGTCAAAATCGTCATCATCATCAAAATCAACGTAATCTTCATCAGGTATTTCACCTGTATCATCAAGATTACTTGCAAGATGAGACAATGATTCGTCTATCCTGTTTTCAATAAGTGGATCGAACTCCGGTACGATCTTTATTTCTTCGCCACAAGAAGGGCAATATACTGCTTCATCCGGAATAAACGCTCCGCATTTTGGACACTTCATAATTTCATTTCCTTTAATAATAATTAGAACAAGCCTGTAATCTTGCCATTTTCATCGACATCAATGTCGAATGCTGCAGGTCTCTTAGGAAGACCCGGCATGGTCATGATAGAACCTGTAATAGCAACAACAAATCCTGCTCCTGCTGATACATATGCTTCTCTTACTGTGATCTTGAAATCCTTAGGTCTTCCAAGGGCCTTCTGATCATCAGAAAGTGAGTACTGAGTCTTAGCCATACATACAGGAAGATCACCAAAGCCAAGCTCTGTTATCTTCTGAAGCTGTCTTGCTGCAGCAGGTGCATATACAACACCATCTGCACCATAGATCTTTTTAGAAACAGTCTCGATCTTATCTGTAAGAGACATTTCAAGCGGATAGATAGGTGCATAGTTACTCTTCTTGTTATTAAGAGTATTCATTACCATGCGTGCAAGATCTTCGCCGCCTTCTCCGCCTTTTGCCCATACTTCTGAAAGGGCAAAATCGCAATCACGTTCGTTACAGAATTCTCTTACATAAGCGATCTCAGCTTCTGTATCAGATGTAAATGAGTTGAGAGTTACAACCACAGGAACGCCGTACTGCTGGAGGTTCTCGATGTGCTTTTCAAGGTTTACGATACCCTTCTTAAGTGCATCAAGGTTCTCCTCGCCGAGCTGATCCTTAGGTACTCCGCCATTATATTTCAATGCTCTGATTGTTGCAACAAGTACAACTGCATCAGGCTTAAGGCCTGCCTGACGGCACTTGATATCAAGGAACTTCTCAGCACCAAGATCTGCACCAAAGCCTGCCTCTGTAATAGCAACATCAGCAAGTCTTAAAGCTGCATTAGTAGCACGAACTGAGTTACAACCATGTGCGATATTAGCGAAAGGACCACCATGGATGATAACAGGTGTATGCTCAAGTGTCTGAACAAGGTTAGGCTTTATTGCATCCTTTAAAAGAGCTGCCATAGATCCAACTGCGTTAAGATCCTTGGCTGTAACAGGCTTTCCATCGTATGAGTAAGCTACGATGATGCGTCCAAGTCTCTCTTTAAGGTCACTTATATCATTAGCAAGGCAGAATGCTGCCATAACTTCTGTAGCAACAGTAATTGCAAAATGATCTTCTCTAACAAAGCCATCTGCCTTGGCACCAAGACCAACTACAACATTACGAAGGCTTCGGTCGTTAAGATCCATACATCTCTTCCATACTACCTGTCTTGTATCTATGCCAAGTTCATTGCCCTGCTGGATATGATTATCAAGAAGAGCTGCAAGAAGGTTGTTAGCTGCTGTGATCGCATGGAAGTCACCTGTAAAGTGAAGGTTGATATCTTCCATAGGAACGCACTGAGCATATCCGCCGCCTGCTGCTCCTCCCTTGATACCAAAGCAAGGTCCAAGTGAAGGCTCACGAAGAGCTGCTACTGTCTTAACTCCGATTCTGTTAAGGGCATCTGCAAGACCAATACTTGTTGTTGTCTTACCTTCTCCCGCAGGTGTTGGGTTAATTGCAGTAACCAAAACCAGTTTGCCGGCTGGCTTATCTTTTAAACCCTGAAGAAATTCCTCGGAAATCTTAGCCTTATATTTTCCATAAGGCTCGATATCATCTTCTGTCATTCCTACGCGCGCTGCAATTTCCTTAATCGGTAATTTTACCGCCTCCTGTGCTATCTCGATGTCTGTTTTCATAAAGCTCCTCCTTAATTATTGCAAATAACCAAAACAACTTAGAACTGATGTCTATAAATATAAGTTATATTGATGTTGTAATCAATCACTGATTAAAAATACTACTATATTTTTGAAATATTTTTATCCTTGAATAGATCAGATATAGGATTTTACCTTACTTCTGACCATTAAGAAGTGCTTCGAACTCAGCCTTACTCATAAGAACTTTTCTGGGCTTCGTTCCTTCTTCTTCTCCTACAACGCCTGCTTCACACAGCTGATCCATAATACGTGCAGCGCGGTTAAAGCCAATCTTGAATACTCTCTGAAGATTACCAATTGAAGCTTTTTCCTTATCAATGATAAACCTTCCTGCGTCTGCAAAATATTCATCTCTGTCAGGACCTGCGCCCACTGCGCCGCCATCAGATGAAGAACTTCCAGACTGACCTTCCATCTTCTGAACAGCTTCCTGGATCTCACTGTCATAGGTATCATCATCAGAATCTTCCTTAAGGAAGTCTGTAACTTTACTGATCTCAGAATCAGAAACAAACGCGCCCTGAAGTCTTACCGGCTTGCTGACGCTCTGAGGATAAAAGAGCATATCACCTTTACCAAGGAGCTTTTCAGCGCCGACCATATCAAGAATAGTACGGCTGTCTGTACCACTTGAAACTGCAAATGCGATTCGGCTTGGCATATTGGCTTTGATAAGTCCCGTGATAACATCAACTGACGGACGCTGTGTTGCTATTACAAGATGAATTCCGCATGCTCTTGCAAGCTGGGCAAGACGGCATATTGCTTCTTCAACTTCATTTGCAGATACCATCATAAGATCTGCAAGCTCGTCTACTATAATGACGATCTTTGGAAGCTTCTTGAGCGTACTGTCTTCTGCCATATGAGCTTCAACATACTCGTTGTAGCCTTTAAGATCTCTTACTTCTGCATCAGCAAAATACTTATATCTTCTGGTCATCTCAGCTACTGCCCAGTTAAGAGCTGCAGCAGCCTTCTTAGGATCTGTAACAACAGGTATAAGAAGGTGAGGAATACCATTGTATACAGAAAGCTCAACAACCTTAGGATCGATCATGATCATTCTTACATCTTCAGACTTAGCCTTATAGATGATAGAAAGGATCATAGTATTGATGCATACAGACTTACCGGAACCTGTTGCACCTGCTATAAGTACGTGAGGCATCTTGGCAATATCCGTAACTATAGTCTTACCACCGATGTCCTTACCAACGGCAAAAGACAGATCTGCTTTAGACTCTCTGAATTCTCTTGATTCAAGAAGTTCGCGAAGTGATACTGTAACATTTTCTTTGTTGGGAACTTCAATACCAACAGCAGCCTTACCAGGAATAGGAGCTTCTATTCTGATATCAGTAGCTGCAAGATTGAGTTTGATATCATCCTGAAGGTTAACGATCTTGGATACCTTAACACCTACTTCCGGCTGAAGCTCATATCTTGTAACTGTAGGTCCCTGGCTGATATCTGTAATAGTAACGTTAACACCAAAGGTCTTAAGCGTCTTTTCAAGCTTGGCAGCAGTCTGCTTAAGGATCTTGGCAGAATCGGCATTTTTACTTCCCTGTCCCGGTTTAAGGAGATTAGTTGGCGGGAACTTGTATTTCTTGGGCGGTTTTGCAGCATTCTTATTAGCTATCCTTGCTGTCATACTTCCCTGACTTGTATCAGCACTTGTTCCTTCAAAAGCAGGCCTTGAAGAAGCACTTCTTCCCTGATCAGGCGCTGCGCCGTTAGAATAGCTGATCTCACCAGGCATGTAAGAAGGCTCTTTGGCAATGGAATCTATCTTCTGAGTATTCCTTGAAGCTGACACGTGATCCTGTCCATAGATCACATAGCCCTCTTCTGATACTCCATTACCATAATCCTTACCATCTGTATGGATCATGATATCGCCTTCGTCTATCTCTTCGATATCTTCTGAAAGGCGGGCTTTGAGCTTACCTGTAAATCTATGCTGGCCGTCAGATTCAACCATAGTCTCCATCTGAGCGCTCTTTAGATCTGTTCCTGCATAGATCTCATTTCTTTCTCTGGAATTATCAGGAATTACAGGATGAGAGTTAACAGATACTTCTCTTTCGGCAGGAGCTTGAGGCAATCTGGGTTCCTGAACCGTTTCCTGTGCAAGATTATTGAATGTTATCTCATGAATATCATCATGAACCTCGGAATCATCCGGTACATAGAAAGATGTATGTATCCTTGGTTCAGGTCTTGACTCTTCAAAATACTCTTCTACAGGTTCCTGCTCGTACTCAGGCTCATCAAGACTTCCGTCATCATCAGACATTGTACCTGAATCTTCAAAGTCGCCGCTTGCACGAAGGTCCGTATTAGTATCAACACCTGATACATAGTGGTCCATCCTGAGGATCTTCTCATCCTCTTTTTGCTGGATAAGAAGCTCTTTTTCCCTCTTGGCAGCTTCTCTTCTTTCTTCAATGCGCATTCTTCTCTCGCGTACCTGCTCAGAATAAAGAGCTGCATCCTCTGCAGCTTTCTCCTTGAGCATATGTGTACCTCTTTTGACACCGCGAATAAGAGATTTCTCTGTAAGAACGACAAGACAGATGGCAGCTGCGACTATCAATATCAAAACAGTGCCGATAAGAGAAAATGTCTTCATCAGAAGATAGGCGATGGAGCCAAAGATGACACCTCCGCCATTACGCGCTGTAGACGCTTTTTCATAAATATCTGAGATACTGAAAGCTTCCATATATACGCGGCCAACAGTTATCTCAAAAACAATACCAAGTATTATGGTAATACCTATGCATGCAATTATCTTACGAACAGCAGGAATACTGCCATGATTGGATATATAGAATACTACCATTCCGCCTACTATAAGCGGCATTACATAAGCAAGGAATCCGAACAGACCGAACATCACCTTGCTAAGTAAGGCTCCAAAAGCTCCCAGAACTCCGAAATTGCACAGGAAAAGAGCAATTGCCACCGCTATAAGGACAATTGCAGTTATCTCACTTTTTAAAGCATATCCAAGATCATCCTGATCCTCGTACATCCTGGTATCTATATAATTATCTCTGGAAACCTTTTTTGAAACAGACCTTTTGCCGGTATTTGCGCTTCTATTACCTGAAGACTTGCTTCTTGATGAAGTCCTTTGCGCCTTGCTACCGTCTGAAGATCTAGTCTTTCTCGCATTGGAATTTGTACCTGACATATTTTCCCCGACCCCTGATAAAAATTTATTGGGATAAACCAAACAAGAATGCAGTCTGGTTTTGTTTCTCATAAAGTATACCATTTTAGAATGGTTTATGCTATACTTTATGCGGTGTCGTATTTGACACGCTATTATTGGTTTAAGCATATAGAAAGCAGGAGTAATACTAATGGAATTTAAACAGGTAGTGGACTCAGGGTCCTTCAAACAAGTAGGTAACGATACTTCTTCATTCAAGATCAAAGATGTAGCTGAGAAATGCAGACTCCTTCAGACTGATAACGGTCTTAAGGTAGACTTTAACTATACAGGTCCTAATGCCAGCAGCTATCTTCAGTATGTTGAGAAGCACAGAGAAGAGCTTACAGAGTATCTTCTTAATCCCGATGTTGCTGATTATTATGAGTGGCTTGAACAGAGCCATCAGACACCGATCACATTAAAGAAGCACGAGAAAGAGACTCTCATTCTTTATGTTAATTTCGATCCTGAAACTATGGTAATGGAAGCCGGCATCTCAGATGACAACATCACAATGAAGCTCGGTGCTCCACTTATTCACCTTGAGATCGACAAAATGTCAAGAAATGATTTCAAGCTCAGCATTTACAACATGCTCCTTCTTGCAGACGAGATTGCAGTTGGAATGGGCAATGAAAATCTTCGTAAGATGGCTAATATCGAAATGGTAAAGACATATCTTGCAGAGATCTACGACAAGTATACAGAACTTCCTAATCAGTAATTTCTGAAATGTCATAACCATCAAGTAGTCTTACTCTAATTATATAGGCAATAATAATAGCCGGATGGCAGGAATCGTTTCCTCCACCCGGCTTTCTTAATTTCTTCTGTCTCTGATAATTTCATCCTAAAGCAAAAGATACAAATTATTTCTTTCCAACGAATAAAGTTCCAACTATCTTTTTATCAAGGATATCGTATATCTGTTCAGGCCTTTGACCATTGATTATAAGAACATCTATTCCTTTGCTTGTTGCAAGCTCTGCGGCATCCATCTTGGTTATCATTCCGCCTGTACCTCTGTTGGAACCGGAATCTCCTGCCCTGTTGCGAAGTTCTTCATCGATGTTCTCAACCCTGCTTATAAGCTTTGCATCAGGATTGGTCTTAGGATTTGAATCATAGAGTCCGTCTATATCTGACAGGATTATGAGCTTGGCTGCCTCACAGAATACAGCAACAACAGCTGATAACATATCATTATCGGAAAAGAGCTTCTTGTCAGACTCGATCTCCGCATGGCTTATGGAGTCATTCTCGTTAATGATAGGTATTATGTGGTTTTCTAAAAGTGCATTAAGTGTATTAGTAAGATTTTCTCTTCTTTCAGGATTTTGGACATCTTCATTACTAAGAAGTATCTGACCAACAAGTCTTCCATATTCACCAAAAAGCTTGTCATAAAGGTGCATAAGTTCAAGCTGGCCAACTGCAGCTGCTGCCTGCTTAAGTCCAAGGTCCTTGGGCTTTTGTGCAAGTCTCATCTTGCCGGCGCCAACAGCGATAGCTCCCGAACTTACAAGGACAAGATCATATCCCATGTTCTCAACTGCTGAAAGGGCTCTGCACAAATGATCGAGCTGCCTTATATTAATGTCTCCGTTTTCATTGGTAATAGTGGATGTACCAACCTTAACTACAATTCTCTTCTTTGAAAGTGCCATGCCTAAAAGATTCTCCTTCTGTGTTTAAAACATTATTAACCATTATAATCAGTTTAGAACACTACTGCAATAAAGTTTTACATTAATGATAAATTTAGTGCCCTAATAAGCACCTATATAAAAAGAGCCGGATGATCAGTCCAGCTCTTTTATATAGATATATTATGTTTTAATAAGTTTTTATCTCTTCAAGTTTTTATCTCTTCAAGTTTTTAAGCTCCTGAAGCATAGAATCTGATGTTGTGATAATGCGGCTGTTAGCCTGGAATGCACGCTGAGCTGTGATCATTCTTGTGAACTCATCAGACAGGTCTACGTTACTTGCTTCAAGTACTCCGGTTGAAATAGTACCGTTATTTTCATCAACAGGAGCTATATCAGGATCTCCTGATGCCTTAGAAGCTGAATACAGATTATCACCTTCATTAACAAGACCGGTTGCATTCATGAATGTTGCTGTAGCCATCTGGGCAAGGAGTCTTGTATCACCATTAGAATACTTGGCATATATACTGCCATCTTTCTGAACAGAGATACCTGTCATCTTACCATCTTCCTGTCCCTGACCATTACCCTCTGCATCACCTCTTGCAGTCCTTAAGGTTGTAACGCCGCCTGTATTGTAGTTAGTAGTAAGTCCAAGATCAAGAGTGATCCCGACACCCGCTACATTGATATTAGCAGTCTCAGCGCTTGTCAGCTTACCATCAGCAGGACTATATGTAAGTTCGATCTCCTGCTCATCAAAATCAACCTTCTTACCCTGTGAATCAGTAACTCCCGTAAGTGTCATCAGATAAGTTGTATCGTCATCATCTCCTGCATCAGTAATAGAGAAGTTAAGGTTATAGGTCTCATATCCCTCTTCTCCCGGAACAAGTGCTGCTGCAGAAACGCCGTGGCCTTCTTTGGTATAGATAGATTTATCCATCTTATCAATGTTACCGGTAACTCTTATATTAGTTGTTGGTTCACCCGGAGAATCCTCTATATCAGGACCCATGAGCATGATCTTTCCAATAGGGCCGTCCGTGTTAACGGTAGCACCATCTGCTGATTCCCAGCCAAGAACATAATATCCAAGGGAAGAAGTTACAAGATAGCCTTCATCATCCTCAGGATTACCGATCTCATTGATCTCGCCGTCAACAAAGAAGTCACCATCTCTTGTATAGTACTGATTTGTGCCATCAGTTACGATAAAGAAGGCATCTCCTGTGATCATCATATTAAAGGGAGCATCCGTAGTAAGAGCTGATCCCTGTTTTGTAATGTTGGTATCAATAGCTGCAACTCTGCCGCCAAGACCTACCTGAATAGGGTTAAGAGAACCTCGGGTTTCCGAAGGACCCGAAGCATTGGATTTATTCTGATACAGAATATCAGAAAAGTTAGTTGCCATTGATTTGTAGCCATTGGTATTAACATTGGCGATGTTATTACCAATTACATCCATCGATGTCTGATTGATGTTAAGTCCGGAGACCGCCGAGTATAAAGACCTTAGCATAAAACCTCTTTTCCTGGTATCACACTGGCCGCCATAGGCGTCCAATTCTTCCCTGAATATACTGCGAATAGCCATTTGGATATCAGTGCGGTCATCCTTGAATGCACCTATCTATTTCAGTCTTTATATCGGCATCTTTGCATAGCACCTTAATTCCTCCCGGGCAAAAAAATCCCGCCTTACACCATTTTTGTTTGAAATAATGATGCAAAGCGGGATGAACAGTTTCTTAAATTATATCCATACGTCTTATGTATCCAGGCTGATTCTCAGGACAGATAAGATTTTGCTTCTCAGTGATCTTAGCCCACTTATCTACTACCATGTTCTCAATGCGAACCCCTTCTTCTATAGTAGAGTGGCCCATGATGATACAATTGCGGACGATCGCGCCCTTCTTGATCTCAACACCACGTCCGATAACGGAATTTTCAACGTTTCCTTCGATAACGCATCCATTAGCTACCATAGTCTTTTTCACAGAAGCTGATGCAGTGTACTGAACTGGGCAGGAGTCTGTGGTGTGAGTGTAGATAGGCCAGTCATTTGAGAAAAGACTCTCAGCCTTATCCAGATTCAAAAGCTCCATGTTAGCTTCATAGAATGCTCTGAAATCAGTTATCGCTGCAAAGTAGCCCTTGTGCTGAATGCCTCTGATATCAAGGTTTTCAGCCTCTGCATGGATCACATTGGTAAGTCTTGATATAGCAGAAAGCTTTCTTGCCTTCTTGATAAGCTCAATAAACAGATCCTTGTGCATAACATAGGTATCCATGAAAATATTACGATCAGCAATAGTACCTGTATTGATCCTCATGGACTTAAAGCCCTTCTGCCTGTTAAGCTCAAGTGTATAGCAGTTACGATAAGATGTATCTGCATTATTAACCTTGTGATACAGAAGAGTTATGTCAGCCCCAGAGCTTATATGCTCATTTAAAAGCTTATCGTAGTCCTGCTTAAATACCATATAGCCGGGAGTAATGATAACGTATTTCTCATGACATCTTTCAAATGAAGGAAGATTATCAAAATACGCCTTAACATCAGTATTATAAATATCGCTCAAAGTGCTTTCATGGCTGAACATCAGCTGAAGAAGACCTCTTTTTGAGTTGATATTATAGATTCGGCCATTACCAACATGCTCTGCAAGTGATCTTGGATTTTCGTTGTTAACATAAAGCTGAACACGCTCAATATCGCTGTTCGAAAGGTTAGATACAGGGAAGTCTACGATACGATATCTTCCAAGAAAAGAGAATGCACTTATAGGTCTGAAATCCTGAAGACCTTCTACTCTCATATAATGTCCGGCAGGAGCGATTATTCCGATTGCATTAGCCATAATATTTTCCTCCTTCCTCGATATCGTGAGCAACAAGCAAGATGTTATCACTCTTAGCACTACCAACAACTGCGCCATCACCTATCTTAACGCCGTCTGCAACCAGTGCTCTCGTAACCTTAGCACCCTCTCCTACAACTGCGCCTGTCATAAGGACACTATCCTTAACCTTGGCGCCGGCACCTACAATACTGCTTGTAAAAAGAACTGAATGCTCAACCTTACCATGAACCTGAACACCCTGAGTGATGTAAGCGCACTTAACTTCAGCGTCCTCGCCTATAAACTGAGGAAGCTCAGTTGCATCCTCTGTATATATCTTCCATGAATTATCTCCAAGATTAAGCTCACTTCCCTCTTCAAGAAGATCCATGTTAGCTTCCCACAGAGAATCAATTGTTCCAACATCCTTCCAGTAGCCCTTAAACTTATAAGCATACAAAGCTTTACCATCATTAAGCATTGTAGGGATGATATCTTTACCAAAATCATGGTTGGAGGTCTTGCTGTTCATATCAGCTACAAGCATTTTGCGAAGCTGTTTCCAGGAGAAAATATAAATACCCATGGAAGCAAGATTGCTCTTTGGATGAGCAGGCTTTTCCTCAAACTCAATGATACGGCCATCATTAGCAGTATTCATGATACCGAATCTGCTGGCTTCCTTCTTAGGAACCTCGATAACTGCGATCGTAGCATCAGCCTTGTTAGCGATATGATCATCGAGCATCTTGTCATAATTCATCTTATAGATGTGATCACCTGAAAGAATAAGAAGATATTCAGGCTCATAAGAATCTATGAAATCGATATTCTGAGATATGGCATCAGCTGTACCTCTGTAGACATTGAGGCCACTGTCTGCTTTCTCACGAGGCGGCAGGATAAACACACCGCTGTCTTTGCTGTCCAGTCCCCAGATTCTTCCTGCGCCAGCGTAACTGTTAAGAAGAATTGATTCATACTGTGTCAGAACTCCAACAATATCTATGCCACTATTTGCGCAGTTACTAAGTGGAAAATCAATGATCTTATATTTTCCTCCAAAAGCCACAGCCGGTTTTGCAACTTTGTTGGTAAGATCTTTAAGACGGCTTCCTCTTCCTCCAGCAAGTACCATTGCCAACATATTGTTCTTTGCCATAAGTACCCCCTTTTAAAATTTTTATTGGATGTTGCTTTAGATATTACTTTGATAAAAAAGCTTTCATTGGGTCCACAGTTTTTGCCATCTGAATGATGGTATCTTTCTGCGACGTCATATAAAATTCCAATGCTTTAATTTCTTTCTGGGAAAAACCTGAACTCTTTACGATCTTGCCTTCAGGAAGTACTCCCTCAGCGCTTCTCCCTTTATCCTCAAAGGTCACATAGACGACCTTCTCGCCCTTTTTATTCTTCACTGCTCCTGATACAGACATTTTCATTTCTTCCGGCATATAAATCCCCCTTATAAAAGCACAGGTCCAAAAATGAAAATATTCAGCCATTATCAATATGAAGACTATATATACATTTTAAGCCATTCACGCAGGTGCTTCAAGAGTAAAACACGCTAATAATCAAGTTTTCATA
This sequence comes from Butyrivibrio fibrisolvens, assembly GCF_037113525.1. Lineage (NCBI taxonomy): Bacteria > Bacillati > Bacillota > Clostridia > Lachnospirales > Lachnospiraceae > Butyrivibrio > Butyrivibrio fibrisolvens. Next base: position 1,684,836 of record NZ_CP146963.1, on the reverse strand, counting down.
AAAAAGAACACCCATTTTCCTCTGCCTGTAAAAAGACAGATGATAAATGAGTGTTCTTTATATTCATATGTTTGTGATGTTTAAGCTTTTACGCTTTTATGCCTTCACTGCAAGCTCAGCGATCTTCCTTGCATCTTCAAGAGTTTCTACTGCGCAAAGGAAACCTGAGTTGTGACAGAATCTGATTCCATCTACGCCTGTAACCTTCTGAAGATAATCAGCTGGCTTACCTCTCCAGTCTTCAGGGAATGGTTTCTTCTCTTCTTCCTTGCCATCCACACGTACAGTCTGTACGTTATAACCGCCTCTTTCTGAAGCATAGATAACATACAGGATATCTGTATTCTTTACTGCATCTTCCCACGGAATGCTCTGTGAAAGCTCAAGAACAGGACCGTTGCAGGCATCTACTTCTTCTTTTACAAGATAATAAGCTTTACGATTTGCATTAATCTGTCTGAATTTGTTTACAAGGATTTCCTTTGCAACAGCAACTGCTCTCCAGAAAGCCTCGTCTCTATCCTGCTTCTCGATCCAGTCAGGATTAAAGTCACTTATGATATCGCAGATCATCCAGAATGAACCTGTGTTATCAGACTTATCGATAGGCTGAATGAAAGTCTCATCGAATATAGCAGCGTCTTCCTCAGACATTACAAGTGTTCCAAACTCTTCAAACAAAAGGCCGAATGCTGCATAAGGAATTCCGTTAGGTCTTACCTTTCTGTCTTTCTGGTGGTGGTCAAATCTTCCAAGTCCTATATCATAAACAAGTCCGTCAAAACCTTCCGGAACCTGCATAACTCTCTTAACTTTGATCTCAGGATTTATTATCTGAATAAATGCAGTTGAAAATACATCATCCGAATGAAATGCACCTCCATGTGTCAAAGCTTCTTTGATCTCATAAATATAATTATTGTCCATTATGTATTACCTTCCTTTAATCCTATTTTGCAGACGGATAATAGAATATTACAAATACATCTATATCGCAAGGACAATTATTTAAAAGGGTTATAAAAACGCCCTCCGTTTACCACATTAAGTATAAGTGATATAGCAAGTAGTCCTGTGCACACCGCCATACTTATATAATCGGCTGCTTTGAACTTTTTCGCCATATACCAGGTACGTTTTTTATTTTTGCCAAAACCGCGAAGCTCCATTGCGTTAGTTATACCCTCGATTCTGTCTACACTTGTAAGAATCAGCGGGATAAGGATTGCTGATGCTGCCTTAAGTCTTTTGACAAGGGAGGCTTTCTTACTCATCTCTACACCTCTGGCCTGACTTGCCTTACTTATCTCATCGTAAGAGCGCTGAATATCAGGGATATAGCGAAGGGCAAGAGCTACAGAATATGATATTGAATAGCTTACGCCTATTCTGTTAAGAGATGCCGCGAATTCACTGGGGTTAGTGGTACATACAAAGAGAAGGACAATAGGGATCGTAGACAGAAATTTGATCCAGTAATTGAACTGGTAAAAGATCTGCTCGGCTGTGAGTCCAAAATGTCCACTCATACCAAAAAGATACGTTGTAGTGCCATATATCTCTGTTCCATGATGGGGGGAAAAGAGGTATAGAAGGATTGTGTTGATAATGAGAAATACCAGCATAAATCCTGTTATAAAGGAAACGTCCCTTATCCTGATATTACCAAGTTTAAAGAGAACAATTCCAAACACAGTAAGGAAGACCAGAAATCTTGTATCATATGTCAGCATTGCGGCAAAGCTCCACAAAAGAAGACATACAAGCTTGGTGGCTCCCGTAAGGTCATGTATTTTGGATGGTCTGTCAATATAATTAAATAAATTCGTCATGAGATCTTACTTCATTCCTCTCATAATCAATAAATCTCTGGACAAAAGAAGTTCCGTCCTCAATTCCGCATTTAAGAGAAAGGCCATATAAAGATGTCTCCTTAAGGCTTGCCTCTTTGACAATGTCAGCATTTGTCAAAATCTTAGCGGGTCTGTCATCAGCTATTATCCTGCCGTGACTAAAGACAACTGCTCTGTCTGCATATTCAAGCATAAGGTGCATGTCATGAGTTATCATCACGATGGTGATACCGCTGTCCTTAAGCTTTTTAAGAAATTCCATTATCTCTGTATAGTGCCTGTAATCCTGTCCTGCTGTAGGCTCATCAAGGATTATCATCTCAGGTCCCAAAGCAAGGATAGCTGCTATTGTAACACGCTTTTTCTGTCCAAAGCTAAGAGCAGAAACCGGCCACTTACGCATCTTCCATAAGCCGCAGATTTTTAAAACTTCTTCTACCTTTACAGCAATCTCATCTTCAGGGACTTTTCTGTTTCTAAGTCCAAATGCAACTTCGTCATAGATCATGACCTGTGAGATCATCTGATTTGGATTTTGAAGTACGTATCCAACGTGATCCGCACGCTCTTTAATACTCTTATCAAGAAAATCCTGGCCGTTAAAAGATATACTTCCAGTATTATTTTTTTCAAATCCACATACAACTTTAGAGAAGGTGGTTTTGCCTGCACCGTTGGTTCCAACTATAGCCAGCATCTCTCCTCTTTTAATATCAAGACTGATATTATCAAGGACATTCTTTTGACTTTTTTCATAAGCAAAGGAAAGGTCTTTGACAGATAATAACACTTCTGTGTCTATATTTCTGGAAGCTTCCGGAGAATCTATATACCATTTGTTTACAAGCTTCTTGTCATCATCACTAAGCTCTATTGCATCAAGATTCCAGGGGTGCTTGTCTTCAGACACCTTAACACCGGCATATTCAAGGGCTGTTACGTATAAGGGTTTTCTGACACCGCACTTATCAAGATCATCTCCTGATAAAAGTTTATCCGCAGAAGTATCTGATACTATGCGGCCTTCATTCATAAGAACAACTCTGTCAACGTATCGGTGAAGGACATCTTCCACACGGTGCTCGATAATAATAACCGCTGCACCAGTCTGCTTTTGCATCTCATCAATAAGTTCTATGGCCTGCTTACCTGTAGCAGGATCAAGGTTAGCAAGTGGCTCATCAAACAGCAGTACATCAACATCATCTACCATTACTCCTGCAAGAGCCACACGCTGCTTCTGACCTCCGGATACTTCTCCCGGTGCATGCGACATAAAGTCGCCGATATTCACCATATCAGCGACTTTCTTCACACGTTCTTTCATTTCTTTTTGAGGGATACAGTCATTTTCAAGCGCAAATGCTATATCCTCAGCCACTGTCATACCAACAAACTGAGAATCACTGTCCTGAAGAACTGTTCCAACAGTTCGGGCAATCTTAAAAAGATTAAGCTTACGGGTTTCTTTACCACAAATAGTCAGACTTCCCGTACTCTTGCCCTTGTATGAAAATGGTATAAGTCCATTGATGCAGTGTACAAGCGTACTTTTACCACATCCAGAAGGACCTGCTATCAGTACCTTTTCACCCTTTGAAATGGTAAGGTCTATATCATAAAGCGTAGGCTTTGCCTGAGCATTGTACTGAAATCCAAAATTTTTAAACTCAATTATTTTTTCTGCCATATAAATGGATTAATCTTCTTCCTTGAGACTTCCCTTCTTCGGAATTGCTGTTGTGTATGCAATGCAAAGAAGTGTTCCAACTATTGCTGTTGTTACGCTATTAGCAAGAGCACCTACAGCTCCCTGAGCAAATACCTTATTGGCAGCCTCTGCATAAATCCGAATATCAAGAATAGGTGCGATAACGATCCATGCGATAGCATGTGCAACTATCTGGCTTACATTAAAGAGAATTATGCTCTTTACACCAAACTCACCATCATCCAGCTTAAGTCTGAATGAGATAATTCCCATGATAAGACCAAAAAATCCGGATGCAATGATCCAACTCCACCAAATGCCCCAAGGCTGGCTGAAGTCAATAAAGAAGTGACCTATAAGTCCTGCAAGGATACCTGCAACTGGTCCGAAGAGAGCTGCGATAAATGCAAGTACGCCGTACTGAACTGAAATATTGGTGTTAGGAACGGGGCTTGGAATGGCAACGAATCTGCCTAATACGAAGAACAATGCTGCGCCGATGGCTGTGGCAACGATTGTTTTAACATTTAATAATCTGTTCATGATAGAATCCTCCCTTATGTGTGATTATCGAAAGACATAATATCATATTTATTATATACATGCTTATACAAGTGGTAAATAGCGAGGTATAGATTTTGGCTATAACAAAAAACTCATAAACACTTATTAGTGTTTATGAGTTTTTAGTGGACTAGACGGGAGTCGAACCCGTGTCCAAAAGCTCGTCCGCTGTCCTTCTACTATCATAGTAAACTGTTTTGGGTTGCCCCATTTTCCTCATCAAACCATCAGTTTACGAACAATCTGAATCGGTAGCTTCATGTTACGCCCACAATCTCAAAGCTTTGACTGTGTCGTTTCCTGCCAGAATGGCGTCAGATTCCGGATGAGCAGGTGCATCCGGGCTGGCGGCTGCAGCGCTTAGGCTGCTGCTAATTCGTAATCGTTGTTAGCGTTTACTTTTAAGTTTGAGGTTTAACGCACCATCCCGCGGATAGCTTCTCCAGTTTCAAAACCCCTGTCGAAACCTTTACTAGCCCTTGTTTATTCAATTAAGCACAAATGTGCTCTAACATTATATCGGATTATTAGAAGTATTTCAACATCACAATAGAAAAAGAACCATGAAACCGTATCAAAAACGCTCCATAGTTCTTTTTTGCTACAAAAACTTTTTGCTCTTTGGATCAGTCTTCTTCGTATATTTCTACACGTTCGAACTTCTCACTAGTTTTACTTGATTTTGACTTAACAGTGATCTTGTCGCCAGGCTCTTTATCTTCGATATCAATGGTATATTTTTCACCTGATTTAGTCTTAAACTCAATCTCATCATCATCAATTTCCCATTCTATCTTATCATTAGATCTATAGCCTTCATTAAGATAACCATCCCCATCTTCGCAAAGGATAAGCATCATTCCATTTTTATTAACATATGCACCGGTCCACTCTTTCTCAGGTGATGTTTTCTTACCGCATGCAACAAGGCTCATCACTGCCATAAGGCTACATACAAAAACTACTGACTTCTTTTTCATACGCTTCCCCCTCTATCAATCCTCTTCATAAAGCTCTGTTCTCTTGAACTTTTCATCATTCCAGTTTTCGCCATTTTTGCCTTTATCAACACTGATCTTATCGTCAGGATCCTTGCCATCAATATCAATTACCAGCTCTTTGAACCTATCGCAGGTAATGGTGATCTCATCGTCATCGATTTCCCATTCGATCTCAAAGTTCTCCGGTGTTCCACCATTAAGCCATCCATTACCATCTTCACAGAGAATAAGCGTACTTCCGTCTTCACCTATATACACGCCGCTCCATTCTCTCTCGATTGAATCATCTTTGGATGAACCTTTGCCGCAGGCAACAAGACTCATCACGGCCATAAGACTGCACAAAAATACTACTACCTTCTTTTTCATATGTATCCTCCCTCAATCATTTTATGTCATGTGCATAAAACACATTATATCATAAGCTTTTTATAAAACACATATCATCTCATGCCATTCTTCGCCGGCCCACACAGAGCCAGATATTCCTTTATCTTCAAATCCAAATTTCTTGTACATAGGAACTTTATTATCAAGACAGGTCAGCACAAGGCTTTTACGCCCTCTCTCCCTCTCTCTTATCTGATAGCGGCGTACCAGCTCTCTGGCAAGGCCCTTCATCTGATAACCCGGAAGAACGTCAAGTCCGCAGATCATGATATTGGCACCTTTATCATCATGGTTCCCTGCATCAGTAAAGAATTCATCTTTAAATTCAGTCTCATCTGTTGCGATTCCATTTAAGAATCCCGCAATTTTGCCTGTTTCCTTATCAACAGCCACAAGGAAAAAATCATGTGCCTTCTTTATTCTTGAAGTCATATTCTCAGGAGAGCAAGCCTCATACGGTGGAAAGCAGGTGTGCTCGATATTAATCGCCTGACCTATCTCATTTTCAGCAATCGTTCTAAATTCAAACCTGTCAAGAAATTCTTTACTGTCGCTCATCTAAGTCTCCTTTTCCAATATCCTGATTCCGATGCAGCCTTTATCCCAATTACATACATTTTTGAATCATAGATTCAAAAATGTAGCAATAGAGCCAATTGAGTTCGACTTCGTCGAAGGCTCTATTGCCAACCGATTCATCGAATCACGAAACACGCAGTAAATGCGCGTTTCTGTAATTTACATTTAAGAAGTCATACTTTATTGAATTCTTTTCTATCAAACTTCCTCAATATTATCACACATAGGCACAGTGCTGATAGACCCGTCTTCGTTATATTTAAACTCAGCTACGCACACGCTTCTGTGGAAGAGGCTTCCCCCAGGAAGATCTCCTGTATGGTAAAAGAGATATGAATGCCCCTTAAAATCGCAGATGCCAGGGTGGTTAGTAAAAATACCGCCCTCTTCTTCGCTCATCAAAACGCCGCCGTATACCCATGGACCTGTCGGTGATGTTGAAGTTGAGTATGCCAGATGCTCATTCCTGTTTTTGCCCTCAGCAAATGCTGCATATACCATGTAGTAAAGGCCATCTCTCTTGTAGAACCATGGTCCCTCGCCATAGGTAGTTCCAGTCATATGGCTTCCTTTGGCAAAAGATTCTTCTGTCATAGGGATCTTAACCACGCCAACCTTCTCATCATATGAGATCATATCCTCATTAAGAAGGACGTAGCGAAGCTCAGGATTACCAAAGTAAAGGTACGCCTGACCGTCATCATCGATAAATACTGTAGGATCGATATCATTCCAGTCACCTTCATCAACAAGCGGATATCCAAGATCCTTAAAAGGACCCTCCGGCTTATCAGCAACGCCTACAGCAATAGCCATGCCGCCATCCTTCTTATGTACAGGACAGTACAGATAGAACTTGCCGTTTCTTTCTATACACTGAGGAGCCCATGCTCTTGCATCTGCCCATTCAATATCATCAAGTGAAAAGATCCTGCCGTGATCTGTCCAGTTGACCATATCCTTTGTGGAGAAGCATCTCCAGTCATTCATTGTATAGAAGTCATTTACAAGCTCATCTTCATCATGAGTTGTATAAAGATAAAGCGTGTCCCCGTACACCATTGGTGCGGGATCCGCTGTATATATTGATTTTACTATAGGATTTGTTCTACTAACAAATATGTTTTCTGACATTTCCAGCCTCCATATGATAGTTGCTATAACCGTTATTATGATCATAGTTATAAACGTCGTTCTGATCGCAACTATGGTCTTATCTATTTTTTCAAATTATACCTATAAAAAGAGCAGTGTACTCTTCACAAGTAAAGAAACACTGCTCAGATATTGCGTTATTCAAAAAAGATCAGAAAGCTCAACACTTCTTCCCACGTTGTTCTCATCAAACAAAGTCATCGGAAGCTCATTAACTGTATCTTCTCTCATTACCTTTCTGTTTTCAGGAATTATAGGCATAAAGCCTTTTCCTGATTTAATAGCGTTAACATAGTCAAAGATAGTCTCAATAGGCTTTTCAAAAAGCATTCCGCCACAGCTCCCTTCAAGGTCATCTATAAAGTGAAGGTCTGTTCCGGAAGTCATGGTGATACCTCTGTCCTTACAGAAGTTATAAGCAAGTATGTCCTGATTTTCAGGATTGCCATTATTACAAGCTTCCATAGCATCGCACTGATATGGATGAAGATATATATCAGAAAGATACCCTCTTGCCCTGAAGGGATGAGCCTGAACTACAAGACCGCCTGCCTCGTGGATGAGTTTCAGATACTCTAAGTGATCTGCATCCCTGATCTCAGGATGAGCCTTGAGCCATTCTTTGTCAGGACCATATATCAGATATTCGTCGCCGTGCTGATTCTCCTCCCAGCCAAAGAAAACCTTTATGCCCTGCTTGTCGCCTTCTTCTTTGGCAGCCTCATATCCGCTGCAGAATTCATCGATATAATCAGACCAGGGAAGACTTCTGGAAGGTCTTGTGTTGCCACGAAAGAAGTGATCTGTAATGATCATTCCGTCATATCCAAGCTCTTTAAATTTCGCTATATAGTCCCTGCCATCTGTCCTGCCGCATGCACTTGCCTGTAATGTGTGCATGTGTACTTCGTATTTGTACTTGTACTGTTCTGATCCTGCTTTCATTTTCCTAACTACTCCTTGACTGCTTCTGTTCCTGAATGAACTCTTTTTTCATAAAGATCAATTTTTACTTTTTTCCAAGATGATCACGTTCCAGGAAAGAGGCTTAACGTATGTTTTAACTTTGCCGTCACTGATTGTCACGTTATCCACGTTTACAGGTTTGATCACATCCGGATCGTCAAAAGAGTTTCCTTTTTCCAGATCCTCAGTAAACATCGCAACATGACTTACACTATCATAACCTTCAAAGCCCGATGCGTCTATAGTCAAAGGGTACTCATCCTTATCGTTTATATTTATAACAAAGATAGCTACGCGGCCATTTTCCTCGTCAAATGCTGAAGCTGCGTCGATATAAGGTACACCTTCCTTGGTCGGGTATTGAGAATTATCATCAATAGCATAACCAGGTATATCAAAGGTCTCACTCTCAACTGCAGTATTAAGAGCTATACCTTTTGCATACTCAAGAAGATGTGTAAATGGATAGAATGAAGCTGACTTCCATACATGATCGTGATCAGAAGCACAGAGTGCTCCAAGGCCTCCTGTCATACATCCGATCTTGACTCTGTCAGCATGACGAAGAAGAGCCAACTGGATTGAAGCCATAGAAAGTGCATGGATCATCTCACTTCCAGGGAATCTTCTTTCTTCCATATTGTCAGGATCGTGCATGATGTACTTTCTGTCAGGGTTGAAGACATAGTGACATCTGTACATGTTGTGAGGTCCGTATCCCGGATTAAGAGGTGAGAGCGGACGCTGCATTGATCCATATTCGTCAAAAGAGATCATGACCTTCTTAGGTGAGCGGAGCTTAGATGCCACAAGGTCGCAAAGTGCAACTTCTGTGTTGATGAAATCTTCGTAATAAAGAGATCCTCCAAGAAGCGCCTTCAGGTCTCCGGGAGGTGCTACGTGGTAATGATGTACTGAAAGATAATCAACTGATTCATAGCACTGCTCAAGAACTTCCTCATCCCATCTTGGGAAGTGTTCCATGAAAGGTGCAGATGATCCGCACACTGCTGTCTCTATTGATGGATCGATCCACTTTACAACCTTGGATACTTCATTAGTACGGTTACCATATCCTCTTGGATCCTTCTCCCATGATCCAAGCTGCCATGGGCCGTCCATCTCATTACCAAGATACCAGGTCTTAACGCCGTATGGCTTATCGTGTCCATTCTTTCTTCTAAGTTCTGCCCAGTAGCTTGTATCCTTATGATTGGTGTATTCCACTATTGCCATGGCATCGCGAATATCACCTGTTCCAAGGTTTATTGTATACATAGGCTCAGTTCCAACCTTCTCAGCCCAGCTAAGATACTCGTCATGGCCTACCTCGTTGGTGTAATACTGATACCACGCAGGATCAAGAACAACCTTTCTGTCTTCCTTGGGCCCAATTGAATTCTTCCAATCCCAGCCTGATACAAAGTTACCGCCAGGAAGTCTTACAGCAGGCATTCCTGTCTTTTTGAGTGCTTCTATAACATCAGTTCTAAAGCCCTCTTCGTCTGCTGTAGGGTGCTTTGGATTAAACATTGTACCGTTGACCATTGTTCCTATCGGCTCAAGGAAAGTACTAAAAAGTCTCCTGCTTATCTCACCTGTTTTAAACTGTGGATGAATCGTGATCTTTGCGTCTTTGCTCATATAAAAAACGTCCCCCATTCTATGTATTTTGGTAACCCCAGTTACCATCCCTGTTTCAGGTTATAATCTTTGTAACCATCCAGGAAAATTCTACATCAAGGGAACGTTTTAAACTAAAAATCTTTTGCTATATTCTTATCATTAGTTGTCGATTATTCACCATCATCAGAATCTGGCTCGCCATAGACAGGGCTCATATTCTCGTCATACTTTTCGAAATTACCATAGATCTGGCCTTCTTCAAATCCGTCCCATGTAGTCTCTTCTATAACAAGTTCATACATCTCATCACCTGCTTCTCGGAACAACAGCTTGATCGGATCACCGGCAGCATCAGTAGCATCAAACACAACGCCCTCGCTTGTTGCTGATACAATGCCTTCATCAATATCTGTTAATCTGAAGATAGTCACTTCCATGGTATAGTCATCGCCCTCTTTGTCTATAGTGATCTCATTACAATCACCATCAGCATAGAAACCGATATAATCATCAAGATTTACAGTATCTGATGATACTGCAGTATCATCTGTTTCTGCAGTATCATCTGCTTCTGAAGTCTCTTCTGCTGCCACATCTGTACTATCTTCCTTGGAGCTGACGTCCATTGATACGCCTTCGCTACCTTCTGTTGTTTCTTCTGTTTTACCGCAGGCAATAAGTGATATTGACATTAAGCCTGCGAAGATAATTGCTAATTTCTTTTTCATGAAAAATCCTCCTTATTGTCACTGTACTGACCAATCATTTTTAACATTTATTTTGAGACTGTCAGTACGCCAATCGTCTATATTTTTAGTAATCACATTTGTCCATTATATTCCACATAGTCCAATGAATCAAACGAGGCCGCCATGATAATCCTTCAAAGCTCGCGAATACTTAATTACCTTAATTTGAAAAAATAAATCCGGAGTGCTAAAATATGTGCCGACAAAAAGATGCAGGACGTATCTATTACATATTTGAAAAGTCGGAGTTCAAGAGTGAACTCCTATATACGGGAGTAATTATGAATATACAGATTTTAGAACTGATAGATGGAGCGCAGAAAGCCAAAGGGCTTACTGTTATCATAGATGTATTCCGAGCCTTCACTGTTGAATGCTATCTTTTTGATAAAGGTGCAGCCAAGGTATATCCAATTGGTAAACTCGAAGAAGCCATTGAGCTTAAAAAGCAGAATCCATCTTATGTTCTTTTTGGAGAACGCCATGGCAAAAAGCAGGAAGGCTGCGATTATGGTAATTCACCTTACCAGCTTCTGCCTGGAGATTTTGAAGGAAAGACCATCATACATACAACAAGCGCCGGCACTCAGGGAATCGTGAATGCAACAGACGCTTCTGAAATAATTACAGGATCTTTAGTTAATGCAAAAGCTGTCGCAGCTTACATTAAATCTAAAAATCCTGAAAACGTATCTATTGTAGCTATGGGACTTGCAGGCAAGGAAAGTTCTGAAGAAGATCTTCTTGCTGCTCAGTATATTAAGTCTCTTATTCTTGAAGAAGACTTTGATATAGAAGGAAGGATCGCACACCTCAAGGATCACGGAGCTTCTAAGTTCTTCAACCCTGATACACAGGACGTTTTCCCAAAAGAAGACTATCCATTGTGCGTTGATATTAACAAATTTCCATTTGTATTAAAAGTTTCAAAAGAAAATGACAGACTTACTATCACAAAAGAAAGTATTTAATCATTCTTATAAATACAATTATAATTCAACAAAACATAACCTGCCAAACATATTGGCAGGTTATGCTTACATTCATCTTATTTTTTCTTCAACATATTTCCTGATAACTTTCGAAACATCACTTGGAATCTCAACTATTTCTTCATCCACATTCTCTTTTACCGGGAACCAGTCTGTATCTGGACGTGTAAAGTCGTAAGACTTCACAAAATCTTCAGGTGGAAGTTTACCTGTGATCAGCTTTGTAAGTGCCATTGCTATAAGGTAATCACCAACAGCTGAAGCATGCGCTCCATCTCTCCAATACAAGTCTGCATCAGCTCTATCTTTAAGCTCACTGCTTACTTCAGTCCATATCTCACCAATAGGTGCAAGCAAGGCATTTTCCTTTTTTGCAAGCTCTGTATATCTGCGGTTCATCTCTGCCTGATTTTCAGGCTTTGCTTTCTCTGCCCAAGTCTCAAAAATGATAGGCTTTGTATTAACTTTCTTGCACAGTTCCACAAGTCTGTCTGTATAAGTGATGGTATCAGATTCATCCGTCATAGGATGTGCCTGCTCCTGGATCACAAGATAGTCATATCCGCCATGAAGTATATTGAAACGCTCTGAGAAATACTCTTCTCCCATATGCCATTTAAGTGATCTTGCGGAATATGCCAGCATGAATACTTCTGCAGTCTCTCCAGTAGCAAGTTCTATCATCTGCCTTGTAAGCTCCGGCATATCATTCATGTAAGTGTGGCTGTTGCCGATAAATAGAATTTTCATTGGTCGCTCCTTTGATGTCTGATTTGCTTTTATTTCATCACCACAAGCTCATAATCCCTTGTGCCAATTCCAATATCCTCTGCATGCTGCAGTGTCTCTGCCCATGAAACATTAGGATTGCTGTTATGCCATACATCTCCCATGTCGTGGAAGCTGCTCTTTGCCATATTATCACCAAGCTGGCTGTTTCTAATAGGCTTAGCCTTCTGGCACAGGTCTACGCAGGCCTGGTCTAAAGCTACAGGATCGAAAGATGCAAGCATTCCGATATCAGGAAGGATAGGTGCATCGTTTTCGCCATGACAGTCACAGTTAGGAGATACGTCTGTAATTAAACTTATATGGAAGTTTGGTCTTCCGGATACAACTGCTGCCGTATACTCAGCCATCTTTTTACCAAGAAGTGCAGGTGCATCCCAGTTATCGTTCTCTATCGCATCAAAGGCACAGGCGCCTATGCAGCGGCCGCATCCCTTACACAGATCAGGGTTGATATAGGCTTTATTATTCTCATAGCTGATGGCATCAGATCCGCACTCTTTAGCGCACCTCTGGCAGCCTTTGCAAAGGTCAGTTATAACATGAGGATGGCCGCTGTTGTGCTGCTGCATCTTGCCAGCTCTACTTCCACAGCCCATTCCGATATTCTTGATCGCGCCGCCAAAACCGGCCTGTTCATGGCCTTTGAAGTGGCTCAGCGAAATGAATATATCCGCATCCATTACCGCTCTGCCGATATAAGCTTCTTTGCAGTATTCGCCATTAGGAACGGGAACAAGTATGTCGTCTGTTCCTCTAAGTCCGTCAGCGATTATTATCTGACATCCGGTAGTAACTGTATTAAATCCGTTGATATTAGCACAGTCCATATGCTCAAGGGCATGTTTACGGCTACCCGGATACAGAGTATTACAATCTGTCAAAAAAGGTAGTCCCCCATTTTCCTTAACGACATCAGCAACCGCCTTGGCATAATTAGGCCTAAGGTATGCCAGATTGCCAAGCTCTCCAAAATGCATCTTGATCGCAACAAATTTTCCATCCATATCGATGGAATCTATGCCAGCCATCTTGATAAGTTTCTGAAGTTTAGCCGTCAGACTTACGCCCAGTACTGTTCTAAAATCTGTAAAATAAACTTTTGATCTTGCCATCAAAACCTCCTACCATCATACTTTGCCAGTTTATTATATTTCTTTCACTTCTCATCCAACACTTGTATTTTATGCTTCTAAACATGTACTAGCATTAGCGAGATTTTATGACGATGTAGATAAATTCATAGCCAAGTAATTTGATTAAATATGAACGAGTCAGTACACTAGTTACATTATATGTTTTGGATTTTCGTCATGCAACACTGGACAACGAACCTATGTATAAACGAATTTTTCTTATTTTTCTCCACCTTCCCCTTTGTAAAGAAGCGGAAATGTTTATTAGTTTTATAAAAAAATAGCTCAGCCAAACTTACGACTGAGCTATTAGATCTACCCGATTATATTATCTTTCATAATATATCAAGCGTCACACCTGATGCTTGATTATATCAATCCTTTCTACAACACCAATATCTTCCAATACTTTGATCATGCGGTATACTGTAGCAACACCTATAGAACGATCCTTGCTTCTTACCATGCAGCAAATATCTTTACATGAGACTCCGTCATTGTCTGCGATGATACCAGCAACCAGTTCTCTTTGCTTGGTAATACGCATCCCTTTTTCCCGTAGTGCCGTAATTATCTGCTCATTACTCATACTATTCCTCTTTAGTTATGGTTTGAAGATATTCGTTATTACGTTAGTCTTTGCTAACCTTATTCTTAAAATATAGCCCGCATATATAGCGGGCTATATCAATTAAGTTTTACATTTCACCGACTTATGACAGTTCCCTGCCATAGGACATCCAATGCAATGTACACCTTTTTTCTTTTCCTTGTAGATGTACCGGATTGCAAGTCCAACCAGCAGTACTATTACTACGATAGCTACAAAATCTGCCATAATAAACCTCATACTAATTCGGGAGAGTTATCGGATCATTAACTCTTTTAACTCAAAACCCTATTAAAAGAAACTAAATACATTTTTCTCAATCAAGTTTGTATTCAGCAACAATTGCCTTCTGATTTCTCTTGATAAGGTATACCACAACTCCTGCAAATGCTGCAATAGCTATAAGTCCGTATACGAAACCAACACCAAATGAACCTGTTGTGAACAGAGTGCCAAACTGATATACAAGGAATCCTACTGAGAATCCTGTTGCAAGCTGAAGTGCGATTGCACCCCACAGCCACTTAGCTGACTTCATCTCAGAGTTCATAGCTCCAAGAGCTGCAAAACATGGTGGTGTGTAAAGGTTGAACATAAGGTATGCAAGTGCTGCAACCTTTGTGATTCCCATAACTGCTGCTACTGCATTTCCTTCACCGATGAGCTCAAGCTCTTCTGTATCGATGAGGTTTGAGATTGCAAATACTGTAGCAATTGTTCCAACAACGTTCTCTTTAGCAATAAAGCCTGTGATCGCTGCTGCTGCAAGCTGCCAGCTTACAACACCTACTACAGGAACAAGAAGGTAAGCAAATGGTCCTGCGATTCCTGCAAGAATTGATGTGCTCTCCATTCCTTCCTCAACTGGCTGGAAGCTGAAATCAAATGTGCTCATGATCTGAACTACTGTGTTACATACAAGAATAACTGTTCCTGCTTTTACGATGTAAGCCTTACCTCTTTCAAGCATAGACTTAATTGCGAACATAAGGCTTGGTACCTTGTACTCAGGAAGCTCAATGATAAAGAAGCTCTTTCTGTACTTCATACCTGTGATAGCCTTGATGAGAAGTGCTCCAAGAAGGATAAGAAGTATACCAACAAAATATGATGCAAATCCAACCCATCTTGATTCAGGGAAGAATGCTCCTGCAAAAAGAGCTATAACAGGGAGCTTAGCTCCGCAAGGCATGAATGTTGCAAGCATTGCTGTTGAGCGTCTTTCTCTTTCATTTCTGATAGTACGACATGACATGATAGCAGGAATACCGCAACCTGTACCGATGATCATAGGGATAACAGACTTACCTGAAAGACCTACTCTCTTGAAGATTGGATCAAGAACAACTGTAGCTCTTGCCATGTATCCGCAATCCTCTAAGAGTGCGATGAGGAAGTACATTACCATTACAAGTGGAAGGAATCCTACAACAGCACCAACACCGCCGATGATACCATCAACAAGGATAGCATATAAAAGCGGATTAGCATCTGCCATCTTGTCTCCTACAAATCCCTGGAAGTCTTCGATCCAACCTGCAAGAAGCTCTGACAGCCATGTTCCGACGGTTGTCTGTGAAATATAGAATACAAGCCACATAACTGCTGCGAATATTACTATTCCAAGAATAGGATGTGTAACTATATTATCGATAGTATCTCCAAAGTTCTTGTCTTTTGTAAGAACTTTACGATTCTCTACTTCAGAGACAATCTTGTTAACAAACTCAAAACGCTTTCTATCTGCTGTTTCTACGGCAGCTTTATTTGTAAGATCTACATCACCCTGAACATAAGGCTCTTTCTGACCCTTTCCTTCAAGTGCTGCTGCAGTCTCAACTACTTCCTTAAGACCTTTTTCTGAAGTTGCAACTGTCTTGATAACAGGACAGCCAAGCTTTTCAGAAAGCTTCTTTTCATCAATAGTGTTACCCTTTTTATCGTTAGCATCAGTCTTGTTAAGTGCTACAATTACAGGAACACCAAGCTCAAGGAGCTGAGTTGTAAAGAAAAGGCTTCTGCTAAGGTTAGTTGCATCAACGATGTTAATGATAGCATCAGGATTCTCGTTCTTAACATATCCACTTGTGATACTCTCCTCTGATGTGAAAGGAGACATTGAATATGCTCCAGGAAGATCGACAGCGATAAGCTCCTTGTCCCCATTATAATAGCTTTTCTTGATAACGCTCTCT
Source organism: Butyrivibrio fibrisolvens (assembly GCF_037113525.1). Taxonomy (NCBI): domain Bacteria; kingdom Bacillati; phylum Bacillota; class Clostridia; order Lachnospirales; family Lachnospiraceae; genus Butyrivibrio; species Butyrivibrio fibrisolvens. Next base: position 1,668,520 of record NZ_CP146963.1, on the reverse strand, counting down.
TTCTTGTCAACCGTAACACCTGCCCAGTTACCGATCTTTTCGCTTCTACCTGTAAGGGCGTTGTACATGGTAGTTTTTCCACTGTTCGGGTTACCCGCCATAGCGATTCTCATTACATTTTCCTCCTAAATATTCTTTATCATCCCAATTGCAACCGGTGTAAGTATTCCTCTGTACGCCTTTGCAAAAGAACAATTAACAATTTCATCAAATCTTGATAGCACTTGCTAACTCAGGGTCTATATTATATCTGCCGTCCTTGATAGCGACCACCAAATTTCGCTTTCTGTCTACAACTGTGATCTTCTCTCCGCTATAACAGCCAAGTGAAAAAAGAAAACTTTCCATTTCCTCATCGCCGCCAGTCTCGACAGAATCTATCGTATATTCTCTTCCGAGATCTGCATCATTAAGTGTCATAAAAAACCTCCTTGCCATAGGTTAGCTATTGATAATCACAATTAGCATCCGCTAACTGTGTCTATAGAATAACCTAATTGAGAATAATTGTCAATTAAAATCCTTTAATTTTCACGTTTTTATCGTTTCAATGCCAAAAATGGTATAAGAAAGACATCTCATTTTCTGAGATTATTCTAGATGTTTTATATTCTGATGTTAGTTTCGCCTAACCTTGTAAAGGTTACCACCTGCTAACTTCGTTGTCAATACCCTTTTTATGTAGTATTCTTAAATACAGATTAGAAGTGAGTTACTGTGAATATTTTTCCAGTAACAAAAATGAATCTGACATAACAATATGTCCTTGTCTATATTAAGCATATTGTTTTTTGATAATAATAGGGGGAAATATGGCATTACAAGAATCCGGCGAAATGTATCTCGAAACAATTTATGTTCTTTCACAGACACACACCAACGTCAGAGCTATCGATATAGGTGAAGAGCTCGGCTATTCAAGACCTTCCGTCAGCAGGGCAATGCACCTTTTAAAGGACGAAGGGCTTATAAAAATTGATGAATACGGCTTTGTAAAGCTGTCCGAAGCTGGCGCAGTTCTTGCAAAGCGCATTTATGAACGCCATACAGTCCTTACGGATGTATTGATGGATCTTGGAGTTGATGAAAAAACCGCATCCGAAGATGCATGTCGCATAGAGCACTACATTAGCGACACAACTTTCGATGCGATCAAGGCGCACCGCGCAAAGTATGGAAATAAATAAGACATAGCGAATCGGGAGGCTGTCAGCCTCCCGATTCTTTACATTTTAGTAACTATTTATTCGAATCTTTATCTCACAAAAACTTCTTTTTCCGAGTTGCTTTTGTCTGAAGCATCATTCTTTAGATTAGTCATACTATGAAGCCCCAATGCTATTGTAGAGCCGTTATGAAGCATGGCGCTGGTGGCGGGGGCGATTGTTCCGAGAAGGCCCAGGCCGATAAGTCCCATGTTGAAACTTACAACGAAGCGGTAGTTAAAGCGGATTCGTTTCATTAAAAGGACACTAAGTTCTTTTAATGTGATGAGTTTATAAAGGTCGTCTTCAGATATCATGACATCTGCGATCTGGCGGGCAAGCTGAGCGCCTTCGCTTATTGCAATTCCGCAGTCAGCTTCTGACAAGGCAGGGGAATCATTTATTCCGTCGCCGATCATTACTACAGTGTGACCTTTTTCTCTTTCTTTTTGTACAAATCCGGCTTTTTCTTCAGGAAGAACTTCAGCATAATATGCATCAACGCCTACTTTTTTGGCAACTCTCTTAGCTGTATGTTTGGAGTCGCCTGTCATCATGACGATGTTCTTAAAGCCTGCTTTATGAAGCTTTTTGATTACATCAGGAGCTTCAGGTCGTAGCGGGTCTTCAAGGCAGATTACTGCAGAAAGCTTTCCTCCTATAGCAAGGAAGAGTCTTGAATACTGCTTGGATATGTTATCAAGCTTCTCTTCTTCACCTTCCGGAATTATGCATTTTTCATCTTCCATAACGAAGTGCCAGCTTCCGATAACAACTTTCTGTCCATCTATGTTTGATGCGATACCATGAGCAACTACGTATTCAACCTTGCTGTGCATCTCATTGTGCTCAAGGCCTCTATTTGCTGCCTCTGCAACAACCGCATTTGCGATCGAATGAGGATAATGCTCTTCAAGGCATGCTGCTATGCGTAGCATTTCATCCTTATCATTTCCTGAGAAAGTAACAACATCAACCACTTTAGGTGTTGCCATTGTAAGTGTTCCTGTTTTGTCAAAAACTATCGTGTCTGCATCAGCGATTGCTTCAAGGAACTTACCACCTTTAACTGTCAGATGATTGTCCTGACACTCTCTCATTGCAGAAAGTACTGTAACAGGCATAGAGAGTTTTAAAGCACAGGAGAAGTCAACCATAAGAACTGACAGAGCTTTTGTCACGTTCCTTGTCAGAAGATATGCAAGAGCCGTTCCACCAAGTGTATAAGGAACAAGTCTGTCTGCCAGATGCTCTGCTCTTGACTCAACGCCTGACTTGAGCTGCTCGGACTCTTCTATCATCCTTATGATCTTTTCATATCTGGTTGCACCGGATGCTTTTTCAACCTTAAGAACTATGTCACCTTCTTCTATAACTGTACCGGCATAGACATAGGCGCCTTCTTTTTTCTCAACAGGAATACCTTCTCCGGTCAGGGTCGCCTGATTGACCATGGCTTCACCGGATATAACGGTTCCATCAAGAGGGATAACACTTCCTACTCTTACAGAAATCTGGTCACCAGGAACTATCTGGCTGATCGGAACCTGCACTTCAATGCCGTCCTTCTTAAGCCATACCTTATCTGACTTAAGGGCCATGCTCCTTGCAAGATCGTCCACTGACTTTTTGTGGGTCCACTCTTCAAGAAGATCACCTACGCCAAGCAGGAACATTACTGAAGATGCAGTCTCATAATCTCCTGTTAGAAGAGATACTGTAATAGCCGTTGCATCAAGAACTGATACTTCAAGTTTCCTGTGCTTAAAGAGACTAACGAGTCCCTTATAAATAAACTTTGTAGCCATAACAATGGCTTTAATACGCTTTATTGGAGATGGCAAAAAAGCTTTACAGCCATAGTGAACTACGACATTTGTAAGAAGCTTTTCTTTATAAGATGCCATCAACTCTCTCCCAGTGTTCTCTGGAACAAGAGCCTTAATATCCTCAGATTCTGCATCGAACTTAGTGATCAGAGACAGGAGTTTGTCTCTGTCACCAGTATAGACAACTACTGCATCCGCGCTTCTCTCATAGACGATAGCTTTTTCCACACCATCAAGAGAAAGCAGATAGTACTGTAATCTATCTGCTTCTTCAAAAGAAAATCGTCTCTTAGGCATGGAAAAACGGATACGACCGCTTATCTCATGTTTTATGACTATTTTCATAACTTAACCTCATGTCGAGAGTAATAAGTTTGAAAATTTTTTTCAAACTTATTACTCTCCGACTGTAACATCTTCCTTTGTCTTACGATCTTCATTGATCTGTTTCGCCTCAGCAAGGACATCACCGCAGTTCTCCTGCACCTTGTTAGCGGTATCCATTACGCACTCTTTTGCACGAAGAACAGCTGCTGTTGTATGTGTATAGCACTTCTTGGCATCCTTACTTGATAAAACCTTGATACCTGCTGTTCCAAATAAAACTCCGCCTAAAAACCATACGCAATTTTTCCACTTTTTCATTGAAATCATCTCCTATTCTGTTAGCATGTTCTAATTATCCACAAATGAAAACAAACAAATGCAGAATCCTCCCACATTTGTTTGCTTTTTCTTAGATTAACACAATATAAGTTTCGCTCAAAGATGAGTAGATGATAATTTTTATCATTAACGCCCAAGTATTAGTTTTATCATCATTTGGTTTTTACTATTTAGATCAATATGTTCCTTTTAGTATCATTTGACTTTTGCTATTTAGATCTAATAAATCTTTCATCGCCTGTAAGTTTGTCTACTACTGCATTACGATCTTTTTGTAATTCACTTAAACTCATCTTCTCCTCCTTATAGTTAGGCTTTTCAAACTTCGCACATATAAAATATAGAAATGCCTGGAGAATTCCTGAGGATGGAAGTTAATAAATGATTCTGGGCCTTGATAAATATATAAAATTCAAGGCATGATATCTGGATATTTATATTTTAGGGTCCGAAACTCGCTTCGCTCAAACATGCGGCCCCTGAACAAAATATAAATATCCATCTATCAAGCTCTTGATTTTAATATATTTTTCAAAGGCCCAGAATCATTTATTAACTTCCATCCTCAGGAATCTTTAAGGTTTTGGTGAAATTTTATATGTGCGAAATTTGAGTTAGACATCTCTAATGTTTTATGTTAGTATAAGCTAACAGCCGTATCAATATATTTAATTGATAATAATTATCTGGAAGGATTTAAAAACATATTATGCCAAATATTGTTATTGGAATTATTCTTGTATTAATACTAATTCTCGCTATTAAGGGCTCAGTTAAACACTTTAAAGGCGAAGGCGGATGCTGTGGTGGTGGCTCCAGCGTAAAAGTTCGCGACAAAAAGCTGGAAAGTCCTGTAATTGGAAAGATAACACTAAAGGTTGAAGGAATGCACTGTGAGAACTGTGCAAACAGAGTAAAACGCACCATCAACAGTATTGACGGTGCGTCTTGTAAAGTTAATCTTAGAAAAGGACTTGTTACAATCAAATACGACAGAGAAATTGACCGCGATGTATTTGTTAAAGCTATAGAGAGCCTTGATTATACGGTCATATCCTAGGACCTTACTTTTTATACATTTCAAGATCAAGCAGCTTTTCTTTTTTGGCTACGATAAGCGCTGTTACCACATCCCCTGTTGTATTATTCATAGTTTCAAACATATCTAATATCGGGTTTACAGCAATGATAATGCCGATTCCTTCTATCGGCACGCCTATAGCCGCCAGTACAACTCCAAGGCACACAAGTCCTGCTCCCGGAACTCCCGGTGCGCCAAGCGATAGCAGAATGATTGTTACTGCCATCGATAAGTACATATTTGCAGGTATATCTATTCCATATGCCCTTGCAAGGAACAAACTCGTTATTACTAAAAATATACTTACTCCATCCATATTTACGGTAGCTCCAAGCGGTATGGAGAAGCTGCAGACTTTATTTGAAATTCCAAGCTTATCAGTGCAAGTTCGCATATTAGTAGGCATTGCAGCTGAACTTGATGAAAGAGTAAAACTTGTGATCATACCCTCCCAATTCTTTTTAAAGAAAGTAAATGGATTTAGATGGGCTAATACAACGATCAGCGTGCCATAAATACACAGCATACACATAATAGTAAGAATTTCCGTACCCATGTAGCCAAGAACAGCTATCATGGAATCTTTTCCCATTTCTTTTACCATAATTGATACAGCGCAGAATACTGCGATTGGGATAAGCTTTGTTATAAGTGTAGTGATTGTCAGGAAAAGAGTATTTCCTGCCTCAAAAAAGTTCTTTAAAGACTCCGAATATTCTCCTATCATTCCAACAGCAATACCGCACAAAAATGCGAGGAATATTATCTGCAGGGTATCGGAATCCAAAAATGGCTGAAGAAAATTAGATGGGACAATCCCAATGATCGTATTAAGCAGAGATGTGTCTACATTAGTATCAACGCTGACAGCCTCTGCTTCTGTTGCAAGTGATATCGCAAATCCCCATGACGCCGGTTTAATCAGCATAAATATTCCCATTGCCAACACAACCGCAATAATGGTAGTCATCATATACATCCCCATTACTTTAACGCCTATCCTTCCAAGCTGTGACAAGTCCTTAAACTGGGATATACACGATACTATGGAAAAAAAGACTACTGGAGCAATGATGATCTTAAGCGAGCTCATAAATATGCTTTTCAAAGGAATAAGCGCATAGTTTTCAATGGCATCAGAAATAGATGCCGGTATAAGGTTCTGCATCAAAAAGCCTGCAATAACGCCCAAAACCAAAGCAATTATAGTTGACCTCAGCATGGATTTTTCGCCATCGCCGACAAGGATCCTTACCCTGTTTATGCCCTTTTTGTAGCTGAATTTACAACTTTCTCCTCGAGCTTTTAAAAGGATATCTCTTATTGCACCTTGTACATCCTTATCTTCCATTCCTTCTATATCTTTTATATCAGAAGGATACTCGGAATATGGATCATACATACTTCCCTGTGCAGCAAGGATCACTTCTGTTTCCCCAAACAGTTTTCTGACATTGATCTTTAGCTGAGCATCAGCATCCGCATGCTCTATCAGCTGAGATGCTGCTTCTTCTACTGTAAGCAGGGTTCTTATAATAACACTTTTTGAAACGCCATTACTTTTCAGCGTATTTTCTATAAAATCCAGACTGTCTTTCAGAACAGATTTATCTGATACAGAAATAATAGTACTTGCACTTTTAAATCTCATAACCTTACAAGCTCCTTTTCTGTTAGACTGAATCGAAAATAAGTAAGATCCTTTTCTTTTTCATTATATCATTATTTCGTTATTTATTATTCTTTAAAATCCCTACCGATATTTCTGAAAAAAGAGACCCTTAAGAGCAATGTCATTAAGAGTCTCCTTTTTGTACATACATATTATTAAATGGTTCAATGGTGTTTTAAGCAATGCTCCACTCAGCGCTATTGCTCTGAAGCCGCGCCATATGCCTGAAGATTCCATCATCTTTTTTCATAAGATCAGATGGATTACCTTCTTCGGCAACTCTTCCATCCTTAAGTACTACGATCTTATCAGCCGCTTCAACAGTACGCATGCGGTGTGCAATGACAAGGACTGTTTTACCGGATAGAAGCCTTGATAACGCTTCCTGAACCTTGGTCTCGTTTTCAACGTCAAGGGAAGCTGTTGCTTCGTCAAGAAGTACGATAGGTGCATTCTTAAGAAGTGCTCTTGCGATGGAGATACGCTGTCTTTCACCGCCTGAGAGCTTAGCTCCGTTTTCACCAATAGGTGTATGGTAACCGTTCGGGAGCTTATCTACAAATTCGTCGCAGTTAGCTGCCTTTGCTGCTGCAATAACTTCTTCATCTGTAGCGCCGTGTTTACCAAGGCGGATATTCTCCATAACAGTATCATCAAAGAGAACTACATCCTGGAATACCATGGAGTAATCGCTAAGAAGGACTTCCGGATCAACAGAATTTATATCAACTCCGCCAACCTTGATCGTTCCGTCAGGTACATCCCATAGTCTTGCTGCAAGTCTTGCACAGGTACTCTTACCTGAACCTGATGGTCCGACAAGAGCTGTAACTTCGCCTTCTCTTGCAGTAAAGCTTACGCCGTTTAGAACCTTATCGCTTTCTTTACCATTATTACTGCCGGTAGCTTCAAGACTTTGCTCATAGCTAAATCCAACATTTTCAAATACTATATCGTGACCGTTTGGTTTAAATGCATCTACGCCCTCTGCTGCCTTAGTATCATGGATCTCGTTAATTCTTGCTGCTGATATCTGTGACATGAGCATTTCTGCTATAAGGGCAAGTGCCTGATCAAACGGTGAATATATTCTTGTTATGACAAGAAGGAACATAAACAGTACCATGAACTCAACCTGGCCTTTAAGGATAAGACTTGTTCCTGTAAGAACTGTTGTTGCAACGCCAAGTCTCATGATAACGCTGGCTGCATTTACAAATATACCGCAGGAAAGTTCTCCTGAAAGCATAGTTTTTTCATGATAATCAATCTTCTGATTTAAAGTATCAATGAATTTCTTTTCCTGATTGGTTGCTCTTATCTCTCTGATATTTTCAAGTGTTTCCTGAATTCCATCTGATACCTGGATGCCGGCAGCCTTAGTGATCTCTGAATTTTTCTTATTGATCTTGCGGCTTCCAAACAGAAGGATAAAGGCTACAGGAACGCCCCAAAGGCAGGCAATAGCAAGTCTCCAGTCAAAAGTAAATAACATAACTGCAACTATAGCTGTTGAAATATAAGAACCATAAAGGTAGCCAAGACAGTGTGACCATACGTGCTCAAGGCGGTTTACATCGCTCATGATAGTTTCTGTAAGGTCAGCGAGATCTCTTTTGCCAAAGTAGCCCAGTGGAAGTTTTCTCATGCGCTCTGCAAGTGATATACGAACGCTCTTAACTTCTCTGTAGACAAGTCCGTATGTTGCTCTGTACTGCTGAAGATGAGTAAGTAACGAAAGAACTACAAATGCAAGAACAAGTCCTAAGATAACCCATGTGTTAGGCAGCTTCCCACCACCAGTAAGCGTCTCCATATAGCTTGTCATCATCATGTACAAAATTCCCATTCCGCCCATGGCAAGGAGATTAACTATAACTGTCCAAAAAGTAGCGGACTTGGCATTCCTGATGCCCTGATCTGTAAGTGCATATTTTCTCTGAAATTCTTTTCCAAACATTTACATCGCCTCCCCTGTACTAATACGCCATTTAACGGCCTTGTTATAATCTGTCCACATGCGGCTGTACAAGCCGTTCTGAGCTTTAAGAGCTTTATGTGTACCCTCTTCTATGGCATGGCCGTTATCAAGAACGATTATCTTGTCAGCGCCTACGACTGTTGACAGTCTGTGAGCGATCATTATTACTGTTTTACCTTTAGTAAGTGCTCCGAAGGCTTTTTGTATTAGAACTTCGTTTTCGGGATCGGCAAAGGCTGTTGCTTCATCAAGAACTACGATAGGAGCATCCTTAAGGATTGCTCTTGCAAGGGCTACTCTTTGCTGCTCACCGCCTGAAAGGTAAGTTCCTTCTGATCCAATGATGGTATCCATGCCATTTGGAAGTTTTGCAAGGATATCATCGCACTGGGCTGCAGATAAAGCTTTCTTAACTTCTTCTCTTGTTGCGCCGGGTCTTGCTGCTCTAACATTTTCAAATATACTTGCTTTAAATAATCTATTGTTTTGGAATACAAATGCGATCCTGTCCATAAGAACATGAGGATCCATATCACGGACATCAACGCCGCCTACAAGCACGCTTCCGTCTGTTGCATCCCAGAATCTCGGGATAAGGCTTGCTGCTGTTGTCTTACCTCCTCCTGAAGGTCCAACAAGAGCAACTGTCTGTCCTGGCTCTACTCTGAAAGATACATGATCTATGGCAGGGACATCAGCTCCATCATAGGTAAAGCTTACATTCTTAAACTCAATGCTGTTGTCCTTAGGCTCTTTTGGATCATCTGTGATCTCAAGAGTCGGAGCGTCCATAACCTGAGCAATTCTTCCAAGAGCGGTGCTTGCAAGCATCATACCACTTGCTGCAAACATTATCCTTGCAAGAGCTGTTGAAACGATAGCTGAGAATACAGCATAGAAAGCAAAGTTAGTTACAAAGGTCGCAAAGCTACCGGACGCAAGTGCTGATGGTGCTATAAAAAGAGCTACAGGAACCATGAAGATGAATGCGCCCTCTGTTGCTGTAAGGTTTACAGCCTGGGGAAGCTGGCACACATCTGCTGCATAGAGTTCTGCCTTTTTACTATAATCTTCTATAGCTTCTTTAAATGCTTTAAATGAGTATACTGTCTGTTGGAAAACCTTTACTACAGGTATACCACGCACATATTCTGTTCCAGCCTTGCTCATATAATCCTGAGCAACCTGATATTCCTGCATAAGCTTTGCATTCTTGCCGCCCATCATTGTGAACATTGCAGCTACTGATATCACCGCTGCAAAAAGACATGCTGCGCCCATTCTCCAGTCGAATACGAACATAAGAACAACCATTCCAATGAACATGGCAGCGCTTCCTACAATATCAGCAAGGTTATGTGCAAGAAGTGTTTCAGTTTCTGATGCTGCTCCGTCAAGGCGGTTACGAAGAAGTCCTGAAGCGTTTGAATCAAAGAATCCAAGAGGTGTCTTCATAAGGTGCTCTACACCCTGTTTTCTTATATTTGATGCGGTTCTAAACGCAGCAAGATGAGTGCACATAAGTGCGGCAAAATAAACCACGATTCCTGCAAGTGAAAATGCAAATGCAAGCCATCCGTATTTTCCGATATCTGCTGCCCTGGTCCAATCAGGTGCAACAGCGATAAGATCTCTTGCAACAAGCCATATACAGATATATGGCAGCATTCCAAGGATCATGGCAATCGCTGACAGGGTCAAGCCTAAAAACGTAAGTTTTTTGTAACTTCCCGCGTAGCCAAGCAACACGGATAAATCGCTTTTTTTCTTTTCTTTCATAAAAAGCCTCCTCCTTATTTATAAAAACAGGTAATCTTTCAATCTATCCACCTGCTTTTAGCATTCCTCAAGCAATCTTCCAGCTAACTGCCTGCTTTCTTCCGCTTACAAAGTTCTTATAGATTCCGTCCTGTTCCATAAGTTCTTCATGTTTACCTTTTTGAACAATTCTGCCCTTATCGATAACAACTATCTGATCTGCATTTCTTACGGTCTTGAGCCTGTGAGCGATCATGATGATAGTCTTTTCCTTGGTAAGATTCTCTATTGCCTGAGTAAGTTCTTTTTCATTCTCAGGATCAACATTGGCTGTAGCTTCATCAAGGATGATGATAGGTGCATTCTTCATGATGGCTCTTGCTATAGCAATTCTTTGCTTCTCACCGCCCGAAAGAGTTGCTCCGCCTTCACCAACAACGGTCTCATATCCATCCGGAAGTCCCATGATGAATTCATGGCAGCAGGCTTTTTTAGCAGCGGCTATTACCTCGTCCATTGACGCTTCGGGTCTTCCAAATCTTATGTTGTTAGCGATCGTATCTTCAAACAGGTATACCTTTTGAAATACAAAACTGAAATTCTCCATAAGACTGTCAAAGCTGTAGTCTCTTACATCTCTTCCGCCAAGTGTTACCTTGCCGGATTTAACATCCCAGAATCTTGCGATAAGTGATGTGATAGTTGTCTTTCCTCCACCTGAAGGGCCAACGATAGCGGTAGTCGTATTTTCTTTTATATCAAGGGTCACATCGTCTATGATGGTTCTGTTCTCATAGGCAAAGCTTACATGATCAAGATGGATATCTTTGTTTGAAGGCTTGATATCTTCTCCGTTTATATCCATCTGTTCAACTGACATGATCTCATTTACAAGGTCAACGCCCCTGCCGATGATCTTAAGAAGAGCTGTATATATGCCTGCCATATCAAGTGCTTCAAAAACCATGAATGAACAAAGGAGCATTGTTATGGTATAGGTAAGTTCCATAGAACCTGTCAGGTAGAAATATATAGATGCACCTGCTATAACAACGCCGATGAGTTTGCAGATAAGCATCTGAACTCCAACTGCAGGAATTGCCGCAATTTCAGCGCCTATGTCGGCCTTGACCTTTCTGTCGATTGCCTTAGACAATCTGGTACTGCTATGAGAAATGATGTTGTAATTCCTTATCTCAGCAATGCCCTGGATAAACTCAAGCACCACTCCGACCATATCCTTATCAGACTCAAGCTTCTCGCCGGCAACTTTCGCAACGCAGGCGTTTGTATACTTATTGAATAAAAAGAATATCAGGATACCTACTACAGATATGAGACCTATTCTCACATCAAATAAAAACATTCCTATTCCGATAACAACCGTCGTAATACTGCCCTGAAGCACCATCATTATCGCTCTTGTTGCGATATCGCCTGTCTGCTCCAGAGTATTGGTTGTTACTGATGTGATATGACCAAGACTTGTATCATTAAAATATCCCATAGGAAGATATCTAAGATGCTGACCGATCTCCATTCTCTTGTTACAGCATGTGTTGTATCCGGCCTCGGTCTGAAGCATCTGGGAAAACCTGTTTACAACCATCTTGCCGATGGTGCTTAAAAGCATAAATCCAAGAACAACTACAAATGTTCCGGCAGTAATCTTTTTATCTATCACAGCGCTTATGGCAAAAAAGGCTGCAGGTATCTTCATGGCACCAAAAATAGCATCAAGGACGCCAAGCACAACTGATCTATAAAATTTAGCCCTGTCTACAGGACTGCAAAAGTCAAAGAACTTACGAAGCATTTCAAGCATTAGCGGCCTCCTTTCTGGCTGCAGATGCAGCATTATTCTCAGGAGCATCTTCATCTCTGGATGCCACATGTGCATCCCACATCTTTCTGTACAGAATGCACTCGCTAAGAAGCTGCGCGTGACTTCCGGATGCCTCTATACGGCCATCATTTATCACAAAGATCTTATCTGCGTCCTGAATAGTTGAAAGTCTGTGAGCAATAACGATAAGTGTCTTACCCTGAACAAGCTTAGCTACGCTCTGCTGAACAATTGCTTCGTTCTCAGGATCCGTATAAGCTGTTGCTTCATCAAGGATTACTACAGGAGCATTCTTGAGCATTGCTCTTGCGATGCAGATTCTCTGCCTCTCACCGCCTGATAAGTGTCCGCCGGCTCCTCCAACTACAGTGTCATAGCCGTTTTCAAGTCCAAGGATAAACTCATGACAACCGGAAGCTTTGGCTGCATTTATGACTTCTTCATCAGTAGCGCCTTCCCTGCCAAGTCTGATGTTATCCATTACTGTCATATCAAAGAGGTAATTATCCTGTGCTACATACGCAATCTGACTTGTGTAGTAATCCAAAGGAAGATCCTTTATGTTAACTCCTCCGTAGGTGATGCTTCCCTCGTCTACATCCCAGAGAGAATCTATAAGTCTTGCAATTGTACTCTTTCCCGAGCCTGATGGTCCGACAAAAGCATTAACCTGTCCCTGCTTAATCTCCATGTCAATTCCATGAAGAATCTCTTTATCCTTATAGGAGAACTTAACACCCTTAAGTTCAATATCAGAACCTACAGGCTTCTTAGTAAGCTCAGATGGTCTTACCATGTCTTTTCTCTCGATGATCTCTGTAATTTCACCAAAGATAGTCTGCATCTTCATAATGTCGTCCATGTAAGAAAATGCGATAACCAACGGACTGATTAAACCTGCTGACAGGATAACGCAGGTGATAAAGTTTTCAGGAGTAAGGCTTCCGCCTCTTACAAGAAAAAGACCCACAGGAAGTACCCCAAGGAATGTAGCCGGCATGAATGAAACGCTACCTGCCTGCCACCATATGCACTTTCTCATCCAGTTGATGAAGCAGTCTGCACCTTCTCTGGCTGCATTCACAAACTTCTCATAGGAGCTTCCTGTTTTTCCAAAAGCTTTTATGACTTCTATACCATTTATATACTCAACTGCAGTGTCATTAAGGTATTTGGTCTTTTGAACAGTTACCTCAAATTCACCCTGGCTCTTGGCCATCATAACTGCAGCAAAGCCTACGCCTATAAAAGCAGGAATAAGGTTTGACAGACCAACTCTCCAGTCAAGAGTCAAAAGGTATATGAACATAACAATTGGTAAAAGGATGTTCGAAGTGAACTCAGGTACGATATGGGCAAGAGTCGTCTCCATGGCATCAACTCTTTCCACGATGATGTTTTTATAACTTCCGCTGTTATCGTCAAGAACTGATCCAAGCGGAATCGTTGACAGCTTCTTACAAAGTTGTCTTCTGATACCTCCAAGAACGTTGAAGGTTGCTACATGAGATAGCGTAGTTGATATGGAATGAAAAGCAACTCTTACTATCCAGCACACACCCATCAGGATGACGGATTCGAGATAATAACCCAAATCTCTGTTCCCTGACAAGAGCTTTCCAACCACATCTGCTATCAATAGATATGGGATAAATGATGCTGCTACGCCAAGAATCGCCAGCAGTACACTTCCCACATAGTAACTCTTTTTTCTCCCGGCAAATTCTAAAACCCAGGAAAATGTACTTCGTTTTTTCATATGTCCCTCCTTTTTTATCTGTAAAGACAGGATCAAAGCAGGTCCCGTCTCTAACGCTTATAATCTTAAAAACCCAGAAATTTTCTCCATCCTTCTTTAAAGAAAAGAGCTAAAGTCTCAGCATAATGAAGCGCCTCTTCATAAGAAAAATCATGGTCTACCATCTCGAACATTGCTGAATACTCAGCACTTAACAAAAGATGCATTTCCTTATCATCAACGTGATTTATATGAACTCCGCCATTTTCAAGTTCTGCCATAAATTTAAGAGTCGCCGCCTGAATCCTGGTTACTATCTCATGCAGGTAATTCTCGTATTTAGTTCCCTTACTCTTAAAGAACAGAAGCTTTTGTGTATCGAAATTTTTATAGATAAGATCAACTATCATCTTTGACTGCTCCGTGTCATTCCACATGGCATCTACTCCATGCTTTCTGGCAGTTCCAGTCTGTCTTATCTCTTCTGTTATGCACATGGACTCCCATGCACTCACCGCAGGCTCCACAACTGCATCAAAGATATCCTCTTTACTTGAATAGTGCCTGTAAAGAGCGGTTGCCGTTATACCAACCTTGCCTGCAATCTTGCGCATAGACGCATCCTGAAAACCCTTTTCCAGGAATTCTTCTCTGGCAGCCTCGATTATTTCTTCTTTTGTGTCCATATAGATTCCTCTAGTCATGGCTTTTGGTCGCTTCATGCAAACATGCCATAAAATCAAGTTGTAACACGTTATCCATCTCTAACTCATATCAATCTTTTCGTTACGTTAACAGTGTTAACATTGTTAGCATCGTCTAACATTGTAATAAGGCTATATTCTTTAGTCAATGGATTTTGGGGGATTTCATTTGAGAATAAATCTCAATAAAAAAGATGTACACAAGCTTATAAGCTCATGTACATCCAAAAAATGAAAATTAAATTCCGGGTTTACTCATGTATTTCCAAAGGAAGCCCGTCCGGGTCACGGAAAAACGTCATTTTTTCACCCGTGAAAGCATCCCGTCGTATCGGTTCACAAGGGATACCCATAGACTCCAATTCTGCGACGGTCTCATCTACACTATCTACACGGAAAGCAAGATGACGCAATCCGTAAGCTTCGGGAGAAGGACGGAGTGGATGATCCTTCATAATAAAAAGTTCGATTTCGCTGTCATCGAGCTTAAGGTCAATCTTCCAATCATCCCGTTCCGGTCTATAGTTCTCTCGCAGAATTCGAAAGCCAAGCTTATTATGGTAAAAGTTCAGAGCAGTGTCTTTGTCGGAACAAATCACCGCAATATGATGAATGCGATTTAATTTCATGAGGCGCCTCCTGTTTTAACCAGAAAAACCGATTTGTAGTTTTTTGGATTATCCTGAAATTTTATATTACCGTATATCCTTCGGCAATCAGCACTTCCAACGAACGTTCAAAGTTTTCTTCCTTCACAAGGATATAATCCGTGTTGTAGGTTGAAACAGCAAAAATCCCTATCTTATGTTCTGCAAGGATACCTGACAGTTTTGACAGAATCCCAATCATCGAGAAATCCAGTACTCCCTGAATACGAAATCCTCTACATCCATCTTCACGCTCGGTCGTATTCTGCGGAGTATCTTCCGTTTTGCAGACAAGAGATAGTTCTTCATCTGTCTTTCCAACAAAATAGAAATCCGATTAAGATCACTGTCATCTCCCTCACTCCAATAATAGGCCAATACTCCTAAAGGCTTCTGAAATGCTCTCGTCATCATTACTTCCGATCACACACGAGAATTCCTTCTTCAATTCCTCCGGAGCATTTCCCATCAGAAAAGGAAATCCTACAGATCGTAGCATTTCTGCATCATTAAAATGATCACCAAAAGCAACCGCTTTCTCCGGCGGAATGTTCATATACGAGCATACTCGCCTGACTCCGTCGGCCTTTGTAATTCCCTTTCCCATGATTTCAAGAAGAACATCTGAGGATTTAACTATCGACAGCTTTGGAAATCTCTTTTTCAATTCATTTTCTATACCACATATTGCTTCAGGCTTACATATGCAAAGGAGCTTTCCTATGATTGCATCTTTTGGAAGAAGCTCTAGGCCGCCCTCTGTTGCACAGACCTCAACGATTTCCTCTTCTGCGCGGACCAGTCGGTCATTCCTGTCATTTACAATCCACAATTCTTCTGAATAGATATTCCATGTACAGTCAATCTTCTCCGCCTCTATATAAGAAATAATATCCCTCGCGTCATCGGCATCAAATCCCTCCGAGTACATTATCTTATCGTTTTCATCAATGATAAGCGCCCCACTATAACAGATCATCGGGCAGGTAAACCCGTATCTTTTAAAAATCGGCCGTACTCCGGATGGTCCTCTTGCTGTCGCAATGACAAAAGGGATATTGGCTTTCTTTAGGGCAAATATTGCATCAAGTGTGCCCTTAAGCATTCTATGTTCACTGTTTAGAATTGTTCCGTCTATATCTGAAAAAACTATTTTGAAATCCATTGATGTCTCTTAACCTTTCTTTCTAAAATTTGGTTTCTTTCGCACTGTTGATAAGACCGAGAAGACCCGTCTCCTTAATAAGAGCTATACCCTGGAATTCATCTCCGAGAACGATCAGATTATCACCTGTTTTAATATCGAAGATCTTTCTTGCTTTGGCAGGAATAACGATCTGACCTTTATCTCCCACTTTGACCATTCCAAAGATATGTTTTCCTTTCGGCGGTATAGCATATCCCAGGTTGTCCGAATCATTCTTTTCATATGAGATAAGGTCGTCCATGGTTACACCGAAGATGTCAGCCAGCATCTTACATCTCTCTATATCCGGAAGCGACTCGCCGGTCTCATATTTTGAAAGAGTCTGCCTGGATACGCCTATTTTCTCGGCGATGTCTTCCTGCGACAGATTGTTAAGCTTTCTTAATTCAATAAGGTTATCAGCAAAACTCATATCTTCTCCTTTTTAATTCCCAAAACACACCACCTTATGAAAGGTATGCGGCTCATGATCTCATACAGAAGGTAGGAGCCTGCAAATGCTGCTATTGCAACAAGCAGATATACGATGATAGGTGCAAGGGACGGACATAATGTATGCAGATACCATCCGCTGACCGCGATCATCAGATAATGGAATACGTAGAGGCCCCATGATTTTTGGCACATCCACTTTGAGAAAGAATTCGTGGAATTGCCCCATCTTTTCATGAAGGCAAGTATACCGAGTGTTCCAAACCATGCGTATACATTGCACATGATCGTATCCAGAACCACGTGATCCGGATAAGACTGACCTATATATAAAATCACGAAGGCTACACAGGATGCGAGGGCAAGGATGCTTAATAACAGCCAGTTCTTGCCAAGCCTATCCATCACTTCGTCATGGGACAGTACAAAGTAGCCGATCAAAAAGCCCAGTCCGTAGTTACCGAATCTGTATACCACTATTATTGGTGTGTTAAGTATCTGCGCCGCTCCATATACAGGTATGACAAGAAGTATAAGTATCAAAAGATTGGCTTTGCCGCAAATATTATAGAATCTGTCCTTTTCGATCTTTCTGATCAGTACCAGTATCAGGCTGAAGAGCCAGAGCATCTGGATGTACCATAGAGGACCTGAGCCGCTGACTACCATTATGAGGAAAATGATTGGCCCTGGTACATTGCCCATGGAATCAAATGCACCTGACATCAGCATATTGTAATAGCCAAGAACCCAGCCGAAAACCAGAAGGCCGATTGTTGATGGCACAAGATACTTTCTCGTCCTTACTCTGATGAATTCCTTCTCTGTTCGCTTAACCAGTTCATAGCGGGCTGACATGCCGGATACCACAAACAGAAGTAACATAAACCATGGATATACAATGTACTGATATGTATCCTGGGGCTGATGTTCACTGAAGGGGCCGATGATTCCATGCTGTGTTACGCCGTTGAATATGTATATTACATGATAGATGACAACCAATACTACTGTTATCCAGCGAATATTATCCAAATATGCCTTTCTCATATTTCTACCACCTTTGCTAAATATTTTAACATTTTTCTTAATCATAAAAAAGTAAGCTCCGCCTGTCTACCAAGCGAAGCTTACATGTAGTGCTGTATTTTGTTAAATTTGGTTGCGCGCGCATAGTTTTATAAAAACACTGATGTCATCTCCCTTAAACTGTCATATTCATAAATTCATCTATTACTTTGAGCACAGGCTCAGAGTATTCTTTTTCTCCAAAAAGCCACTGTTCATGCTGCATATCAAACTCTCTGATATCAGGATCGTGGAAATACTTTTTGTATCGTTTCAAATACTTCTCGCCCATCTTATTTGCATAGATGAAATGAGTTTTAGTATGTTCCACACTTATATCATCTTCAAGATGAGTAAGAAGATCTGTGTAGTACTCATTCTTGATTGACTCCGGATTAAACTTGGAGAAGCAGTTCATAAACTTCTCTGCAGTCTCATCGCTCATCTGGAAAAAAGTCTTTAGCTTCTCCTTGGTCTTATTTCTTTTTTTCTCACCCTTGGTAAAGCTTGTAAGAAGCGGTACTACAAGAAGGGACTGAAGCTTGGCCGCAACAGGCCCGCTTTGATCAAGATCAGGACTTCCAAAAATTGCATGGTCTATATGAACATTTTTACGCATGACCAGTTGTCCTACAAAGCTCGAACCAAGAGATGAACCGATCGCTCCGTCTATTCTTCCGCTATGTTTATCAATTATATACTTTTCAATCTTTTTAGTCACTGTGATCATATCAGGGAATATTACATCGCTACCATCAAAACCATCATAGTTTACGCAGATAAGATGGTACTTCTCAGATAGACTATCAAGAACAGTTCCGAAGTTTGTCTGATAATCACAGCATGTTCCAGGAAGTAACATCAGCGTCTTTCCCGACATATTACCAATTTCATCAAATTGCATTTTAAAACTCCTCTAAATCCAAAATTTTCTTTACTTTCTGCCCATGTTCCATGCAAGCTTTGTAACCAGCTTCCCCATAAATGTACTGCAGGTCATCATCCCATCATAAAAGCTGTGAGCCTTTCCCAGGCTCTTATACGCACTCTTTATCTCAGTTTTCCTGTCTGACATATCTGCCTCCTCCGTTTGAAATAATATAATTAATTACATTATGCCACAGGCAGAATTCATATTTATATTTTAATGTACTCGATCATCCTCCGGTATGCGGGAATAGCATCTTTGACAAGCGGTATTACAGCATAACAGTGGTACATACCAGGCGCTACTTCCATTGTGACATGAACGCCATATTGTTCCAGTTTTGCCTTGATAGAATCTGCTGCTGCCGCAAACACTTCATCTCCGCCAAATGTGAGATATACATCCTTTAATCCCGAATAATTACCCAGTTGAAGGGACTCCATGTAATCCGCAACTTTTTTTCCTCCAGTCATACCTTCCCATACGGCATGTGTTGCCTTCTGGCTCATGATCACATCTGTTTTATCCAGTTCATCAGCCTTTTTCTTTTCTTCATCCGTTATAAGCAGTGATCCGGGAGAACCGGCGTATACCTTGCCAGGCATAGGCAAACCTTCGCCCTTATCGTTGATATACGAAATCAGCCCCAGTGCCAGATTAGCTCCACTGGAACCGCCCAGAAAATATATGTTTTCGGATGAATACTTTGTAAGCATTTCTTTGTAAAGTGCATACATCATTTCATATACATCAGGCAGAGTATTCCCCGTATGTACAAGCGGATAAAACGGAAGGACGAAATCTACTCCAGTTTCTTTTGCCAGTTCAAGCACCTCTTTTGCCTGTCCCGGCTTCGGATAATTCAGCATACCTCCACCGATAATATAAATACATGCCCTGTCATTACCCTTTTTATAACGATACCAGAGGCAAGTAGAGCCAAGTACCCTTTCCTCCTTCATGTCTATTTGATCATCGTGCATTTCTGGGATAACCACTCCCTTATATGCTTTCCTGAATAGCTTTTGCGCCTTCTCTGGCGGAAGCTCCATGACCTTCTGCAGCCTAAACAGCCTACACAGGCCTAATAAAGCCTTGTATTTTAGCGACCGTTGAGTCTTCATACCTTACCTCATTTATTTTATAAAAGTCTCTATCTCTTCCACATACTCTTTGGTATGTGCAGCCATGTATCCACAATGCGGATAGCCTTTTCTGATAACAACCTTCACATCTGGCATATATTTGGCAAAAGAGTTCTTGGAAAGCTTCAGGTCAAAGTCCTTCTCGCCATATTCAAGATGGAGTTTAGCCTGTTGCTCTTTTGACAATGGTTTCATGTCGTAGGTACAACATGCATGGCATATTGCATCGATATCACTTAGAGTTATTCGTTCAAAATTCTTAGTCATCATCCGCACTGATATATGCACCAGCTTTACCATGGCCTCCCTGATCAGGAGCAATGATAAAGTAATCTCCCTTAAGAAACGGACTCATCAGATCATGCAGATTTGCTCCGGATATCATCATCGGTGCCAGCAATATGAGCTTTGGATTATCCGGATTTCCATATTCGTTGATATACATTTCCTGTCCCCTTCAGAATAATTATCTGTCACCAACCTTAACTTTTTTCGCCATAATCAAAAGCCCGGCGAACATCCACAAATTCCCAATACTGATCCAAGCAGCAGTAATCGCATTGCGAATTGTCGTTTCAGGAAGGAACTTAAACAGCATAGCTGCAGCCATGCCTACTGCAGGGCAGAATATCCAACACCATTTAGGATATGGAGTCAAACCTTTTATAAATGCTGCGATATGTGCCACATGTTGGATAATCCAGAACAAAAAGAACACTATTATTCCTGGTAATAGAAAGTATTTACCGAATTTGACTGCTGCATCCACTGCGATCTCAGGTGCAGCATTGTTCATATACTTGTAAAAAAAGCAAGTGGACAAACAGGGAACGTGCACTCCACACCCTGCATAAGCCAACACACCAAGTATTCCTGTCCTGTACAAATGAGCGTATTTCTGTGATTTAGGAACAATCAGCCTATATACACCAAAGTAACAAAGTGCCTCAAGTGGAATACCTATGAATCCCAGAAATGCCGACCAAAACAATCTTGTATCTGACAGTTGCAAGTATGCTGACAGGAACCAT
Organism: Butyrivibrio fibrisolvens; assembly: GCF_037113525.1. NCBI lineage: Bacteria > Bacillati > Bacillota > Clostridia > Lachnospirales > Lachnospiraceae > Butyrivibrio > Butyrivibrio fibrisolvens. Next base: position 1,647,582 of record NZ_CP146963.1, on the reverse strand, counting down.
TCCATGCCTGTTTTAGAAGAGTCATGCATCCCATAACCTATAAGCACGTCTCCCACAAGCACCATGCATGCGGCAAATATGCCTATCCGCATAAGCTTTTCTATCCTGTCCCAGTCTAACTTGTTATCTATTCCGATGTCATTAAACTTATCCATACAATCCTCCCATCATGACTTACCACTTACTCAAAGCTCTTTCATACTACCCCATCAAACTTATGAACAATCCTACAAGAGCTGCTGGAATCAGTGCAAACAACAGCCCCGGGAATATAGCACCTTTTAAATGGAACCACTTCTGATGGTAAGCCTTGTCCATGTGCTCTGTTCCTTTCAGCCTAAACATTTTCATATTTGCAAATAGCACCCAGTCCAGAAAGAGTGTGTCATAGGCTCCAATCCATACCATGAGTCCAAAAGCGATCGCGAATCCCTGCCAAAATGTAACTGCCCCGGCAAGCTTCGCGCATATGGTAAGAATAACTGTAAACATGATTATTCCACAGGACTTCGCCAGTACTACCTTTTTTGATTTATATGAAACGTCCACTCTTTCATGTGTTTTGAAGTATTCTTCTTGAATATCAGGCGGATAATTATGGATACATGCCGGACTGTACATTTTTTCCCCATGAAAAGACACAAAAAGAATTGTTGTAAATAATACTGCAAATACTATCGCTTCAATTACCAATACATACCAAACCATGTTACCTGCTTCCCTCCTTCATAATACGACCATCATAGTAAACCTCTGTTCTTATGTATTATTTCTAATCAAATCCACCATCTTATCCCAGCCTTCCTGGGCCTCTTTCACTATTGGGAATGCCGGATAACAGTGGAACCTGCGGCTTTTACTACCCGCTTAAGGATCTCATATTTAATGCTCATAGCTCCTCCACATTTCTCAAGATAATGTACATATCCAGGCCACGAGAGCTGACGCTGCCGGGAATATCACAAGAAGCTTCAACAGCTGGCTCTTGATGTTATATCCATACTTCCTGTCCGCATATACTTCCTTCACTTCCGGATAATAAAACTGGAAGAAATGGAACTTCAAAAGCAGGAAGTAATCAAAGCAGATCATGTCATAAAGTTTGTAAACTGTGAATATAAAAACAAATCTAAAAAAGAACTGCCAAAACGTGAACCCACTCCTGAAGCCATCCCAAATTGAGATAACACCTACACCAAGTATCATCAGAATGCTGAAAATCATAAGCGTCCATCCAATTATCCTCGCCCCATAGAATAGCTCCTTGTCTCTGTGTCGAAGCACAGCCTGCGCTTCCTTTGGTGCAGAAGAGAAAAGTTTCTTATCCTGGATAAAAGCCACCGCTGAAAGCATCATGAGTGTAATTGCTACACAAAAAACTAACGAAAGAAAAATAGTCAAAATCATTTCTTATCCCCCTGCATTATAGCTCTCTCAATCCCCCTCACAAACTTTTCCGGATGAAACGGAGCGAGGCCACCATGCCCCATATTCTTGATCTTTCTAAATATAGTGTTAGGATAGATCTTTCTTATATAGTCTATGTCCCACTTTCTGTCCTTGACCTCTTTTTCTGCAACCCAGTATTCTATGTGTTTGCAGTCAGTATGGATATCTTTAGGCATAGAGTAATTATCGCAGGAGTCAAAGGTTCGCCAGATTGTCTTAGCACTCATCATCTTCAGAACGCCTGCGGCGTATTTTATATCGTCCTCTGACAATTCATCCATGCAGAATGCTTTCTCCAATAGCTTTGCTCCGCCAATCTTGCCAATATATATCATTAGAAAATCTCTTACGGCTATCAATCTTGTGATGATCCAGGGGAGCTGATATGGAGTTATTCCACCGTCCAAAATAGCGCTTTGTACATTTACTTTATTGTCTGAAAGCATTCTGGTAACAATACTGCCACCCATGGAGCAGCCATAGAGGCAGGTTACATTGCTTAGTCCATGCCTGATCAGCCAATCTTCTAACTCTTTTGAAATCCCTTCAACACTGGTAAAATCATTCTTTACATCAGGGTCATAACCTGGGATTGCAGGAATGATCAGATGGTATTTCTTTTCCATAAGTGGAATAACATACTCAAAGTAGTCCCACATTACCACTGATGGATGTATTAGCACTATAACCTTGTCATTTTCTTTTCCATATTCGTGTGTTGTCATCTCTTCCGCCTTTTTTCAGCATGTTTTGGAAACCATGGGATGCATCTGTTTACAGTTTTCTTATACTCAGCATATTCATCACCATATAAATCCAAAAGCCATTTCTCTTCGGTGTTAATAAGGGCTATTGTCATGATCAGCCAATCAATGATTGGAAATATCAGTAGCCAGACATTATGCCACATAAGAGTTATTCCAGAAAGTGAAATCCACCATCCGCTGTACATAGGATTTCTCACCAAGGAATATATTCCTTTTGTTTGTAGTTTATTCTCAGTGATTGAATCATCCATGTCTGAACGTAGCGCACCTATATACCAAATCGCAATTCCTAATACAATCAGTAATATGCCAGTAATACGAAATATGAGTGTCAATGGTTCATCCAGAATACCAATTTTAAGCACATAGCATAGTAGCACGATTCCGACGATATTGACTACAGCTATTCCATAGATAATATAAGGACCTACTCCAAACAGCGGAAGTTTTTGTCCTTCTTTCATATAATTCTTCAACATCTTCTAATTACCTCATCATGACATGATGGTCCATCAACATATCCTCCACATTTATTGCGGATTCTTGATTTGGTCTGGCACGATCCAGTAGTCGCAGATTTCACCACCGGTAGCCAAAGATACACCTACTTGAACGTAACCTTTATAATCTGCATCTTAACAAGTCTATCGCAGAACTTGATCATAAGTTTATGAAAGAAACTGACCTCATTGTAGATATCTCTGTATCCCCTCATGTAACTACGAGCATTTACAGCTGCAAAATCATTGCTCCAAGCTTCGATTTCAGACTTATCTTCAACAGAGAATAAGGCATTTACATCCGATATTCCTGCTTCCTTTAACCAAGTCTTAGTCATCATCTTTGCTCCGCGCTGGTTGCAAGAATCAAACACTACCACACCACCTGAAAACTTCTTCGCCATTTTTTGGAATAATTCTCTTACTGCCTCAGTTTTAAAATAATAGAAAACACCTGATGCAAAGAACACTGCCCCATGAGACGAGTCTATTTCATCCATCCAGCGTTCATCATTAAGATCATATGCAAGGTTCTTTTCCCTATCTACAGCAGGTAAAAGTTCATTTCTTACTGTAATTACATCCGGCATATCTATATTGTAGCCCTTGCAGGTTCCGTTATCACACTTTCTGAAAGTATCATCCAAACCACATCCAAGATTTACTACAGCAGCATTTGGATGAGATTTCAAATAATCTTTAACTTCCCAAGCAAGGTCATACTGCCTCTGAGCAACCTCTAATGCTCCAAAAAGTCCGACTGCGCTTTCCATCTTCTTACCTTTTTCTGCAAAATCATAATCTAGCATTGAGCAGATGCGCTCAGCCTCCGGATCTTTGAACAGATGCGGAAAATGTTCAGAGCATACTTTCCTTCCAAACAATGGTATTATCAGTGTTTCCTGTACTGTGTTTTTCTCGATATGATACATATTTCGAACTTATTTCCTCCCCATAAGAATTGCAGAACCTGAAAGCCCCATCCAAGTGGACTCCCATTTGCTCATGAACATACCATTTGTAGTATCAACAAGCTTAACTTCTTTGTAACCCATATCTTTAAGCTTATTTACAAAGCTTTCCATATCACCGTACTTAGCAGGTGACATTATGTCGTGAATTGCAAATGTGCCACCCTTCTTAAGTGTTCTTAACGTCTCAAGAAGAATTGACTGTCTGTCTTTGCTGGGAATATTGTGGTATACGTAATTACTTGTTACTGCATCAAATGTCTCATCTGCAAAATCCAACTTACAGGCATCTCCATTCCGGAAAGATGTATTAGTTACTCCTTCGGCAGCGGAATTACTCTCACAAAGATTCTTACTAAAAGAAGCATACTCTTTGCCCCATCTGTCTATGCCGATAATCTGAGCACTAGGATTCTTCTTAGCGCAGGCAATGCTTAGAGCTCCACTTCCACATCCAATATCAAGACACTTACCTCCATCTGGGATCTTCACATATGAAGACACACCTTCAATTATCTGTCTGGACATTTGTCTTTTTCCATTGTAAGAAAAAGCTCTATACATCAAAAACATCCATAAAGTCATTAATCCAGACAATACTGTTAGTATAAGAAATACTATTTGAACTATAGATGGCAATCCCAGAAACATTGTTATCAAAGTTATCAACAATAAAACTCCCGTAGCAACCAGAAATCCAAGTACCATTCCTTTGGGCATCCAGTTTTTATAATCTGCTTTCATCGTACAATCCTCCCTTTTTTAAAAAAAGTTAGCACTAGCTAACTCAGAATCATAGCACTCTGATTCACTATTGTCTATCTCAGTTAGCGTATTTATAATTTTCTTTCCGTTTTTAACAAATTTATAATTCAATGATACTACTAATTTGTTAGATAAAACTAACGCAAATGCAAATAAAAAGTCACATAGACTTAGATAAGTCTATATGACTGTCGCATTTTTCCAATTTTTCTATCTAATAAACGATAAAAAATAAAAAGAGCTGTTGTTAAAATCCAGCTAAATGGATATGCAAGAATGATGTTTTTTATATCAGTCCTTTCTATAGATGAACATATAAAAATCCATAAAGTCCTTCCTCCTATTGTTCCAACGAGTGTAAATATAACCGGCTGTAACGCTTTTCCATAGCCTCGAAAAATGCCACTATAAAGTTCTGCACCAATACATGTTACATAAAATGGTGCTATCTGTTTCATAAGCATTCCAGCAACATTTATCACTGCTTTATCTTTTATAAAGACAAGGGCCAATAATGGAGTTGTAAAATACAAAATTGTACTTATCAACACTATTGTTGCAACAAATATTTTCAACACATATCTTTCAGCTCTTTTAGCTCTCTTTCCCTCTTTCGCTCCTATATTTTGAGCAATGAAAGTTGCTCCTGTAATAGAAAGTCCATCAGCTATTATCCAAATAAGGAAATCAAGTTTCCCACATACAGCCCATGCAGAAACAGCTTTGGCACCGCATTTATTTATATTCGACTGTAAAAAGATATTAGAAAATGAAAACAATATTGACTGTCCTGCTGCTGGAACTCCAAATATCATTATCTCTCTAATGGATCTGATCAGGACGTTGCTATCGTTTTTCCTCGTACCTTCTCTCTTTTCTAAGTCTATGTATGTCTTCCACAACTTAGCCAATACTATTGATGCACTCACTATATTCGCAATTACTGTTGCAAATGCAACTCCCTCTACTCCAAGATTTAAACAAAAAACCAGGAATGCATCCAGAACAATATTAATCATGCAGGAAAAGGCCAGCGCAGTTGCAGGTAATCTCGAATCTCCAAGACTTTTCAAAATACTTCCGCCGCAATTGAACAATATCATAAAGATAGATCCACCCAGGATGATCTCTGTGTAAAGCATAGCCTCGCCAAGCATTTCTTTTGGAACGCTCATGACATTGCATATCGTTTTAATTAGAAGCAAAGGGGATAGGGTTATGAAGATACCCGTAACTACAGCAAGTACTAACATTACTTTTATTGAATTCTTTACACTTATAATATCCCCTGCGCCATAATGCTTTGCAACTACTACAGATGCCGCAGTGTAAAGAATTATCACCGAATTGATCAAAAGTTTGATAAAACCATACGTAGCATCGATTGCTCCTAATGCATTAGCTCCAACACCTTGCCCAATAATAATTGCATCAATGGTTTGATAAGATTGTTGGATCAACATGCTTAGTATCAAAGGCGCCAGATATTTCAGAATCTCAACAAAAAGATTTCCTGTTACTATTTTATTGTTTTGTGTCATACTTTTCATTAAACTGAAATAGCAACAGGCTGTACAGTCGTATAACCGCTATTACTGAAGCCAATTTCAGCATCAACTTTAAAAACCTCCTTGATATTTATTTCGGTCAATACTTCTTGGGGCTTCCCATATGCGAATACTTTTCCATCTTTTAAAATTGTTATTCTCTTACAAAATCTCGCAGCTTGCGATAAGTCATGCATGATAACTATTGTTATGGCCCCGGTTTCTTTACAGTATTGCCTTGCAAGAGATAAAAGATTTAGTTGATGATACAGATCAAGAGCTGATGTTGGTTCATCCAAAAGAAGAAGCTTAGGCTTGGAAATCAAAGCCTGAGCCATAATAATAAGCTGTTTCTGTCCTCCCGATAAAGAACTGAAAGTCTGTTCTTCCAAGCTTCTGATATTTAATCTTTCCATCACTTCATAAACTTCTTTTACCATCTCATCTGATACACGCATTTTTAGATGATTAACTTTTCCTAACAAAACCATTTCAAACGAAGTCAATGATGAATTAAGACTGGTAACCTGAGGTACATAAGCTATATCTTCTTTCTGACATATTTTTTTACAATTAGTAATACTAACTTTTCCTGAATATGTCTGGATTCCTGCGATCGATTTCATAAGAACGCTTTTCCCCGTTCCATTGACGCCTATTATGGCATATATTCCTTCACCAACATATTCCAAATTTACTCCATCAAGCACCTTCTTCAATCCAAAGCTCACCTTAATATCTTCAAGCTTGATCTTCATATCAAAATGATCATTCATATTCATTTTCAAACTTTCTTCCTCAATAAAAGATATAGAAGAAACGCCACGCCTACTATATTTGTTATTATTCCAACAGGTATTATTTCACCAGGTTTTAATATCTTGGCAATAACAGATGCCGCCAAAAGAATGATCGCTCCCATAATTGAAGACAGGCATAGCAAAAATCTCTGATCATCTCCAACATAAGACCTTGCAAGATGTGGTGCTACAAGTCCAATAAAACCTATAGCACCAACATAAGAAACCGCTACCGCTGTCAACAAGGAAGAATACAGATATATCTCTTTTCTTAGCTTTCCCGTATTGATTCCAAGACTTCTTGATCTTTCTTCGCCTGTTGAAAGACATGTAAGCTGCCATGTAAGTCGCATCGACAATAAAAAGATAATTAAAAAACATGCAATACACACAAACGAACCTTCTTCTGTCGCTTTTGATAATGATCCAAACATCCAGTGCATTATTTCTGAAAGCTGATCCTGACTTGCAAGATACTGCATCAGAGACTGTAATGCACTGAACAGAAACGTAACAACTATTCCGATCAAGATCATTGTTTTTGAATCTGTATTATTTCTGCATATCGTAAAAATCATAGCTGATGTCCCAAGAGCAAATATAAGCGCAGATAAAGAAGTATTTATCCAGGCGACCGGGAGAAAAGGAAATCCTGTCACAACAGAAAGAGCTGCTCCAAAGCCTGCTGCAGACGATATCCCCAATGTATATGGGCTGGCCAGAGGATTTTGAAGTATCGTCTGCATATGTTCTCCTGCCAGTGCCAATGAAGCTCCAACTCCCAGACAAGTCATGGTCATTGGCATTCTGATAGACCAGATAATAAAATGGTACTTACTTTCTTTAGATGGTCCATCCAGTAATATCTTCATCGCTCCACTGACAGACAAATTAGAAGATCCTGTAAACAGATCCGCAAGGAGCAACAATAACATAACTATTGAAGCCAGCACTATTATCGCAAATCTTTTTCTGTTAAGTCTTCTATAATAACTGTTCATCACTGAATGTCTTCCACTTTAAGGTGATAAATAAATGTTCCATCTATAGGAATTGAAGGAAGATACTTTTTCGAATATTCTTCAAATTCCTTTTCAGGATCAATATCAGCAAACTCTTCAGGATAAAGAACTTTTGCGATATATTCAATGATTATGTAGTCACGAAGTGTTCTTAATGTATTATTCTCAATGCAATAAATCTGATCATTTTTAACAGCGTTTAAATTATCAAAACCGGGTCTGCTCCCAATAAGACCTTTAGCAGACTGTATAACATCTTCTTCTGAAACATTGTATCCCATCAAAATTCCATCAGATGAATCATTTGCTGCCTCGCCGCCAATAATGAACCATACTTCCGGATCCTGTTCCAAAATATATTCCATATCAAGAGTTGTACTTCTGCCATTTTCGCTAGACTCTTCCAGTGAAAATGCTATATCTGATGCCCCGGCTTGTGCTAAATAGCTGCCAAAAAGATAGTGAGAAAAGTCAGATACTCCTACTTCTGAATAGGTACCTATTACGCTATGAAATTCATGAAATGTAGTCTTTGACTGTTGAATAGTCGAGACGATATCTCTTACCTTTTCCATCCCTGCTTTATAATTTTCAATGATTTCATTAGCTCTATCTTCCACACCAAATACTTTTCCAAGCACTTCTGTAGAAGCAATATGTGTTTCCTCTGTAGCTGTGGAATAATCTATAATTACAACCGGAATTCCTGCTTCTTCCAATAGTTCCACCTTGTCAGTAATAGCATCATACTGGTACTGCCCCATAATGGCCACATCACAGTCAAGCTCTATCAGTTTTTCCACATCAATATTATCCTGTAGTGTTGAACCCACATCTATCATATCTGCGTAGCCTTCTACATTCTCTTTATAGATCGTTGCCAGAGTATTTGCATATCCTTCTGTATCATACAGAGACGTTGCTTTAACTCTTGTAAATGCGTCAGGGCCTACAACCGCAAGAAAATTCTCATAGTAATATCCAAGATATGCATTCTCTACAGGAAGTGTTACTGTAACCTCTCTGCCGGCAAGATCTGTCACTGTAACTTCACCCGTCTGCTGTTCTGCTTCATTATCATTTTCATCGACTGGCAAAGAATTCCCTGTATTACTTTCCTTTGCCTCAGACGAACCGACACCACATGCACATACACTTAATGTGATAACTCCAGTTAAAGTAGCAGCAATAACTTTGTTAAATAGCTTATTTTTCATAATGTTCCTCCTCTTCAGTATTTTCTTATTGAAATAATCTAACACAATAACTATGATTATAAAAAAGAATAATTTCGATTATTATTATCGATTTTTTTCATAGGAGGATTCTAAATATTATGAATAAGGATCAGCTTCTTACGTTCTTATCTCTAGTAGAAACCAAAAGCTTCACACGTACTTCTGAAAACCTGATAGTTGCTCAATCCACTGTAAGCAAGCGCATACAAGAACTTGAAAAAGAAATCGGTAAAGAATTATTTGTAAGAAATAACAGAAAACTATCGATAACTCCTGCTGGAATCACCTTTTTAAATTATGCAGAAGAAATCATAAACTTAGAAAACATAGCTCTGGAAGCCATACAACAAAATGAGAAATTTTCGCATTTTCTGTCTGTTGGAACTGTAGATGCTTTTTATGAGCTTTGGTTAAAGAAAAAACTTAACAGTTTTGCAAATGAGAATCCCTCTTTTTCAATTAAAATTGAAATCAATACCAGCAACCAACTAATTACCAGTATAAAAAAATTAAGGAATGACGTGATCTTTTCACATCATTCCTATGATAATCCTAACTATAACTGTAAACTGATCATGCAAGAAGACGTTCTGCTTGTAACCTCTTCAGAAAATACAAAGTTCAAAAATGGAATAAACTCATCTAAGGTAAAAACTCTGCCAATGATCCATTCTGATTTTCTTTACTCGGGTACATATCAGTGGCTTTTTCCTCCAGCACACCGTTTTCAGCTTAGTGTGAATAGCGCAGCCAAGGCTCTCCCTCTTCTCTTTGGCAGTGCTTGGTATACCATTCTTCCAAGACACTTGGTGAATAAATACTTATCAGATGGAACTTTAATAAGTATACCTATACTTGATGGCGCGATTCCTCCTGTTGATTATTATGTAATATATCCAAAAAAGCATCATCAAGACACTGCTATTAAATGCTTTCTGGATCAGATTTTATCCTAATGTCACCAACATATCTTTATTTCTTTACAAGTTCCATTTTAAAATCGCACAGGTCATCCCCTGCTCCGATTGTTTTAGTTCTGCTAAATTTAAGACCTGGAAGATTTCCATATGAATGAATATCATTCTCGCAAAACAGAATGTTAAGTTCAGGACATCCCTGCTCTGTCAGATACTTATTGTATGGACACTGTGTGATGTCCATACGAAAACTTTCTTTCTCTCTGGGATAAAAAATATTATTGAATCCAGAAGCCTCTCCGAACATCTTGTGGCTCATTGAATCCCACATATTCAAAAAGTATTTCTTAAAGCCTGGGATCTTGCAGCATTTTGCTATCATCTGCCCTGTTTTTTTAGATTTTTCTGCCATGATCTTCTTCATAACATCATAGGCCATATCAGGATCAGTCTCCTTTATAGCAAGATAGATGGCTGCTGCCGGAAAGATAAATCCATCTGTGTGCATGGCAACACCTTTAGAAAGATTCTGATGTTCATCATACATTCTGTATAGCCTTTCATGTGCATCACGCCATATCTTTTCACTCTCTGACGTAGAAAGTCTTGTGGCAATCTCGTCTTTGAATACCTTTTTGCCTTTCATGGTTTTAATAGTTTTCATCTTCAGCTCAGCATTCTCGTTCACCATAATATCTCCTTATAGTCTATGCTACTTCGTGCAGCAAAAATTGACCCTTTAAAGTCATACGGTATGTATGAAAGAATTTTCCTCGCAATCTCATTGTCATCAGTTCCGCTCCAGAAGATCTTTATATACATTTTGCTAAAAAGCTTCCCTGCGTGAGAACATCATCATATATATTCTTCGATGCCTGATAAGCTTCCTGAATCTTATCCGCCATTAAAATTCTCCTCCTCTGAACGATTATGGTTTTATGATAGCACTTGTTGTTAGTTTGTGCTAACTTTTTTCTCAAAAAGTAGAAGGACCAGCCTTTTACCAGGTTGATCCTTCTATACAATCTTCGTCTATATAGATGATAAGCTAAATATGCTTGTGGTACACATGCCAAAACATCACAGTGCATCATCCAGCACTTTCTTCAATGTATCAGCAGATGCCTTAAGCTGCTCTTTCTCCTTATCGCTTAATCTGATTGGCACTAATCCTTCTACGCCTTTTCTTCCGACAATAGCTGGCATACTGAGAGCAACGTCATCAATACCATTTTCTCCATGCTGAATGCTTGATATTGGAAGGATAGATTTCTCGTCACGGATTATAGCTTCGCAGATACGCCTTACACTCATTGCAATGCCATAGTAAGTAGCACCCTTTTTCTCAATGATACCATAAGCACTGTTCTTTACGTTCTCAGCTATCTCTTTCATCGCTTTTTCATGTTCGAAGTGTCCTCTCATCTCACAGAAATCGTGAATAGGAATACCTGAAACATTCGCACTGCTCCAGGCTGCAATCTCACTGTCGCCATGCTCACCTATGATAAAAGCATGTACAGAACGGCTGTCTACGCTCAGGTGCTCACCAAGAAGATACTTGAATCTGGCGGTATCAAGCACTGTTCCTGAGCCAAATACTCTGTTCTCAGGAAAACCGCTGAGCTTTGCTGCAGCATAAGTAAGTATATCAACCGGATTAGCTACGATAAGAAGGATTCCTTCTGTGTTATACTTGGCGATCTCAGGGATTATGGATTTAAATATGCTTACATTCTTTTTCACAAGATCAAGCCTTGTCTCACCGGGCTTTTGTCCAGCTCCTGCGGTAACAACTACGACTGCAGCATCGCCTGCATCTTTGTAATCGCCTGCATATATCTGCATTGGTTTTGCAAATGGAAGTCCGTGACTTATATCAAGTGCCTCTCCTTCTGCTTTTTCTTTATTGACATCTATCAGCACCATCTCAGAAAAGAGCCCGCTCTCCATAAGAGCAAACGCTGATGCTGAACCAACGAATCCACAACCTACTACTGCTACTTTTCTTTCATTTAATGCTGTCATGGGTATACCTCCTTAACTATTTAAACTACTTTTAGTATAAACTCGATTTTAACAAAATCCTATGAAATATAGACTTATTGAGAATTCTAATCAATTACTTCTCCATTTCTGGATATCGTAATAACCTGCCATGGAAGGAACTTTCCGCTATTTCTTATTGCATTTTCTGCAGCTCTCTGAAGTCCTCCGCAGCAAGGAACTTCCATTCTTACTATGGTCACACTGGCGATATCATTATTTGCTATTATCTCTGTAAGCTTCTGCGTGTAATCGCCTTCGTCAAGCTTGGGACATCCAATCATTGTAACCTTGCCCTTCATGAATTCTTCATGCATGTTTGCATAAGCATAAGCTGTGCAGTCAGCTGCAATTAGGAGTCTTGCATCTTTATAGAAATCTGCCTGTGTTGGAAGAAGCTTTATCTGACAAGGCCACTGCATCAGTCTGGATGGGTGAGTGCTCATTCTGGTGATCATATCCTGTCCGGGATCACTGTCTTCCTGGGATCTGCTCTTAAGCATCATAAATCTTGAACCGGGGCATCCATGGCCTTCGGCGTGCTGATGCATTTCAGTCATCATCTTGTTTTCGCACTGATGCATATTTTTTACTGATCCTTTCTTTTCCTGAGCTGCCTTAACTGCTGCCTCATCATAGGCAGGTGCTTCTCTTTCTTCAAAAGTGATTGCGCCTGTCGGGCATCCCGGAAGACAATCTCCAAAGCCGTCGCAGAAATTTTCTCTTACAAGCTTTGCTTTTCCATCTATTATGTCTATTGCTCCTTCGTGGCAAGCTGTTGCACAAAGGCCGCAGCCATTACATTTTTCTTCATCGATCTTTATTATCTTTCTTACCATTTTCAAACCTCTCTGTTTTTCATCTTTCACAAATGTTTGGTCAAGTACTTATTTGTGCTTAAACACCTTACAAACAATGTCTATCCTTGTTTCGATGGTGTCAGTATACTATACTGTTGGTAACATGTATGTTGTTTAAACCACATTTTGCGAATTATTCAGAGGGCATCTCATGGAAATAAATGGTATAGAAAAAAGCAGACTGTTCCTTGGCATGACAACAAAAGAACTGTCCACATGCCTTGACCTGCTGGAAGCTAAAGAAAAGAACTATAGAAAAGATGACATAATCCTTCATGCCGGAGACAAAACCTCCGCTATAGGCATGGTGCTTTCTGGAAGCGTTACTATTGAAAGTAATGACGTCTGGGGCAACTGCACGGTCCTAAGCCATGTCGGAAAAGGCCAGTACTTCGCCGAAACCTACGCACTTCTTGGCGAAGTTCTTCTTGTTGATGTCAGAGCTAACGAAGACTGCAACATCCTTTTTTGCAATATAAGAAATCTCCTTGATGACAGCAAAAAGAGCTCTTCCTTGAAGGAAAAGCTCCTTAAAAACATACTTATTATCTCATCGCAGAAAAACCTTGTTCTCTCTGGTCGAAGCTTTCATACTTCTCCCAAGAGCTGCCGCGGACGCCTCCTGTCATACCTGAATGCTATCGCGCTTCAGACAGGTTCCAGAGAATTTGATATCCCCTTCAACAGGCAACAACTTGCTGATTACCTGAACCTCGAAAGAACCAATATGTCCAAAGAACTCTCGCACATGAAAGATGAAGGACTGATTGAGTATAAAAAAAGTCATTTCAAGCTTCTTAAGGTTGATTAGCCCTGGGCTTTATCCTCTTTCTTATCCTCAGTCTCTTCAACCAGTACAAATCTGTCATCCGGTTGTTTACATCTGGGGCACTGATCTATATCTCTAATACTTCTGCCCTCTTTCTCCTCATCAAAAATGTACCCACAAGCCATACATCTGTATACCGCCATAAGCACCTCCTGATCAATAGACTTTCTCTATTTCACCACTGATTCCGTACTCATTCATGAACTGCAACAGATCTTCAGAATCCCTGATAAGCATAACTTCCTCAAAAGATCCTGTATGAACATCCATAAAACCTGCAACCTGCTCTCCATTGCAGATGCTCGCCCTGATCACAGGCTTCTTGTTTTCTTTATCGTAAGTTTTCTTTTCAGCTCTTTTCTTAAAGAACATCAGTCACCTCCAAGGATTTCCAGCATATCCTGAGGGTTCTCTGCGGCTTTGACCTTATCCATAGCCTTAACGATAACGCCCTTTTCATCGATCAGATATGTAGTTCTCACTACGCCCATCGACACTTTGCCATAGTTCTTCTTCTCTTTCCAGACATCATAAGCCTTGATAACCTCAAGCTCTGTATCTGACAAAAGAGTAAATGGAAGTCCGTACTTTTCCTCAAACTTCTTATGAGATGCTACGGAATCCTTACTAACACCTAGTACAATGGCACCTTTTTCGCGGAACTGAGGATAGAGATCAGCAAAGCTGCATGCCTGCTTGGTACAACCGGAAGTATTGTCTTTAGGATAAAAATACAAAACAACCTTCTGACCCTTGTACTCCGACAATGAATGCATTGTTCCATTCTGATCCGGCAGCTTGAAATCAGGTGCCTTTTTACCTACTTCGAGCATAACTTACCCTCCTTATGATATGATGTTACCCTTCTCTATGTACTCCTTTATCAGTTTGTCCGTAACTTCTTAATAAAGCTTTTATGAAAAAATCTATACCACCTTATACCTGAGTCTCACATAAGAATTCTCAAGTGCTTCACAACTCTCCAGTTGCAGTACGCCAAGAGACTTTAGTTCATCTGTATTAGTGATAGAATTGCCATCGATAAGTGTTGATGTATCCTTACCTCCTATAAGCACCGGCGCCACAACGATATCAACATAATCAAAAAGCTTTTCTCTTAAAAGTATACCATTTATAGTTCCGCCGCTCTGGATCGTGATCCTATCACAGCCATACTCTTCTTTTAGTATACAAAACGCATCTTTAAGAGATGGTGTCTCCTGATAGATAATATGGAGATTGTCCTCTTTGACACTAAATGCCGGGTGATTCATATTTGATGTTATAAGGACAAACTCTTTAGACCTGGCGCAAAAGTATCTTATTCCATGCTCGGTAAGATGAGTGTTATCAAGCAGTACAAAAGAAACCGGAGTCTTTTCAGGATAAGGCTTTTCATTAACCCCCATCTTCTTCTGAACTCGTCCTGTGTTAAATGACCATAAATCTGTGGTCTGCTCTATCTCATAATACTGATGAAGTCCTTCGCATAATCCTTTGATCCCCGGAAAGTCTTTGTCCACATCAAGATCATCCGATGCTCCGGGACTTATCTTTCCATCCAGTGACATTAGCATAAATAAAGTTGTGATCGGTCTATTCATTATGAATCTCATCCTTTCTAGTTTTTATATAGATACGATCATAATGTGTTCACGCGGATGAATCATGACATATCTTGCTTTGTTTTGTCAGGTTCGGAATTATGTTCTATGGTTATTCTTACCTGTCTTATATTTATGTCTTATTTCTGTATTGATTCTATCTTGATTCTGCCTTGTTTCTGTCTTATGTTTCTATCCTATAATCCTTCCGTAAACTCAGCCTCTGCCTTTATCATCTCACCTTGCCCAAAAGCACATAGCTTTACATCAATCTCATAGTCAGGGTAATCCTGAACGAACTTTTTATAAGCCTTTAAACACTGCTTTGTTGACTCACCCACAGGATTCTCCAGATTCCCGCCAAATATACCTGAACTTATCAAAGGAAAAGAAATACTGTGATAACCATTTTCTTTCAAAACACAAAGCGAATTGTAATATACATCAAACAGCTTATCAAAAGCAGTTGGCGTAGCTGCAAAATTTGGTCCGACAGCATGGATAATCGCCTTTGCATTAGTAAGCTTAAACGCCGGCGTGATCACCGCATCACCATCATTAAGCGGAGTCTTGATCTTCCTGCAAGCATCTGTCAGCTCCTGCATTCCCGCCTTACTAAAGATAACACCACATATTCCGCCTCCAGCCCAGAGGCCACTATTGGCTGCGTTCACCACTACATCAGCCACCTGATCTGCACATGAACCATGAATAAGCTCTATCTTGCTCATCTTCCAAATCCTCTATAAAATAATCCGTTAATTATACTTTTTCAATATGCTTCTTGATCACATCGTCCGCGACTTCATGAATTCCAAAAACATATCATTATCTATATTATAATCTATATATCATGAATATACATCAGATCGCCAAAGCTCAGATTTTATGCCGTATTGCATTGATTTATATACGGATATAGTTGATAATAAGAATCTGATGTACTGTTATGTTCTTAATTAACCAAATTATTAGTCTATGAATTTATCTATTACGTTATAAAATCTTTACACTTATTGCGTTGCCTTCGATTTTATTCCTTGTATATAAATCCATATACTTCGTATTTTGATCAAAGATGAACAAGCCAGCACACCAGACTAATTTAAGAAAGACAAGTTCCAAATGACATCACCGCAGCATATCGTGGCCGGAGCCTCACTTGCAACATTCACCGGCGCACTATATTACAACATTACAAACAACTGGACAAACGCATCCGTTATCAATACAGCCAGGAAGATGCGTTACTTTTTTATTCCCGTGCAGCAGGATCTGATAACGCTATTTTTCATATTTTTTGTACTTGGTACATTGCTACCGGACTGTGATACAAAAAAATCATGGATAGGCCGGGTTTTCCATCTGCCGATCCGTCACAGAACGCTTACCCATACTTTATGGTTTAACTTCATATTCTTCTTTATCGGTATGATGTGGCAACCTCTGATGGGGATTGCTTTAGGATATTTCACCCATTTACTGTGCGATTCTTTTTCCAGACAAGGCATATGCTGGTTGTACCCTTTAAATCGCTACAAGTATTTCGGACACGGACGCAAGGTAAAAGACTCTCACTTCTTTTTTCTGTATAATTCAGTTCTTACAGGATGGCTGGTCTGCGGCATAATGGTCTTATTAACTGTCGTGTATATTACTGCAACAGGCGCAAAGTGTATCTTGAAATAATAGCTAGTTTTTCTCCCACTCTTTTATCACATGAGAAATCTCCTTGCGAGACCATGGCGATTTAATGAATTGCAGAAATCATTAGATGGTATTAGTCAGAAGGTCTTAACTGATTCCTTAAGATCAATGGAAGCTGACGGAATTATTGTAAGAACAGTTTATCCTGAAGTTCCTCCAAGAGCAGAATACTCTCTCAGCGAACTGGGTGAATCCATGAGACCTATTATCAAATCCATGGAGGAATGGGGTCTGGATTACAAGAAAAACATGTAAAAAAGGGTCTATAGTATCCCTTTTGAATATTGAAATCTCTATTTCCAAAAATCACTTATAAGCTTTCTTAGCAGTCGTGGCCAAATTGATAGGCTTCTTTCATTGCCTTGGTTGCTTGAACCTCGCCTTTTTTCCAAACTCTTTCTCCCCAGATGATTCCTTTGATATTATTTCAGTTTGCCGTAGTCTTCATCAGATACAGCTTCCAGCCATTCATTGCTTGTCTCTTCACCTGCAACCTCGATCGCAAGATGAGAGAACCATGAATCTGGTGCTGCTCCATGCCAGTGTTTAACTTCAGCAGGAATGTTTATCACTTTACCGGGTGTCATTTCCACAGCATCTTTGCCCCATTCCTGATAATATCCTCTTCCACCGATGCAGATCAGCATCTGTCCGCCGCCGTTTTTCGCATGGTGGATATGCCAGTTATTTCTGCATCCCGGCTCAAAGGTTACATTGAAAATAGAAACCTGCTCTTTTGATACAGGAGCCAGATAACTCTGTCCTACAAAGAACTCTCCATAAGGATTCTCTTCTCCAATGGGGAAGAAAATGGAATTCTGATACTTATCCTTCTCTGTAACAGCCTCTGTCGTTTCATTCCACACTTCTTTTGCCAGTCTGAATACTGCCCAACCCTTAGGCCATCCTACATACATAGTGGCATGGGTTATGATTGCTGCAATTTCTTCCTTACTTACACCATGTGCCTTCGCATTCTGAAGGTGATATGTCAGAGAGGAATCCGTGATACCTGAAGCCATAAGTGAAACCACTGTAATAATGCATTTGGTCTTCACGTCAATAGCTTCTTCATTCCATACCTCACCAAAAAGTACGTCATCGTTTAGGTGCGCAAACATTGGTGCAAATTCGCCAAGCTGATTTCTTCCTGCTGTCTGTACTATCTTCTCACTCATTTTCATCTTCCTCACTTTCCTATCTTCTGATCTCCTGTTGACCAGACATGCATCTTATTCCTTATTTTTCACTACATACAATCCGACAAGCGTATTTAAAACTATGCATGCCATGAGTGAATAAAAAAACACAGGACTTGTATCCATATTGCCATCGCGGAAGGTATAAGCTGACAGCGCATCAACTCCATTTCCCAGTATCAGATACGAGAACACGAAGAAGAATCCCATCATGAAGGCCTGTTCCGCAACGGCTCCAAGGCCATAGAATCTGGAGCGCACGAGTCTTCTCTCGTTTACGTCGAACCGCTCATCCTTAAGATATGCGGCTGTACTCCTGCTGTTTCCACAGGATACAAAGATCACTGTAACCAGTACTCCAACCATATATGAAATCGTACCGGGTATCATCATAAGACATGAGAAAGCATTTGCGGATACAATGCAGAATAATTCGAACCGCTCTTCCCTGACCATTTTCTTTAGTATCGGACTTACAATTTTCGCAAGCGCAACCCCGATACCTATCATGATATATGCTACAGTAACCTTGTTATACTCTCCGACAGCCATAAAATAAATCAGCGAGAAAATAGTTACAAAATTCCTTTCAGCTCCATACCATAAAGTGCGAAGGCTGTGCCCTCTATAAGGATTTCTTCTTGTTACGAACGCCGCCACGACCAAAAGAATCATTCCAACCGCTATCCACAACACCAGTCCGAGACTTGCAGTTTGCTTATAAAGCCTTATTGCGTATGTGAATAACAAAACTATCAGTGCAAGAAGTAACTGATCCGCGCGAACCGTTCCTTTTTCAATCAGCGGGTCATATTTATGAGGATTGTGATTCCGGAGAGTTATACACTGAACGGTCGATATCAGTACCAGGAAAAGAATAGCCAATATCACAGTAATCATGCTCACATATCTGAATGCCATAACGATAACAAGATATAACAGCAGGATCAGATAACCTATATAAACCGACGCACCTGTAGACCATATCTTTTTCTCCCTGATCGAATCCCTCATTGTCCGGTACATCGGCGCAAAACACGATAATCCCAAGCCAATCAGAATAGCGCCCACATTCCACAGTATGTGCGCGCTGTTTCCGAAAAGCATCAGAAAACATCCCAGTATAGCCAGTACATTACCTGTAAGCCACACCAGATAAGGATTCTTAACCTTCCCAAAGCCACTAAGCAGGAACGGTCCCGCCTTCTCAAACGCATATAGAAGTACAAATGGCATAATGAACTCACTCTGCCCGTAGTGCTCGTAATATAATCCCACGAACATCAGATTAGGCAGCATGACCGCACCTTCTGCAAGGGCTTCGGAAAAAGATCCCAGTAACGTTCTAATAATCTTCATGTTATTCCGTTTCCATCTCTATGAACTTGAAGAAGAACTTCTCCTTCATAGGCGTATCGATTGCTCTGACAGGTTTAAGCTGATTCTGGGAAACACCCTTCCTGATCATGATATCTCTGTATAACATGTATGCTTCCTGCTGGGTTATGCAGAGCTTGGTCTTTCCGAGTGTGTTGTTCATTATCTTCTGTCCGAAGGACGGATTTGCCTGTCCGAGGAGCTTCTCTGCAGTATCTCTGTACTCCTCTATCTTGCTCTCTTCAATTTCCTTGTCGGGCTCAATAAAGAGTACATAACGACCGGGCTTGGAATCTGTATCCGCGTAGATACTGTAGTCACGTACAAGTATTCCGGTTTCATCCTGGAATTTGCTGATGGTCCAGCGAAGTGCTTCCTCATTGGTCTTCTCACCGGCTATGGAGATCATCTGATTCTTACGATACAGGAAAGAAACAAGCGGTGCTTCATTGTAGAAGCCCTTAACCCTGATAACGTCCTTGATCTTATATCTGTAAAAACCTGACAGATTTGTTACCACAATCTCATAATCTTTACCTGCTTCCAGCTGATCTATTGTAAGCGTTGTCTCCTCATCGTCGGAATCAGCAGGAATAAATTCATAAAAGCCTCCATCGGGAAGGAGCACGAAGCCATCCTCGCCGGTTCTTCTGGCAACAGCCATCAGGGACTCAGATGCAGCATAGTTAAGGAAGCTGTACGGTATATTCTTTCCTGTGTACTGTCTCATCTTCAAGGTGTACTGCGAGAAGCCACCCGTACCTATAGCTCCAAGCCACTGGAAATCAGGCCATATCCTTATTACTATTTCATCAAAGCCCTTTCTGAATTCATTTCTTAATTCCTCTGCTCTCTCAGGATCCGGAGTAAACATAGACTCGAATTTTTTCCTAAGCTCATCGGATACAAGTATACTCTCTCCGATGACACCTTTTTCTATATCATCACACATGCTCTCCCAATTGGACTCAAGCCAGGTCATAAGATCCACAAGTGATGTCATAAATGCGGAAGTCATGCAGGTTACCTTCCTGTTAGGAAGTGCAAACCTAAGCTTTAAGTACTTACTGTCCATCGGCTCCGTTGGGAACACCAGGTCAGCGGGAGACGTCATGAAGTTAGTAAGATGCTCAGCCAACTCACGAAGTGCCGTTCCGGATATTGGTCCTTTGGGTACGCCGTTCTCAGTCATCATCGGCGGAGCCTCTATTGTATTAAGGCAGAATCCATCCTTGTAGGTTTTGCCTGTAGTATTCCTATAGTACTCATCCATGACTCCAAAGAGGATACTGGCACCATAAATCGCATAGTTATCAATTGTAGCCTGCGTTACGGGAATGTGCTTTGGCACGCCGACACTTCCCGAGCTTAATGCATAGTGCTTTACGGGATAGCTTGTGATTAGATTTTCCTCATCATTTTGTATCATGCGCTCAATATACGAAGCGTAGGAATCATAATTCGAAAAAGGAACCTTTTTCTTAAAGTCTTCTATACTCTTGATCTCACTGAAATTATAGAGCTTGCCGTACTCTGTATTCTCATTGTCCTTAAGTATCTTAAGCAGAGTCTCTTCGCTTGCTGCCACGGCCCTTTTACTAACTTCATCAAGGTGTCTGAGTGCAGTTGCACCTCTTCTTTTCATTACCGAGCAGAAAACATGATTTGTAATACCTTGGAAAAATGCCATAATTTCTTCTCCTTTTTAAGCTTAATGAATTTCTGAAGACCTTCCTTAATATGATCTATGCATAACTATATTATTGAACATATTAAATATTTAACAAATTAAAATACTATAAAAGTCCTTCCGGATTCCTGCTTCTATTCGTCTACCTCTTTACCCTCAGCAAAGCTGTACATTTTCTTATATTTGCCGCCATTAAGAGCCTTAGCCATTGCCATTCCGCCGCTTTCCCCGGAGTACATGAAGCTTTCGCACATAGATATCATATAGAGCGCATAAAAATAATTCACTAAAGAATCCTCAAGGAAAACATCATAATCTGTTCCGGAATACTTAATGCTGTCCAATTCGCTTATTGTAATTACGTTTTCTCTTTCAAAATCAGTTATGCTGTACCTTACCTGTGACACAACTCTGATCTTGCCCGGAAAAGCAGCTTTCATTTTTGAGAGGATATCCGCATCCTCAGTGGCGAGTATAATCCCGTCATACCCATACTGATCCATCCACTCCCTGATCTTCGGTACTGCGCTTTCAACTGCAGCGGGAGCCGATGTTCCGCTCATTTCAGAGGTGATGTAATCAGAACCGCGAAGCAGAACGCCAAGCATTCGCTTTCCTTTCATTATTACATCCGAGTACTCCTTCATCTCATCAATAAATCCCGGATTCATCAATTCGAGGCCAAACTCCCTCTCATGCGCAAGCCTTAGCATCTTCGTGAACAGTATTCCGTAATAATTGGTTATATATATAGTGTTGTCTTCGTTCGAATCCTCCGGTGTCATCTTGATAGCGAAGTACTTCTCTATTACATGATCAGGATATCTGGAGCTTCCTGCCTGTAAGGTTACCTCTAATCCAAAACGACTAAGAAAATTCCTGGTTCTTGTATAGCAGGTAAGTATACTTCCGATTCCCTCACTTTTTGCCACAAGAATCTCAGCGTATTTCACCTTATTTAGTGGCAGATCCGTCAGCCACTGATATACAAAGAAGTGGTGAAACAAGACCACCTGATCCATGTTCAGAAAGTCGCAGTCGAATGCTGATGGCTTGAATGCTCTGTGGACACGAAGCGTCTTTTCATCCCCCTGCACTTCGTAGGTAATTTGGATTTTTTCTTCTTTTGGATAAAACCATTTGATTCTCTTATCGTTCCACAAAACAGCAATATCCGTATACCTTAAGACAATCCCTGTGATCACCACAGTGTACTCATTTACTTCCTCAAACCATATACGCTCTATCCCATCGAGAATATCGAAGCATATCTTATCCTTATCTTTTTCATCATACATATAATAAGGAGGATACAGCGGTTCACGGCGAAAAAGCGGTGAATAAGGATACTCCGGGAAGCTTTCACACCATTTCTGATTATTTACATATTCAAGATCAAATGAGGGTCCGTTTTTATTTTTGACATGAAAGTGTGTCTCACCTTTTAACACGCAGGAAAGCGCCTTGTGAAACAGGTTCTCGGAAATATCCAGTGTTCGATAATTATGCTGTGTACTATAATCTCTGACAAGAAGCATAATCTACTCCTTCTATAAGCTCCTAATAAAAACACATCATTTATATTCAAGGCAGAGCATTGTGAGGTCATCAAACTGCTCCTCTTCCTCAACAAAAGCATCAACTGAGCTTCTTACTTCATCAAGCAGCTGCTTCGGTGATTCTTTAGCCACTCTGTTTAATGCTTCAAGCATCCTGTCAGTACCAAACTGTTCTTTCTCTGAATCTATCGCTTCCACAACTCCGTCTGTATAAACAAAAATCTTTGAACCTTTTTCAAGTTCAATCACTTCCTCGGTGTATTGCTTACCCTTTCGAACGCCGAGAACATAACCGTGTTTATCATTTAATAGTTCGAATTCGCCACCCGTTTTCAATAATGCCGGTCTTTCATGTCCGGCATTTGCCATGGTCAGCTTACCTGTGGATATCTCGAGTATTGCAACCCATACAGTCAGAAACATAAGCTCTTTATTCTGCATAAGTATCGCTGTGTTAGAATCAGTGAGTATCTTTGCCGGTGACTTGCCCTCTCTTGCATTATTGGCAAGTATGTTTTTTGTGAGCATCATGAACATCGCTGCAGGGATACCTTTTCCTGAAACATCAGCAATAGCGATATACATATGGTCCTCATCAAGGAAAAAGAAATCATAGAAATCTCCGCCGACGGATTTCGCGGGCGTCATAGAACCGTACAGATCAAGATCCGTACGATCATTGAATGCGGAAAAATCTCCAGGTATCATATCCTTCTGAATCCTTGCAGCCAGCTCAAGCTCTGTATTTATACGCTCTGTTTCAATGAGCATCCTCTGCTTTTCCTTAGAGTATCTCTCAATTCCTGTGATCATGTCGGAGCAATCGTCCGCAAGCCTTCCGAGCTCGTTATCAGCTTCAATTGTCAAAAGCTTTTGAACGATGTCCTTTGTATTCTTTGTCTTTGCGTAATCGCTAAGGAAACTCATTATGCGTGTCAGGGGATCTATTATTTTTGAATAGATCATATGAAGAATTATAACGGCGCAGATAAACAGCAGCACTGCGTTGATAAGTTCAATGGATCTCGCACTGTCCACGATTGACTTACGAATATTTGTGATTCTCTGGATAGCCGTCAGATGACACTTCAAATTACCATCAACCGGCACCTGAAGATACCCCATGAGGTATTCTCTGTTTTCTGCATCAGCAAGAGAGCTCTTCTCTTCGAAAAAAGCCTTATCCTCTTTGCTCTCATACATTTCCCTGATACCCGGCTGCTCGTTTATATCAAAAGGCCACACCTCACCAAGGGCACAGAAATTACCTCCAAAGGACTTCTCTCCCTCCTGAATTCCCTGGAAAAGCGGGAATATATTCGTATCATCCAGCACAATTTCAAAAGTTATTTCAGTAAGGTTGAAGCTGTACTTCATTGATGAAAATTCCGGCATAAGCAAAAGATAACATTCTTCCGCAAAGATTCTCTGTTCTTCTTCTGATAAACTCTCTGCCTGTTCCGGAGTAATGCTGTAAAGAGATTCATATTCATGATCAAGGAGTAGCCTTTGAATCTGTGATGAGCGATTCAGCCGGTCCCCCGGAAGATCCATTTCATCACTGTGATCCTGCCAGTAGTTAAGTAACCATGAAAGCGATTTATACTCAGTAAGTGAATTTCTTACCTGAACAAGAATAGCCTGCATAGTCCTGCAGGTAGATGCAACATAGTTCTTACTGTTACTGGAATAAATACATATTCCATTAACTATGGCTGTTATCAGAAACAGGCATGCAATCCACGGGAGCGCCTGTTTTACAATCTTTTTATTTCTTTTCTTCATATGATTTATTCCTTGCATAATATAAATTCTCTTAAAATATATGCAGGTCGTTTCAAAGACCTTATATAAATATTATTTATCAGGATTATCATAATTACAAATATAAATTAGACAAAATATCAAACAGTAAAAATTAATAATTTATTATTGGTACTAAAAGACTCATGCATGCTAAAATGAGTTTAGAGATTTTCAAAATAAGGAGGATAATTTATGCTTACCATTGATAAGACTATCGATAACAAAAATGGTCTGTTCAAGCTTGAGGGACGCCTGGATACAAATACTTCCCGTGATCTCAGCGCTGCCTTTGAAGAGACTCTTCCCCAGCTCGATACACTGACCCTGGATTTTGAAAAGCTTGATTACATCTCATCCGCCGGTCTTCGCGTTATTCTGTTTGCAATCAATACCATGGAGGATAAGAGCCAGAAGGTCAAAGTATTACATGCCAACGACAGCATAGTTGAAGTCCTTGAGCTTACAGGCTTTGCTGATGATCTTGACCTTGAATGATCACTGACCTGCTATTTTAATAAGCTCTGTATTTGCAAGAGAAAACCTTGGAATACTTCTTACATTTAAAAATCTGATAAATACTGAAGGAACTGACATAGTATTCAGACCGCTTTCACCTGAACTAAAATCAGAGCTGTATCTGATATGGAATAAGTATCAGACCTTTACTCCTATTGCGGAAAAATTTCTGGAGCAGATAAAAAAGACTTTCAAGTAATTTTCATGAAGGTCACAGCAGTATGAAGCTAGATCTGTTCCTTCATGTAGGTCTTAAGATTCAAATGAAGCACGTTGTGTGTAGATATATATTTTTTTAATCAAAAAGACGCACAGAGACTAAACTCTGCACGCCTAATAGGTCTTCTCTATATTACTAAAAGAGGCACCCTATTCCTTCGAATCCATTTTTTGCTTCGAAGTAACGGTCCGGATCATCGGTTTTTTCTAAACCACTCTGCACTTACCGTAAGGCTCTTTATAGGATCATTATCGATCCAGTTTTTGTGAGTCTCAAGAACGATCGCTTCTATCCCGGTATTGGCCTTTACGGTCTCCAAAATAGCATCGAGGGGCATATTTCCTGTGCCGAGTTCCGCAGCGTCCTCTTTGAGGATGGGCGTAATGAAAGGTCCCTTTTTCCTGCAGCCCCTGTCATTTATGTGCCACATCACCATTCTGTCTGAGAGTTTGTTTACAAGGGCTGTGACATCTGCACCGCCATCTGCCATCCAGTATGTATCAAGCTCGAAGTTGACATACTGCGGATCTGTGTTTTCTACGATCAGATCATAGGCGGTCTTATCTTCTGAGACCTTCTGCAGCTCTACATTGTGATTGTGATAAAGGAGTTTCACTCCATAGGGTAAAAGAGCTTTTCCTGCATTGTTCAGGCGCTCAGCAAGCTTTTTTACCTCAGATGCATTCCCGTAATCAAACCTGTACATACCGGTTATAACAACAGTGTCCGCTCCAAAGCTCAAGGCTTCTTTCGCAACAGCCTCGGGGTTTTCTTCAATGCTGTTAAGATAGCTGTGCAGGCTTATGACTTTCAGACCGCTCTCTGAGATCAGCTTCTTCCAATCGAGTTTTCCGCCATTACCCGTGGGCATACCGGCAAATTTTGTAAGCAGCCTCACAATAAAAGGCGTTGGCCTTATCATGAAGTCATTTAGTTCAATGCCGTCATAGCCGGCACTCTTGATGCTCTGAAGTGTACTGAGTGCACTCTCATAACTATTGCATCTGCTACCAATCATTATCTGTTGCACACCCGTCAGTACTGTGTCTTTCATTATTTCAAATAGCCTCCAAGATGCTTTAAACTGGGCTTTGGTGCCCTGATCTGTGTTTTCCTGTCAACTGCGCAAAGACCAAATGTCAGTGCATAACCTTTCTGCCACTCAAAATTGTCGATAAGTGACCAGTGGCAGTATCCGATAACAGGAATTCCATCATTTATACAGCTCTGAACACCCTCAATTGCCTTGTCGATAAACTTAACTCTCTGCTCGTCATCCGATGTTGCTATTCCATTTTCTGTAACCATGATCGGAACATTTGGCATCTCCTCATGCACGCGTCTTATTACATGCTCAAGAGCCTCAGGATATACCTCGTAATCCATCTGTGTCATTGGTGTTCCCTCGGGAACAGGCACGATTCCATCAGGTCCGTAGGTAGTTCTTGTATAATTCTGAAGTCCAAAGAAATCATCATCCTTGATATAAGGAATGTAATGGCTAAACTCCTCATTCCAGTCACTGTCTGCGCGCTCCTTGCCACCTTCTATGTACTGGCAGTCGTGTAGGGAAAGAGTAATACCAACCTGAATATCCGGATTAACAGCCTTGATTGCTTCCTTGGCTGCCTGATGCGCCTTTATAACTATCATATCGCCATTTGCATCTGTTGCGGAAACAAATGTATGCGGCTGAGGATCTCCGAATACTTTGGCGTTCTCCATTGCTGCCAGCTTCATTTTCTCCATTGGATCGGAGAGATTAAGCCCAACCTGAACCTGCCCCTCCATGGAGTCGCCATCGCTTTTAGCTGCATTTGCCATCTTTGCCATCATCTGCTTCTTGAATCTCTCCATGAGAGCGCCAATCTGAAGTCTCATGTTAGCCTCATTTATGGTGCAGATATACTTTATCTCACTTCCAAGCTGCTTAGCGACATATCCGGCATAGTTGGCAAAAAGCTCTACAACCTGCTCATTGTCCCAGCCTCCGAGCTTTATAAGCCACACTGGTGATGTGAAATGCATGAGGGTAATAACCGGCTCAACGCCATTGTCCCTGCAGCATTTGATCATCTTCCTGTAATGCTCAATCTCTTTTTCATCAAATTTGCCCTGCTCAGGCTCAATACGTGCCCATTCAACAGAAAATCTGTAGGTGTTAAGGCCTGCATCTGCCAGCATCTTGATGTCTTCTTCGTATCTGTTATAGTGATCCACAGCATCCAGTGAAGGCTCAACAAACTGTGAATACTCCATATTCTCCATTACCCAGTAATCTGAATTTGTATTGTTTCCTTCAACCTGGTGGGCTGCAGTAGAAGCGCCCAGCATAAATCCGTTCTCGAACTTGTTCATTTTCCTATCCTCCATAATTTAAATCTCATAACTTCCGCTTGTCAGAATTCTCTTTTCCCCGCCGGGGAGCTCCAGCTCTGCTTCCATTCCTTCAGGAATTTCAAATCGGTAGGCAAAAGAATCCGTCTCCTCAATATATCTCCATTCAGAAACTATGCGACCTTTCGGTGAATCATAGTAACCCTTTGCAAACTTAAGTCTCTCATCCGGCAGAGGCTTTATCATGACTTTGTCAAAATCGTATCTGATTCCCAAGACACCGGACAAAAGCCATCCGGAAACAGCTCCATAGGAGTAGTGATTCAGTGAATCATGGACAGTGCCGTCTTCTCTGACGCCATCCCAGGTCTCCCAGATAGTGGTAGCACCTTTCTCCACCGCATAGAGCCACGAAGGATAGCTTTTTTGCAACAGCAGTCTGTATGCAGTATCCACGTAACCGTAATCTGCAAGCACGCTGCACAGGAAAGGCGTTGAAAGGAAGCCCGTATTAAGATGATAGTCATTTTTCACCACCAGCTCATTTAAGTCCTTAGCAGCTTCCACTGCCTCTTTTTCAGGTAAAAGACAAAACGCAAGAGGCCTTACGTACTCGCACTGCCTGTCAGATCTTATATGCCCGTCTTTCAGAACCAGATATCTGTATGCCTCAGTCGCCTTTTCCGAGATCTCTTTATACTTATCCGCATCGGCGCCATTTCCGAGAATCTCTGATATTTTGGCGAGAATCCCAGATGAATATGCATAGTAAGCTGTTGCTACTTCAGGCTGGCCATCCTTGAAAGCAGCCATCATGGTCTTCATAACATCTGCTCCTGGCTCGCACCACTCACCGTAGTCCATTCCGGTGTCGATGATGTATTTCCTGTAAGGGTTCTTTCCAAAGCGGTTCTTGAGCTTGCTCTTTCCTGCTCTTCTTCCGAGGAAATCCACCCACTTCTTCATCATTTCATAGTTGTCTTTAAGTATCTGCTCATCGCCATATATTCTGTACAGATTCCAGGGCACAAGGACCGCCGCATCGCCCCAGCCAACAGACGCTGAGAACATCTCTGCTATCTTGCCCGGATTTGAGTTCTTGGGACAGATATACGCCATCTTGCCATCAGAATGCTGCCCTATCCTCACGTTCGCAAGCCATTTCTCGTAAACTCCCCTGCAGTCCATCAGGTACGCACCGGTCCTCACAAATACCGCTGCATCGCCTGTCCAGCCAGCTCTTTCCCTTGTGGGACAATCAGTAGGAATGTCACAGAAATTTGACTTCATAGACCATACACTGTTTTTAAAGAGCTTGTTTACTTCATCCACGCCACATTCAAAACCCGCAGTTTTCTTCATGTCCGAATAAACAGCAATGCTCTTTATTTTGATGTCTGACGGTAAGATATCGCCTGTTATCTTTGCGTATCTGAATCCAAACATCGAAAAATGAGGCTTAAACTCATTCCTTCCCGGCTTGCAGATATAGTTTATTTCCTGTTTTATTCCGCCTGATTTGTTCCTGTCTCCCGGCTGGAAGTTCTCTATCGTGAAGTTTCCGTTTTCATCCAGGTTTTCACCGTGGACGAGACAGATCTTCTCACCGCCTTTGGCATTTTCCACGACAAAAGAAGTATATCCGGCCAGGTTCTGCCCGAAATCAAATACGCTTTCTCCATTCGGAGTTGTGATAAGTCTGCCTTCAAACACTTCATGTTCCGTAACAAACGGCGATGTCTGGGCTATAAGATTCCCTTTGTCAAAAGACATCTCTCTTGCCTTATGCCACTCACCAAAGCCCGAACCGGCATCGCAGGTCTCTCCCAGCTCAAGGTCCGTAAGCTTTATAGGTCCGTTTTCACAGGCATCCCAGCTGCAATCCGTAACAAGTACAGGATTCTCCATGTCTCCATCGCCTATCACTGCGCACAGAAATGAAATATCCTCTCCATACAGATTTCTCACACCGTCAATCCCGTTGCATCCTCTGAACCAGCCATCACCCAGTGTGACGAATATCTCGTTTTCCCCGCATATTAGCGAATCCGTGATCTCATACTCCTGATACTGAAGCCTTTTATCATACTCATCGCATCCCGGAGTCAGTCGTGCATCCGTGATACTCCGGCCATTTATAAGTATTTCATACAAGCCGTGAGCTGTAGCAAATATCCTGATCTCTCCCTTTTTATAAGAGAATGTGGCCCTTAAATATCCTGCACCTTTTCTCTTATCAGGTTCTGTCACGGTTTCAGGTGATATCCACTTTGCTTTCTCAAAAATCTTAGCCGCTTCCATCTAACACCTCTTGTGTTCTTTACTGCTTTTTAATATTCATAAGGGCATTTGAAAGTGCCTTAATCTCTTCAGATTCTATATCCATTCCACCCTGCTGCAGAAGTTTAATGAGTGGTTGGCGAGCGATCATCTGTTGCATCGCTTCGGATATCTCTACTCCTTCGCCCATCCCACCGGCTGTCTTTGCAGTCATTGCAGCCATCATTCTGTCCAGTATTGCTTTTCCTTCAGGCGTTGCCTGAATCTCTGCCATTGTACTTGAAAGGGAAAGGTATCCCTCTTTTTCCTCAGGTTCATCTGCCTTGTCAAACCAGTTTCTGACCTTTTTGTCGGGAGCAAAGTATGCAGGATTGGGCTCAGAAACCTTTGCTATCTCCATTTCATCAGATAACTCTCCTGAAACAGCCTTTATTGTATGTACTCCGGTTATGGGAACATTAAACTTAAATACGTGTTCTCCGCTTGCACTTGCCGCTTCTACACCGTCAACAAAGAGTGTGACGGACTTTTGGTTTGAATATACCTTTATCTCTGTATTATCCTCGATGCGGTCGTGATATCTTTTTCCGCAAAGATGAACGAAAGGCTCATCAGACCACCATGCTTTATAGATATAATAAGCGTCCTTTTTCTGCTTTCTGTCAAAGGTGATGACTCCCTTGTGGTTTTTGCCGGGGTCTCCTGCCTCATCTCGGCCTGCTGCAGCAAATTCAAACATATTCCAGAGATATGTTCCCCAGATATATGGTCGGGTGCTGAACATTTCAAGCATATGCTCGTGATAAACAGCCTGATAACTTTCTGTATAATCACCTTTTTCAGGTCTTGGAGACTGTAGGCTAATTACTGAATCCGCTCCATACTCCGTAAGTCCTATAGCCACATCGGGGTGATCCCTGTGGAACTCGTCAAACCACTTGTCATTGTCCTCCATCTCACCTACATACCAGCCATAATACAGGTTGTATCCGCGAATATCCGGCAATGTTACAAGAGGAGAGTCTGTCTCGAGAAGGAACAGATTTGCCATGGCAGAATATCTGATAGGATCCATCTCGTGGACAATATCGTTTAATATCCTATGGTTCTCCAAGAGGTCTTCAGTTACACCCTGCAGAGATATCTCATTTGAAAGTGCCCAGCACATTATCGATGCATGATTGTAATTCTGGCTTATCAGCTCTTTCATCTGGGATATGGTGTTCTGCCTTCCACTGTCCATATGTACGGTAATATATGGAATCTCAGCCCATACCACTATGCCCTTTTCATCGCAAAGATCATAGAAGTACTGATCGTGCTGATAGTGTGCAAGCCTTATGGAATTGGCGCCCATGGAGAGGATGAGATCAATGTCCTCCTTGTGCATTTCTTTTGTCAGTGCATTGCCAACTCCTGCCCTATCCTGATGCCTTGAAACTCCTCGAAGCGGATAGCTTTCTCCATTGAGGAAAAATCCTTTATGAGGATCAACATGAAACTGCCTTACTCCAAACCTGTCATAGATTCTGTCACACTCTTTTGTTCCATCCAAAAGAGTTGCTGTTATGTTGTACAAGAACGGATCCTTGAGACCGTTCCATAAATGTGGCTCTTTTATCGTGATCTTACCACAGGCAACATATCCACAGGATGCATCCTCTACCGGAACCACCTCAAACTCCTGCTCTGTTACACCATCTATTGATATTCTTACGCGCTCTCCGCCGCTCGTGTATGCCTTTATTTCAATTTCAGCTTCATTTCCGTTTAATCTTGGTGTGACATACAGTCCTTTTCCACCATAATAGTCCATGTCAAAGTGCTTTTCATCCACAACCACAAGATAAACATCCCTGTAAATGCCACCATAGAAAGTGAAATCCGCTTTCTGTGGATACACCCTTGTATTGGGCTCGTTGGAAACAGAAACTACCATCTCGTTAGAATCTGAAAGTGCATCTGTTATGTCTGCCCTGAAGCAGGAATATCCGCCGTCATGGCTAGCAACCTCACGACCGTTTAAAACAACTTTTGCAGAGGAGTTAGCGCCTCGAAATTCCACAAACACCCGCTGTCCCTCTTCCATTACCGGTCTTTCAAATGTCTTTTTATAAAGGCAGGTTCCTCTGTAATACTGCTCAGGCCCCGTCTGTCCATCAACAGCATTCCAGGTATGAGGAAGAGATATACTCTCGCTCTTGCCCTCTTTTTCAAATATCCAGTTATCATTCCAAAGAATTGTTGTTCGCATGTTTCACCTCTCCAACTTTTTACTGACCCATTGCAGCCTTTTTCTTCTCGCCGATACTCTTTTGGATCTCTTCCATCTTATGGTATGTGAGCTCTGAATTCTTCATTGCCAGAAGTGTGCAGATCCATCCCACTATAGGGAATCCTATAAGAAGAATTACGGTCATGACCCTTACGCTGAAAGTAAGCGGATCACCCTGCTGGGGAGCTGTAGTTGTATATCCTATCAATCCGATCATGAGTGTTGCGATAGTTGCACCAAAAGATGAAACTATTTTGTCAATAAAGCTGTAAGTAGCGGATACTGTCGCAGGCATGTATTTTCCTGAGCGATCCATCTCATAGTCAACAACATCCATTCTGAACGCACTTGTTGATACAGAAACAACCATCTTCATTGCGTTATTTCCAAATGTAAAGAGTACATAAGTGATTGCCATGAGAACTGCTCCGGTTGATAAGTTGCCACCGAATACTGTTCCCACAAGAGTTGTAGGTGTAAATAAAAGATATACTGCAAATGCGATATTCAGTCCGATACAATTCTTGGTCCAGTCGATCATGACCTTTCTGCTACCCTGTTTACCTGCAATCTTCGCACCAATGATCGCAAAAATAATGGATGGAAGCATTGCAAGCGCAGACAGAATCGATGATATAGCCATTGAGCCAAGCATAATTCCGTTAAGCATTGTGGATACTACCGCTGCAGAGCCTATTGTCTGTGCCAGCTTATCAGATGTTGCAGCCATGATGAATCTCTGAAGCTCTTTATTCTCTTTGATCAGCGCCAGCATGTCCTTAAAGCTTGGCTTTTCATCGGTTTCGCCATCCTTTTTGATTCCTTCGAAATTCTCGGGAATGTCATATGGAGCAATTCCTATGCATGCCAGAATGTAGAAAAAGAGCGAAACAAGTATTACCACTACATTGTAAGTTGCGAAGTATTCTGTTCCCTGAATGTTATTAAATCTTGGGAGAATCACAGCCGATGCCACAACGCTCATGATCATTGGCACCAGATATGAATACGCTGTACTCCAGACACCGATTGTAGGACGCTGTTTTGGATCATTTGTCAGAATGTTCATATTGATCTGACCTGCTATACTTACGAATGTATAACCAATGATATAGATCACATAGCAGAGGACAAAAAATGTTATTCCCGCTGCACCCGTAAGTGACAGCTTTGCCCCTATATTACACATCAGTGTTGTAGCAATGGCCATAAGAAGCCATCCAAACATGATTGAAAATCTTACTTTTCCAAATCTGGAATTAAATCTTTCCAGGAAAAAAGCTATCACCGGATCTGTAATACCATCCAAAAGCCTTGATCCTGTGATAATAAGTCCTGTAACTGCAACAAGAATTCCAAAGTTGGAATTTCCGATATATGTTGCACCATTCATCAGCAGATAAAATGCCATCTGCCCGGCACCTGTCATCATTGCAAGCGCAATATGCCAGGTTTTAGCTCTTTTATAAGTTACCCCATTTTCTTCTCTTATCAGAGATTTGTCCTTACCCATAATTAACCCCTTTCAGTTACATATTATTCAATGAAAGCTTTCCTGTTATGGTCATAGTATCATTTAGCTTTGCAATATGTTAGAATTATTTTATCCCGATTAGTATTATTTTATTGTTTTGAGGAATAAGTTTGAAAGTGTTCCACTTTCAAACCCAAATTGGTGTCGCGAGCTCCACCAATTTGAACCATTAGTCACTCGCTTTGCTCGCGACATGAGGTTAAATATGGACCACACTCTTTTTTCAGCTCTTTTAAAAAACCTGCTTTCTGTGAATGTCACGGATGCAACAGACATGGACAGCTCCCTTGAGGCCTTCGAAAAGAAGTATTGCTTCAGCATCAAGATGCAGCCCATGTTTACAAGCAAGGCGCTTTGCTATCTTCTGTCCTCCTCCAAAGCAAGCATGATCTATGAGCTCATAGACCAGCTCGGTATCTGCTTGTCTTTTTTTATGTTTGATAACAGGTTTTATATAATCGGACCTTATGTAAAAGAGAAATATTCAGAGCTTAAGATAGAGACCGTACTTGCAAAAAACGATGAATCCTCATCCAAATCACTGGCCTTCAAGCTGTATTACACAGCATTTCCCATAGTATATACAGAGCAGATAACCAGTGTGGTAAACAAATGCATAATCTCTTTTTCCCCTACGGAAAGTGAGTATTCATACAGAAGACTATCGGGATTTATTCAGGATGTATCTGAAGAAGATGATAAGACAGAACTGTCCGAGAAGAATTACAGTGAAATCTACAGGAGATATGATCAGGAAAAACAGTTCCTATCGATGATAAGAAACGGCGATAACAAAAACATCCTGTCCGCATTTGAAAAAATGTCCAGCCCTGAGGTCCTTTCCGTATTTTCGAAAGAGAGCCTTAACTACTATGCCTCGGGCTATGGTCTGGCAATACTTAAAGCTCTTTCCAGAAAAGCTGCGGAAGAATCAGGTCTTTCGGTCATTACAATAGATGAGATAACCCAAAAATACACTCAGCTTTCATCAGCCACAAACAACGCCGATCTTCAGACCCGCTATCAGATTGATATGATCGTTGAGCTGACAAAGGCAGTTCACAATCACAAACTGTCTCTGGATAAGTATTCACCTACCATTCAGAGGGTTCTTGAGTACATCAATCTGCATCTGGGGGACCATATATCAAACGAAGATCTCTCAGCAAATGCCAATATGTCCATATCTCACCTGGCCAAGGTATTCAAAAAAGAAACCGGAGTAACCATGACAGAGTATATAGCTCTTTTGCGCTGCAAAAAAGCTGCCAACCTCCTGAAGAAGACGAATCTTCCAATCCAGGAGATCAGCAGCTACGTCGGTTACTCCGACAATAATTACTTCGTTAAAGTATTTAAAAAGAACTATGATATGACGCCTACAGAATTCAGGAGAAATGCCTGATCATTCTGCTTTCCAGAGGCCGTTAATATGTGGAAGTGGATGTCTTCACAGCTTCTTCATAAGGATCAGTAATTCTCCGCTTTATCACTGGACATATTATGCTGCAAGAGATCAAGCCATAAAGAGAATTACCAATGATCATTGGCACAAGAATTGAGTACGGCATAAGAGCAAGTATTATGAACAGATAAATTGCTGTATATATAATAAGCTTCAGGCTGCTCTTCCACTCCAGAATAAGGAGTATGGCTGCGTTTCTAATTATTCCTGACAATCCAAGGCGCAGATGAGCAACCAATACAAAAGTCCATGCTGCAAAAAGAATGCCTATGCCAAATATTGCGCAGCCGGCACCCATGATGATCACATATGAAGTATTGTCAGAGACAGCTTTAAAGTTTCCCGCAAGGCTCATGAGATAATAGCCATAGAAAATGACTGCAGACTCCATGATGCCCAAGACAAGCTTTTTAATAAAGCCATCTTTAAATTCTGCAAGATAGTCCTCCAGGGTAAAGTCATAACCCTTCAGAAACATTTTGCCGGTAAAGGCGCAAAGTGCTGACCATGCAGCCGGTATTGTGATTAGAGGAATGCAGCTTATGATAAATACTATATTTATCATGAACAGCTTTCCCGGAAAATTAATAACAAGATATAAGATGCGGAAAAAGCCGTCCTTAGGCGGCTCTTTTTCCACATCGTTTTCTCCAAGATACCATTTCATAAAACGATTCAAGTATTTCATTTTTTCCCCTATATATTAGTTTTTCATACCAGTCAGTACTATACCTTCTACAAAGCTCTTTTGCCCAAATATATAGATTACTATACCAGGCAGGATAGTCATAAAAGTGGCTGCCATAGCCATGGGCCAGTTTGTTCCAAAAGAGCCTGTGAAATTGGTGAGTGCAATGGCAAAAGTAAACTTGCTCATACTGTTAATGTAGATTATCTGCTGGAGCATATCATTCCAAATCTGTATAAATAACATCATTCCAACAACTACCGCTGGCTTGATCGCAGGAACAAGAATTGTCCACAATATCCTCATGCGGCTGGCCCCATCTATTGATGCAGCTTCATCAAGATCCCTGGGGATTGTCATAAGGAACTGCCTGATCAGGAAGATGTTAAAGAATCCTCCACCTGTTAAAAACGGCAGGATCAGAGGCCAATATGTGTCACCAAGTCCAAAGAATTTTGTCCACGCAATATAAAGTGGAATCAGCGTAACCATGCCTGGAAGGAGGATTGTGCTGACGCAGATCTTGAATATAAGGTTTTTACCTCTAAATCTCAGTCTGGCAAAGGCATATCCACAAAAAATGGCAGTAATAACGCCAAATGTCACAGCCGGAATAATAATTGAAAATGTATTTTTAAAATATGTCCAATATTCGAAGGTTTGAAGAGTTTTGGTGTAGTTGGACCATAGCCACTCTGTTGGAATAAAGGATGGCGGATAAGCGTTGACCTGCGCAACACTCATAAGTGAAGATCTGAATATCCACCATATTGGAAGGAGTGTCAGAAATGCAAAAAATAAGGCAATCAATGTTACAACTGAGCGGTTTGCCAGTTTTCTTTTTTCTTTTCCTGTCATGTCTGCTCCCCCTTTCTCATGCTTCATCGCTAAAGATGCTATCTTTTTGAGTTACAAATAATACTATTGTAAAAATGCCTACTAGAACAAAGAATATAACTGAAAAAGCTGCTGCATATCCAAGCTTATTTTTTTCAAATCCATACATGTAGATAACATAAGATAAAAACATAGACTTCTTGGCCGGGCCGCCATTTGTAAGGGCTAGAGCCGGATTAACTACCTGCAGATGCGTGATAAGAGCAGTCAATACATTATAAAAAATAATAGGCTTGATGCATGGAATAGTTATGTTCCAGAACCTCTGCCATGAGTTGGCTCCATCTATCTGAGCAGCTTCCTTGTACACAGTAGGTACATTTTGAAGTCCTGCAAGGAATATTACTATGAGATTTCCGCTGGCCCATACTGCGATGAGAACAAGGGCCGGTATTACCTGCCTTGGACTGTCCAAAAATCTCTGGGGCGGAATGCCTAACATTCTGAAGATGAAATTAAAAAGTCCGTAGTTCTGCTCATAAAGCCATTGCCAGCCTTTGAAAACACCTATTGCCGGTAGCAGATAGGGTATAAAGAAAATAGATCTGAAGATAGTTCTTCCAAAAATATCCATGTTTAGAATAAGTGCTATCACCAGAGAATAGATAACCGCGCCGATAACCGCCAAAAATGCATACAAAAGTGTTGCCTTTACCGCACTTGCAAAATATACATCTTTTGTAAAAATTCTTATGTAATTGTCCAAGCCCACAAATTCCGGGCTGGATAAACCGTTATAGCTAAAAAGACTTAGCACAAACACAGCAATTGTAGGAAGATAACTTATAAAGGTGATTCCAAGGAATGCCGGAATCAAGCACAAATAGGCACATCTTTCCTCTTTTCTATTATATTTGGACTGAGAAGTACGTATTTTTCTTTTGCCGGATGCTCTTTTCATACTCTTCGCCTCGCTTGTACTATATATCCCCGCAACTTCCATTGTATAATCCCTCTCCCCTGATATCAACGCCAGCGAAGACAGTTACACTGCACTTTTGACCATGTTTCAAAAGTTACATGAACTGTCTTCGCACGGCACTATATCAAATATTAATTATTTGTACTGAAAATATCATTTAACTCATCGTAATACTCATCAATTGCTTCTTTCATTGTCTGATCACCAGACCAAACAGCCGAGAATGCTGAATCAAGAGTTGCATTAAACTCGTCTGTTGCATTGATGTAATACCATGCTGTTGACTGAGAATTTTCTCTTGCGTAGTCTACTACTGCACTCTTGTACATATCATGGTCAGGATAATTAGGATTATCAATCCACTTATTTGTAAATTCATCATCTGTGTACCACTTATCAAGGATAGGCATCCATGTTCCTGCTTCAATAAGTGACCAACTGTTTTCTTCCTGGTAGTACCACTTAAGCCATGTCATAGCTTCCTCAGGGTGCTTAGTTGTAGCAAATACCACGTTTGGTCCGCCAGTACAAATTGTAACCTTCTCCTTCATGTAAGGAAGAACGCCTACGCCATATCTGAAATCAGCAGATGGTCCAAGGAAGGTTCCTACATTCCAGGTTCCATCTGTTGCCATAACAACCTTCTTGGAACCAAGTGAGGATTCAAGTGCGTTAGCTGCGCTTGTTACAGGAGGTGCACAGTGATACACATCTGAGAGGTCTGCGATCTTCTGCAGTGCTTCTACTGTAGCATCATCGTTAATAGTACATTCCTTGCCATCAGCACTAAAATATCCACCGCCATTACTCTTTGCCCATACTTCAAGCTGCCATGGAAGGGTGTTTACTGTGCAGCCATAAACATCAACGTTTGCTGGGTCAAAATCTGGACTTAGCGCGTTATTGCCGTTAATATCAACAGTAAGTGTCTGAGCTATCTTAACAAATGTATCCCAGTCCCATGCACTGTCTGCACTTGCTGGAGGTGTGAAATCAGCAACATTTAATCCCTGCTTGGAACATATTTCTTCCAAAAGATCTATGTTGTACCAAAGGTTAAGTACCTCATTAGCTGCTGAATATGCCACAGGTGTTCCCTGATATTTAAAGGTTATGGAATCAAGAGGCTTGGAATCGCCTTCACCGTACATTGAGCTGATGTCTGCAAGCAGGCCATTCTCTGCAAATTTCAAAACGCCAGCTTCGCTCATGATGGCTGTATCAGGAAGTTCTCCTGCTGTAGCCATTGCATTTAACTTGGTTACATAGGTATCATGGTCAATCTTGATTACTTCTACTTCAATTTCATCCTGAGACTGATTGAATTTATCAGCCACCGCCTGAGTTGCAGCAGTCTCTGTCTCATTGCCCCACTGAGCGTAGGTAATATGTACCTTTTCTCCAGTGTTCTCACTAGTTGAAGCAGGTGTCTCTACTGCGTTCTGCGTTGTGTCCTGCGCTTCCCCCTGTGCGCTTTGAGTACTTGCACCACAACCTGTTACCAACATTGCCGTAGTAGTAACAACAGTTAATGCCATGCTCAACAATTTTTTCTTTTGCATACTTGAAATATCCTCCTTCAGAAAATTATTTTTCAGCAGTAATGTTCTATCTTTAGATAGAAATATTCTGCCAGACTTCCATCTCTCCAATACCTCTGTTGTTCCAAAAAGCATAGGGAACCGCTCGGATCTTCACAGGCTTCTTCGTAAATCTTGCCTCTCCGTAAAGGCTGCCATCTTCAATACCAACACTCTTAACCCTGTAGCCCTCATACTCTATCGCCGGTACTTCTCCTGGGAATTCTTCATAAGCTTTGCCCTTTAGCAGATTAGCATCAGTGTCCACGTAAATGTCAGATAAGTTCTGTCCATTGTCCGCCTCCTCCAGGCAATAGACCATAGGTCCATGCATTACAGCAACCTTACCTGCATCAGCCCTGACATTGTGGTCTGCTGCCACAAATCTTGGATGAACCCCCATATTAAGCTCAATCCTGTGTTTACCACCCTTAAGAGCAATTACTGCATAGTTATTGTCAGCTATATAGGAAAACTTTTCACCATCAAGGGCTATCTCCATATCTTTGGCATAGGCCGGAACTCTTATCCTGATATCTGTAGCCTGCAGAGTAGAAATCCTGATATCTACTGTTCCATCTGTCAAAAGAGCTGACTTAAGCTCCACAAATATTTCCCGACCGGAATTATCCACCGAAAGGGTTGATGATATGAACTGATTAATGTAGATTCCCTTTTCATCACAAGCATATAAATACTGAGAAAGAGAAGCCAGCGTTCTCGCAAGATTAGGAGGGCAGCAGGCAACACTAAACCATTTCTGCCTGACAGGTTTAACGTGATCCATATAGGTATTCTCAGTACAAAACTGCGGAATCATCTCTAATGGATTTACGTAAAAATATCTGTCTCCTTCCAGATTCATAGCTGCCAGAATAGTGTTGTACAATACTCTTTCAACTGTATCATAATAGCTTGCATTTTTCTTTAGGGCAGCCATCCTCTGTCCAAACATCATCATTCCCACAGAAGCACAAGTCTCACAATAATTTGTGCTGTTAGGCAGGTCGTAATCTGTGGTAAAGCACTCCAAAAATCCGCTGCTGCCAATTCCTCCTGTGATATACATTCTCTTGCCTACCATGTTATCCCACAGTCTGTCACAGGCTTTTTCCATTTCTTTATCCTGCTGCCATTTTGCCAGGTCTGCCATAGCACTGTACAGGTACATTGCCCTTACAGCATGACCTTCAGCCTCAGTTTGTTCTACTGGAGGTTTCTCTGCCTGTGCATACTTCATAGAATAGTTTCTAAACTCAGGAAAGAACTCAGGGTTTTTTCTGCCATCAATCTCATTCTGCAAATAATTAGGTGCAGTTCCCCTCTGCCTGACAAAATAATCAGCCTGCTTTAAGTACTTGTCATCCCTGGTCCACCTATAAAGCTTGATCAAAGCCAACTCAATTTCTTCATGCCCTGGAACTCCAGGAATCTGTCCTTTCTTTGTTCCAAATACCCTGCAAATAAGGTCAGCATTCCTCATTGCAATTTGAAGAAATTTCTCCTTACCAGTGGCCAGTGCATAAGCAACTGCTGCCTCAATCATATGTCCTGAGGTATATAATTCGTGTCCCTCAACCAGGTTTGTCCATTTCTTTTCCGGAGCTGTTATCTGAAAGTAAGTATTTAAATATCCGTCTTTTTCCTGAGCCTTTTCCAAAATATCGATCACCTGATCAATTTTACCTTCAAACTGAGTCCCGCTACCTATTGCAATGCAATAGGCAGCTGACTCTATCCACTTATATAGATCAGTATCAAGAAAAACTACTCCTTGCCGTTCTCCCTCTTGTAGTCCGGCAGCTATACGGAAGTTTTTGATACATCCCGTAGGATCAGTTCCTTCCAGTTCATCATTTAGAGCTTTCCACTGATGAACCAGCATGACTTCACTTACTTTATTGATATAATGCCCGAATAAAGGATCAGTGACTTTTACCTGCTGAAGTTTCAACGGCCTTATTTCTTTTTCCATGCCCAATGCCCCTTCATATTTTTTAGTTAATAAGCACTCCGTTTTCATCAAAGGTGTACTTCTCTCCTTCTAGTTGTGTGCAAAGTTAACGTTTTCCCTTTTTATATATAAAGCTGTAGCCCTCACTACAACTCATGATATTCTTTTAACTCATCTCCCAATTTCATTTTAGGTAAACGTTTACCTTATTTTGGATTTTATATTGTTGCATTATATATGTAAATAGCAATTTTCAATAATATTGTGAGCAATTTTTTGGTTGTTTTTTATTAAGAAAACGTTTACCATTATCTTGTAGTTAGTATTTTGGAAGTGAGGACAAACTGTGTCTAATATGAAGGACATCGCCAAAAAAGCCCAGGTATCTGTCGCAACAGTATCCAAGGTTTTAAATGGCACCGGAAATATAAGTGAAGAGACCACCAGGAAAATTCTGGAAATTGCTGAGGAACTTAATTATCATCCCAACCTCTATGCCAGAAATCTAAAAACTGGTTCCAGCAGGACAATTGGGATCCTTGCAGAGGACCTTACCGTATTCAACACTCCTCCAGTAATAGACGGCATCGGAGCCTGTTGTGAAGAGAAGGGTTATCGTTATCTCTTGGAAAATCTTCGCATAAACACTCTTGGTATTGATCCTGACAATGACAAGGATAGATACTCAGAAATCAAAAACAATGCAGTTTCACACATGAGTTCCATGCAGGTTGATGGAATTATTTATCTTGGCTGCCATTCTCACAGAGTAGTACCAAGCATATTTGAAAACAATATTCCTTTCGTATGCGCTTACTGCATTTCTCCATCCCTTGCGATTCCTTCTGTTTTGTATGATGATCAGCACGCCGCCTATGAAGCAGTTTCTCTTCTGATAAAAAAAGGGCACAAAAAAATAGCCACCATAACTGGCAAAGTAAGCAGTGTTCACACCAGATGGCGACTAACAGGTTATCAGGAATCCTTATATGATCACAACATACCATATAATCCGGGATATGTAATCAACGGAGACTGGTCAAGAGACAGTGGCTACAGTGCCACCAAGAAACTTATCAGACAGCATGTGACTGCTATTTTTTCCCACAACGATGAAATGGCCATGGGCGTAATAGATGCCTGCAATGATGCTGGGATTCAGGTTGGCAAGGATATTGCACTTATTGGCTTTGATAACAGGGAATTATCAACAGTGTGTCGTCCAACACTCACAACTGTTGAGCCTCCACTTTTTGATATCGGCTACAAATCAGCCGAAGGCCTGATTTCAAAAATTGAACATAAAGAAGACATTCTGCGAGGCGAAGTGCGACTTCCTTGCAGGATAATAGAAAGAGATTCTACCTGATTGGTAGAATCTCCTTTTTTCACTCCGCCATCAAGGATTATGCATTACATTTCTCTTTCCACTATTGGCAGTTCCTCTTACTTCTTCGTGGTAAAAGTAATCTACGATTGTTGGATGTCCTTTCTCTACTCTCTCATACGGAGTTTCATTATCAACAAACCTGCAATCATACTTTTTAGCCAGCTCTTCTGCTTTCTTTTCCAGCGCTTCAAAATAGCTGCGGTTCTTTTTGTTATAAATTTCGTCATACAACGGCACCAGATCCGGATGTT
The DNA here is from genome assembly GCF_037113525.1 of Butyrivibrio fibrisolvens. Lineage (NCBI taxonomy): Bacteria > Bacillati > Bacillota > Clostridia > Lachnospirales > Lachnospiraceae > Butyrivibrio > Butyrivibrio fibrisolvens. The sequence goes on along the minus strand of NZ_CP146963.1, from coordinate 1,604,620 downwards.
TATCAGAAATGTATTTCATGATATCTGCCTTAAAACCTCCGCGAAGATTCAGATTCTCAAGCCATACAAGGTCACACTGATCTTTTGTCCTGTCTATGATTGCTTCTATATCCGTAATCCCCGGGAACACGGGTGAAATGAAGCAAATTGTACGAATGCCTGCCGCATATACCTCTTTCATTGCAGCAAGCCTTCTTTCTATGCTTACTGCCGCATCCATATCATCTTTAAACTCTTCATCGAGAGTATTGATTGACCATGATACTGTAAGTCTGCTATTTTCATTGATCTCTTTTAGCAGATCCAGATCTCTTAGTACAAGGTCTGACTTTGTGCAGATAAGTATGTCCGCACCACTGTCCTTTAGTTCTTCCAGAAGTCTTCTTGTATTTTTATATGTTTCCTCTAGCGGATTATAACCATCCGTAACTGTTCCAATGATCACCTTCTGGCCGGCATACTTCTTTGGATTCTTTATTTCAGGCCAGTCTTTCACATCCATGAAGGTTCCCCATTCCTCCGTATGCCCTGTAAAGCGTTTCATAAAAGATGCGTAGCAGTATTTACAGGCATGGGGACACCCCACATAGGGATTCACCGAATATCCTCCAATAGGAGTATTCGATTTTGTCATTACACTTTTTGTTTCTATATGATTTACTTTGATTTCTGGTTGTTCCATATTCTCTGTTCCTCCAGCACTTTGTTAAAAGCATCCGGCATTTCCTGTATCATTTCTTCTCCCATAATCGGAACAAGATCTTCTTTCCAGAATACAGGAATGTTCAGTTCATGAGCCTGTTCTGTCAATGAATAAACCCACCTGGGATCTGTTTTAACAGTCCTGCTCTTTGCACCTGTCATGGTTCCCACCACAATCCAGTCAATGCCTGTAAGATCAACCTTACCCGGATCATCGAACAAAGGCTCAAAGGTAACATGATATTTTTTTGCCTTCACATTGCTCCGCAGTGCATCAATACGCCATAACTCAGACTTTCTTGTAACTGTAACGCCAAACCATGCATTATCAAGATCTGTTTCAAAAGACAGAAGATCCGGTCGTTTGGTAAGAAAAAGAAACTGGTGCTGAGGATTCTCTGCTATCTTTTTAAAGACTTCCTCTCTCCATTCCTCATGCCAGCCCGAGAGATCGCTCATGCCGGTCAGCAGAAAATTCTGCGGCTTTTTCTTTTCCATCATACGAAGCTTTCCTTGAAAAAACTGTGGCTTTTCAAAATCATCTATGATGTGATAACGCCTCGTATTGTTTCTGGCATAGCAGTACGGACATCCAACAGAGCACCCTATAACAAGATTCATGTTCTGAATCTGATCTTTAATACAAATACTCATTTGTCACTCCATTCCTCAAGGTTTACCCTGATGCGGTTAAGATACTCTTCAAACTGAAGAATCTCTTTATCCGTAAAATCACGATAATAAATACTCCCCATCTCATTGGATACGGAGTCATAAGCTTACCTCCTCCTGCTCCAAAGATTGAATCCCGGTGTGATCTTCGCCTATCCCGTCGGCTCCTCATACCCCTGCTTTTCCATGATTTCTGCGCAGGCATTTCTGAGTTGGATTCCCGCATATGTTGGATGCAGTTTGCGACACCCTTCTGAATCACACAGCTCGTCACTGCGAGACTCGGCATGGTTATGGAAAAAGCTGGTGTCTTTTGAGGATCAGTACATCACTGCATCCTCTGCAGTGAATCCACCAATTGAACCTGCCTTGACCTGGATACATGCATAGCTTAACTCTGAATCTTCCGCAGCAAGAAACTGTCTCTTTCCTTCAGGTGAAATTCTAACCACATCACCTTTAGCGATTTCAACATCCTCTCCATCAATTACAGCCTTACCCTTTCCGGAAAGAATAAGATAGATTTCCTCATTATTTTTATGTGAGTGTACAAAGGGAACACCTGCTCCTGCAGGAAGATGATTGATACTTATCTCTGCTCCCGTTAAACCAAGAGCATCATGAAGTTCTGTTCTAGGAGCCTCTGTTACGTTTACTTTTTTGAAATTTGACATTTTTGTTTTCCTCCATGTATTTGATATTTGTTTTTGTTTGTTGTATCATCATTTTATCCCTTAGGCAATTTCAAACAAGTACGAACATTTATAATACATAGTCACATTTTTGATACTATTGTGGAAATACAAGGAGAAAATTTTAATGAAAAGCATTTACGGTCAATGTCCTTATGCCACAACTCAAAGAGTCCTTCAAGGTAAGTGGGCCATAGTTATACTCTTTCAGCTTAGTACAGGAACACAACGTTTTAACGAACTTGAAAGGAATATTCCGGACATCACCAGAGCTATGCTGACCAGACAGTTAAGACAATTGGAAAATGACAAACTGATAACCAGAAAGGTATATGCCGAAGTTCCTCCCAGAGTTGAATATAGTCTTAGCGAAATGGGCGAAAAATTCAGGAAGGTCTTGGATCAGATTGAACTTTTCGGCTTTGAATATATTAAAGAAATAGAAAAAGCTGAAGGTTGAGCCCTCAGCTTTTTCATTATTGTAAATTGTTGTCCATCAAAAGAGCTTCTTTCCATCTGAAAAAGCCTCTCCGACTCTTCCGGACACCTTATAATAACCATGTGTGTAAGGATCAAAGGCGATAGCTTCAAGAGAATCTATATTAACCTTGTCTCCAGACATATTTGCTTCCTCAATAGAGGTTTTTACGACTTTTCCGATAACTCCCATTCCTGTCTCGTCACTCTGATATTCGATAAACTCACACTCCATGGCGATAGGAAGCTCATTGATGATTGGAGCATCTACAAGGTCAGACTTGACTGTAGTAAGTCCGCTTTCCAGATAATACTTTTTGGCGTCTGATCATAGTTTGAATTATCTTTATACAGATTTACACGATTACACAGCTGCTGAAGACAGTGATGAATATCAGGCAGTTAAAAAGTTTTATGAAAATGAAGGATACGTAATACTGTCACTTGAGGAATCTGAAGAATTAATAAACAGCATAGAAGAAAAGGCCGGTATAACACCGGCCATGAAAAAATCTGAACTGGTAATAGAAAAATAGGATATTAGCATATCTTTTGCTTCATGAGATTGAACAGTTCCAAGTCCTTCAAATGATTGGTGGTGCTAAGAAGGAGCGTTACTTTCCTGTCTTCTTCTGAGTCTGTCACGTCGCGCTGCCAAGCCCAGTAATGAGGGCCGTCGCCGATTGCTCTTAAGGTTGACATGAGGTATTCCATCACGAAGCCAGACTGCTTGATATCTGCTTCGCAGTCATTCTCATAAAAACCCTGCCACTTGTCATGCTCTCTTTCCCGCTGAGCCTTGTCTCCTGCAAGGAAGGCTTCGCGGGCGAGGCCGGCTTGGTAGAAGGCTTTTTTGTATTCGCCGGAAAGTCCAAGGAGCATGCTCTCACAGGCAAGGCTTGCTCCGAGGTAACCATAGTACATATACTTTACCTGCATAAGCAGAGAATCTTTGAAAAGCTCTTTTCCTGTATCGGAGAGAGCTTTTTCTGTAGTCTCACATTGTTTTAAATATTGTTCATAGTTGTTAGCTGCTGCTTCCACAAGCTCTTTATACCAGATGATCTGATCGCGGAAGGTGGTAGCGCTTGTGGCCCAATTAAGATGTGGCGCAGGCCTATTTCTGTCTACAACAAAGTTCGTTGCAAGCATCCTGGTGATGTGGTTTGCGAACTGCTCTCCTGCTCTGTTGTCCTCGTGAGGGCCGAATTTCAGTGAATACTCAGGCCACTGGGAAAGAAGCTTTGAAACGGCCTCTGCGTTATCAGTGCCATAGTAGGTCCTCGCGTAATCCTGAGTGTAATGCTCCGTGTCTGCGTTGCCGGTTTGCCAGAGCCTTGCCACAAGGTCAAGGTAGTAAAGGTGCGGCTTGATGTTCGAGCAATTGATGATCCAGAAATCTTCTGCGCCGTTTGAGAGGCAGTCTGAAAGCTCTTTTCCTATAAACAAAGGTGCGTTCGGCATCATGGTCATGTGATTTGCAGCCTGAAGATCATAGAAGGATACGTGGTAGTAGATGCCATGTCTTCCGTGGTCGCTTTCTGTGGGAAGCGCATAAACTCTGGGGTCGTCGTCGTTCTGCCTACGTGATACCATCTTGCCGTAGCCGTTGTCGGCCCAGATTTTTATTACGTCTTCGGGGAGTTCGAGGTTGCCGTCACGGTAAAGTGCCATGATCTCACCGTAGAGATTGGTGCAGCAGACTGCGTCTTTGTTATGCTCTTTGACCAGGTCGTACTGCATGCGAATGATCTTGCTGATGAGTTCGCCACGGGCTTTGGGCGTGTCGTATCTCGGATCGTCTGCCCAGAAGGGTTTATCACCCTGTCCTCTAAATCCAATGTTCCAGATCACCTTGCTGTCTGACTGCTCCTTGATTGCGTCCTTCCAGAGACCGATGAAGAGGTCTTCGTGCTTTGCAAATGAGGGTTCAAGGTCAGGATATGCTCTTATGAACATCTCAGCGCCCAAGGGCTCTGCGTGGTGATGGGTTATATAAAGGCCCATCCTGGACGCCAGGGCGCGGTACTTTCTTGAATTCTTATCAGTCCCCGGAATGGTCATATTTCCGCCAAGGCGCAGCAGTGCCTCAAAGGCCATCTCCCAGGGCAGTTCTGAACTTCCGTCCACTTTCCAGGTTGCCAAAAGGACTTCGTCGTTGATAAACCAGCCACGATAGCGGACTCTTGGTTTTTCAGATCTGTAGGTGAAGCCTTCGGGAATCTCTATGCTCTCGCGGCGCTGTATCTTCTGGTCGTTCCAGAACCACAGCGGCTGTATGCCGAGAAAGCGCCTGCTTATCTCATAGATACCGTAAATAAAACCAAGGTCGTCAGAGGCTTTTATTGTCAGGGTATTGTCCTTGCATGAAAGCATGTAGGTTTCAGCTTCAAGGGAATTTTCTTCCTCAAGGACAAGGTTGGGAGTCAATGGGGAAGGTGCAGTTTTGGACCCTGGGGACGGAGTCAGTGACTCACTTAAATCTCTTTTCAAGTGATCTAATGCATGTAAAACAGGCTCGCTTGCTTTTCCTGTTATTATGGTTAAGTTTGTATTGATGATCATAGCTATTTTGCCTCCTGCCGGCGTTTATAATAAGCTGAATTTGCTTATTTAATTGCTGATAATTCAAGGATAACAGAAGCCTTCAATTTACATAATCGTTTTGTGCTAACTTGGTCGTTTTTTATAAGATTTCAACTATGAATGAACTAAAATGTGCCTATTAATGATTTAGACTACAAAATAATTACTAATGATTATATTCCGATATTATTTACTATTTTTTCCTCTCAGCTTTCTTTTCAAAACAAACAGGCAAATAAAGCACATAATAATCTGAGTAACAGTAGAGCACGGTGTTGCCAAGCCTATATGAAAGAGCGATACAGGTTCCTGCTTACTCATAATATAAGATACAGGTATTCTCACAAGGAAAGCTCCCACTATACCCTGAACCATGACAAATCTTGTATATTCCATCCCATTGAAAAAACCTATAAAACAAAAAAGGAAACATGTAAACAGGCAATCAATGGCATATGCTTTAAGGTAGTCCCAGGAAGCAGCAACAACTTCTGCATCTTTTGCAAATATCACGGACAATAAATCTCCATGGAAAAAAGCACTGTAAAACATGAATACTGCAAATATGAATGATACTCCGATGACATATCTGAGCCCTTTTAAGGCCCTATCATATTTGCCTGCGCCTCTGTTTTGAGATACAAACGCCGACATTGACTGAGCAAAAGCTGAAGGTATTAGCATGATAAATGCGCAAACCTTCTCTGCAACGCCTACTCCCGCGGATGCAATTACACCAAGTGAATTGACTATAGCCAGAATGACAAGGAAGGAAATACCCACAAGAAGATCTTGCAACGCAACCGGAGCTCCGATAAACACTATTTTTTTGATGATTTCTTTATTCAGTTTAAAGCAGAATCTATCAAGCTTAAATGGTAGTTCCTTTTTGCTTATCATTAGCAAAGATATCACAACACTTATCAGCTGCGCGGCTACTGTTGCTATAGCAGCTCCTTTTGTTCCCATTTTGAATCCTGCAACCAGAGTTAAATCTCCGATAATGTTACAGGCACACGCTATAAGCACTGTTACAAGCGGAGTGACAGAATCTCCGAGTCCTCTGAATATACTTCCTATCAGGTTGTAAGATATTATTACCACTGCTCCAGCTCCGCATATCCTGATATATGAAACCGTAAGACCATAAGCCTCCTCCGGCGCATTCATGATACTGGCAAGATTTCCGGCAAACAATGAAATGAATGCTGTCAGGAAAAGACCTGTCGACAAAAACAGCATTATTCCATTTGCCACTATTTTCCCACCATCAGAAGCTTTTCTTTCACCAATCTTTTGTCCTAAAAACACAGTCATACCCATTGATAATGAACTTACAAGATTTGTAAGCGTCATCATGATCTGTGAACCGGTTGATACACCAGACACATCAGCAGGTTCTGCAAATTTGCCTACAATCATAAGATCAACAGCGCCATATAGTGATTGCAGAAATAGTGCCAAAAGCACAGGGATAGCGAACTTAAGAAGTGGCCCCAGTATTTTCCCTTCTGTAAAATTTTTCTGATTAGACACGTACATTACCTCCAAAAAAAGCCGGATAAGAAACCGGCATTTCAACCAGTCATCTTATCCAGCTTGTCGTTTCAAGAACAACTCACCCTCCGATGAATAAACAGTTATTCGATTCAATAGAGAAATACTAACCTATTTGAAAAAAGAATGCAAGTTGATATGGGATGCAGTCATATCGTTCCAACTCACTTTTGCTCAAGAAAATTGATCCTTTGACATAATTTCCAACCAGGATCTTACACGCAAGTGAAAAATCTTCGTATACAAGCGGACATTTTGCAGACATTATGCGGACATTTTCAAAAAAGCCCGTTTTATTCAATGCTAATGGTTATAGTAACATCTCCATTGGAAAGAAGATCAGTCATATCTTCCGTATTCTTATCAGATATATGTCCAAGTCTTGTATATGACCAGCTATTAGAACCATAGAACACTACCATCTGATTTCCGGAATACAGAACTATATCACCTGATGATGTTGTTGTCTGCTTATCATCTCGTGGCAAACTCTGTCCAATTGAGCCCACCTGTTCAAAACCGCCATACATTGACATCTGAATGGTAATATCACCATCTTTAGCCATATCCCGCAGCGCTTCTACAGCCTGATTGTCTTCCCATTCCACATTAACTTTTGTATCGCCAATCTTCATTATCATTGTACTATCTCCAATAGCTTCATCATCTACTGATTCATCTTTTTCTGCCAGCTGATACATAGCAGTTTCCTCCGACATGACATTCTCTTCTGAGCTTTCTGTTTCAACATTTTCTGATGTTGATATTTCAGTTACTGCATTCTGATTATCACCGGAGTTTATTGTATTTCCTGAACAGGCGCTCATACAAAACATGATTGTCATACAGAATGCTATCAAAATCATTTTTTCTTTCATATCAAGCATCCTTTATCTTAAAGACTTTCCAAACTCGAAAGCTTCGTTTAACTCTTCTGTTTTCCCAGATGCCTCACCCATATCACCTATGCCACCGCAGAATAAGGAACCGGAGAATTCTGCCTTTTCAAAACAGTCAACCCATCCCTGAAGTCCGCTTTCAGCCTTTTTAGGCACAAACTCTTCATCCTCAGCTGCGACGGAGAGCATATATACATTTCTAAATTTATAATCTGAAGGATATAGCGGATTGAGCCTGTCCAAAAGAGTTTTCATCTGACCGCTCATCTCGTAATAATAAATAGGTGTTGCAAAAACGAGAATTTCTGCATTCTTTACTTTTTCTGCAATAGTGACAGCATCATCCTTAATGACACATTTTTGTGTATTTTGACAGGCCAGACATCCGATACAGAATCCGATATTTTTCCCTTTTAGGCTTATATGCTCCACATCATGACCTGACGCTTTTGCCCCCTCTATAAGCTTTTCAGTAAGTATATCTGAATTGCTATTTGTACGAAGGCTTGTTGAAATAACCAGTACTTTGCTCATATCATCTCATCCTTTATTTCTTTTCTATCGGTTCTACATCCTCAACCGTCATCATTACTTCAGATTCTCCATAAAGAAGCTTTCCAGCTTATCAAAAGGAATATAATCCTTATCACCACCATCATACAGATCTGTGTGTACTGCATCAGGGATTAACATAAGTTCCTTGTTATCTGCATACTTGCTGTCTTTGATCATATCTGCATAAGCATCCTTTGAGAAATAGCATGAATGTGCCTTTTCTCCATGTACAAGTAAAACTGCACTTCTGATCTCGTTGCTGTATTTAAGTATTGGCTGATTAACAAAGGATTCACAGCCGATCACATTCCAGCCGCCATTGGAATTAAGGCTTCTCTTGTGATAACCTCTTTCAGTCTTGTAGTAATCATAATAGTCTTTCACAAAGAAAGGTGCATCCTCCGGAAGTGGATCTACTACACCGCCGCCAAGCTTATACTCACCTGCCTTAAGGTCTTCAAGTCTCTGAGCGCACATGGCAGCCCTCTTCTGATACCTTGCTTCCTCGCTGTCCTCGGAGTCAAAATATCCCTTGGCATTTACTCTTGTCATGTCATACATTGTCATTGCAGCTGTAGCTTTGATCCTTGTATCAAGAGCTGCTGTATTTACAGCCATGCCGCCCCAGCCACAGATACCGATGATTCCAATCCTGTCAGGATTTACTTTTTCATTAAGTGAAAGGAAATCAACTGCAGCCATGAAATCTTCTGTATTGATATCAGGAGATGCCATAAATCTTACGTTCCCACCGGACTCTCCTGTAAATGATGGGTCAAATGCTATTGTTAAGAATCCTCTCTCTGCCATTGTTTGAGCATAAAGACCGGAACACTGCTCCTTAACTGCTCCGAATGGCCCGCATACAGCAATTGCAGGAAGTTTGCCCTCTGCATTCTTAGGAACATACATATCTGCTGCCAGGGTGATTCCATATCTGTTTACGAATGTTACTTTGCTGTGGTCAACCTTATCACTTTTCTTAAAGGTCTTATCCCACTCGGTTACAAGGTTTAGTTCTTCTTTTCTGATCATTTTACATTCCTCCGTTTTAATCATTTCTCTTTTTGAATCTGTCTTATCAAAAAATCCATGTTATCAACTTTTTTCTGGCTGTTATGAAGCTCATCCATAAGATGGCACCGGCATTTTCTAAGATCTCGAAGAAGTGTATCAGTGTCACCTTCTTCATACATCTTTTTCATAAAGTTTATTTCTTTCTCATCGCAGCCCATGTCCGATAGGCCTTCAAGAATCTTTTTGGTATCCATCTTATTGCTCCTTCTGACTTCATACTAAATCCTTGACCAGATTTTCGCTAATGAATAAAATAAATATCATGATATTCGTTTTTGGAATAACACATTGATTGTCAACTTTATGGAGGTTTTCATGGAAATAAAAAATCTCAAATACTTTCTTGCAGTTGCAAGGGAAGAAAATATGTCAAAGGCTGCTGATCAGCTTCATGTATCACAGCCCACTCTTTCAAAGACGTTAAAAGCATTAGAGGAAGAACTTGGAAAGAAACTGTTTGTAAGGCACAGTTTCAGCATTTCGCTTACGGACGAAGGGATGCTCCTTCGTGACAGGGCTCAGGATCTTGTTGCCATGTCCGATAAGATAGAACAGGAATTTAACTCTCTGGATGATATAACAGGTGGGGATATTTATTTTGGACTTGCTGAGAGCTATCAGATCAGATACCTTGCCAGAGAGATCTATAAGTTAAAAGAAAAATACCCTAACCTCACTTATCATATAACCAGCGGAGATACTGAGCAGGTTACTGAAAAGCTTGATAAGGGTATTTTAGACTTTGCTGTACTATGTGAAACACCAGACAGCAATAAATATGAATATGTAAAATTCCCGGAAGCTGATGTGTGGGGAGCAATCATGCCTTCATCTCATCCCCTCGCCAGGAAAAAGTCCATCCGGGTCTCTGACCTGATAGGACAACCTCTATTTGTCTCTGAACAGAGCTGGAACAATGAAATCAAAGCGTGGGCCAAAGACAGATTCAATGAACTTAAGCTGGAGGGTTCCTTTAGACTTTCCTATAACGGCTCTGTATTTGCAAGGGAAAAACTTGGAATCTTACTTACGTTCAAGAACCTGATAAACACCGAAGGTACTGACATGGTATTTAAGCCTCTTTCACCGGAACTGAAATCAGAGCTATATCTCATTTGGAATAAGTATCAGACCTTTACTCCTATAGCTGAAAAATTCCTGGAGCAGATAAAAAAGACTTTTAAGTCCGTAGTGTGACGAAGCGTGACAAGGAATGACAAGGAGCGACGAAATTATAGCGATTTCAGCGTCGGAAATTACAGGACGTAGTTACGACATGTTTAGAAATACAGGGATGTATTTCTATGTCGGGAACTACAGGACGTAGTTACGACATGTTTAGAAGTTCATGGATGAACTTCTATGTCGGGACGACTGCTCACCACTATGTCGTTATCATGCACTGTCATGCACGCTTCCCACAGCTATCCGTCAGCTCATTTGCCGTTATCATGCACTATCATGCACCATTCATTGGAAAAAATATGGTACAGATGTGGCACTAGGCAAGTATTTGTGGTACTTGGGAGTCCATCAAAGGACTCTTCCTAAATGACATCCTGATCATTTAACTGATCAAATATATCCTTCTTTTTCTTTTCCGATACCTCGGCGTATATGCCCAATGTTGTCTGGACATCCTTGTGTCCCATAACGGACTGAATCACCTTGGCATTGGTTTCATTTTCACAAAGTCTTGTACAAAAAGTATGCCTTGTGATGTGGCAGCTAAAATCCGGTATGATGACCGGCTCCCTGCCCTCTCTTTTTGCATCCACTATTTCCTGTGCGTTATGATCCGATACTATGCGCTTGATAACCTTATTCACGCCAGCCGGATTCTGCAGCCCACCAAAACGATTACAGAAGATGAAGTTTTTCATTCCGCCAAGTTCTACCAAGCAATGATAACCATACTCCTTCTGATTGCGCTTCTCCATTTCAAGTGCTGCCTTGACTTTCTTGAGCATCGGAATCGTTCTGATTCCTGCCTCAGTCTTAGGAAGCGCAAGCTCGTATTCGCATTTATAGCTCTTGTCAGATCTGGGATAGTATGTCACATCATGGTCTATCGTAATTATCCCATTCTCAAAATCAACATCATCCCAACGCAGACCGATAATCTCGCTTATTCGACAGCCAGTACCGAACATCACAGTAAACAGCGGTTTCCACCTAAGATTCTTCTCAAGATCAAGGCTTCCAAGAAATGCCTGTTCTTCCTCTATCGTGAGTGCATGTCTTACACCTGTGCTCCCGTCCCATTTCTTCTTCACTTCAGCCATAGCCCCATCCGCAGGATTGTTACGGATGACATTATCCCTGACTGCAAGCTGGAATGTAGGTCGCAATACTGTGTGGACAGAATCCACCGTACTAACAGATAATCCCTTGCCAAGCAAAGCGTTGTAAAACAGCACCACATCAGAATATCTGACATCTGAAAGCTTCTTCTTACCGAATCCATCTCTCACGTAACGGTCATAGGTATACAAATAGTTGGTCTTAGTCGAACTACGTAGCTCAGTCTTAGTTGCAATATAGCGGTCAAACGCATAGTTTACATCCGCATTGCCCTGGACATAAATATCAAGTCCGTCAAGCTGGTCCCTCTGAAGCTGCTTTTCCTTTCTCCTAAGCTCCTCTAAGTCCTTGGAGTAAATACATCGCCTCTTACCTAAAGGATCTGTGTAGGAATATCGGTAAAGCTTCTTATCTTTCTTGTAGTCCTCGCCCTTGTGTAATACCCTGCCCTTAGTGTCTTTACGTACTTTTGCCATAATCCATCTCCTTTCCATTCAGGAAAGAGACTTTGCAAAATTACTGTTGCTTAGTTTCAAACAATTGTCTGACACCTTCGCGTATGGTTTCTGTTATGGTCTGGTTGTTTTGGTCTGCACGCTTTTTCAACTGCTCGAATTCCTCATCAGTAAAGCGGATGGATATCTTGCTTGACTTCGGGTTTTCAGTCTTTGGTCTTCCCATCTTAGCCAAATCAGCGCACCTCCTTCAACCAAGCCTCATTATACTTTTTGTCCTGCAATATGTCAAGTGTTTTTGTCCTGCAAAATCTCTTAACTGGATCTCATGAATTATTGAGCCTGATATACTTTTCAATCTGCTCAAGATCAACAAGTGCTATCTTATCCACATGCATGACAGCATCAGCATTATTTGCAAGCTCCGTAAATTTCCGCTCGCTCATGCTGTACAATTCTGCGCCCTCCTTATAACGAACATATTTTTTGGTTGAATATCTTTGCGCCCGGAGAAGAACCATCGAAAAGACGTCGCTAGGCACATAAAATACCACATCATTAAAGATACATTTGACAAGATTATCATCATCTTTCTCTTTGGCCATAGGCATCGCTCCTCTCGCTATAGTGTTGCATGGCTAATCAGCCAATAAAGGCGCACTTTCCCCCTATACTTTCATGGATATTTTTCGCAAATGCGCTTTTATTGACTGACAAACCTTTTTCATAAAAATACTTTGCAGTGATCCTGGGTATGATCACATTGGAATTCCACCAGCTTCTTCAGCCCCTATCTTTTGGGAAGTAACTTTAACTAAGGAACGCATCATCGCCATAGGATCCCCAATCCCATTTTCAGTAACATATACGACGCTCCGCAACTCATATAGGTAATTCGCTTTTCTTCCTAATTAATATAGAGTCACATCTTGGCGTACTTACTGTTCGGCTTAACGCTCCGGTTGTTCTGCAAAGTAAAACGATATTCAATTTTCAAAGTACTTCCCCGCCGCAAACAACGGCAATTCCTACGCCGGGCTTGTCAGCCCGAAAGGCATATAAACGACACCTGCAGCTGCTACACCGCTTTCCGGCTTATATGCCTTATGAGAATGACAAATGTTAATAATGAAGGCGATAGGAATCAGGAGTTATCGTTAATAATGATTAATCCTCTATTTTCTCAAAATCCATTACTGCATTGTCGAATATGATCCCCATATCTCCAAGCAGGTCATCAAAACCGTACAATTCCTCTTCAAATCCATATAGCTCTGATGACATTCTTATCTCTCTATTAAGCGCATAACACATAAGCTTTTTATAGTGCTCTTTCAATTCAAATAATGCTCCGACATCTCCGTTCATTGCCGCCTCTGCAAGAAGCTCCTCCGGCGGAGCATATTTACGTCTCTTCACTTTTCTTTTTTACCCCTTTCCTCAATTCCCTGATAGCCTTAGACTTCGTGGATTTCGCTGTTTCATATTCAATCCCCAGTTCACTGGAAATCTCGTCAAGTGTCATATCCAACATAAAGCTCATCAGCAGAATCTCACGCTTTCTATCCTGAAGTTTCATCAGCATTTTTGCCAATTCTTCATTCTGAATCAGGACATCCTTTCCCCTAACGGATAATTTGACAGCATACAGATCCCCATGATTGTCATCTCTCGTTAGCCAGTTTGGATCCACATCATCTGCACCATACTGAAAAATGAGATACTGTGTTTGCTTATAAACTAAATTATGTGCCACATTATAGATTGTCCTTTTGCAATACCTGTCAAATCTGTCCCTGAAACTCCCTTTTTTATCCTTTGGATCGAATTCATAGCCACTCATAGTTATCCTTTCTACTTTTGGCTCCTGATTCCGTCCTTCATTACATAGAATTAAAATAGATAGTGAAATGTGGGTATAAAAAACAAAAAAATATTTAAAAATCTTTCTCTTTACATATCGACTTTATTATTGTATTATTAAAGTGCGTTTGTTTAATGGAGGTGATGCAACATGCCCAGACTAAGAGAACAACGAATAGAAATACTAAAAGAATTGGCGAAAAAAGGCGGCGGACTAATTACCACCGCCCAGATAGAAAATGCAGGCATCAGCCGTGTCTTGATACCCACTTTTGTAGAAGAAGGCATACTCTTAAAAGAAAGCCGAGGAATATACTATTATGCAGACGAATTTCCTGACGTTCTCCAGATAATACAGGCAAACAATCCAAGAGTTATTTACTCCTATGGAACCGCACTCTATCTTTGGAACATGTCAGACCGTATCCCTCATGTATGGGACATCTCCGTGCCGCAGGGATTCAATGCAACCCGCATAAAAAAAGATAATCAAAATATCAGGTTGCATTACGTTAATGCCGATAAATGGAATGTCGGCATTACTGAAACCTTGTCACCAGATGGAAATGTAGTCCGCCTATATGATAAGGAAAGGTGCATAATCGATCTGCTAAAGAAAAAGGACAAAATCGATAAACAGCTTTATCTTCAGGCTCTGAAGGAATACTTCACTGACCGGAATACAGATAAAACACAACTTATTAAATATGCCAAAATTTTCCATATCGAACGCAAAGTGCGGGACTATATGGATATAATGACGAACTGATAAAGGAGTTTCCCCATGAAAACACCAGAACAACTTAAGGGAGCAATCCGTAATATTGCCAAGCAGAAAAATCTTCACGCACAGGAAGTATTACAGATTTTTATGTTCGAGCGCATATTGGAACGATTATCATTATCGCCTTACAAGAAGAACTTTGTTCTAAAAGGCGGTCTTCTCATATCTTCCATGATCGGCATATCTGAAAGAACCACCATGGACATGGATACCACCATCCGAGGAATCGACATGGACGAGGCAAACATCAAACGTATTGTAAAAGAGATTTTCACTATTAATGCAGGTGACGGTATCTTATTCCAATTTGAGAAAATCGAACCAATCCGTGAAGATGATGATTACAACAACTTTCGTATCCACTTCTCTGCTGAATATGGCAAGATTAAGAACAAAATGAAGATGGACATCACTACCGGCGATGAGATTACTCCTGCAGCAATCGAATATTCCTTCCATACGATGTTCGATGAAAAAGACATCGAAGTATACGCCTATACCTTGGAGACAATCCTTGCAGAAAAGTATGAAACAGTTATCCGCCGAGGAATCGGAAATACAAGGTCGAGGGATTATTATGATCTGTATGTACTCTTCCATCTTTACAAGGACGATATCAATCCGGATCACTTCAAAATAGCCGTTGAACATACCGCCAAGAAGAGAAATTCCATTGAGCTTATAGGCAAATACGAAACCATCTGCGAAGAGATCAGAAATGAGGAATCCCTTGCATCGGACTGGCACAATTATGTGAACGATGAGACATATGCCGCCCACCTTTCCTTTGATGATGTAGTACAAAATGCCCTTGAGGTCGGAAATTATCTGAAGAATATTCCGGAAAGCGATTGACCTGTTCAACTTCTTCTGCTAACATGACCTCAGTTCCAATTTCATAAGACACCTAAACTGCTACTAATTACCGGTGCACCCTTGCGCCTGTACTGTGGCAGTTTTTTCTTTTTATATCTGATTTCCACAGTACAAACGCATAAGGACAATCGCCGGATACGGCGTTATGGGTTCATAGCCGCCTGCCCTATGGCAGTCTGAACCCGCAAATCGCAAGCGATTTGCAAGAAGAATACCAAGCACTGAATGTGTCATGACACATTCACATTTACTGCCCTTTTTCCTATCGACAAAATGACAGTAAATGAGCTTGCAAGGGGTTATGCCCCCTGACCCCCATCATTGACTAAATGCTATGGTTTATATTTGCGCAATATGCAGTTTTGTCAGAAATCATAAGCACTTAGTCTGGCAAAAAGGAAAGGAGTATTTACATTTGAATCAAAAAAGAGAACGTAGGAATCCCATACAAATCTATCTCAACGATGACGAAAAATATATCCTCGATAATAAAATCAAGGCTTCAGGCATGAGGTCAATTTCTGAATATATACGTCATCTTATAATTTATGGATATGTTTATGACATCGACTATAATTACCTCCAGGATTATGACAAGCAACTCTCGATTATTGGGAAAAATATAAATATGATCCGGGAACGAATTTTCAAAACAGGGAACATTTATGAAGAAGATGTAAAAGAAATAAAGGAGTTGATGGAGAAAGTATGGCATACACACGAATCCATGCTATCAAAAGTACCGTTACAAAAGCTATAGCTTATATTTGTAACCCAGAAAAGACGGAAGAGAAACTTCTTGTTGATACATTTGGATGTGGTATTGAGACGGCAAAACATGACTTCGATTTTGCACTTTCACGTACAAAGCGTACCGACAAAAATCTGGCTTTTCATCTAATCCAATCTTTTGCAAAAGGAGAAGTATCTCACGAAGAAGCTCATCTGATTGGAATAGAGCTTGCAGACAAACTTCTTGAAGGAAAGTACTCTTATATCGTAGCTACACATACTGACAAGGGACATCCTCACAACCATATCATCTTTTGTGCCGCCGATAATATAGAGCACAAAAAGTATTATGACACCAAACGAAGTTACCATCATATACGAGAGCTAAGCGATGAACTATGCAAAGAGCACAATCTTTCAGTCATTATTCCAAGTGGCGTAAGAGGAAAAAAATACACCGAATGGAAGGCAGAACTTGAAGGTAACTCTTGGAAAAAACGATTAAAAGAAGATATTGACGAATGCATAAGAATTGCAAAATCTTATGATGATTTTCTGTTGTTAATAAAGGGAAAAGGGTACACTGTCTATGGCGATAAACTTGGTGATCCTCATGCAAAATATATCAAGTTCCTTGCACCTGGACAGGAACGTCCTATACGTGGAAGCTTCAAGAATTTTGGATCCGGTTATACCAAAGAAGATATTAAGGATAGAATAGAAAATCCAGAGAAGTGGCATGATAATGAGCAAAGTGCGCAAAAGCAAACCGAGAACAATATAGCAATCACAAAACGCATAATCAAAGTACCAAAAAAGGATATTCTTACTCGCACCGGAGCAAGCAAAACTCTAATTGACACTAGCGGAGAAAAATTTCAAAACAGCCCTGGTTTACAGCATTGGGCATCCATAAAGAATCTAAAAACTGCTGCTTCAAGTTATGCTGCAGCAGATAACCTTGCTGAACTCCATAGGCAAATTGAAGAAAAAAGGGCCGAAGCTAATTCTGCCAAAACAAAACTTGTCGAGCTTGAACATGAGATAAAAAAAATCTCCGAGCTGCTTCTGTATGCGGAACAATACATTGACAACAAATCCTTTCATAATAAATACAAAAAATCCAAAGATCCAGACCGGTACTTACGCATGCATGAAACACAGCTCATTCTCTTTGACGGAGCTGAACGTATGCTTAGAAAAATCGGGCTTGATGCTGATTCTATTGATATTACAGAAATAAAAAAAGATTATGATAATCTTACAGCCCAAAAAACTGATATTGAAAAGAACTATAAATCCCTCAAAAATGAGACTACAGCATTACAGCTAAAATCAATCAATATTTCTGAATATATATCACAAAACAAATCCCAATCAGAAATAAAGAGTTCAAAATATTTATAGTCCAAAAAACAGATAATATTACTAACAAATCCTTAAGTAAGTAGCGATAATTATGTCATAATTACCACTACTTACTTATATGATTATGAAAAAAATAATATCAATCACAATTCCTAAATACAATTTCCAAGCAACTAAATAATTTGCATTTATAAACTGTTTCTCCAATACATCCGTACCGTTCTACATTATACAGCTTAATTTCCTATACCTATTATTAACAACATTGTCAATTGATTATGTTTCTCTGAGACTAAGTTTATTTTCTACCAAATAATTCCTCCCACCATTCTAACCAATTCCCTCCTGATGTGAATAAAACTAACATTTCATTTACCTCCATTAAATAGACTACCAATATCAACAATTGGTAGTCTACTATACTGACATTCTGTACTCAATATGTTTCCATACGAACGGTATTATATCCCTATCAACGGTCATGACTTTAGAAATATATCCACCTTGAACACTCCATCTTTTGCTTCAATCCTACATGTCCCCTCATTTTTCTTGACCATCTCAAACACATTTCTCATTCCAATTCCATGATTTGTCATATCGCATTTAGAAGTTTTAGGAATCCCCGTGTCGTCAAATTCAATATCTCCTTCATATGTATTTTCCACTTGAATATGCAAATAGCTTTTTCCACATTCAAAAAGGGTTGCAACTCTACCTTCATCCATTTTACTTACTGCTTCTACTGCATTTTTTATAACGTTCGCACAAATTACACACAGATTTCTATCATCAATAGAAATATTATTTGACAACATGCCGCTTACTTCCACATCATATTTTTCTTTTAGTGGAATCAGATAATAGTTTAAGATGGTATTAATTACATCATTGCCAACATTATAACTTTTATTACTAATTCCAGTTACAACCCCAGTTACCTTTTCAAGATACTGTTTCATCTGCTGGCATTCATGATTTTCACAATAATTGTGCAATTCCAGCAAGTCATTTATAATATCGTGACGAAATTTCTTTGTTTCCTCCTCACGCTCCAAGAGCCGTTCAAAATACTCCCTCTGCTGTCTTATTTGCATTTCTGTTATTTCCTTTTGAATACGATACTCGTAAGCCGTACCATAAAAATACACAAATATAAATAACAGGATAATTATTGAAATGCCGCCTATTAACAGCAATATTTGCCCAGCAGTAATCATCTTCGTGTTTGGAAGATTCTTCACAATTACGTATGTAAAAAATGACAGCATTGCCATCAGAAGAAGCATTATTAAGTCCAGCAAAATCCATACAGTGATTGGCATCCGAAATGCTTGTGCATTATATCTATTCCTAAAGATATAATAAAATGACCATATTATTAGCAAAATAGCCACCATTATTATCCCATCAAAACGTCTTTCCTCAATAACATATTTCGTTTGTATTGCAATAATAATGTTTTCTTCGATAATAGACAATACTAGCCAAGTCGCCATTCCCATTATAATAGCTTCCTTAACGGATATTTCGAATAATATCCATATCAATATCATATACACTAGAAAAAAAGCAGGAACCGGACCGGCTATTCTATGCTGCCAATCGAATCCTGCCATCAATGTTAAACTCCACAATATAATCCATATAGATATACAAATTAATCTTTGGTTTGTTTGCTTCCTGTATTCTCTCCTAAAAAATACATAAAAGAAAGATAAAAATTCAAAAAGCATAATCATATTTGTCAATACAATTTCAATTCTCACAGTTATCTCCATTTTGTATCATATATCATATACGTATTCACAAAAGATTTGCGAAGTCTCCTTGATATCGCAACTCTATCCCCATTAATCATTGTTATGTAACTATCTTGAATCTTATCAATCTTCCCCATATTAACGATAAAAGATTTATGGCACCGAAAAAATGTTCTTTGATCCAAGATAGTAGCCCAAAAAGATAACGATTGCTCACTTCTAAATTCTACATTCATTGTAAAAACAAGCGTCGATGACCGATTTGCTTCAACATATAGTATTTCTTTTTGCGGTATACTATATTGCACCCCATCCCTAAACACCAATACTTTTTGTTTTAACTTAATAGTATTCCTTACATCATCTATGGCCTTAAAAAGCTTTTCATCATCTATAGGTTTTGTCACAAAACGATATGCTTCAATTTCAAAGGCTTCCCTGAATCTATCTTCTCTCCCTGTCAACATGATAATTTTGTACTCAACATTACGGTTTCTAAGTATATGCCCTGCCTCTATCCCATCCATTTCTGGCATATCAATATCAAGAAGCAAAAGATCTATATCTTTATCATTATTTAGCAATTCTGAGGCTGACAAAAAATGAACCACACTCACTTTGAATTTTTTTTCTATAGCGTAGTTCTCCAAGGCCTTTTCTATAAAAACATGAACATAATTTTCATCGTCACACACACCAATTACTATTTGTTCCGCACTTTGGCTTAGGGACAAATTGCTTCTATCGCCGCCAAAAATATATTCGTTCATATTCCAAATCTCCAATACATGATTATCTATTGGCCACTTTTTATCTACATGCCCCTGATGCGCTCAATCAATAGTTTTAAACTTTCTCTTAAAATCAATCAAATTCAAAATTTCTCTTTGATCAATTTCAGATAGCTCGGCAAACAACCTTGTAAAATTATCTATCTGCCCTTTGGTTGAAATCTTTCCATACATCAATTCATCCACGCTAATGCCATACAGCTTGGAAAATCTTGCAAGCTCCTCTGCTGATACTTTTCTTTGTCCGGATTCAATTGCGCTTATCGTAGGTCTTGAAAGCTGCATCTGTTCCGCAACAAATGCCTGAGACATTTTTAAAGATTTTCGTGCTTTTTTTAGTCTTTCATGCATTTTTTCTCTCCCACCAATCTGAATTATAGTTTATTACGATTGTTTTGTCTACATTTTATGTCAGATTATCTGACAATACATGCCACATCCAAGTCTATTTTCAGTCTTCTGCCTTTTCTTATTCTATTCGAACCAGAAGATACTACCGCTACCCGATATTTCTTAAATTATCTTATAAAATGGAAGCCGAGATGACGGGACGTGTCTTCTCGGCTTCTTCATAGTATGAAAGGTTGATTTTCATCAACTTATATCAAAAAAGCGGCGTCCCACTTCTTGATACACATAATCTGTATGCTGTATTTGATATTTTCAGTTTTGAATATCAAATATCTATAGTTCGCATAACTCCTTATAGAATCATTTTACAAGATTTAATCAGATTTTCAATAGACATGCCTTTATTGTACGGTGTTTTATAAATATTTAATAATTTGTTGTTATGTTAAAGAATTATCGTCCCTTCAAATGCGCAACATATTATTGTGCGCAATTTAAATATATAAAAACAACCCCTCCGGATATGCAGTAATCCAAAGGGGTTATATAATTTATCTTAATATCTTAAATTTCCGAAAATTTCCCACTCAAACTCTTTTTTCAGACCATTAATCCTCGTTCCGAACCGTCTTCCGTCTTCCTCGTCTTTTTGGCTTATCCTCTTCAGGATCATCTTTCATATCTGACCGAAAGAACTCCAGCATCTCATCGAGGGTCTTATCGCTTTTTACAAAAGCATTCACTAAAATCTCGTTTTCAATTCCTTAATCATCTACATAACTCTATCAGCAATTCAATTGAAGCCTTAAACTCCTCTTCCGTATAACTTCTGCCAGAATCAGGATGATCTATGGCATTTCGAATATATGTAGGTAATGTTTGGTAATTATGATTACGATATCCATCAAACTTCTCATGCTTCGTTCTATCATACTGTTGCTGTTGTGCAATATATGCATCGCAAGACTCTATAGTATGATTATTTGTCTTCATCTGAAGATAAGCATAAAGCTCAATGTGGTAATCTTTGGAAGGAACACCAAATGCCAGGTAATTCGTCTCAGCTGATGTTATCGTTGGCAGGACATTCGGAGCCGTAACCTTGCGACTGCTTATCGTACCATTCTCATCTGTCAAAACGATAACCAGGACATTATCCCGATCCTCTAATGCTGATTGGATTACATACTCAGAATGTGTGGCTACAATCATCTGAACGGATTGGGTAGCATTATCATCACTCGTAAACAGCCCACGATAGTAATCCAACATCTTCTTCTGCCATTTGGGATGCATTGAAAGTTCCGGCTCATCAATCATCACAATGCCACCGGCGATGCTTTTTGTATTCCGTAGCAGATGCGCTCCACGGAAAACTATCTGCTTTTCTCCAGTACTTAGGTCATCAACCGCTATGCTTTGCCCATGCTTTGTAAATAATACCTTCTTCTCATCGGGATCTTCTGTGTCAATCCCATCATACCGAACATCATCAAAGAAGTCATTGAAAGCTTTCTCAAAGCGATAACCCTTAGAAGCCTTCTTGAAATCCTCATATTTCTGGTCGTCAAGACCTCCAGCATTGCTTTTCTTCATCCATTCAGATGAGTCTTGTGCATCTATGTCGATAAGTAATTGCTTTATATGTGTAAAACTGCCATAGTTATCAGGCTCAAATTTCTCAGCATCTATCTGCATAGTAGTTGAAGATTTTACCGGATCCGTCTTAAACCCCGACCTTGCCTTGGAATAGGCAAAGCCATAATGACGGAAATCCTTTATATCCTCGTCTATCAAATTATAATTTGTATTTCTTCCGCTATTAACGGCCTCCTCATTGCCAGAAGCCACATCAACTCTTTTATAGAACCCAGCATTTCCACTTCTTGAATCGGGTATTGCTTTATATGTTGTTCCACTAATGTCATAATCAATATACTCAAAAACTGTATTTGGTCCACAATCCAAAACAGTCGCAAGCGATTCAAGCACTGTGGTCTTACCTGCGCCATTCTCTCCTGCGAGGATGATTGTGTTATAGGCAGTTCCATCATCCTTAGTGAAATCCAATTCAAGATTTCCAAGTGCTTTGTAATTCTTCCATTTCAGCTTCTTAATCATAAATGTTTATTCCAATATTATCTGATTGTTCCTACCCGTTTCTGGCTGTTCCCGATTCAGTTTCTAATCCAGTTATACAGTAAGGTTATAATTTTTTGGCTTCTATTCTGTCGTTTTTCTCCTACGGCCTCCACGTCGTTTGGGTTTCGGACCGACATCCTCAGACTTCATGTCTGATTCGAAAAATGTGACCTCCTCCTCGATCGTTTTATTGCTCTTCATAAACGCTTCCACAAGCGTCTCGTTCTCTATGGCCGCCATCCTATTCCTCAGATTCTTTAATTCTTCACAAGCTGCGTTATAGGTCTCGCCAGTCCTTGCAACTCTTTCCTCAGCCTTTTTTATTTTTGCTTCCAGGCTTTCCTTTGTCATACGTGTCATGATCCTACCACCCGATGTTATCTGCTATCTTTAACTGCTCAATAATCCTGTTCGCCCTGTGCTTCACATATGCAACATCCATTCCAAACGCCTTCAATATAACCTTTTGCGTCTTTGTCACCGCATGATCAAGCCAGTATATCTGATCATGACCACGTACCATTTCTATCTTTTCAAGTTCCCTCAATGCCGCCGGCACCGTCATATAGTTGGGGTTTTCATCTATCCTTTCCAGTTCCTCTTTAAGCTTGGTGTATATCCCGTTCCTTACAATAAGTGCCACAAATTCCACAAATATTTTTGCGTCCGTTGACTCATTTAGATGCGTCCTCTCACTTTTTTCCAAGATATGATTTATCGCCCCTGAACATTTTCTCCGAGGCATCCCTGCTATAGTAGATGTCGAGAGCCTCCGCCGCAGTCATCTTATCCGATGTGACTATACAGAAGTAGCCGCACAGCTGTAGTTCTCTTTTTATCACGTCATCTTTTTCTTTGATAAGAGTCAGTATTCCTTCGCTATCATAAAACGTATCGAAATAATGCTTTTCTGTGTTGTTCAGCTGATAGTCGGTTCCATACTGCTTCTTCAGACTCCTCGCCAGCCGCTCAAGCCTTTCCTCTAATTGTTCCTTTTCCCCATGCTCCTTGCCTGTACTATGGTATATGTGGAAATAGCGGTCATTTTCATCATCCGGATACAGCTTATCCTTTACAGTATGTCCATAAATAACACAGCTAAGCTTTATTCTACTTTGTCAAAAACACTTTACATAAATAGAAATAGAGAGCAGTCGGGACAGACTACTCTCTATTTTGCCTGTGTGACGGCGTGTGTGAAAGGACCCACCTGTGTGTGTCAGGTGAGGCTCAGAAAATATATTTTCTACATATATTTTACTACACAGTATCATCAAGATTCATTATTTGAAAGATTTTTAATACTTTTTTTATATGTTTTTTCATAACTAAATAGCAAATCCCACAATAATATGTAGTATTTCAAATATTTATCCGTTGTTTTCAAGACTTTATTTCAAGCCATAGTGATTACTTGGCTTTAACGATTTTGAAGGTTATCTTCTTAGTACCGCAGATATTACCATTAGCACGGATATACATAGATGCAGTACCTGCTTTGACGTTGTTTGTAAAGCCATAGATTTCAAAGTCTGTTATCGGAGTTCCCTTATAAGTAATACTTACATCCGCCTTGGAAGGAATAACTTCTTTACCGGTATATTTTTGGTCTGCTACCTTGATCTTGCAGGATGAAAGAAGTGCTTCACCTACTATGTAAGTTGCGCTAAAGAAAAGAGGATCACCTTCCGGCTGTGCATAGTTTTCATTCTTGGCTTTAGCCTGAAGGTCCATCTGAATTATTGCACCTGCAGGTACAATATCGCCATCATTGATTTCTGTGCCCTTACTATACTTAACTTTGTCGTTTTCCATATAATCTTCTGCATAACGGTAGCTTACAGTACCTTCGACAGTGTAGTCCTTCTTTTCTTTAAGAGCTACGTTGTTATCAACAAGAGTATACTTCGTCTTAAAGTTATTCTTCTTATTCTTGTATACAATGTCATTTGCTGTCAGCCAGATGCTGTTCCAAGGCGTGAACTCCTTCTTTGTAACGGTAAACTCAAGAGCCTTCTTGATAGTTCCACTGTAACCGCCCTTAAACTTAAGGGTTACACTGCCCTTCTGTCCTGCCTTCTTGTTGTTAACATAGGAAACAGTAAAGTCCCTGCCATACTCAAGCCAGACTGTCTCTTCTCCATAGAACCTGCCGGTTACGTCGAAATTAGGCTCGGCACCGCCTACACTATATGAAATATTATTAAGATCTTCCCAATACTCAACAAAAACAGTCTTGTTAAGGTCATCTGCTGTCAATTTTCTTGGAGTAATCTTGATCTTCTTATAGATTCTTCCATCTGTGCCTCTGTCAGGTCGTCCCTGTACAATAATGGTAAATGTTCCAACGTCTCCGTAGTTATCATTTGACCAAACATCATAGCGATCTGATTCAAGCTCTTTTCCTGTAGCCTTGTTAATTACTCTAGCAGTAGTCTTTCCTTCTGCTGCTATGGATGAAAGATCCGGACGCCAGTCATGATTTTCGTCTTCGGCATAGGCGAGGATACTCGTGCCACGATACGGTATCTTTGTGGCATAATCTACAAGGTCGAGGGTCCATGCGTTGATAGTAAAGAACAATGTTCTCTCGCCCAGGAGATTGCTTCTGTAACCTGTCTCATCATCGCCATTTTCATAAGGAACAATCTCAATAAAGTTCTGCGTTCCGGGATAGCGGTTCGTACGCTCATCATTAGCGCCGGGATCACGAACAGTGTAGTAGTATGGATACTTCTTATCAGTATCAGACAAAGCAGCATACTTCTCATCATCCATGTATTTAAGCTCTTTGCCCTTAGAGGTTACCTTTAATGTCCCTTCAGCAAACTGCTTAATAAGCTTGGTAGACTGAAGATCGGGAACAAGCTTTCCCTCGACTTCTGACTCTGAGTAGTCAAATGCCGGCAATTTGGGCATCTTGGCCTCACCAAGGTTTACAAAGTTTGCCTTTTCTTCTGCAGGCAAAACCAAAAGATTCACAGATCCGCCATTATCAAGATTTCCTGTGAAATTGCCTATTCCTCTGGCATTTATCCTGTAATTATTCCAGTCATTCTTGTTTGCTTTTATATCATCAAGAAGCTGCTGAGCAGTCAATGCATGCTCAAAATCAGGACCGTCAGGAGTATTTTTATTAAAATAGATCGCATAATCTTTGCCATTCTTAAGCTTGGCCTCTTTACCCTTATTTACAAATGTGAGCTCTATCACAGCCTTCTTAAGAAGTTTAGAATCATCTGCAAATACCATGATTGTAGGACCATTGGTAGGCCTGCAGAAATTAAGATTAATGGGAAGTATTGAAAAATATGTTGTCTCCTTGAAGTTGTAGTTTCCAATACCGGTCACGGTAAAGGAAGGTGCTTTCTTCTTGTCAGCATCTGTAAGGTTTTCAGGAAGGACATACACTTTAGTGTTGTTGCTGTAGGTCAGCTTAAAGTCTGTTCCTTCTACAAGGCTTCTGCCGTTGTAATAAACTCTCACGTTGCCATCATGATCAATCTTGGTACCTGTATAAACAAATTCATATTCAGAAGGCCTGTGTTCTTCATCGTAGTCTCCCCAAGGGATAGTACTTATGACAAGGCCACTGGTTGCTATCTTACTCGGATCATTGTCAAATTTGCCTCTGTCGATTTCTCCAATACCGTTCCAGATATCCCAGTTATCGAGATGTACAACCATATCCTTGAACTCGGAATTGGCATAACCATCCTTAACAGCTACTGCACTTATACGTGCAAAGCCATGCTCTATTGTTGAATAAACTTCTATAGGGGTCTCATAGACCTTTCCAAGGGCAATCACAACTTCCGGTGTTGTTTCTGCCGGGAATTCCTCTGAATACTCAACGTTGTAATAAATCTTGGCACCTCTTAGCCAGGTCTCCATGGTGATAAACTGGCCATTTTCTATTCTTCCCATGGCGCCATCTTCGTCCGGTTCATCAAATTTCTCAAATCCCCAGAAATCGCTCATCTCGACACGTTCGATTCCTGCAATGTTGACCTTGGCACTAAGATAAATCTCACCATTTACAATAAAATTGGCATTGCCGCCACCATGAGAAAGACCATCTCTTGCCTTGATTTCATACTTCTTTGTAAGAACGTTGTCTACGAAAGTCTTCTCATCTGTAAGCTCTGTTATAGTTACAGCATTCTCGTTCTCATATTTGTTGCCTTCTTCGTCATAGGCTTCGCCATAGAAGTTGAAGGTTACAGTCGGTTCAACACCGGTCTCACTTTTGGCTTTAAGTGTTATGGTATCGGAAGGATTTACCCCCATGGAAAGATTGATCTGATCCTTATCAAGTGAAAAATCTGACGCAACAGTAATAGTTGCACTCTTTTTTATCTTTCCAACCTCTACAGTGAGGGTTGCTTCTCCCTCTTTTGCAGGAATAAATTCCACAAAGGTTTTTCCGGTGCCGGAGACGGAATCCAGCTTCTGCCTCTCACCGTCTGCTCCACTTTCATAGGAAAGAAGTTTAATTACATTGCCATTTGATATTGACCACTTGAAGGTCTCGTTCTTTTTCCACTCACTGAAAGTATCTCGCTCTTCATCCGTAGCGTCTCTGTCCAGACCAAAGTCTGCGCTGCTATGGACATTTACATAGGCCTTAGCTTCGTGGTAAAGAGTCATTCTGTCTTCAGAAAAAGGTGGATCTGCTTCGAAGGTAGACTCCTCTTCCGTAGCTCTTTCTGACTCTTCCTCTATATCGAATGCAGGGTCTATTTCATCATCTTCATAGATAAAAATATCTTCTTCGCTGTCTTCAGAAAAAAGTTCATATGATTCTTCTATCAAGGTCTCTTCATCATCAGGAGACTCAATTTCAGAATTAAGTCCATAGGCATCTTCTATCTCTAATTCCTCAAAAACGCCGGCCTCTGAATGAGCTGCCAAGGCTCTTAGATTAACTGAATTAACAGATGACAATAAAAGCATGGCTGTAAGAGGTATTGCCAGAAATCTCTTAATATGCATGTGCAAGTCCTCCTGGTTTAAAAAAGGCATCCCAGTGTTTGAAATATGACCGGGATGCCTTGAATTGTCTAGATCTAGGGCATCTGGGACGAAGCCCTAGACCCCTAAAAGTGTCCTTGTCTGGTGTGAAACAAGAACTATATAATATGTTGCGAAGAACACTCTTCGCCATTTTTATGGCAGGACAAGCCTGTTTCCTGGTATGTCCCTATTAGCAAGGTACACCCTCGTTTTATACATTGGTGGGTGACCCTTGTTAAATCTTTGAGATGAAGATGTGGTCCACACCAAGGACCACATCTTCGTTACCTATTTGATTGATAATGTGTTGTGAAAGGTCAAATAGGGTGGAACCAAAAGTACTTCTAATTATTTAAGAGGGAGCTGTCTAGCTTTGATCTTAACCTTAAAGGTCTTGGATCCGCTAAATGCAGGAATTCCTCTCTCGGTATCGCCTTCAGGATTGCCTTCAATTGTAACTGTCATTGTTCCCTTGTTAACATTGTCAGCTGTTCCGGCAATGAAGAAGTCCTCACCATATACAAGAGTCTTCTTGTCCTTACCAACCTTAATTGTAACTGTGATATTCTTCATATCTTCATCGGTAAGTTCGATAGCCTGTCCTGTATATTCCTTATAGAAGCCCTTCGCTACCTTAACTGTTGCCTTTGAGAAATCAGCAGCGACAGTAACAGGTCTTTCAATTGTCTCGCCTGTTACAGCTGTTGAATCCTTAGCAACTGCCTTAACAAGGATCTCCATACCTGCTGTAAGCTTGGTATTTGTGAGATCTGCACCAGTACTAGCATCTTTTACTGATACTGTGTACTTGTTAGCAGGAATAATGTTATCATGGTGATCAACTACTGTTACCTTAACCTGCTTGCCCTTGTTTCCAGCCTTTAATGTAACTGCCTGGAGCCATGTCTCGCTAAGGTCAAGTGCGTTAATCTTGAAGGTTGCAACATTCTTAAGTGTTCCTTTGAAGTTGCCTTTACCCTTGATAGATACAGAAGCAGTTCCAGCCTTCTTATTATCCTTGTAAGATACTGCGAAGTCCTTGCCGATCCAGAGTCCATACTCGTTGTCGCCGTTTGCCCAAACAATATCTACCCAAGGAGTTGCACCCTTTGCGAACCATTCGATCTCAAAATCCTTCTCCTGGCTGCCAACAAGTACCTTGAAGTTGGTAGTATCAAGAGCAGCTGCCTGGATCTTGAAGGTCTTCTTAACTGCTGTAGGCTGACCCTTTGAATCCTTTACACCAAGAACTGCGAATGTAGCTGTTCCGGCATTTCTGTTGTTCTCGCAGGTCCATGCTGCAGGAATTGTATTTCCTTCTGCATCGAAGTAGTTCCAAGCGTCCCTATCAAATGTATAAGTCTTTGCTGTTTCTCCCTTGAGACCAAATTCTACGGTTGCAGGGAACTGCTCTTCGTTGTTAAAGGTGTATGTAGCCTTAGGAAGCTTAAGTGTTGCGCCCTTAACTACAGGAGCTTCAACATCATCAGGATAAGGATTAACGATCTTAAACTTAGCTGATGTTGCCTTGCCGGCATAGTTTCCTTTACCCTTGATAATAATCTCAGCTTCACCTACCTTGGTGTTATTCTTGTAAGATACTGAATACTCTGTACCAGGGTTGAGGTAATAGTCACTATCACGCTCAAGGTCAAGTACGCTGAAATCTGTAGGCTTGATAGGAGAACCTGTGTAATTGTATTCATCTCTGTAAAGAGTGATTACAATACCCTTACCACCGGAGATATCCTCTACCTCAATCTCTTCTCCAGTCTGCTCATCTCTTACTTCTTTCTGTTCTGGTGCTGTATAGGTCTTTTCATCATATTCGAATGATGCATTCCAGCTCCATACGAGACCATTCTTCTCAGCGGTTACTGTCTTTGAGAAGGACTCTGTGTGAGGATTCTCGGCGTCTACCTTACATGTAAGTGTAAGAGCTACTGTCTTCTTCTCAACATCGCCTTCTACATCTGTCCACTTCCACTCTGGTGTCCATACGTGGTCGTGAGGAATTACTTCGTTGCCTTCTGCATCGAGATACTTAGTATCCGTTGCTGAAATCTCAGTGCCTTTGCTCTTGAAGGAAGCGGCTGCTACATACTTGGTGAGTTCACCCTCTGTAGTAACTGTCATCTTAGCTACAGGTACTGTGATCTCTTTTGTTCTTCCATCAGTTGATGTAAATACAACCTTAGCAGAAGCAAATGTCTTGCCATCAGATGCCTTAGTCCATGTCCATGTAGGTGTGCCTGATACTTCAAAGAGTTTATCTTCTTCTACAGTATCATCATCTGCTACTACGTAATCAACATCACCAAATGTAAAGATACCATCTTTTACATCTTCGTCAGTATGGGATACCTTTGAACCATCTTCACGGAAGAGATAATCTTTTCCGTCGATTGTAACAACACCAGTCTTAAGATATCCATCTTCTCCGATGAAGTATGTCTTATCATCAAGTACTCTTGTTGTATTAGATGGCTTCTTGATCCAAGTATTAGAATCAACAAGAATCAGTTTCTCTGCATCGCCATCCTTTACCTTAATGATACCCTTTGTTACTCTTTCTTTACCTTTATAGAAATGGGCAACATTTAGTACCGTCTTCATACCTTCTTCAAGAACTTCGCCATCTTCCATATAGCGAGTCTTAGTTCCATCAACATACTCACCATTTACATAAAGATCAATAGGTCCATATGAGCTCGAGCCAGCTATGATATAAATCTTAGCTGCACCAACCTTACCTTTAATCTTACCAATACGGAAATTATCTATTCTCTGAGCTGCATTTCCGCCTACTCCAAGAACAAATAATTTCTTTCCACTCCAAGGAGCAGTAGCTGTTGTATCAAGGTAAAGCACTTCTGCATCTGTAGTCTTTCCGTATGTAGTAGGTGTATCAGTCTGGCCAACGGAAGCTATATCATAGAAGCCAGCCTTATCAGCTTTGATACTGATCTTTTCTGCAGACGAAGAAGGATCAACAAAGAGTTCATACTCTTCCCAGTTAGTGCCATCATGCGTTGTTCTGGTATTAGCAGCGGCAATGTCAGTCTCTGTACCGTATGCATTCTTAGCACCGACTTTCTCATCTGTAAGTCTTATTACTTCAGGAATTCCTTCTACCTTCTTAATACTTAAACTCTTGAAATATGGATATAAGCTAATTCCTGTTTTTAATTCTGCCAATGTTGCCTCAACAGTTCCGGTATAATCTGCTTCGGTCTGCTTGATTGCTGCTGCGGTAGCACCCCAACCAAGGAATTCCTGATCAAGGTCATCACTAATCCATTTAACTGAATAATCAGAAAGTGAAACACTGTACTTATCAGCTGCTTTCTTAGTCGCATCATATACTACAGGAACAAATGCAACTTTACCTACGGCAAACTTGTTATCATCTACCTGTGTGCCTTCATATACTTCAAACAAAGTATTTTCTGCTTTGTTATCTGGAGTCGTAGTATTACTTATATCAATGTTTCCTGCAGCTGGTCCATACAGCTGTATTGTTCTGTATGTTACAGCATCAAGTGTTCTGACATATGTCTTTCCACTAATTACAGCCGTAATTGTCACTTTAGCAATACCATCAACATTATTAATTTTGAATGTCTTTTCTACTGCAGAAACATCTGTTTTAGCAATAGTGACATATGTTGTACCTGCAGGAGCTGTAGGGAAAGTAACCGTGCAAGATGTAACTGAACTAGCCTGAATTTCAGCGCCAGCTTCATCTGTAAATGTAATATCAATAGTATTTCCTGTCGTATTATCTACCCACAGTTTAAGAGGTTCACCCTCTGCTACAGTTGTGGCAACAGGAGTCTTATTTGCAGTTGCTCCATAATTTGGAGTCACCTTAACACCAATGTTAACTTTTGCTTTTGTGACTGTAACATTAAATGTAACCACTTTCTTAATATTATTTGTACTAATCATTGTCATGGTTACATCTGTAGAACCTACTGCCTTTGCAGTAATACCCAGGCTTTGATTATCAGCATTCAATACTACAGTGGCTATAGTATCATCAGAATAAGTAAAGGTTACTGTCTGACCAGCCAAAGTGGTATTTGCAAGGTCCTCATCACTTGTTCCCTTTTTAATAGTTTTCAGTGGTTTGTTCGTTGTCTGGAAGTTCTCAAGGGTAACATCTTCAGCTTCAATCTGCCAAATTTCAGAATCGGTTACATTGATCTGAGAGATAGTTGCCTCATAAGATATCCCTTCAGCCTCGGTATACGTGAGTTTTGCTGAAAGACTTGAACTTGTCTTCTTAACACCATTGATAGTAGCATTAGCAAAAACACCCTCGTCATCAGCACCAAGGAAATTCTTTCCACTCGTAGCATCTGTGGCAACAAGTTTAAGCTTAGATGTATCCTTGATAGTTTCTAATGTAGCACCATAAGGCGCAGTAGTTCCTGTACAAAGCGTTTCTAAATCAAGCGGATAATATCCAGCTATCACAGATACGCTTCCCTCTTTCGCAATATTAAGAGGATTTGCTACAGCAGCTTCAGTCGTGGTATTAACTGCCAAAATGTTACCAGCTGATGCATAAAGTACATTTCCAGTTGTAGATGAATACTTGTATGCCCATACAGCTGTAAGAGTAGAAGTTGCTGTTGTAGTGAAGTCACTTCCTATCAAATGATAAGTATTTCCCTCATCCTTCCATCCTGCAAGTGTTCTCTTAGGATTAACACCACTAAATACCTCTGCTCCTGGAAGCTTAAATGTTGTTCCAAGAGGAACGTTAAGGTAAGTCGTTCCGCTAACATTGGTTCCTGTCAAAACATCACTACGTGTATATCCCAAATCCCATGAAAGAACAGGATAGAGATAATCGGCTGATCCACTCGTATCATTAGTAGTTACTGCAAAATTATATCTTGCAAGTTTCTGAGAAACATTCACATTAAGAGCCTTACCTGTTGGAAGATTTACATCATAACCATTAACCTTGCCTTCAGCATCAAGTGTAAGTGCTTCTGCTGCTGCTGTTTTTGACTTAGCAGTTATTGTGAACTCTCCACTATTTCCAGAAACAGTGAAATATTTCTCAAATCCAACTGCGCCTTCTAAGCTAGTCCAAGTAATATCTGATGCAGGAACAGCTTCAATATCACCATCTTCAATAGCGTTTGCAATGTCATCTTCATTAGCAAGATCATAAGTTGTAAAATGTGCACTTCCTGCATTTGTAAGCGCATGATAAACATCAAATTTTATAGTTCCATTATTAATTCCACCTGATAGTGTTTCTATATTCATTGTTACAGGTGATGTTGTTCCAGAATATACAGTGGTCTTTGTTCCATTCACTGTTACCGTAGGAATAGCATAATAACCATAGTCAGTTGCTACTACCTCTAAAGTGTCTGTTATAGTTCTGGTTGTTCCATCAACAAATTTTACTTCAGCGGATACATCTATATTCTGTGCTTTCTTTGCAGCAGCAATTGTTGCTGCATCAGCAGTAACTTCATTAATGGTATCTGCGTTAAGTGTATACTCTGCAGAAGAAGCAAGAATATTCATCGCAGGAGTAGTAGTAAACTTAATAGCAGAAGTCGCAGCTACAGGAGACGTTCCTGATGCAAGTGATGCATTGACTGCGGCTGCAGTCTTTGTTGCTGCAATATGTCCCATCGGAGTAAATACAGCACTATCTGCAACTCCCGTTCCATTAACTCTTATCTTCTTTTCGCCATACAGTGTTCCTGTTACAGCAAAATCATAAGTTTCGTAGAAATCACGAACAGGCTTCACTGTAATCGGTAATGAAGCTTTAAATACAACGTTCGCAGGGAATTTAGTTGTCGCACCACTCACACTATCAGTCACGTTGTATTCAACACTAAGAACATCGGAGTCACTACTTGCAGATCCTCCATTGTACTTAGTAGGAGTTATAACATTGTTAGTAAGAGTTGCGACCTGCTTATCAAGGTCTGCAGGAACAGTAGTCTTTGCTAAACTATACTTAACCACATCTGTTGAATCAGTAGATGAAGCCGGGCTTGTATATACTGGAGTCGTTCCATCCTTAGCAAGCCAAATAGCACTAACTGTACGGAAGTCATCATCAGATGACCCCGCTAAAGCTCTGATAGTCGCTGCACTTCCATCGCCAGCCCACATTGTAAGACCTGATGAAATATCAGTGCCATCAGCATCTACAAACTTGATGCTATAATAATCCTTGCCTTCAATAGCTTCACGTGTTGTAGTTGCATAAACATATATACTGTTTCCGCCAGCGCCAGCAAGTTCTTTAAGTTCTACAGAAGAAAATGCAAATGGAACAGCAGAAACCTTCCATGCAGCAGTTCCGGCTGTAACCAAAGTATCCATAGCAGCCTGAGTAGCTGTATTACCTGCGGTACCGTAATA
Organism: Butyrivibrio fibrisolvens; assembly: GCF_037113525.1. Lineage (NCBI taxonomy): Bacteria > Bacillati > Bacillota > Clostridia > Lachnospirales > Lachnospiraceae > Butyrivibrio > Butyrivibrio fibrisolvens. Next base: position 1,570,547 of record NZ_CP146963.1, on the reverse strand, counting down.
TATTCCTGTAACTTTAGCACCATTATTTGCTGTTACATTCAAGGTGTTGTTTACAGATACATCTATGGTAGTCTTATCCCCATCATCAAGGATCTCTCCACCAATTGTTACTGTCGCATCACTATTTGCAACTTTATAAATAGTAAGAGCTGCTTTATCCTTCGCTTTTAACGTTATCGGTCCTTCACTAACACCGGCAACCTTATAGGTATAAAGCTTTGTAGTCTTATCAAATTTAACTAATGATACAGCAGCATCAATAATATTAGGCGCAGTTCCTGCCTTAGCAGTCATCTCATCAATAAGATAACCATCACCTACTAATGCAGTAAAATAATAATCCTCATTCTTAATCGCATAATCAGCCGCTGTGGTAGTAGGTGCCACATTAGTCTTCAAATCTGTGATTGTTACGTTTGCAGATGATGCTGCGTCTAATCTGACGCCAATTTTATTAGTTACTTCCTCTGCATCGATGACAATCCTTGCGTATCCTGAAATATCCTCTACTGTGTAAACATTGTCCGTCCCAGTCAGCTTTGCATCTTCATGTGTAACCTTTGTTCCATCTGCCGTATATTTTGTCAGATACACGCCCTTAAGAGTGTATCCTTCTTTGGGATATACAGAGAACTGAATACTAGATTCAGAATTGACTGTATCTGTTGTTCCAGCTCCGGAATTAGCAGTTACATCAATTGCAGTAGTATTAGCTGCTCCATTTTTCTTTACGTACTTAACAACAACCGAATTCTTTAACGCTGCGGTTTTTGTTTTAAATGTTACCTGTTCTTGAGTTACAGCTGTAAGTACAACATTATTAGCGGCGGAATTAGGAAGCTTCCAAACAGATCCAGTACTATCCCAAGTAGCATCTGCTGGATCTGCAGTTCCTAAAGCATACTTTACAGAACCAGTTGCTTGGGCAAGTGTTCTGTCGGGGGTACCACCACCCGGTAAAACTTCAGCATTAGCAGGAGCTCCATATCCCTTTGCTACAACTCCAATTTTGTCATTTCCACTTGCTGCTACTTTCCCGATCTCTTTCGCATTAAAATTAGCAGCTTCAATCTTCTGGCTATCTATCGCATTTCCAGAACCATCAGTGAAAGACCAGTCAACAAAATTTGTGTCTTTAGCTGATAGAATATATGAAGCAGTTTTTGCGGTTTTAACAAGAACTATAGCAGCAAACTTAGTTCCTTCAGACTTCTCAGTTTCAATATAAGCATTTTTTGTAGCAGTCGCTGTTAATCCAAACTTGTGACCATTGGCAACATATTGATGCTTATCTGCAGTCGCATTAGCAACATCCGCATTCCAGTCTGATGTTAATGTTGTTGCCAACGCAGTTTCTCCAGACAAATCTTTTTTTACTAACGCCAATTTGGGAGTATAGGTAAAATCATCCCAATCATCGATGGCATTTCCGATAAGGATATAATCTGTAGTATTATCTCCATAAGGTAATCCGTAAGTAATCTGTGGAGAACTCATTCCTATAGCCTGGCTGTATGTTTGATATGTCTCGGAACCAGCAACATTTATATCATCATATACGAATATAGGTAATGAGAATTTAACTGCACCATCAGAAGCCGCTGCAGTAACAGTTAAAGCCACTTCTCCGGTTGCAGCTGATGGTTTATTGTAATATTTCTCATAATTTGAAAGGTAACTCTTCTTAATGGTCACCATTTTCGCATTATTCCAATAAAACTTTGTCGCTGCTAATGCACTTTGAGCAACCAAATTTCCCGAATCACCAGTGATGTCATACTCTTCAAGGACATCGCTTACTGTATAATCGCTACTAGAAATTGGAACAAGCGTTCCATTATTATCATAAGTACCAGTAATTGTGACAGGCGCATCCTTTAATGCTTTTCCAACTTCCGGAACAACATAAAATACAAAATCCTGATCACTAGTAATATTACCAGTAACTAATTCCGTAGGTGTTCCGTTTGCGCATGTATACAGCTTTACATCTGATTGCGCATTAGTAACTGTAAGATTTACTCCTGCAATTGATTCAAACTCGGCGTCTTCCTCGTTCTCCTCTTCAAAAGAGATTTCATCTTCAACAATACTTTCTTCAGCATCAAAATTAGACCCTAATTCTTCATCTTCATCATCAAGAACAAGGATCTCTTCCTCTTCTTCAGGCAAGTCGCCACCACCGCCATCATAGGCGAGTGAAGGAATACCTGAAGTCAGTGCCACTGTAGCTGACAGCGTAAAGCTCATCAGCCTACCAAATAGCTTACTTCTCATATTTAGTTTCTCCTTTCATACTATTATTGCCCATTTCTAGGCAATACACATTATCTTATTCGCCCGTTAATTATCCTGCATCCGTCCCATTATAAAATGCAAAATAATACGTCCCATACGAGCGTCTACAAATTTATTGTCGACCCTGAAATGATTAATTGCTATTAACAAAAAATAATAAAAAAATAAACCATTTATAAACTTACATAATAAAAAAAGTACAAACCCACGCCATAACTGGATTTATACTGAAACAGAGCATTTATAAAAATTAAATAAAATACAAAAAAATGGGGTCAAAAATACTAAATTTTGATAATCAAAAGAACTATTTTTTAAGAAAATTTAATAAACGCCTTATACTGCGCTATATCCAGTCTAATATATGAGTCCTTTTAAACTGGTTAGTATGCCCCTATATCAGCGATTTACATCTTACATATAGAACATCATTGAGAGCTTTCATAAAATCAAGATCTGCACTCACAGTTCCACTTTCAAAGAAATATCTCCAATCCTCAAATATGTTTGCTGCCTTAGTAAAATCATCCAACAGTTCTGTTTCACCATACTCAGATTCACTAATACCTTTTGCATTTCGTATTTCTGCCATCATACTTGCGGTTATTATATTCTTTTCTACTTCATCAAGCATCCCAAATAAAGCATCCAGCTTATGTATCTTCTTTATTTGCTTTCCTTCATACACAATTAGAGCTTTAAGGTACAACTCTGCCGCAAATGCCTGCATTACTATCCCAGGAATATACATACGTCCAAGGATTTCTAATCCTGAATTAGCATCTTTCATTTGTGATAAACCTGCTTGACCAACAACATTCAACGTTTTAGATGCATCTAAGAAAACATTCGCTCCTGTAAAGAACTCTACTGCTGTTTTTCCCATATGAGTACCTCCCTACACGTATCCTTCTAATCCATGCTTTTTAAAAACTTCACTATTTGTATGTTGCAAACCACATACTGTGCAACCATAATCCATGTGAGCACCTGTTGCACCATCTATAAGCCTCACAACATCAGGATGTCCACAATCTCTAGGATTCTTAACAAACGTCTGCCCATCAAATTCTTCTTGATCCATTTTTCTCATATTTTTCCACGCTTCCTACTTCATCCTCTTATTTCAACTACTGCCACCAATAATCATGACGGCATCCCCGCAATAGCTATACCACACCTAAAAAACTGTTGTCTCCCATCCAAAAGCTACAAGCCACTTCTTCCGGCCAATCCATATAATGACCGCAAATAATCATTTTATACGCTATGATATAATTCTTCTCTATATAATATCAGAGATATCAAGGAGGGAACAATGGATAATTACGACAAGATTGTAGACAAGTATTTGGATTTCTGTTCAAGCCAGAAAAGGCTTAACTTGAAAACTATCAAAGCCTACTCAACTGATCTCAAGCAATTTGGCAACAACATATCTTCTGTAGAACTAAAAGAGCTATCTGCCGAGGTACTTGAAGATTATTTAAGAAGCCTTCACCGCCAATACAAACCCAGAAGCGTAAAAAGAAAAATAGCATCTATAAAAGCATTCTTTCACTATTTAGAGAGTCATAACATCATTACCGCAAATCCCTGGACGCATGTTCAAAGCAAGTTTCGTGAGCCATCAACGCTCCCACGTATAATCCCGTTAGATACCATAGAATTAATGCTTACCCTTATTTATGAGCAGATTAATGATGGAAAAACAGCCTATCGAAGACGCAACGCCATAAGAGATGCTGCCATTTGTGAATTACTTTTTGCCACAGGTTTACGAATTTTTGAACTCTGTAATCTTGTTCCGGATGATGTGAATTTATCAGAAGATACAGTATTCATCAATGGGAAAGGAGCAAAAGAACGCATATTGCAGATAGGAAACAATCAAGTACATGATGCACTTGTAAACTACAAAAAAGCCTATGATAAGGAGATCAGCCTTTGCCATCACTTGTTTGTGAATCAACAAGGTCGGCCTCTTTCAGACCAATCTGTACGCAGAATGCTTAACCACTACACAAATCTCGCAGGAATCAAGCAGCATATTACTCCACATATGTGGCGCCACACCTTTGCCACATCGCTCCTTGATGCTGATGTTGATATACGCTATATTCAGGAAATGCTCGGGCACAGCTCAATTCGTACTACTGAAATCTATACCCATGTTTCTATGTCCAAGCAAAAGGACATATTGTGCAACAAGCACCCCAGGAACAGTTTTTCTATTCGCCCGGACATACAGCATTAGTTGACAATGCCACATATAACAGGCAAAAAGCGGATTGAACATATTTCCAATCCGCTTTTAATATTATAGTTTTATAGATATTCCGCCTGTAATTCATCAATAATCTCAAAAGGAAAGAACTCAGCACAGCCATCAGGTATTTTCTCTAGCACCGTAACAATCTCACGAATCAATGCAATGGCTTCTGTGCTATGCCCTTTTTCATTCATACCATGTCTTACTCCCCAAATCTGATCATATATTTCTACTTGGGAGATAATAAGATTAAGATCTGCACTGAAATTGAATTCGTTATCTTCGTTTGCCTCTCCATAAAATGATATGATGTGGTTCAATCTTCGAATAATAGCATCTGCACTAATATCAAGCTGCACATATACCCTGATATTATCTTCAACACCGCCCTGATCCAAATCAAAATCCTTCTTATAGCATATAGACTTATCAATTAGCCATGGTTCATTTGATGATTCTTGTAACATCCGGACAGGATTCTTGAATTATCCGGACATGTAATCTTTTATTATCCGGACAAGCATTCTTGAAACATGCGGACAACTGTTCCTGAAATATTCGGACAGCCATTCCTGAATCATCCGGACAAATGACATCTCAGATTGATCTTCTTAGAATGTAATTAATTACATTCTAAGGAGGGTATGAAATGAGGTGTCTTGATACTATGAAAGTTACTGAAGTCCTTCGCCTGAGGGAAATGGCTCTTAATCTACGTGATATTGCACTTGCTGTAGATTGTTCCAAAACTACCGTTGGCGAAATTCTCAACAGATGCAAGAACTGTGGGCTCACTTATGAAGAAGCTGTAAAGCTTTCTCCTGAGCGAATCAATGAGCTGATATATCCAGACTCTTTTGGTCGTAAGCAATCCAAAGATGAACCAGATTGGGAAGCCATATACAAGCGCCTTATGTCCAGCAGAAGGATCAACCTTTTCTACATCTGGGAACAGGAATACCGCAAGGATAATCCTGATGGTTACAGCTACAGTTACTTCTGCGCCAAGTTCAATACCTGGAAAGAAGATACCGGTAAAGAAGTGGTACTTCCACAGGAGCGCGAGCCTGGCAAGGAACTGTTTGTCGATTGGATGGGCGATACTCTTCCCTGCGTTGTTGATTATGAAACCGGTGTTGTTCATGAGGCTCATTTCTTCGTTGCTACGCTTGGAGACAGTTCATATCCTTTTGTTGAAGCATTTCCTAACGAGACGCAGATCAACTGGAATCAGGCCCATATAGACGCCATTGAGTGGTATGGAGGCCTTCCAAAGATACTTGTGCCCGATAACTGTAAAACAGCTGTTGTACATACTAACCTGTATAATCCTGAGCTTAACCATGCTTACAGAGATCTGGCCCGTCATTATCAGGTTGCTATAATCCCTGCAAGGGTCAAAAAACCAAGAGATAAACCCACAGTTGAATCAGGCGTGGGCTGGCTTGAAACATGGCTTCTTGAATGGCTTAAGGATAAGATATACCACAGTTTCGAAGCTCTTAATACTGACATAAAGGATCGTGTGCTTGAGCTTGCTGAAAGACCATTCAAGCATCGCCCAGGTTCTAGGAGCAGCAACTTTATAGCCCTTGACAAGCCTGCACTTAGGCCACTGCCCAAAGATCCTTTTGAGTATTACGAGACGCTGCCAGTAAAGACAGTACCGAATAACTATCATGTTTATTATGACGGCTTTTACTATTCAGTGCCCTATACTCTTTACAAGGACTCTGTTACTATACATGCCTATGCCAAGAAGATAGAGGTCTTCAACGCCATGGGCGAAAGGGTTGCAATACATGTCAGGAAGTTCTCTGGAAGACGCTATGCAACCGAGATAAGCCATATGCCTGCGAACCATCGTGCTATCAGAGAGTTTAATCAGTATGACGGGACTCATTACCGCTACAGGGCATCAAGCATAGGTCAGAATGCATACCGCTTTGTAGATACACTCCTTAAGTCGGCTGACTTTGAGGAACAGGCATATAAATCCTGCATGGCTGTAGTAAATTTCAGCAAGCAGTACGGTAACACCAGAGTTGATAGCGCTTGTAAAAGAGCACTTGAACTTAACTCTGTTACATATACAACACTCAAGAACATCCTGAAAAACAATCAGGATAAGAAGCCCGTAAACGCTGATCAATCCGATGCGGATACTCCAACTCCAAACCATGAAAATCTCCGTGTCGGAGAATGGGAATAGGAGGTGATGCATCATGAACTACCAGACAGCGGAACAGTTAACAGCAATGAAGCTGAATGCCATGAGACTTGAGTACGCCAGGCAGGATGAACTTCCTGCTTCGCAGGCTCTTTCCTTTGACGACAGGCTGGGAATGATTGTGACAGCCCAGTTCAATGCAAGAAATAAAGCCAAGACAAATCGGCTTATACGACTTGCTCATTTAAGGGAACCTACTGCATGTCTTGAAAACCTGGATTATGAACCTATACGAAAGCTCAAGAAAGCAGATGTCGCAAGACTATCAGACTGCCAATGGGTCACAAGCGGTAACAACCTCATCATTACAGGTGCAACTGGTGTAGGCAAAACATATCTGCTCTCAGCTTTTGGCAGAGAGGCTTGTACTAGAGGACATACTGTAAGATGTTACAGAGTCCCAAGGCTACTTACAGATCTGAATATCGCCCGAGGCGATGGTTCATACAACAAGCTGATGCAGGATTTGGTCAAACCTAATCTTTTGCTGCTTGATGATTTTGGCATGAAACAGCTGGACCTTGCCATGACGCAGGACTTCCTTGAGGTCATTGAGGAAAGATACCACAGACATAAGTCTGTAGCCATCTCAGCACAGTTACCTGTTAAGAATTGGGTTTCAGTTTTCAAGGATCAAACGATTGCAGATGCGGTCCTTGACCGCATAGTGCGCAATGCGTATAGGTTTGACCTAAAAGGTCCTTCCCGCCGTCCGACTATAGAACATATGCCGGCTGACGCCGGAGATGACAATAAGACGGCAAGCGAGTAATATAAAAAAGTAGATGTCATCTTGTCCACTTGATACAGGAATCTTGTCCGGATATTAACAGAACCATTGTCCGGATAATTGCGGAACTAGCGTCCGAGTATTACAAGATGCTTGTACCAAATAGACAAGAATCATCAGTTCATTTATATATATTGGGCTTTTGTCTTTTGGAATTGGGTATGGATCAATGTTGTGATGGTGCATAATACTAAGTCCTCTTTGGGAACATCCATTGTTTTCATCAATATTATCACATACATTAATCAAGACACAATAGTATATGACATTAAAATCCATTTAAAGATTAGCGAAAGATTTTGAATGATAATTGGAGATTATCATTAAAAAACAGGGTCAGATATGGAAAAGTCATGCTTTGTAATAATGGGATACGGAATAAAAAATGGTATCAATCTTGATACTACATACGAAGAAATCATAAAACCATGCATCAATACGAATCACCTTGTACCCTTTAGACTGTATGATGAAGACAGGTTTAATGCATTCCGTTGTGATGAAATATCAGGTTCTACATCTATAGATTTCAAATTTGTAACTTGTCTTAATGGTGCTGATATTGTAATTGCCGATATAAGTACAATGAATGTTAATGCCATCTATGAACTAGGTGCACGTCATGCATTGAAACCAAGATCTACTATTTTGCTATGTTCTAAAGATAAAGAAAAAGAGTTCAAATTCTTTGATTTAACCTATGTTCCGATTATTTTTTATAATCATCAAGGATTACATATCGATGCCTGTGAAATAAAAAGAGTTCAAAATGATCTAAATAAGTTTATTGACTTTGCTGTAAATTCTGACACTGATATGCCAGACAATCCTATTTCTAGGGCACTTAACGAAAGAAACATATATAAAGAAATCATTCCTGATAAGTCATTATATGCCATTTACAAACAGGGTAAAGAATTTTTGGATAATAACGAGTATGAATCTGCACTTGATATGTTTAATAGTTTAGTGGAACTGGAAGAATCTGTAGAAAATATTCTTCTTTATGCACTTGCAAAGTATAAAATTGCAGAACATGATAATAGTGAAAAAAGCTTAATAGACATATTGAACTATTTAAAGGAAAGGATAGATATTGATAATTCTACCTCGGAAGAAATATACGGTAGAGTTGCCGCTATCTGTCTCAGATTATTTAATATATCTGGGGACAAAATCTATTACTATGAAGCCCTTAAGTATTATATGAAGGGGGCTGGATTTTGCAAAAAAAATTTGTATTGCCCAAGAAATTATTGTGCATTACTGTTAAGAATATGTGAAGTCACAGATGATATCAATATTATAAATGAATACTATTACACTGCTAAACATCATGCCAAAATTTATGTTCATATGCCATTGGAAGTAAGTACTCTCAGTTTTGAAGAGAGAATTTATTACCGATACAATAAAATCGACTTAGATGCGATCATTAATGATGGCTACACTGATTATGATAATATAATTTCTCAAATATCAACAAATGTCGAGATATCTCTCTTACAGAAAGACACTCTTCTGCAGGGTATCAAGAGTCTGAATGGAAGTCTTATTAGAATATGCAATGTTGTAAGATGAAATAAACAGTGTTTACACCTTTTTTAAATTTAGAAAGAGATAGTTTTCATTAACCTTTCCTAGCCATACACTTATTTGTTTCTCGATGACCTTTTGTTTGAAAAAGTAATCAATATTATCTAATGAAAAAGGGTCTGTCTTATAGCAAAATTTACCACCAGCAATTATTCCTTCCTCACGGACTCCTTCTTCATTTATTATTAGCAATGGAAGATCGTTTAACAATCCCATTGTTCCTTCTATGTGACAAAAAGGACTTGTTAAGGCTTGACCAGAAAGGTCTATTTCATCAGGGAAGAAAAAATTAGGATTGGGAGTTCCACCTTTCTTTTTGTATCCTTTTTCAATAAAAATTTGCTTAAAACCTATTATAACCATTCCGTAGCATTGTTTTATCATTCCTTTAAGATAATTCATGGAATCGGTAAGGTCATAATCATCTGCGACCAACGTAATGGTTTCAATATCATGCTTCAGAAGTTCTTCTCGAAATATATCAATAAATTTCTGCTGATTGGTCAAAAAAGGATTTGGTCTACTTAAAAATACCTTGATTTTATTATCATTCGTGATGCTATTGTTATAGTTACTTGCCATGTTTCGAACTCCTTTTTAAGGATAATCTCCAATTATCATTCATTTTTCAACAAACATACTTCAGTTTTGTCCTATAGTTTCATCTAAAATATATTTTATATCTGTTGCATTGTTTCTTCAACAAAGTATAATCTGCTGCTCAAGACTAAAGCCATTCGCATATCAAAGATAAATAAAGAGAAAGTCGCTTTCGCCTTTCTCTTTATATTCTTTCGTATCATTTTTACCGATGGAACTATCTTTATTTCTTAATAATGAAACATTTATTCATCTTCTTTAGATATATCAACAGTTTCTTCCCATTGATATCGTCCCGGTATGTGCCCGAAATCGCTTGTCTTTTGTGTCTTTTCAGAGACATCTATATCCCATCCACCTTTTTTATCATATCCATATTGCCTGCCATCTTCTATTTCGAATTTACTCTTTTCTTCCATTTTTGAGTTCCTTTCTTTTCATCATAAGTAAAGTATAAATCATAGATTTTCTTTTAATGCTCTATAAAACATTTCGGTTTTTGTTAAACTTCTATTTTCAGCGTTTTCAAAAATACCACCATATCTATTTCGGGCATATTTTTCATCAATTTGTTTTTTTGTATCAATATATTTATGAATATCAGACAGTGTTTTTAACCTTGGCCAATAATCAAGAAAATCCGGTAATTTGATATTCTTTTCCAAAAAAGTAGCCGTTGGCATATCTCTTTGTGCTGACATTCCCACTTCAAAAGGAACCCATTGTGATTTATATGTATTAGGTGACATTACCACAATAATATCTGTACAGCTATTAAGATTTTCCTTAATATGATCCGTAAGTGCTTTACCATCCTCTGTAATATCGTCTAATACATCTAAATAAAAAGGGACATTACATTTTGATAGTTCCACAGATATGTTATTCGCTATATTTGAGTCTTCCTGTTTATGAGATATAAACACTTTCATAATCACCGTCTCCCCCCAATAAGCATCTTTAAGTTATCCCAACTCCATGTATATATTTTATCAGTCTCTCTTGCTCCAACAGGTTTTGTTGCACCGTTGCTTCTTCCATGCAAAAGAAAATATGGAGTACCCTCTTCTTGCGCGATTTTTATCTCTGCGCTTACTCCTGATGCAGATTTCATATATAACCCACAAATAACTACCACAACATCACAACCTCGAATACGTCGCCTTGCTGACGACTTCCAATCATTTGAAATTGCTTCTTTAATTGACATATCCACAATCTCGAATGGCGAATCTGGATTTTTAGATTGCCCCACTAGCATAGCCTTAAGATCTGAATCGTGATCGTAGTCAAAACTAATAAAAACTCTTTTTTTCATGAACATTACCTCCCTATGAAAACATATACTCCAAAAATAATATATAAAATTCCAAAAACAACAGGAATCTTCTTCTCCAAATGTGAAATAGGCCAATATTTCGCTCTATCCTCACCATATCTAAGTTTTTCCCATTCATAAGAATACATATTAAAAGGCAAGAACTGCTCCATCTCATGAATCACCTCATATTTTCCAGCATTAAGGAGCTTATAACTCTGCAGTAAATAATACCAAACATAAGACATAATCACGCCTAAAATAACAATGATATACCAATATTTCTGCACGCTAAATCCATTAACGCCAACAATCCCCAGAAGCACAGTATGAAGTCCAATAAAAAATGTATTAACATTATTGCGTCGTTCACTGACCTTATCTGCCATCTCAACATAAAGCTTATATTGTTCAAGAATAGCATTGGAATCATCATTTATTGTTTTGTTCTTTAGCTCCATTTTGTCACCTCATCCGAAATAATTATTTTATCTATGTAGCGTTGTGCGTATTATTTTTTTAATATTCTACTACAGTTCATTTTTGATCATCAATCTGCATCCGCACGAACGGTCATATAGCTTTCCTAACGTTTTATGTTTTTTATCTGATAAAAAATATCCTAAATTCTTTCCGATATGCCTCAGATAAACATCTTTACAGCAACATAGCCAAGCCGAAAATTCAGCTTGACTATTATGAACTTGATTCAAGTATCCATCTTCAAGTAATACGCAATATTATTTTCTTTATCATATACACATAAGGAAGCATTTTTAATGGTTTTTGTATTTGGATTATGATTTACGAATTTGTAATTTTCCTCTTCTATATTAGGGAAATCCACATAAACTGATGTACTAGTTATAAAAGCCTGTATTTCTTCCGGCAAATGCAACAAGTCCCATTTTTTACATCTTCACACTTAACGGATCCAAAATCAAATTTTGTACATAGAAATGCCTTCATAGCTATTATATATTGTAAAGTCTTTGCTATTGATATCTAACTCAAATTCCATTATAAATTGCTTTTCGATACCATTTTGTTTTTGACCACATGAAGTGCGATAAAGTCAAAACCATACAGATTCTCAAATGCATTTCCCTACAAGCGGTCATATTCACCTTCAAACGGTATTAAAAAAGGAGTTGGCTTGCATTATACCAACTCCTTTTAACCTATTTCATTTTCACTGATAAAAGCTCATATGAATGAGGCTCTGATATTACATTACCCTCTTGAATCATAACACGAAATTCCACAGTTTCCCCTGGATAAATGTTACTATTATAATTACTATTCACAACTTCATAATAACCATCATCTGTTGAATTGATTTCCGCTCCCCATATATTACTTATAGTCTGATCAAATTCAAATTCTAGCATCCAATCTTCAATTATTTCATTTGAAAGGTTTTCTATACTAATTACGCTTATATACCCTGAATCCCATTCATTTTCCACAATATAGTTAATTTTGTATTCAGATTCACTTGACGAGTAATAATTTGTAAATGAATAAGCGCTTGGAATATCAATTTCGCCAACCTTTGTTGCAATATATCCAATGGATACTTGATCCCCTGGATATATATTTTTATTATATCCTTTATTCTTAATCCTTACTTCCTCACCATTTATCAGATAGTCACCATTCCATATATTGACTATCTGATCATCCATTTTATATACAATTTCCCAATCACGCATTGTATAATCAGACGTATTAGTCATATTGATTTTTACTTGATACTTGTCATCATATTCATCTTCTATTATATATTTGACAAGCATTCTTCCGTTATCGAATAAGTACTCGTCATTTTTATTTATTTCGCAAAATGTACCTAAGATCATTTTGTCCGCATTCATTATCGAATTATAAACATCTAATTCACCATCTCCATAAAAAATATCCTTGCCCTCATCCCCCAAATCATTTGCGCTTTCTCTGATAATTCTATCAACATCTTCATTTGTATAATATTTGTATTTTTGCTTACAATATGAAACAATGTCAGCAATCCCTCCTGTCGCTATTGCTGTTGACAGACTTGTCCCATATGAAAAACTGTATCCTTGGGGAACGCCAATCTGCTCCAATCCGTTATCGAAATATGTCGGATAAAGAACATATATGCACTTATTAAGATCAAGCATTCCATCAGTAAAAACTACATTCCCACCAGGTGCACACAAATCTATACACGTACCATTATTACTATAACTAGCCATAGAATGATCACTAAGAGCAGAAATTGTATATACTCCATGAATTCCCCCTGGCAAATGCACAATATCTGAGGCAGCTTTATAATTATCTAAATTTATGCCATAATTTCCAGCAGAAGCTACTACAATGACATTTCTATTTTGAGCATATCGAATAACTCTTTTGTATGCATTTATTATCAATTTTTCGCTTGATTCGGAAAGGCATTTATACGTCCCTAAACTAATATTTATTATATCATTACCATCGTTAACCGCATCTATTATTGCTTTTATCGCCCATATTGATTCGCCGGTAGAATCCCCTAATACTTTGTAAGGTGTTATCTCCACTTTTGGAGCCATCTGACAAATTAGCCCGGCCATCATAGTCCCATGCGTATTATAATCATAAAGAGTTTGATCCCCTTCAACATATGACTTCGCATTATCCCAATTAATTCTATTTTTTATATATGGATGATTCCCATCTACCCCACTATCAATCAGAGCGACCTTAACACCATCACCTTCTGTATATGAAAACGATTTCCTTTCACCTGTTATTTCATCTATATGCCATGACAAACGTTCGAACAAAGAAAAATCTTCATTTTCACACATTATCTTCTCATTTATTTTATCATCTTCTCCAACTAAATCCGTGACATAATTATTTGTTGCATTAATTTCTGGCAACTCCCCAACCAACTCTACACATGTTTTTATATTTGCTCCTTCTATTAGTTCCGATTCGCTCATTTCCCCATTATATTCCAAATGCAAAAGATTTATCTCTTTGCATTCATCTATATGAAGAGTAGAATTGAATTCTAAGAGCTTATCCTTTACTTCATCTATAGTAACATCATCATTCAGAAGCAAATCAATTTTTTCATTAGATTCACATGCCATAACATCCATGTTTGCATATGCACCAATTGTCAAAATAATAAACATTTGTACTACTAAAAACTTAACACATTGTAAAAACAATCTCATCCTTACCTCCAACATCATACTTATGTATTATTTTATCCGTTTGCATTATATAATCTTGCATAATAGCCATTTTGCTTCAATAGTTCATCATGCCTTCCAATCTCTACAATTCGACCTTTATCCATAACTATTATTTTGTCAAACTTCTCTATGGTAGATAGCCTATGTGCTGCAACTACCATTGTTATGTTCATTTTGATCAAATTTTCCATTACTATTTTTTCAGATTCATTATCCAATGCACTTGTAGGCTCATCTAAAAAAATAGCTTTAGGATCTGATACAATTGTTCTGGCAATGGCCACTCTTTGCCTTTGTCCTCCGGAAAGATTTTGACCACCTTCAGAAATCATTGTGTCTAACCCCAAAGGAAAGCTGTACACTAACTCATCCAACTTTGATGCTTTTATACTGTAAGATATCTTCTCGTCTGTATAGTCACGTCCCATGCAGATATTATCTCTAAAGGATCCGTTAAACAGCATACTCTCTTGTAAAACAATACCAATTTTTTCACGCATATTATATATATCAAGGTCACGAATGTCTTTTTTATCATATAAGATTGTACCGGAAGTAGGCTGATATAAACCTGACATAACTTTTAATAATGTTGATTTTCCCGAGCCACTCTCTCCTACTATAGCTATTTTCTGTCCAGATTTTATCCTAAGCGATATATCACTAACAGCAAACGGTGAAAAAGAACTATATTTATACGAAATATTATTCAGCTCTATTTCGCCCGAATAGTTGTCTATTTTTTTATCTCCTGTAAAAGACGCTTCATCCGGTGTATCTAGGATATCAACCAATCGATCAATATATAACTTGACCATTAACAATTGAGCATAGGAGTTCATTATCGTTAAAATAGGTCTAATAAATGATTGTCCGATTGTACAAAAAGCAATAATCCCCCTAATGTAACCTCTTCTTTACTGACTAAAAAATATCCAACCAATATAATTAATAATGGATAAAATGAATATATTGACTGGGACAGATTGGAAAATACCGAATTACAATTCGCTCTACTCTTTTCATATTCCACTTGCTTATCAAAATTTTCTTTCCACTTATTAAATATATTTTTTTGCGAATTTGTTGACTTAATTGTAAATACATTATTTATTAATTCATTAACGAGATCTTGGGATTTGGTTACTACTACAATCTCATTTTGCTGAATCTTATAGTTGACTTTTGCATTTGCAAATGATGATATACATAATATCCCCGCAATTATCAATGTTACAAGCGACAACTTAGGACTATATAGAATCATGGCGAATAAATAGATAAAAAAGAAAAACAAATCTATCGCAAGTTCCATCATCTGATCAACCAATATTTGTCTGATATATGAATTTGAATTTATCCTATATATTATTTCTCCTTTACTTCTGTTCACAAAATATGAATAAGGTAAATGTAACAATCTTTCTATAGTGTCACCCAAAAAGCCTTTATCAAAGGATGTCTGCATAATTGTTATAACTCTTGTTCTGACAAAGTTGGAAAAAAAATAACAAATGAAAACCAGAAACACCGATAGAACTATAACTCTTGGGTTGAAACTATCTGTTCCTTCAAAGCTATCAATCACTTGCTGTGTAATATAGGGGATTGCTAGGCTTAAAACCTGAACAATCATTGATATTAACAGAGTCGCAAATAATAGTCCCTTATTTCTTCTTATATTATTTTTTATTACATAGTGCAGTCTTGGAATCTGTATTTTTCTATGCCTACCGTTTAATACGTATAATGCAATTTGGGAATAATTACTTTGAAATTCCTGTCTGCCAATTGTCTTTCTACCATTTGAAGGGTCGATAATAACTACCTTTTCGCGAGTTATCTTTTCTACAATAATAAAATGTCTCTTCTTCCAAAATGCTATAAAAGGAACCGGTAAAGTCTCCACATCCAATCCATCCGTTTTTACCGCCCTTGAATCAACGCCATTTTCACTCAAAACTGTTTTTAACTGTAATAGGTTATACCCTCCATTTGGGACACCATATTTTTCCCTTAAATATGTAAGCTTTGTTTTTTTTGCAAAAAAATCTATAATCATAGCCGCACATGCCAAGCCACATTCAGAATGCTCACATTGCTGCTGAAATCTCACTTTCAACGTAACAACCTCCAGTATTCTTTTTTTCTAAGTAATCACTGAATGTTTGATAATTCAACATTCCCATATTCTTCCAATAATTATATTCACCAGGATCAATACCGAGTTTTGTTTTATATTCACGCTGCAACTTAATTACTTGCTTCATTCTGTCAAATACTTTTTCTATGTCTTTATTTGATTGAGGCGGTAACTCTGCATATTCTTTAATTCGTTCAGAAATCTGCGATGCAACTTCATCAAGCCATTCTTCATTGTTTATTTGATTTGGAATAACCGCAGCATTTGAAGTAGCAATTATATTTCCACCCATTCCAGTTATTATCTCTCCCAGTGCTTTAATTACAGTCTTATTCCCATTACTATTACATGTACTCAAAATTACTGTTGGTTTACCTTGTAACCTTAATGTGTGCGCCCACCATGAGCATTTATCAAGTATCAATTTCAAATCTGCTGTAAAATAATGCAAGTAAACAGGTGACGCAATAACAAATACATCTGATTTCAGTATTTTATTTTGAAGATTAATTAGTTCATCATTCGCTACACATTTGCATTTGCTAAAGCAAGTGTTACATCCAATGCATGGTTCAATCCTATAGTCCTGAGGAAATGCATATTCCATTACATAACTATTACCCATCCTTTCCTCAATTGATTTAACAAATTTATAGGTATTTCCATTCTTTTGTCTGCTTCCAATTAATACAAATATTTGCTTCACTACTCATTTACCTCACCATGTATAGTTCTAATCAACCTTTACTGTTTTCTATGTATTGAATATCGGATTAAAGAATTGCTTTATTTTTCAATAAAGCAATTCTTTATTATCCAAAATACTATTTATATTTTCCTGTATTTCTTAGCACTTTATCGCTGAAAGTACCGCACTTCCAATTGCAGATAATGAACCAGATATAGCAACAGCGCAATTATTTGAAGACTGCTGTGCCGCTGCTACTGTAAGAGCTACGCAGGCAGGTGATGTAGTAAACTCTGCGCCAAGATCCCCCGATCCCTGTACCATTGTCATCTCTGCAACGCTCATATCCTCAAAAGTTTCTCCAACAATTCTGTTCATATTTTCCTGTGTCATAAATAAATCCTCCATAGTTATTTTTAACATGTTCCTTTAATTGTTTTTACAACCTGTATTGCCCCTGCCGCGGAACCAACAGCAGCAGACACCGCAAGAAGTGTTGCAATCACAGATTCTCCCTCAAGATCTCCTGATCCCTGTACCATTGCCATTTCAGCAATGCTCATGTCTTCAAAAGAATCTCCAACGATATTTTTCATATCAACACTAGACATCATTTTTCTCCTTTCTCACATTTTTATTTCAAAATCAAAAAAGAACTGTACACATTCTTAATTGACTTCAAGCAAGAGAACATTATCAATGTGTTTTGCTAAATACATATACATCCATGCTATCCCAACATATCCGTCAAATAAGCCTTTAGACGTAATTCCTGCAATATGCGGCAAATCATATCCTTCATATAAGGACTTCGAATATATATCTGACAACCATTCTTCCATCTTCTTTAGCCATTTACTTTCTCCTGAGTATTCATATATCATTTTCATGGTAGTAATAACACTTCCGTTTCCATGGCATAATGTATCATTACTAACAGTTTTATCTAAAAGTTTTTCGAATTTTTCAATAAGACCAGCAATTTCACTATCATCAACACATTTTTCCTCAATTTTTCGAAGCGCCAACCTAGCCTGAATCATTCCGGACAATCCCCAACACCATTTATAGTTGTCCTTATTTTTTACACTTATCTGCATTTCTTTTTTTAGCATTTTCTTTGCCAATTCGTTTGATATAACCTTAGAAGAGAATAAGCCATAAACAATTCCACTGATACCATGTGCAATCCCTGCTTTATTAAATACATCTGGATTCTTGATGCGTTTTAGCAACTCTCTTCCAAATTTATCTATTAGAGTCCTATCCACATATTCGTCTCCAAGCACTTCTTCCATCAGCACAAACAACCTTAAAATGCCTGCTAATCCAGAAATATAATCATTACCCTTTATTCCCGTTATATCTTCATCACTTAATCCTCTTAGTTTCTCTGAAGAAAATCTAATAAAATCTTCATTCTCAATTGTACCAAGGTATCTTTTTTCAAGAATCATTGGATAAATCGGGGATAGCCAACCAGTAAATGCACTTTCAAACATGGTGTTCTTCGTTTGTTCTATAGCTGTATTAATTGTTTCTTTATACTTCCCTAAATAAAGGCCATCCCCAGTACATATATACATTTGCAAAAACAGAATGGCCACACCACTTAATCCACCATACAATGAGGCATCCATTGGTATCAGCTTCCATTTCTTTTCAGAGTCACAATCAAGATTAATAAATGAACACCTATCTTTTCTGATATATTGTTCTGACGATAACTGATGTATTATTTTTTCAGCCTGCCTAAAACAATCCACCTTACGAGTATTCTTTAATAAGCATCTTCTTGCGACCTTCATATTTAAATATGGATTTGGAATATCTAATGCCAATAATAGAATTCCTTGCTGTCTCAAAATCTCTTCTTCAGTTAACGATGATATTTTCTCAACAGCTAAATCATAGCCAGATTTATTATGATAATCTTTATATATATTTCCTTGACTATCTATTAAATCTCTTGAATCAACATAAGAGAAAAAAATCGGAATATCATTGAAAAGCATATCTCCTATCTCGCTCTTAACAATACGTTTATCCCGGTACGGATATGCCCACACATTCATCATCAGTCTTTCTCTATACTTCATTTTCCGATTATAATTAGGATGGTTCGCATATCTTATCATTGATGCATATTTTTCAGTCGATTTAGCGAGAAAACGAATTTTATTCCCCTTAAAGATACTGATCTTCTCAATACATTCAGCTTTGTTACAAAAAACAAACTCTATAAATTCTGTAAAACCCTCATAAATGTAAAAGTTGTACCTTTTAACATCTGCTTCACTTTTCTCACCGATTTGAGGAATATTTTTTCCACCAAGAAATTTACTGGCTTCTTTCTCATAATGAAAATCTGAAGTATTAACATTCTTCGGAACAAGAATTTTAGTTTCAACTTCTGTCTCTCTCCCATTTAAAGCACTAAGATCTACTGTATCTGACAATCCTATATGTGCCTGTCTTGGAAGAAGAAAAGAATTAGCAACAGACTTTGTTTCAAGATAATTGAAGAGGTCCCAAAATACCGAATCTCCTTCTACTTGCGTTTCTGCCTGAAACAGTGTCTCCAAGTCAATAATTATAGGATATTCACCACATGCAATAACATTTTCCAAATGTAAATCATTAATATTTAGCAAGTAACATATTGCTATTAAATAACCGAATCTAGTATAAAATCTCTCTATCTGCTCCTCACTTGTGCAATACGCCGATTCTATGAATTCGTTATAGCAATAGTCTTTCCTATATATTCCCTTGGGAATGATTACATCCAAAAGCCCTGACTTTTCGCTACACCACCTAGTAAATTCTTCAAATGCCAAACTGATATCTAAATTTTTAGGTTTATATACCAGTTTCTTTCCATCAAATATCAACACAGAAACAGAATTACCTCCTCCATGCGAATCACCCGAAGAAAGCTTTATATCAGTAAGGCTTAAATCTTTTTTATTTAAAAATCTGCATATTTCCTCATAATCTTTATCTATTCTTTTTAACAATTCCGAATAATTCTTTACAAAAAAATTCGTTCTAATCGTTGCAACTCTTGCTGCAACAGGATACTCTGCATAGAATTCATAGAATTTTTCTTTAGAATAAAAGCTTTTTTCCAAGAACTCCTCAAACTGCTCATTTTGGTTTTCGGAAGCAAACGAATATGCATCTTTGAACGTAGCCAGCTTTACAGCTACCAGCTTTCCAACAACGTTAAACATTTCTATCGCATGAGAAGTAATAAACGCCTCAATTACATTTTCTGCAACTGTTAGTTTTGTTAATTCAGAAACAACACTCTTCACCTTTTGGCTAAAATATTTGCAAAATGGCAATGTGACATGGTTTACACCTGCTTTATAATCGATGTTTTCATAATCAAACTCTTCCAAAATTGAACAGAAGAGGTTATACCACTCATCGCCTTCCATATATTCATCATCAAGATTTTGTACAGAATATGCGAATTGTTCCTTTGTCATATTGCACAGGGATAACATTTCAGAAAAATATTTATCCGATAAAAGTGTTTTAGCCTTTCTCCATTCAGCCAATTCAGCATAATCAACTTGTTTTTCAGCAGTATAGTACTTGCTTTTCTCCTGAATCGTTCTTGCATTGTCAATGATCACATTCATGACTAATTCCCTTCACATCTATTTTTGTAATCAATCTTATTTACATTACATATATTATCAATTTAGTTCTTACCATTAGCGTAATTCGGAGTAAACATAATAAAAAAAGGAACTAACTGCATTTTGTTTACAATTAATTCCTTTTTTATAACTATAATCTTTATCATTTTCCAACAAATACAATAAGCATATCGTATTCATCATGTTCTCGTCTTAACGATGTAGCTTAAATATGTTTTGTTGAAGTCTTTATATTTTAGTCTGCTAATTGTAAGTTTATCTCCGGTGCTCAAAGTAACTTCATCATGATTATACGATTCAACCTGAGCTAGATTTATAAGAAAAGATTTGTAGCATCTGTAAAATTTGTGAGCAGACAGACGTCCCTCAATTGCTCCAAGTGTTTCATGACATTCCATTTCCTGTCGGCCATCACAAAAATGTAAAATACAATTTTTACCCATGCCTTCAATGTAGGATATAATACTTTCCTTAAAAAAATAGTTTTCTCCATCTAACCTTATTTTTAATACATTATCTGCTTCTATGTCTTTTATAAAAGCGTTTAGAACATCAAAAAACTTCTTCTTGTCAATAGGTTTTGTCAGGAAGCGAAATGTACCCACCTCAAATGTATCAAATACAATTGATGGATAACTTGTAACGAAAACTAACGCTGAATTCTTATCATATAATCGTATCTTCTTGGCAATCTCAATCCCATTATCACCATTGTTTTCAAATTCATAATCCATAAAAATCAGATCATACTTCTCATTGGAATCAATCAACTTTTCTCCAGAATCGTACTCATTAATCGTGTATTCAATGTTCTTTTTAAGAGAATACTCCAAAATTCTCTTTTTAATATCTCCACGTATAAATTTAGAATCATCACATATTGCTATTTTAATCATCATCTTCTCTCCAAATCTTATGAGCAAAAAATAAACACTTTTGATTCCGTAGTTACATATGTATAATTGTTGTCATAATTATGCCAAATCAACAATAAATTATCAATCATTGCCACAGTATTTAGCTATTCCTTCCAGTAAATTACTGAATTATCCTTAGTGTGCGAATTTATCACTTTTTTCTACCATAACAATAGCTGTAACAATATTTATTGAGTATAAGTTCATCGTTCATCTATGCATCCGGTACATGCAATTGCCCTCTCTTTCAGTACACTCATGATGTTATGGTCTATTTTGATTAAATGCGGATTTTCTCAAATAACTATTGACATATAACTATTCTTGTGTTAGCATGAAATTACCTTCATGTGAAGTACGCTTCATGTGAACGATGTTTCATGTACATGATGAACTACTATACTCAAGGAGGTCTAATGAAAAATCAAATAAAAGAGCTTCGAAATGCCAAAAACATGACACAAGTTGAACTGGCTAATCTAGTCGATGTGTCATCAAGAACTATTATTTCTCTTGAGAATGGTAAATACAATCCATCTTTAGTTCTTGCCTACAAAATCGCTAAGATATTTGATGTAACAATTGAACAACTTTATTATTTGGACAAAGTTATTGAAATGGAGGCTATCAAACAATGAGCAATCAACTTCTTTTTCTTATTCTTACTATTTTGGCTTTAGTCTTTACTCTAGGAATGTACATCTACAGAGCTGTAAAGCAGGTCAAATATAAAGATGATGAACGTTGGAAAAATGTTCTTCTTCACGCTAAAAGAATTGCTGAAATATCAAATTGGGGGCTGATTATCGCTATATTCATATGCATGATAATCCCATCTATTCAAGAATACCCTATCATGCTAAAAAGAGTCGCCCTTTTGGGGCTTCTATATTTTGGCTTGCATAACCTCATGGAATGGGTTGGAATTATTTATTTTGACCACAAGCTTTGATAAACAATATCCAGCAAAGAATAAAGCATATTTAACATAAAAAACTAGGATTAAATTGTTGAAAAAAACAACTTGGTTCTATTTTTCGAATACTTTAAACCACCCTAATAGATACCCACCTCCGTCCTCCATATATTAACGGATAGATGGACTGGAGAAGATTTGAGAATAATAGTTCACAGATTATTAACAGTACACGGTATCAATGTGGTCAAATTTAGCTGTAAATCCGCATAAACACTGGATTTAACACATCTTAACATTTAAGAAAACGTGCCTAACTCCTTAATCTATATGCCTCAACAAATTGTTAATAATCTATCAACGCCCGAAATCCTTTATTTTTCGGGCGTTTTTTAATTAAAATTTTCGTAATTATTTTATAAAAGGGGTTGACAAAATCCAAAATTTGCCGCTTCGCGGCCTTAAAAAAAGGGATCTGTTTCCGTTCGCATCCGGAACATCAATTCAAATTTTGGAGGTGTTCATTATGACAAAGAATGAAATCAGTAGTCTGATCATCCAGACAATCAAAGACTACCTGCCAACCCCATCTCGCCTTGATCTGTTCAAGGCAAGTAATCATTATGTCAGAAATCGTTTACTATCCATGCTTCACATAATTATGTATCCGTTTTTCTCAAGCAAGGCTTCTATGGCTACAAACCTTACAAACATCAGACGTGAATTCTGCTCATTTACTACCTTTCCGAAAAAAATCAGTAAGCAGGCAATTTCATATGCCAGACAATGGATCAATCCTATTCTTTTTAAGGAACTGTTCAATATCTCTGTTGATACTTTTTATAATAATCTCACTATTCGTAAGCTATGGCATGGTTTCCATATCTATGCTATTGATGGTTCCAGATTTGAACTTCCCAATTCAAAAAAGAACTTTGATGAGTTTGGTGAACTCTTCAATTCGCATAATCCGGATGTAAAATTCACTCAGGCTCTCGCATCCTTGGCTTATGATGTCCTCGATGATTATATTGTCCACGCTACAATAAACAGGTACCTTTCTTCTGAAAGAGATGCTGCCATGCTTCAGTAATTTCGTCAGTTTACGGGTCAACAAGTTCGGCTGTATCACCAGCCCAGTCAACCTCAACCTATTCACCGGGCTTCGGTTGATATGCATGGTAGCACGACGCTTGTTTTCGTCTAGTTGTATATAATAACAGAACCGGGAATGAAATAGCTCCATATTATTTAATTTTGGCGTTATTTTCGATTTTTTCACATTTTTGCCTTGAATAAATTCTAATAATGTGTATAATATAAAATTGGAGGTGATAAGCCATGCTTATGCGATTCAAGGTAAAAAATTATAGATCCATCAAGGAAGAAGCTGTCCTTGATCTCGAAGCAGTTGGTCTGAAAGACCATAGAGAATGCCTTATCAAATATAAGAGCAATAATTATCTGCCTGTAATATCCATTAATGGCAAGAACGGCGGAGGCAAAAGCAATGTCATCAGAGCCATGTGGGTTGCTGTTCAGTTTATCAGAAATGCTCAAATGACTCAGATAGAAACTGCCGAGATTCCTGTCACTCCATTTGCCCTGGATGATGTTTCAAAAGACTTACCAACTAGTTTTGATTTCGAGTATGAATGTGATGGAATTTGGTATCAGTATGGTTTTTCAGCCACAAGAACCGCAATCACGGAAGAACATCTGAACTGGGCTCCCAAAGGGCAGATTTCCAAAGTCTTTTCCAGAACAGGTCAGGATTTCGTTTATCCGGCCAATAATGAAAAGAAGATGAAGGAAATGATTCAAAAAGCAGTTGCTCCAAATCAGCTGTTCTTTGCAGTGTCCTGCACCATGAATTATCAACCATGCATTTCCGCCATGAAATGGTTTCGCTCAAAAGTTTTCTTTTCCAGGGATTATTCCGATATAGGCCGAAGTATACTTGATTATGGAGAAGACAAACAGATGCTCCAATCCATTGTCAATATTGCAAAAATTGCCGACATTGGAATATCTAACATGGAATTTGAATTTAACAGCCATGAAATTGCATCTCTTGATGATCTTGGATTGAAAGTGGCTCCCGAACAAATTCCCCAATTAAAAAAAGCCTTAGAACAGTTTAGAAAAAATCTGAACATTGACGCTGATGGAAATGGTGGAATGTTGAAGGTAAGCGAGTTAAAAGCAACTTCCATGCACCGGGGAATAGATAACAATGGCAATGAAAGAGATTATCCGCTTTCCTTGATGGATGAATCAGACGGCACCATCAAATTGATGGCTAGATCTATGGCTATAGAACAGGCTCTACGTGAAGGCGGGATTTTTATTGTTGATGAGATAGAAAACCGCTTGCATCCTATTCTGGTAGAATATATTCTCAACCGGTTTCAAAATCAGAAGCAATCGACTGGCGCACAGCTAATATTCACGACTCACAGTACAGATATACTTAATCGTGAATTATTGCGCCGGGATCAGTACTATTTTGTTGATAAGAATAATCGGACAGGAGCAACTGAGTTGTATTCCTTAGCAGAATTTTCGCCACGCAACGACGAAAGAATCGGTAAGGCTTATCTTGTAGGTAAGTATGGGGCAATCCCTTATGTAATGGAGGGATAGGATTATGGCCAGGAAAACAAATACCAGAGAACGGAAGCCTTACATTATTGTTTTTTGGGAAGGCGAAAGCGAAGAAGCCTATATGAAATTCATGCGAAATGAGTTTCACGAGCACCTGAACCTTACTGTGAATCCGCAGAAAGGCGTATTTGATGCAGCCAAAAAGGCTTTTAGCACATCCGGAATATACGCCGATGACACTGCATTGGTGGATGAAATATGGTTCGTATTTGACACCGAGCCAGAATTGCGTGGGAAATGGGATGAATACTATGCCACCATCCGTAAACTTAGAAAAATATGCAAGCGGTCAAATATCCGGCTGCTGATGACAAAAGGATGCATTGAATACTACTTCATGCTCCACTACGAACAGACAGCTCCACAAATCATAAGTCCTGCGGACAAAGAGCGAGTCCTTAACGATCTGAAGAAAAAGCACTGCACAAATTATAAAAAGGGCGATACTGCTAGCATATACGAAATTGCCCGGAACTATCCTACCGCTGTAAAAAACGGAATTTGGAGTCTAAAACGGCTTGAGGATGAGGTGGAAGATATTCTGATTAAGAACGATGAACGTGATCGCAAGCTTTTCATCACTGACCAGACTTTTTCCAATGTTCATGAGGGGATTGAATATCTATACCATCTAAAAGATAAAAGCCAATAGCAAAATCACTATAGCGCAAAATATCAGCGGATTATCAAAACTGGTAATCCACTGATATTTATATAGGAGCATTTACCCTAGAAAAAACAAACGTACAATACTTCTATCAGTTTAATATGTACCAAAGAAATGTTTTAAGCAAAAGCTCTATCTTCTATGTGAATAAAATTGATTTTATTTTGCAGCGAATCTACCACCCGCTTAATATCCTCACTATTTAACGTAATTCCTACTATTATCTGTTCTTCATTTGCCATATTTATTGAGTTTATAAAAAATGATTTCATATCTTCAGCACCAATGCTATGCTGACCAGGTTCATCAAAAATCATAATCCCCGGCCAATTGGCTTTTACTGTCTTTGATGTTTGCGCCAAAGCCATAGTATATGCCCAAATAGCTCTAATATTATCACTTGCTGAAGAATCAAACTTCATATCAAAATCATCTATTACCGGCATATAATTGTCCTTAGAAATATCAATATTCAAAAGATTATCTACGCTCGTATAGTTATACGCTTTAAGATTTTCTACAAATCTATCTTTGAATTCACGTATAGTATTTATATCGTCTTGATCACATACTTCTTGAGGCAGCATACTCTTTTCTTTCTGCAAATCATTCCACTCATTGCTTGCTTTTACAAAATCATTCAAAACACTATTGATCTGTATTTTAAATTCATTAAGTATTTCAATATGCCTCTCAATTTCAATCCTTTTATATATAATAGTCTCCGAATAATCATCGTCCACAGAATACACATCTCTACGTAATGATTTCGCCAATCTTAAAAGAGTTATTTTTCTACTTCTTAACGACTCAATAGCTTCCTCTAGTTTTTTGATCCGCTCCTTATAATGACTAGCCCAAAAAACTATCATTTCTTTTTGAGCTTTCAAATGATTGATACTTTCATCAAAACTCATAACAAAGGTATCATGCTGTATCGGAAGCAAAGAGTCATGTATTTTTTGTCCACAGACTGGGCATTTTTCTCCAAACACTTCTATTTCCTTATCACTACCCAAATCTTGAAGTCTTTTGGCATCTTTATTATTCTTAATGTCATTATTTAGAATCCATAAATTATCTTGTGCAGTTTTAACTTTTCTTCTGCACCCTGACAACTCTGCACATAAATCTTTCTCTTCCGTATCTATATCTGCGAGTTCAGCTTCTACAGACTGTAATTCTGTCTGCAATTGCTCATAATTATCTACTATCCGTGGGCGCTTTGTTTCAAGTATCTCATGCTCTCTCTCTAATTCTTTAATCCAATCATCTATACTTATTTCTTTACCAACAGATCTCTTTATAATTGTTTTTTCGACAAAATTTGACGGCAATATTTCGGGTTTTGATGGTATGGTATCAACTCTGCATTGCGCCTTAGCCTCTTCTACCAACAATAGCTTATACATGGACGTCCATCGTTCGGTCTGATACCTTTCTCGATTTAATATTTCACTTCTTTTTCTCTCATTTTCAAATGTATGCAAGTTTAGCAAGTATTCTGTAACCCTTTTTTTGGGGTCTCTTATCCCAAGATACGGTATTCCAGCATATATAGAAGACCATCCCTTTTTTTGTTCAATAAACAACGCAGCAAATACTAATTGAAGATACAACTTTCTATCTTTTCCATCCGAAGCTGGAACCATAGGCAATTCAGCACCAATAAATTTTTCCAAAAAGGTGTGAAACCCTTTTTCGTTTGTAGCTGCATTGGGCATATGCACATAATAATCTTCAAATCCAGTGCCATCATCATTTATCATATTTATACCTGAAAAAAACACAGTTACCAGCCTGGTATCTCTTCTCTCATCCTTAGCCGAGCGGTAAAGTGTAACGGTGTCATTTCCATTATTTATTTCAAGATATACTGCGGAAGATAATACATTCCAGCTTCTTTTTTCATCTTGAATTTTAGTCTTATATACAGATGTCAAAACCTTTTCATTTATACCACCTATTATTTCTTCAAAACCAAGTGCATAATATATTCCCGCAAGTATTGAACTCTTTCCTTTGGTATTATCATCACTAGCAATAAGGTTAAGACCGGTCTTAAATTCCTTATCAAATGTATACGTTTTGTTGGTCGCGGTAATTTTTATCAATAATCTGTTAATCTTCATCATTAAGTATCTGCCACCTTTCGTGCATCTCAGATATCATCTCTTCTGTCAAATTAATAGAAATATCGTCTAATACATTTTTTTCCTCCATAAGCAAACAATAATCTCGCATTATTTTATCAACTAATAATCTCCCTTTAGGCAATAATTTATATCTACCATTTACCTGCTGAGTTACTAATTTGTAAGCCATTGAATACTCCAGTGCCCTATTAACACTCGGATTAAAATGTACACATAAATCCATCTTCCCATGCTGATGTATAAATTTTCGCAAATCACCTAATTCCTTGTCATTTTCTAGCACACTAAAGAGAATATGAATTTTCACAAGCGAGCACCCTCGTCTGCCTCCACACATTTTTAGAATCATGCAAAGTAATGATACTTTGTAACTTATTCTATAGTTGTACGGAATAGCATCAGGCTTCATATCAAATATTATTCCATTTTGAGTTAATTCATGTAATTCTTTACTCATACCTTACCTTCTAAATTGCATCGAACAATCAGCAAGCCAACTACTTATTAGGTCTAACTTAAGTTCACCAATAGAAGCAGCTGAAATATACGGAAAATTCCCCTCAAGTTTCCTTTGAAATTCATCCATAATATCATTAAACAATTTTTGGTTCATTCCGCTATCAGTATTCATTCTCGTTTTCAATGATACCTCTTTTTTGTATGACTGTTCTAATGCCATAATATTTTCATATGTATCAATATCATCATTCCTTAGCTTTTCTAAAAGTTCAATGCCCGTAACATATGATTCCAGGAAAGTATGTAAAAGTTCTTTGTAATCATCATCTTCATCATCGCAGCCCATCACCGCTTTTACTTTTCTGCTTACGTTTGCTACTTTTTCACTATCACATTTGCTCCAGTCAATTTCATCTTTTTTCAATACTGTGAAATCCAGCTTCACTCCTAAATTTGCACGTACTGTTGTAGATATTTCAACCTTAAAATCATCTATTATTTTAATTAAAATAACGAAGTCATCGCATATATAATCACATTGATCCTCATGTGTCTTTTTATATTCCAATACTTCTTTTCTTTTAGCTTCAGCATGTTGTAAAATTCGCTTATCTTTATATTCTGGCACAACCAAATGCCACTCATGAACATTTCTAACGCCTAAGCTCTTAAGAGTCCTTGAATAGTCAGGATTAATAAATTTTGATATATCTTTCGATAGCTTATTTCTTAGGTGTTCATATAATTCATCATCAGCATACTGTTTTTCAGGGCAATAGCATTGATACACAATTCCCGACTGTGTAAAACCTTCTATTCCTCCATCTCCGCAATATGCGGCGGGAATAGACTGAAAGCCCTCATTTTTGTATCTTAATCTATAGCATGCAGTACAAAGATTTTCCCATTCATCGCCATTTAAATATGGCTCAATAAAATCCAGCATCTTGTCACCTTCTCAACAATCTAATTGATTTTTCTTTATGCGATAAAATAGCATCCTGATCAACCACTATTTGCTTATTTGTATCGATTAATACAATTTTTACTAAATTACATAATGAATATTTCTTTATTATTCGAACTTGATAAGCACCCCAATATAATGCTTCATCTATTATTTCTTTATCTACGATTTTTCTCAATTCCAACTTTCCTACTTAATGGCCGATTTTACTGTAATATAATCATCTATTCGTTATACATCCGTAATAAATCCACCTCAAATATAATCTTATCATACAATGCTTTATGTCATAATAATTACCCTGTTATAGAACTGCACAAAAAAACAAAATACAATTTCCGTTCATGACATTATCCCCAATGTGATAAGAACATTTCTACGAAACATTCAGAAGATCCATCATTTGATTGGCTTAAATACATATTTTTTAAACAAACCAAACTCAATTTCACAGTTCCTCTGAATCACAGAAATCATTCACTAACCATATCTTTTACTCTTGTCTTTAAATCACTAACATATTTTTCATAACAAGAAATAATACCATTTTCAGTAGTTGCCTTAACATAATTCATATCATCCCACTCTTCGGGATTGCTAACCTGTTGTTTTAAGGAAACAAGGAAGCTTGTATTTTGTAAGACCATATGTTCAATCTGACGCAAAGACACTATTTTTATATGACTATGAATATACTGTCTTTCCTCTTCTGATAAATCTTTTGAAAAGAACACCTCGTCATATACCGCTTTTCTTGAAACGTATGAATCATCCCATACTACCACAACACCAAATATTTTATGTTTTTCATATGGTTTGTCTAGTGAGTAATGTCCATTAATATAGTTATTCACTTGGATATAGATCTCAATAATAGCGTCAGAATATAGCTTTATATTCTTATCTATTTCGTACTGATCAAATTTTCTTACTTTTAAACTTGGAGAAAGCGCTTTCGTATCATAAAATACACAATAATCATTCTCTGCAACTAGCACATCCGAAGTTCGTTTATCGTCCTTTCCGATTTTATACTCAATCTCAGGACTAATCCACGTAACTGTAGAAACCTCAGAGTATATATCATACAGATATTTCTCTAATACTTCTTTCCCAAAACTATTTCTTAATGCATTATTGCTCATGGTAAGGCGTTGAAGTAATGATTCGGTCACCGCATTGATCATCAAATATGGAAGAGGAATATAATTATATTCCTCTCCTCCAATTATTGGCCAAAGATACTGAACCTTTAATCCATAGTAATAATCCGTTATAGTGTCCTTATATGTTTCTCTCACCCTTTCGAGATAGGCCTCTTTATTTATCTGAAGAGCTGTCATCACTTTATTATCTGATAATGCAATCTGCAGTAATCTTGCTCTTTCAGCTTCGTCAATTCCAGTTCCATTACAGAACGAAATGTATACAGCAAATGCGAATTTATCAAATGCTTTATACTCTGTCGAAAATGTATCGTAGAATAGTTTTCGAAAGCTCACTTTATCATTTTCAAAGCCAAAGATATACGCATATCTGAATAGTTTTTGTAATGCTAACCCTTGGGTAGGAAACTGTTGAATTGCTGATATCATAAAGAAAACTTCTGGATAAGTTCCATTCTGTTCCGCAATTGTTAACTCAGGATGCCAATAATTTCTTAAAACAGTAATAACTTTCGCAAATACATCACTGGTAATAAGCTCCGTAGAAGAATCATCATTATAGACTATTGCAAACATCGCAAAAGTCTCCAATTCCCAAGGCATAATATTTTCTTTCAATGCCCGACTCATACTCACTTCTGAAATATCCATAATCCTACTTGCGTATTTTTGGCATACAAGCATTTTACTTTCTAATGAAAAATTCTTTAATATCTCTATATATGACAAATCCTTTAATACCAAATCGTTTTCCATCAATTAACATCCCTCTCAACATATTGTAATTCAATATCATACCCCAGTGCCTCCATCATCTTAACGAAGGTATTATTGACCACACTTTCATTTTTCTTGATCACTCGATTCACATAGGTTTTGGTGGTGTCAATCTCTTCCGCCAGCTTTGCTTGCGTCTTCCCTTGTTCAATACACTTTACTTTCACGTCCACTTCAATATTGTTTCTGACCATTATCTTACTCCTAGCAAAAGCACTTGTTATACGAATTGTATAATTAATAGCATACCATTTCCCTATGATTTTTCAATCGAATGCACAAAAAATGTACAAAAAAGGCCTGTCACCTCTGACAAGCCTCGAACTTTTTCGCATCTATTTCCCGGATGAGCCTATATGCCCTCCAAATAATCATATCGAAATCACTTGGTCAACTTCGTTTACGCGAAGCTTTCTTATTTCTTCTTTCAGTTCAGCTCCTACCATTCTGCTCAGTATCAGCCATTCTCTCTTCAAAAACTCATTTTATAGCGTATGCAGTATCCCCACATAGATAGGCTGTCAACTATTACTCCGGCCACAATAAATCGACACAATCTATTGTTAAACACCTTGCTAAACCAATAGATCAATAGCCTAAACATGTCTATTTTTAATGACCGGGGTAATATAATATTTATCTCATTTTTTCTTGCTTCTTCAACAGTTAATAGATGAGAACCAAATACTCGAACACTTTAAAATTTTATAAACCATTGCTTATTTAATCAACAGTACTCATTTTCGGAAACTCTATATCAAAAATATCTTCACCATAAGGGATATCCAGTTTGCGTTGTTCATTCAATACATACTCTTTCCCTCCAATTTTAAATACAGAACCAACCTCATATTTATTGAACAGCGCGGTTCCTCTTTTTACAAACATATCATATGTTGCATCATACTCAAACTGTCTTACAGTAACCCCCGCATTCCCATTTGAAAAAAAGTATTCCTGTTTGTTTTCCCCAATTTCAACTGAAAAAAATCCTTTTGTGATCCCCGCATCATTTAATAACTGTTTCTGTTCCTCTTGAGAATAGTATAGTCCAATGTATGTACCATCTCTCGATAGCATATTCCAAAACTTGCAAATTTGATAACTTTTATTATTTTGCCTCCCTGAAATCAAATCCGAATATGGTTGTTCAAGTCGATTATTGGCACAAGAAAAAACATGTTTTAAACCACTCCTGTCTTGATAACCATAATAGCTCATATTATTAAGAATAATTCTGTTTTTATTTGCTTTAATAGAACAGCATCTACTATAATCGACTCTTGGCAAGTCCTTTTTTAAGTACTCTTCGTTATTCACAAAAATGCTCTCAACTGTCTCTCTTTTTTGTTTCAAAATACTCTCAGTATTAAAATTTATAATGTCTATTGATGAATCTGGACATTTTTTCTTAATTGTAGCCTTTTCATATGTTGGGCTAGTTAAAATGTCAGCGTGGATATATTGATCCCGGATTTCACTTTTTCCACTTTTGTCCTCACTTCTTCTGCTTGATTTATATCCAATATTTTGCACGTGCCCGCCAACACCTGATATTCTCATGTTTTTTCTCATCTCCTTTTCAGTAATTACGCAGACCGTACAATGAGGCGCATCACCATGCTGTACGGTCTACGTATAGCATCCCATAAAATGGATATAAGTTTAAGTGCAATAGATAATCAATCTACCATCGTTGAATATACAGGATAAACAAAATCAATCCTCAAAACCGGGGTAAATGTTGTAACCTTGTTATACCCAAATATTGCAGACCACATGGCTGATGCCGGCATATTTAACCCTACTAATCCACTTTTATCCCATGTATATGTATTTAAATTGATAGTATTTCCACTTGTCCCATTACTCAATTGGATTGAGCTTACATCAGTAGAACGAACGTTCTTCATTCTAACAGAATATACCACTGCATCTTCAGGAAAAGATGATAAATTTCCAGCGAAATGACCCGTTTGACTTCCACCTCCAGATGTCATAGAAATGGATCCTTCTACACAACTGATATCACTGCTAGACACTGAATATGTGGGACTCCCTATCGAGAACAAATAGCTTTTTGAAGTCGATACTACGCCTACTATATTTACATAATAATAACCATCCGCACTTATATTCAAGCTATACGCTGTAGGTCCAAAGCCAACTTTAGTATATGTCCCAGCTCTTACTGTTGAACCATTCGAATCTTTCACTTCATAATCAAATGAATTTCCGTTGCATGTTAAGTATTTGACACCACTGGTAAGATATACCACAAACCAATCTTCATCCGTATTAGATGTATATCCATTAATAACATGTTGGCCAGTATAAGATCCATTTACCGTACCAGCGGCTGTTTCATTATTTGCACTAATTGACTGTGCTGCAGCCATAGTATCGTTTGGCTCAACCTCATTTGTGCTTTCAGCTCTCGCTGTAATTCCAGTTATACTTATAAAAAGCATCACAATACCAATAGCAAGAAATGTTTTTACTATACGATTTAAATAAATACTTGAATTCATATTAATACCTCCTAATCGACATGTATTTACTGCTTACTGTTCCAAATATATTTCTCTTTTTGCTTTATCCCACTGTCTATTGGTCTCTCCGGCTGATGCAATATTCCCGCACAGATGGGTACCCAACTATAGCTGTTTGCCTTATCTTCCGCCATCATTGCCATCACCTGAAGTAAAGCCATTTTCACCATCTTTTTTCTATCATCTCACCACCTCCTGTTTTGTTATTTTTGCTACCACATCACATAAAGCACATAATATAATTCCCCAGGACATAAAGCATGTGTACTGCTCAGATGCCCCTAACGTCCATAGAGACACTATAATAAATGTTTCTAATAACAGCATATACCTAGCTGATTTTTGGGATTCCTTGAGTACATGCTCACTATAATTCATGTTCGGATGATTAATTGTACCTACTACTAGCATTATTAAAACAAAAGAAGAAACAAACGCTACATAAGACAAAATCTGATTTGGCATGATTTTATCTCCAAATATCATGTTCTATATAAAATAAGCATTGACTCTAAATAACACAAACAGAAATTTCCGGCATGATATCCAACAGTATATCTTCTCAGCAACATAAAGATCGACAAAAAGAAAATCGAATGAATTACCTTCCTAAAATTTATTTGCATATTGTTTTTTAGCTATGTACATTAATAATCGTCCTTTTTATGCATATTAGATATCATTCTGTCTATTTCTCAATACACATATCACTCATCTATAGAAATCTATCTTCCTTAATTAGTTATGCATTATACTATTATTAAAACTCATAGTTCCCTTTGAATTTGTTTATATAAATCTGATTCGATTAGCTCTTCATAGCCTGAGTTCCAAACTATTTTCCCCGTATCTATAAGAATAATCTGATCCATTTCCTTTAACACTGATTCCCTATGGCTGATTACAATAACCGTCTTTTCCTTCAGTCTGGTACGCAGTAAGGAATTAATCTGCAGCTCTGAGGAAACATCCGCATTGGATGTTGCCTCATCTAATATGAATATAGGCCTATCCAACACTATTGCTCTGGCAAGAGCCACCTTCTGCTTCTGTCCTCCAGATAGCATAGCTCCATTTGCACCAACATTATAATCAAGCGATACTTCTTTTATAAAGTCCACAAGTCCGCTGTCTTCACAGGCTTTATTTATGGTTTCATCATCTATATCCTTATAAAGACGAATATTATTTCTTATGGTATCATTGAACAAATACACATCTTGACTTACCACCGAAAACAATTCTCGATATTTAATCAAGGATATTTCTTCAATATTAATATCACCAACCCTAATATTACCCACCTGCGGTTTACGGAGACGTAAAAGAAGCTCAATAAGCGTACTCTTTCCACATCCATTTTTACCAACAAATGCTATCTTATGACCTTTCAATATACATAAATTTATATCCTCAACGGCAGGTATCTTCTCGTCATAAGAAAAAGTAACTTTGTCAAATATAACCTCATCCCAAACAGGGAGTTCTTTTCCATCTGCACCGCTTTCTTCTGGCTCTGACAAAAAATCATAATATCTTTTGGTAGAGGGAATTATTCCAGAAAGAAGGTATTTTATATTCAATATTGCAGATATGGGACCGGTAACATACGCACTATAAGTAATGAATGCAAAAACAGTTCCTATAGTCAACCCCAAATCAAATACAAGATTTGCTCCAACAATATATATCACAAGTATCATAGCTTGCATCATAATAGAATCAATACCCATGTTCCATTGAGACAGCATATTCAATCCTTTAAGTTTTCCAATAACTTTTTTCTGTTTAACTGAAAACTCCCCTTGTTTTTGGCATATTATGCCAAGGAGCCTTACTTCCCGCACTCCTCCTATCGTATCACCAAACCATCCTGCATAATCTTTATTAGCTTCAATAAATTGATCCATCTTTTCTTTTCGTTTCTTTGCAAAAAACTTCATGACTATATATTTTATCGGAATAATCACAAGAACAATAGCTGTCATTCGGTAGTCAAGAATGAACAGACCTATAATCCCTCCGATAATACTAAATATTTGTGTCACAACAAAAAACATTCCCTCATCAGCAATAGATGTAATAGCAGAAATATCCATATTTAGACTACTAAAAGTCTCCGCATAATTTTGCTTATCATAATACCCAATCTTAATGTGTAACAAATGGTTAAAAGCCTCTTCATTGAGTTTATACTGTATTTTCGCAGATAATCCTATCCTTAACTTTTCAGTAAATAAATCCAAAACTGTAATCATCGTAAAAATCAAAAAAGATGCTAATGCAAAAAAGATGATGAGATTTTTATTACCAGCAATAAATCCATCATCCATAATCTTTCTGCTTACTAACGGAATAGCAAAATTAAGTATCGTTGATACTATTAAGCCTCCCATAATCAGGCTTATTGTAAGTTTATATTTTGTAATTAACTTTACTAATCTAATAACGGCTTGTTTATCTGTCATATTTTCCCCTAAAAACCTTATAAAACACTGATAATACAGTGTAAAACAGATCTCATATTTTCTTTTTTCAAATTTGAAAATGTAATGCTCTCCTTATCACTGCTTGGAACATTTATAGACAAATTAAGTCCCTTTTTATCTCTCATCAATTCAATTATCAAATCCGACTCATCAAAACCATATCCTGATATTCACTAATTTTTTTCTCGCCAATCAAAATGATGTCTGATTGCTGATTATTAGTTTGCCAATAAATATAGTCTTCTATTTTATTCTTATTAACATCTTCTTGCGGCAAGTATTCTAAATCGTATAACACACTATCTATGGAGTCACAACCAACATATGCATTATACCCTTCGTCCGCAAACTGCTTTTTCAAAGAGTCAAGAAAACTTATAATATCTACATCTTTTTCGTAAAAGAAATAAGCAATGGGAACATCTATTACCCCTGTCTTTTCTTTAGATAACATTATTCGATTTTTTTGCACATTGCTGCTCCAAAAATGATATTCATATTCACAAATATTTAGATTATCCCTACCCAAATAAACAATATGCTTACCAAAACTAAAATACGAATTGAACTCTTCTTTATTACATAAAACAATAGTATCTACATCATTGATACAGGTCTGTAAATCTCTAGTATCTACCCCAAAATAAAACATAGCTTCCCGCCCCTGATATTCTGGCGATACCCATGCCGTTTCTATCCAATCAGGGGCATAAAGAAACATATTCATTTTCTTAGATAATTCTCGCCTGATTTTATCAATAGTCATAAACCCCTTTTTTTCAATTAAGTTCCCAACCATAGCTGTGACATAAGGTGCCGCAAAACTGTTCCCTTTATCACCAAAAAAAGAAACGCTTTCCATTTCTATTTCGTGTCCTGGCGGCGCAAAAAAATCAATTCCTTTTTGGATACACATATCTATATTTGTATCCAAAATATCTCCTGCCGATACGCCGATTACATTTGAAAACGACGCTGGATAAGATGTATATCCATCATTTGATGATGCTGCTATAATAATCATTCCCTGATTTGCGTAGTGGTTTACTATTTTGCGTATAAACTCCTTATCTCGAAAATGAGTAGTACCAAAACTAATATTAACAATCCTTGCCCCACATAAATAACACTTTTCTAATCCATTAGGAAGATCCGTAATTGAACCTATTCCATTTGCATCTAATATCTTTTTACTTATAATTTGAATGTCAATCCCATATTTGATTATTATTTCCGCACACTTTTCTCCATGCGATAGCATCATTTCCTTCTGCTGTATTCTATCTTCGTCTCGTCTAATAATACTGTCTTTAGCTATTTCGCTATCAAGTATTCCTATTTTCATCCATCACACCTTCTTATCCAAAACCGAATTGACCATATTATCAATATAATCAAATCGCCGAGTAATAATATCTTTTTCATCAAAATCCACATCAAATTCTTCTTGAATTTCAAAAAATAAACGCAACAAGTCACGTGGCAACAATCCATTCCTTGGGTCCAACAAACTTATTCCCTCTTCAATTTTTATACAGTTATACTTCAAAATCGAATTTATAATCCATTCTCTTACTTGTTGTTCCATCATATTCTTGCTCCCTAGAATTGTTCATAATCGGCAAATCGCTTTAACTGTTCTTCAATACGATTAAAAAACATCATATCGTCTAAATCTTTTTCATGCCAGTATTTACCCTCTATATCAGATACTGTACTGTCAGAAACGTATGCATATGTCAGTTCTCTAGAATACAGAGAATTTGAAACAATCGTAAAATTTGAAATATAAAAATCATCAATCTCCGTATTGTACCTATATTTAAAGAAATTATTCATTTCGTCCTTAAACTCATCTGAATATTCACCATGCATAAGCGCTAAAATTGTATAATCTACGTCTACTGCATTCATCACTTCATATGCTATAATCCCCATATTAAAAGGGTGTTTTTTGTTTAAAGGTAAAATAGGCTCCGGTACTCCAATTATTATCACATCTGGTTTTTCAGTCTTGCTAATCAGCCTAACATATTCGTTATATTTAAATATTTTCTCTTGATTAGAATATTTATTATTGAACATAAAATCAGGTGTTGAATGAAATCCAAATAGCTCACCGGCTTTTTTTGAGGCAATCTGCGACACTCTATATCCTTTTTTGATAAAATTGGTTCCCAGATATAATTGGATATCAAATTTAGAAACATTATATCCTGTTCCTAAAATTGCTATTATAGGAACACTAATATCCCTCTTTTCAAGACTTTCGGCCTCTTCAACACTGATTTCCGTCACAAGTTTTATATCATGTATATCTTTAATCAGAGGACTACATTCAGAATTATTCTTCATTAATGCATCATCATATTTACCAGTAGCAAGAACAACTTCTATGCCTTTTTGTACAAACAACTTAAGCGCCTTGTCATAGTCTTCAAACGACAAGGTATTGCAATCCACAAAGAAGACTCTATCAATCTCTACTGGATAACTCTTCGCATCGTCAAGCAAAATAATTCTATCATCTTTAGGGTTGTTCACATCCTTAAAAAAACTCCCATAAGAAATCAGGTAAGAATACTTATATTTACAAAGCTTCTCATACTTACACAAACATCTATTGTCTACTGAATATGGAAATAATCCTATTCTCAATGAACCTACACCTCCTCAAATTCACATCCATATTTTTTTAGTACGATATAATTTCTTATGGTATTTTCCACATTTTCTTTTGTTTGCGTGCACCATTTCAATCTTGCCGATGCATCTATTTTTCCATCCTTTTGTGCTTTAGCAACACATTGATAACACATCTTATAACACCAACAATTTTTACATTGCTCTGTAGTCAGCTGTGCTATATTCAAAATACTTAATGCTTTATCAATTGCTATTCCCTCTTCAAGATTGCCTATGCATAAATCATCTGATGTTTCATCTACTCTTTCACATGGGAAAAATTTCCCATCAACGGTCACAAAAAACCTTTGTATTCCGGGCAAACACTGACCACCAGGGCTTATTCTATCCTCAAATCCCTCTTTACCCACATATCTGTCGCACATCGTTTGCTTAATTGATGAGATCTCACTACCAAAAACTGTCGGCTTATATACGTTAAACATTTCTTTCTTACAAGCATATAAAAACACTTTAAAAACCTCATAGTTAGCATCTGCATAGTTTTTATAATCATATTGGATAGCATCTTTCCTATTAACCTGATTTACAAAAGTACCATTTACGCCAATATTCTTTACTGTATCATAACTCATAAAGAAATCATTTGAACATCCGACATCTTGAGACATATCAATTACAGCATTGAATGCAATTCTCTCTATAGCTTCCGGAAATCTTTCTTTTATAGCCTCTATATTTTTCATAACTGTATCGAAAGAGCCCTCATTGCTATTTGCAAACACTCGATTTTTATTATGAATTTCTTTCGGTCCATCTAAACTAACAGTAATATTGAATCCATTTTCAATCAAAAAATCTGCTATATCCAAATTAAGCAGTGTAGCGTTTGTAGTTATGTTGAAATTAATTTTTTTACCACCAAATATTCCTCTAGCATAAGTAACTATTTCTTTAATTAAACTGATTTCCAATAAAGGCTCACCGCCATAGAAACCTATTGAAATATCACTACTATTGGAAGAATGGCTTGCCAAAAAATCAATCGCTTTTTTAGCCGTGTCTACAGACATCCTTGCTTTGGTATGTGTACGATTAATATAACTTCCAGAATAAACACAATACTTGCATCGCAAATTACAATTCTGCGTCACTTGAAGAATAATCGATGACATATTACCATTTAGGAGATCCTGCAAAACTTCCGCTTCAAAATGTGATACACTGTTTATTATTCTCTTTTCAGACAAATACCCATGCCCTGTTAGAAATTGTATGGTTTCTCTTAAAGATTCAGGTATTTCACGATCTATATTATCCTTCCATTCAGATAAAAAAAGATACAATTCTCTCGAAATAGATACTATAGAATTAATATTCACATCATATAAATAACACTTCTTTCCTTCTTCAAAAAGATAATAATTTGGTTTTTTCATGCGCATATACATTCTCCTAAAAGCAGAAGACCTTGCTTGAATTTCTTCACGCAAGGTCTCCTCAATACGCCGCCCTCTACTAAGAATTCAGGAGCAAAATGGGACCTCTGCTTTGCACACCAGTAGTATTGTACTGAGCATCATTTGCAATTTGGATACCATTCGCTTCACCAATGCTGTGACAATTTTGGCATTTACATGCGCAAAAACACGTACAAGAACAAGATGCATATGCCATAAATGTGCCACTCTCCATTTTCATTTTCTTTCCTAACATGGTGTTTTCCTCCTTTCCCTTATACTATAGAAATTTGACAAGTCGTCAAATTCTACACTTTTTTGCATATATTATTTAGACTTTTTATTATCCCCTGACATCAAAACTACCTGCTTTTCCACTTGTCTGTAAAGAAAGTTTCATCACAAAATCCCCTGTTAAATCTTCAAGACTTTTTCCACGCATTTCCATTGCGAATGTATCTTGATCCGATTCAATTTTTTTCTGCTCTATCTTTTTTTCACTTGCTTTTTTTTCTGACTTTTTTTCTTCAATCTTTGCTAACCATTCATCTATTTCAGAATCAGTTCCTCCTCCACCATTAAACACTCCTGTGGTTGTCATCGTACTATACTCTTCTCCAAATTCAATAGACACAGATTTCAGTGTGGACCCATGCGCTATAGCTGCTTTCTGAGCAGTTCTAATATAGTCTGTAACTTTTCCCAATTCTCTCTCTAGCCATTCTCCAGTTTTTTCATCTGCCATAGCTTTCCGTAATAATCCACCCGTTATAGAAACAGCCGCATTTTTCCCTGGAGTAAGACATCCATACTTATTTGTAAGATAATTTGAATACTCTCTCACATTGTTTGGCTTTTTATTATTAGTTACCCAATTATTCACTGAATACTGATTATTCGCAGTAGTAACTTTCATGTCATAAACCTCCTTCATCATATCTTTCATAATTATCAAGTATTATTTCCTTATAATCCGAAGCAAATCCAAATACTGTTCCCCCGTCAATGGATTAGGTTCTTTAAGTTCATCTGGCGTGCCAAGTTTGTGTAAAATTGATTTAATAATATCAATAGTCTTCTTAACAAGGTATCTCAAGTTCTCACCTCTTTTCACTAATAATAGTCCTATCATAAAACCAAATACCATAGATGGCATTAATTGTTGTTTGTTACTTTACCTGCGTTCTAAATTCTGTTTTTGAATCACTTTATTTAAAGGTGTGGACTTATTTATTCTGGTGCATAATACGCCAGATTATTTAATGCCATGCCTTTTGTGTTATCATGGGAAAGTTACTGACAATAAAAGGCAGGATCCCTCCCCGACCAAAGTTTGGTATCCTGCCTTAGCAACTCCGTACACAGAAGTGTACGAAAACATGCAAGACAATGATAACCCTTTACGTCGAAGAAAACAATCCGATTACACCATGTTTCTACAACTCTGTCCTAAACAATCTCCAGTTCCATCAGCTCAAATGCCCTTGTGGTCAGTCAGGCTGCCTATCCGTCCATGGTTATTACAACAGATATGTTAAAACCGAGGATGGAAAAGTAATGTTCAGGATCTGCCGTGTGAAATGCGATCAGTGTGGACGCACTCACGCTATCCTTCTGTCATCAATGGTTCCTTATTCCCAGATATCATTCCAGGATCACCTTCAGATAATCACAGCTCATGAAAAAGAGACGCTTTCAAGCATCACTCTTTCCTCAGCTCTGTCTTTTGACGAGAGCAACTTTAGATACATCATCAGGATGTACCTGAAGCACTGGAAACAACGGCTTATCTCCGAACGTATTTCTGTTGATAGCGAAAGCCTTATAAGCAGCTGTTTTCAATACTTCAAGCGTCAGTTCATGCAGATTAAATGTACTCCAAATATCCTTTTCTTAAATACCACATAACCTGGCACGAACTCTCTCCTGATCCTCCATATACTTAAGAAAAAACGAAAGGAGGATCCGCCATGGATCAGGAAAAACAACAAAACATTGCTCTTATGAGATACTCTGTTATCTCTCCAATCATTTCAGGTCTCTGGGAAGACTACTCATCCCTTACGGCTTTCTTTAATGACGCCTCAGCCAAGGGAGTTTTAGCTCCTGATGGCTCGGTCAAGCACTTTGCACCACAGACCATTGAGCGCTGGTACCGTAACTACAAGAAAGGCGGTTTTGATGCTCTCATCCCTACAGGCCGTGTGGATCAGGGTCTGCCCCGAAAGCTGGATGCAGATCTTCAGGAACAGATCAGATATCTCAAAACCAACTACCCCCGCATGTCCGCAGCATCTATCCACAGACAGCTTCAGGATAACGGAAGCATAAAAGTAGGCACTGTTTCAGAATCAACAGTCAACCGCTACGTCAATCAGCTCTCACTTGAAATGAAGACCACCACAAACCCTGACATGCGACGTTACGAGCGCCCACACATCAACGAGGTATGGTGCGGAGATTCAAGCGTTGGCCCCTATCTTAAGACCGATGATGGCAAGAAGCATAAAGTCTACATCATTGCCCTTATCGATGATGCAAGCAGGTTCATCGTAGGCATAGATGTTTTCTTCAATGACAACTTTGTTAACCTCATGTCTGTCATAAAATCAGCAGTTGCAAAGTATGGACGTCCACAGATGTTCAACTTTGACAATGGCAGTTCCTACAAGAACAAGCAGATGGAACTCCTTGCCGCCCGCATCGGCTCAGTCATCCATTATGACCAGCCTTACACGCCTACACAGAAAGCAAAGATCGAGCGCTGGTTCCGCACCATGAAAGATCAGTGGATGTCAGGCCTCGACATCAGGGATTTCCATTCCCTCGATGAACTCAGAGGTAATCTCTTTGCCTATGTGCAGAAGTACAATCAGACCGTACATTCTTCCTTAAACGGAAGATCACCGCAGGACAGATACTTCTCAGAACCAAATCTTTTCCACCGCCTCAGCGATGAAGAGATAGACCACTCCTTCCTCCTCGAAATCGAAAGAAGAGTCTCGGCTGATAATGTCATCACCATAGACCAGGTTGAATACGAAGTGGACTGCCGTTTTTCAAAGCAGCATATCAAGCTCCGCTATTCTCCAGGGCTTGACGAAATTTACATTGTTGAAGCCGATGGAACACTTACGCCAATCCGTCTCCTAAACAAAGTGGAGAATTCCAAAGTTAAGAGAGACAAGGTACATATCTGCAGAGGAGAAGACTGATGGAATACTTTACACGCTACGGGCTTGAGTTTAACCCATTTATCAAGAACTCAAGGGAGATAATCGTTGATACCGCAGAACACAGGGA
The DNA here is from genome assembly GCF_037113525.1 of Butyrivibrio fibrisolvens. Taxonomy (NCBI): domain Bacteria; kingdom Bacillati; phylum Bacillota; class Clostridia; order Lachnospirales; family Lachnospiraceae; genus Butyrivibrio; species Butyrivibrio fibrisolvens. Next base: position 1,526,557 of record NZ_CP146963.1, on the reverse strand, counting down.
AGCCCTGTTCCGCCTTGACTACCTGGCCAAGACCAAAGGATTCGGCCTGCTCACCGGAAGTCCCGGTAGAGGCAAGACAACTGTCATAAGGCACTGGTCATCATCGCTGAATCCCTCGCTGTATAAAGTTATATATTCAAGTCTTTCCACCCTGACCCCGAATGATTTCTACAGAAATCTTGTTTCAGAGTTTGGCGCCCAGCCTGCATTCAAGAAACCAAGTAATTTCAAGATCATCCAGGAAGAAGTCACACGCCTGTCCGTTGAAAAGAGGAAAACGCCTGTGATCATCATTGATGAAGCGAACTATATCAACAATGCCATCCTTAACGATCTCAAGATTCTTTTTAACTTTGAGATGGATTCCAGGGACAGAGCAGTCATTCTGCTTGCCGGACTTCCGAACCTTAATTCCACACTTGGGCTTGGTATTCATGAACCCCTCAGGCAGAGAATCGTCATGAACTACAACCTTGATGGTGTGACCAAGGAAGAAGGCCGCAGCTATATCTCTGAAAAGCTCAAAGGTGCTGGCTGTAATCAGACCATCTTTGATGATGCAGCAATGGAAGCAATACTCAACGCAGCTGATGGTACTCCGCGTCTCATAAACAAGTACTGTAACGCCAGCCTCCTTATAGGTGACAGCGCCAAAGCTGATCTCATTACAACCGACATCGTCATGCAGGCAGTCAATGACTGCGAACTTGGTTAGGATTACATCCCTCACTCATTTAAAGTGCGTGAGGGATGATTTCATTTATATAATCTGAAAATCAGGTGTCAAACAATCTGACTGAACCCTTTGTCTGACCCCCTATGCAGCCTCATTTAAAGTGAAGATTGAGGACTCATTTAATGTGCCGGACAACAATTAATATCAAATCTATTATTTTTACATCATATTCATACAGTCCAAAATAGTCTCTGCAATCCCACCTACAGTTACAAGATTATGCTTCTTTATCACATTTTCCGAAATCCTTATTGTATACTTTTCTTGTATATCAATATACAAATACACCATATCTCTTGGATTTATATAGTATGGTTTTCCAAATATATTCGCATTTATATCATCAATCTTTTTCCCAGTTAATGAAAATATATTTGAACACACCTCACGCTCTATCGCTTTTTTATCCACCATTACTCTATTTCCCTTATAAAACCGAAATATTTGCATATTCCTGTAATGTTGATACAAGTTTTTTTATGGATTTTTCCTTCGTCTTGTTATCAAAAATAGTAAATGTACTTGTCCCATCCGTTTTCTCAATAACAAATTGAGTATTACATGTAATATATGACAGTTCCTTATCTGATTTAGATACTGGGTAATTGAGTGCAAAATTGCTTACATATACCTGATCCACCTCATAATCATATTTGTTGTAAAGTTGATTTATAACGTCATTCAAATATCCCTGCATATTATCTACATAAAGTGAGTTAAATATGATGTAATCAGCCATAACCGCATGGGAAACATAATAGTTTAATATGCCAAATTCGTTATGGAAGAAATCATCATATGGAAAAGCTCCTCCTGGCACTCCAATAATTATCACATCAGGATTTTCTTCCTTGTACAGTTGCAAAATATATTTATTAAATCTAATAATCTTAGTGGATTCTGAATCTTCGCCGTAGCTAAACATAAAATCCGGAAATGCATGAAATCCATAAAACTCAGAATAATTTTTGCTGCCAATTTGAGTTATCTTATAATTTCTTTTATGTAATTCTCTCCTCAATTCCAATTGCACATCAAACTTACAGCATCTCTCTCCAGCTCCGATGACAAGTATTATAGGAGCAGGTACCTTTTCTATAGTTCTATCATTTATGTCAATATCATCATTTAACCGTATTTTATTTCCGTCATATAACTTCAAATTTGGGTTATTGTGTGTTTTTTCAAGCAACAGCTTTTGAACTGATAAGCTCAATTTTCGTAGCACAATAACTTCTATCCCTTTTAATAAGGCATCTTCTATTTTATGTATAATTTCTGTTTCCGATATCGGTAAAAATGATTCTGTTATTATTAAAATATCTGCATTTTTTATCAAGCGATTATAATCGGATTCGACACAAATCTTTGTAGCTATCCCTATCTTAGCTCCTGCATCTTCACCCTCATATCCCCATCCTCTCGGTGCGACACAAAATAATCTCAGGTCTTCTTTATTAAGATAAACCGTCATATCCATGTGCTGTAAAACATGAATATCCGTTACATCGTATGGATATAGGACAACTCTCTTCAAAAGATTTCCTCCTACGAACTCTACAGAAAATATATATTGTTATCTTCTGCTTCAACTTCTTTAATCAAACAATAATCCAGAAATAAATTTTCCGTCGCCGATTTAACCGCTTCACAATGTGATAGCCTAGCTTTTTCTGAAAGCCGATCTCCACATTCTGAAAAAAGTACACACTGATAACAAAATCGACTACACCAACAATTTTTACACTCATTCTGAGTAGTTTTACCTATATTCAAAATGTTATAAATCTTTTGATAATCAAAGCCATTTTCAATATTTCCAATAACTATTTCTGGTATATTTTCATTTAGTTTTTCACAAGGATAAAAGTCTCCATTAACATTTACAAACAATTTGTGTATACCAGGAATACAAGGTCCACCTGGGTGACCTGAATCTTCGTAATTATAACCCTCGCTCCTGCCTTTAAGCCGCATTTTTATCACATCATAATACGACTTAACAATCGGAGATATCTCTTTTTCTGATATGAAACCACACTTACTTAATAGAAGCTTAAATACTTCATATTGATATGCTTTATCATATTCTTCATTGTAGCCAAGCATATCATCATCCTTAATTCCTTCAGCAGCAATGTCACTAAAGAAAGTATTAGATTCTTTGACGCTATCATAGTTTGTGAAGAATTCATTTAAGCATCCATAATCCCCCTGTCCATCAACAACACAGTTAAACATTATCTCCTTCATATAATCCGGATAATGCTTTTGTATAAGCTGAATGTTTTTCATTACCTTGTCAAAGCTTCCTTTACCACTCATTAGTTTTCTATTCTTATCATGTAATTCTCGTGGTCCATCTAAGCTTATCGTCATTTTAAAATGATGACTTGCAAGAAAAGATATTTTCTCTTGATCCAGTAATGTTGCATTTGTTGTTATATGATAATTGACTTTTTTACCTTCTCCTTTGACTTCTGTATATTCAACTATTTTTTTTATAAGATCATATTGGATAATCGGTTCTCCACCATAAAACCCGATATTAATTTCTCGCTTGTCAAAAGAATGTTTTATATAAAAATCTATGGCCTTTTTTGCCACCTCAATAGTCATATTTTTATTGCTATGTATTCTGTTATAATAGCTTCCAGAATATGGACAATAATTACATCTTAGGTTGCATTGTTGAGTAATCTGCAATGTCAACATTTCAATTGAACCATTTAGGTTTTCCAACAGCATTTGTGAAGCTGGATGTTCTATACCCTTCCATTTTTCACTACTAAGCATTCCTGCCATTTCAAGCGTTTCTAATTCTCTCCTTATATTCCCATTATTACAATGCTTTTTCTTTCCTTCGGATAAATAATCATATAAATCCGATGACACCCTGACTATGGCATTTGTATTAACATCATAAAAATATTTTGCTTTTGGCGTTTCAAAACAATGTATGAATGGTTTATTCATATTCTGCCTCATAGCGAGACGGGCTGCTGTTTTATAACAACAGCCCTGTCCATGGAATTAGTCTCTCTGCAATTTCTGGTTAGTGTACTTGGATGATGTACTATTTACATGAACAGTACATCCACAATTTGTACACATGCAATACATGCGCATGTCCATGGAACTCGCTTTTCTTCTTACCTTTTTTCCAAGTTTCTGCATCAAATTTGTACCTCCTTCCGGTTCAACACATTCACAAATCTATGTATAATAGAACACATAGACCATTTACTTTTTAAAGAGAGTACGCTTATCCTCTCGCTCCCTTCAAAACATCACCCTATTCCTTTGTGTCAATCTTCCCAGACACAAGCCGTGACAAGGCGGAAGAATATGTGCCGCTGCTCGTATAAGTCCCACCGGCATTTGCCGCAGCCATGGCTATAGTATTTCCTTTGGACATCATTTTATCTGCGTAGGAATTATGCCCGGTGAACAGCGTCTTCAATGTGGATATATCAGCTTCTTTCAGCTTATCTTCGTCCAGTTCAAGCTTGTTTCCGCTTCCTACAGAAATCCCCACCTTATTCAGCAGTCTTTCGCTCATGGATGTATTCTTGGTCATCCACGCAGCATTACGCAGGACATTCTTGTTATTAGATTCTCCTGCCCTTTCAACCGTAGCATTATAATCGTCAATAAAGGAATTCAACGCCTTGGTTATGGCCTTCCAGTCATAATCCTCTTTTTCTGTTTCTTCCCCGGTCTTTTCGTCCTTTTCCTTTATGGTTTTCTTCTCCCATAGCGAATCCTGCATCAACGCCTGAGCAGATTTCGCCATAGAGCCTGCATTTCCAGCCATAAGAGAAAGCATCGGCTTGCTGTCTCCACCCAAAGAAGCCTGTTCAGCCTTTTCCTTCGCATAATAAGCCTTCATGAGCTTTCCGTAGGTTCCATTTTTGATCATGGCATAATCAGAAAGATTAAAAGCACTGCTGTTATCAGACGATACGCTTAAGCCCTCAAGAAACGCATTGGAATAATTCTTATATTTGCTGGCATAAGAATCATCAAAATAATCATTGCTTCCGGCGTATTCCCGTATTGTAGACATAACCCAGACCTCCTTATCTTAAATCAGCATCCATGCGCAAACACTTCATATCAAATCTTCACATCAACATTATTCCCGGCAGGCTCTGCCACAGAACCCGTACTCACCGAAACACCCTCTGAAACTACATCAATCGGCTCATATTCATGATCTGTTCCATGTACAGCTTCAACCTGGGCACCATCATCCTCAGAAACAACGCCGGGCTGCTTATCTTCTTTATCAGTCTTGTCCTTCTTATCAGTCTTATCCTTACTTTCAGCCTTCTCGGTCTTCGCAGCTTCCTGGTCTGCCTTGGCAGCCTCTTCCATTTTCTTATTTGCGTCGGACAGGATCTCCATCTGAGAGGCTGTTATATCCTCAGCCTTTTTCTCAACCTCTGCAAGCTCTTCCCTCTTTTTCGTAGTATCGCCGCCCCGTGCTTCATCCAGCTTGATTTCGGACTCTAAAACTCCGGCCTTGCCTTCCATCTCAGACTTCACCGCCCCCTGCACCTTGACCTGATGCATGGATGAATCAGCTGAAATGATAGCCTGCATACTGGCACTTGACATCCCAGTGCCACCTTTAGTTTTTCTTGCAGCCTGTCTGCTGCCTCCAAGCATATCATCCATGGAAGAGCCGCTCTTCTGCTGGTTCTCCTTCCTCTGCTCAATCTGATGCTGCCGGAGCTGGTTCTGTAAGTCGCTGATCTGCTGCTGAATCTCCTGTCGCTTCTTCATCTTTTCTTCCAGCGACATCTCCTTATTCTCGCCAAGCTCCTGCATCTGTTTCTGAGCATTCGCTATCTGATTCTGGATATTTTTACTAAATGCATCCTTTCCCTGTTTTGACGGCATTTGGATAATTCCAGTACTTGTTTGATTGTTAACACTTCCTACTCTCATGATTTTGCCCTCCTTTGGCTTATTGTGTGCTTCTGAAATCCGTTTCATTTATACGTAGTAGTCTGTTTTCTAAATGCAACTACGATATGAACGCTATTAAACTGTTCCTCATATTGTTGTTTTTATGCCATAGTTCCTTATTCGTTCAATCATTGCAAGCAATATAAAATCGTCCTTTTCTATTCTCATTTTCGGATGTTTTCATCCCAATATAAATCACTTTGAAGTGAACGGCAGGATTTTCGAGGTAAACGGTAAAAATTACTCTGGTATCATCATCATGGCCGTAAAAATAACCATATCTCTATCCTGCTCAATTTGGATAGTTCCAAAATACTTTTCAGCAATTCTCTTTATATTCATAAGTCCATACCCATGTGTTTCCTTGTCCTTCTTAGAGGTTTCTGGATAGCCTGTCTCTAAATTCATATTAAGCATATGCGAATAACTGTTTTTCACCTGTATCAAAAAAGCATTATTATTTTTCCATGATTTTACCTCAATGATTGGATTTTCACTTTCAAGTGAAGCTCTAATTGCGTTTGATAAAGCATTATTCAAAATAACACCAATGTCTATGGATTCAACTTTCCCATTTGTTGGATAACTGAATTTCTCATAAAACTTAATTCCTGATTCTTCAGCCTCTCTCTTCTTCTCAGATATAACTATATCCGTGACTGGATTTCCCGTTTTAACATTTATATCTGGCATAGGAAACCCATTCTGCCATTCATTAAGATAAGCTATTGCCTCGTCATTCTCTGCTTTGTCAAGAAGATTTCCCAGTACCATGATATGGTCATTGATATCATGCTTTATCCCACGTATATCAGAATATATCTTCTCCATTGCATGGACATGACCAGTTAATTCTTCTATCTGCTTAGATATAAGCACATTCTGCAGAGCATCTTCCTGTGATTGCTTGATATGTTGATATGAGCGCATAACTGTAATAGCGGCGAGAAATGCTATTACTCCAAACAGTGCACGAATTACGTCATAAATCGGATAATTATTCCAAATATATTCACCAGACACTTTCACATACGCATCAGACATAAATGCACTAATCCAATATCCTGCTATTATCGCAACATAAGGAGATACAAGCAGCGTCAGCTCTCTCCATTCCATTATTTCTAATTTCCTTAAGTAAATTTTTTCTGCAATTATTATTTCTAAAAATAACAATACATTTTCTGTGATAATTAACAAAAACAATGCCACTACAAAAAGAATAAAGCGACTCTGCTCATTTACAGACGAATTCGCATAGGTTAGTTTACTTATCAGTTCCCATGGTAATGAAGCAACAACATTTGACACCCAAAGAAACATATAAATTGTCAAAGATAAAAAAATCTTCTGCGGAATATTTCTTCTTTCAACAAGCAACGAGGATAAACAGATTGATACTATACCAATAATATAGGCAGAAATACTCGACATCTTAAATGGTGTCAGGTATAAAAAAGTCATGACCAAAAAGAAAACAATTCCTGTTATCACCGCCATATATTTTTTTAAAACGTATGGAACATAAAAGCGTGCGACAAGAATGCCACTAAACAATAAGCCTATTACAGCAGATACAATATTCGCTATCTCCCACATTTTTTCTACATTCATGCCTGAACCCTCCTACGGCCATATTCCAAGTATGCCTTAATAAATCCATCATATTCTCTTCTAGCGATAGGAATATTATCGCCATTTATCATGGTGACCGATGTTCTATCATAACGTTCCACATATTTCATATTTATAAGATATGATCTATGTATACGATGAAAGTCCCTTCCAACAAGCACCTCTAGTGCTGATAACTGTCCATAGTATTCAATGTTTTCTTGTTTTGTGTGAAGAATAGTTTTCCTATCAAACACCTCTGCATATATCAGCTTCGACAAGCCAACTCGAATGTGCTCTGTTCCAGACTGTATTTCAATATATTTATCACGGATGCCCTGTGACTTTTCTAGATATCTCAATTCCTCTGCTGCATCTTCAAGCACAGATTTAAGCTTTTCATCGGACACTGGTTTGACAAGAAAGTGAAAAGCATGAAAATCAAATGAATTGAATACTTGACTTTCTTCACCTGTTATAAATATTAAAATCTTTCGCCAGCCTTTATCTCTCAAGACCTTTGCTACTTCCATACCGTCTAATTTCGGCATCTTGATATCCAGCAACAAAATATCCGGAAATATTTCCGCTTCAATAAGACTAGCACCTGATGTATAAACCATAATCTCCGCATCGGGGAAAAGATTTTCAACTTTCTCGGCAAGAATGGAACATATTCTTTTTTCATCATCGCATATAGCAATTCTCATAGTCATCTCCTCCTGCGCATATTTTATAATATTATCGGATTATACATCACGTTTTTTCTATCAATGGAGTGAACGGTCGATTTTTTGAAGTGAATGGTTAATATTTTCATAACAAATGACGTTATATATTATTCGACCCTTTTCCCAATAAAAAAACAGGTAGTTGTACCCTATCTGTGTACAACCGCCTGTTATGTCTATTTTATACTTCTATTTGTGAAGCTAGCACCTCACGTTGCACCTTTCGCTGCTTTTCGGGTTGGGGGACTGTACCTCTCTCTGCCACGATAGCTTTCTTCTCAGCTAACCTTGCTCTAAGAGACGGTCTTCCCTTATATCTACGCTTCCTCTCTTCTTCCTCAATCCTCTCAAGTTCGGCATTTCGGATTTCCTTGCGCTCTTCCGCCTTGGGAACGGTGTTGCTCAGATAGTTGTCAATCTGGTTAAGGTTCTCCTCTTCCAGCTCCTCAACTTTGGCAAGCGGCTTATATTCTGCCAGCTTTATCAAGAGTTCTGCAGCCTTACGGACATTCTCGATATTATCACTCTGCGAAAGCACATCCCCTAAATACTTCTTATAATCCATGGAATTACCACTGCGTATATCAGCGGCGATATTCTGTACCTGCACCTCCCAGTTATCTACCGTATCCTTGTACTCATACGGATCAAAATCACTGGAGAATCTATCTATCTCCGCCGCAAGTTTAGCCGCTTCGTCCACATATACAGGCTTAATGGCATCCAAATCCACAGCCTGATCTGAAAGCTGTCTGCCATATTCCCCATGTCCAGGCAGATTTCCAACAACCTCTGCATCAGGAAATGCCTCAATAAGCTGTGTCAGCTTCGATACCGCTTCTGCATTATTGCTGATATCAGGAAGGTATCCAAGGTCATTGAGGTCAATCCTGTTTCCATATAAGAAGTCCCACTGGACATCATCCATCTCACCTGTCCCAACGGTATGCACATTGATTCCAACTGCCGAAATCATGTTCATATGATCTGGCGATATAGCATCATATATCGCCTTTGCTTCTTCAATAGTTGCTATGTTTTCATGGTACTTACCCATGCTGTGAAACTCGCCGCATTCTGCCACCGTATAGGTTACAATCGTTTCTGCCTTCTGTGGAAAATCCAACACCTTACTCTGTTCCGATTCTACTGCCATCTGCACCTGCTTCTCCGCAAGATAAGCCTCCACTCCAATTAAATACTCTGAAAGGCTTCCCGACTGCTCCTGCGATATGGGATTTATGTCAAGAGCTACGCCTCCCATGACAATTCCATCCTCATGAAGCAGATTAAACAAGGTATCCTCCCGCTCCGAGCCGCTGAAATACAAAACAACATCAAGGTCGGAGCCTTCCGTTTCCATCCCACGGCAACGGCTTCCCGATACCACTACATCCTCTATTGTCACATCAAGGCTGTATTCTGTTATCAGCTCCTGTACGTGATTCTTCACAAAAGATTCAATCGTATCCGGGTCCATCGTCCCAAGTTCATGGAACATCTCTTTTGTCTTATCCTTAAATGCGCTTATGACTGCCGCATCATTAAGGCTGCTATTCATGTTTTCATTATCCATTACTGTCCGCCTTTCTATGGGGCTTCGAAGATTTCTCCCCGAAGCCCCATGTAATTTAAGATATAACTGTCTCTTTTTTCTTCTGAATACCAGGATTATTCTTGTCCATAGCTGCCACGATATCTTTTTTCTCATTAAGCCTTGCAATGAGAGACCGCCTTTCTTCTATTTCTGCAGGCTTTGAACCAGTTTTATCCTCATCATCAGCATCCAAGAGGTTTTCTTTCTCTGGAATATCCCCATCAGAAACAGCCTCTGCCTCATCTTCATGTACACTTGTTTCTGAAAGTTTTTCATTTTTCTCAGTTTCAGACTCCTGCTTCGGTGCATCTTCATCAAGATCAACTGCATCCTCGCCTTTTTCATCCATATCCAATAGGCTGTTCAGTTCAGCAAGCCTTGCAAGCTTATCTGAGAGTTCCTGTTCCTGTGGGAAAGGCTTTTCAACCTCGATTTTTGCCGTTTCAAGCTGCTGCTCCACGTTTGCGAGCTTTGCTATCGCATCCTCAAGCTGCTTTGTCATGCCCTCCATGACATTGCCGATACGTGTAATATTACCGGACGGATCAGAGCCTATCTCCACACCATGACTAAGATTTCCTTTCATGTTCAGAGTAAATTTCCTGCTGAAAGAATCGAAGGTTACATTCATCTTCATGCCAAGATAATCGCCTAACGGAACGGCCACATTCGCCTGCTTCATTTCTTTGCAGATACCAATGATTGCTATTCCAGCTTCCTTCCTGTCATCATAGGTCTTGCCTACCACGGTCATGGAAAACAAATCCTTGTCGGCAGGCTTATTGGCATTATAAGTAGCTATATCAGCCTTCATTCCGGCAATACGCTCCTTCAATGCTGATATCTGCTGTGGATAGTTCTTTGCGATGTTATCCTCCAGTCGGTATTTCTGACTGGTATGGTTCGCTTTCATGAGCTTCAGCTTCGATACCTGGATATCCAAGTCCATCTTTTCCTTAATGTACGGATTACCTGTTGCCAATGCCTTGACCTCCGCATAGGTGAGCGCAGCCTCGTCAATATCCTCACAGCTTCTGACCGGAGATTTACTGGTCATGATCTGCCCGATGAATTTCTGCTTATTCTCAATAAGCTGCCATGAGTAGGCATCAAATGTGCCTTCCGTGACATATCGGAAGATCTTCACCTTCGGATTGGTATTACCCTGTCGCAAGATACGACCTTCCTGCTGTTCAATGTCAGACGGTCTCCACGGCACATCCAAGTGATGAAGTGCTATCAGCCTGTCCTGCACATTCGTACCGGCTCCCATCTTCTGCGTTGATCCCAACAAAAAACGGACCTGTCCGCTTCTTACTTTGCCAAACAGCTCCGCTTTCCTCGCCTCGGTATTCGCATCATGGATAAAGGCTATTTCTTCCGGTGGTACTCCTTTTGCTATCAGCTTGTCTCTGATATCCTCATAAACATTAAAGGTTCCGTCCCCTTTGGGTGTCGAAAGGTCGCAAAAAATGAGTTGGGCTGACCGCTTATCTTTTGTCTCCTCCCATATCTCAAATGCCTTCTCCACACATACGCTGGACTTACTGTTAGGATCATCCGGCAGCATATCGTTCATAAGACGCTGATCCAGAGCAAGCTTTCTGCCGTCGTTAGTAATTTTAAGCATATTATCAACAGAAGAGTCCACCATACGGTTACGCACCCGCTCAGCCCTGTCTGCAAGGGACGCCACCATTTCCTTTTGTGCTTCTGACGGCTTAAGCGTTACATTCTCATACTCTGCTTCCGGCACAGGGAGCTTAAGCATATCGGGAGTCTGGATATCGGCACTCTCCTTAAAGAGTGCGATCAGCTCAGGCAGGTTAAAGAACTTTGCAAACCTTGTCTTTGCCCTGTATCCGGTTCCCTCCGGTGCAAGCTCTATCGCCGTCTGTGTATCACCGAAGTTAGCCGCCCATGCATCAAATTGTCCCAGTCCCAGCTTTTGAAGCGTACCATACTGAAGATATCTCATGTTGGTGTAAAGCTCCGTCATGCTGTTGCTAATCGGCGTTCCGGTTGCAAAGGTCACGCCTTTACCGCCTGTCAGTTCATCAAGGTACTGGCATTTATTGAACATATCCTGCGACTTCTGCGCCTCTGTCTGTGCGATACCTGCCACATTCCTCATTTTGGTATACAGGAACAAATTCTTGTACGAATGCGATTCGTCCACAAAAAGTCTGTCAACTCCAAGCTGCTCAAAGGTTACGACATTATCCTTACGGCTCTGGTCATTGAGTTTATCGAGCTTTGTCATAAGCTGCTTCTTAGATTTTTCCATCTGCTTGATGGTATATCGCTCACCCCTGTCTGCCTTCGCCTGTGCTATGGCTTCTGTGATCTCATCTATCTGCCGCTCCAGTATTGCCACCTGTCTTTCCTGTGACAGAGGGATCTTTTCAAACTGCGTATGACCAATGATCACAGCATCATAATCGCCTGTTGCTATACGGGAGCAGAACTTCTTACGGTTAGCAGGCTCAAAGTCCTTCTTCGTTGCCGCAAGTATATTTGCTCCGGGATACAGACGCAGGAAATCACTCGCCCACTGCTCTGTCAAATGGTTCGGTACTACAAACAATGACTTCTGTGCAAGCCCAAGCCTTTTAAGCTCCATAGCCGCCGCAGTCATTTCAAAGGTCTTGCCCGCACCTACGCAATGAGCAAGAAGTGTGTTATCTCCATACAGCACATGGGCTACCGCATTTTTCTGATGAGGTTTCAGCTCTATATCCGGTGTCATACCCGGGAACTGCAAGTGTGATCCGTCATATTCCCTTGGTCTTGTGGAATTGAAACGCTCATTATAGACCTTTACAAGATTGGCTCTCCGCTCCGAATCCTTAAAAATCCAGTCCTTAAAGGCTTCACGAATTGCCTCCTGCTTCTGTGCTGCAAGCGTGGTCTCCTTCTTATTCAGTACCCTCTTTTCCTTGCCATCCTCCACGATGGTATCATAGATCCGCACATCCTTAAGGTTCAGGCTATCCTCCAGTATCTTATAGGCATTCGCCCTACTTGTACCAAAGGTCATGTTGGCAAGGGTATTGCCATAGTCTGCATTCTTACCCTTTACATTCCAAAGCCCGGTCACATCCGAATACTGTATGCCCATGACATTCCGGTTAAAAAGATATCCAGGCGTCTGGAAGGTCTCACGCATGAAGTCCTCAATATACTTCGGGTCAACCCATGTTGCCCCAAGACGGACTTCTATATCCGATGCTTCAAGGTCTTTCGGCATCACCTGTTCAAGATGCACCACATTTACCTGATACTCCGGGTGATTCTCCGCATAGTTCTTTGCTATGGTAAGCTTCTCACGGACATTGCCGGACAGATACTCATCTGCCGTCTCCCACTGGTCTGTCAAAGGATTCTGAAAGATTACTCCTGCAAGCTCCTCGGTTATGGCTTCTTTTTCCTTTCCCGTAAGCTCTGCCATATAGTCAAGGTCTACCTTGGCTTTTTCAGCCAGGGAGACCGCCAGTGCCTCGCTTGCGGTATCAACGCTTGTCACCACCTCTGCGTGTTTGATGGTACGCTTCGTGAACATATCTGCTTTACCGAGGAACTTGCCTTCATCGTCCAGCTTCTCCAAAGAACATAACAGACAATAGCTGCTGTCCTGATTAAAAGCTCTCTTATTGGTCTGGGAACTGATAAGCCCGTATTTATCGGAAAACTTATCATATAATCCGTTCAGTTCTGCCTGTTTCTCCGTAATGGCTGCATCGGGATAATCCTCCATCTGCATCTGAATAAGTTCCTGCGTACAGTCACGGATAGCGATCATACCTTTGATGCGGTCTTCCATGGTATCTGACACATCGGCAGGCTTCATAACGGAATTCTCACGATAATACACATGATCATCCACCATACAAAAGCTGTAATTCTTCACATTCGGATCTGCCGGGATTACTTCAAGGTCAGACTTTCCAAGCTCGTCCGCTGAAAGCTCCACCGCTTCATATTCCGCATGGATATTGCTGATGGCTTCACGAAGCTGTTCCTCAAATGGTCTGCTCTCATCCGGCACACAGGTACTCTCCATACCAAAAGGCCCGGATACCATCTCCATCTTTCCTACGATCATCTCCGGATGGTCTGCAAAATACTGGTTCATGGCGATACCGTTTGCATCCATTCCAAGATGCACCCAGTCCGGCTCGATATCCATAAGCCTGTCCCTTTTCTGGAAAAAAAGAATGTCGGACGTTACTTCTGTACCGGCATTCTCCTTAAAAGCTGTATTAGGTAATCTCACCGCTCCGAGCAGTTCTGCCCTCTGAGCAAGATATTTCCTGACTTGCGGGTTTTGCTTATCCATGGTTCCCTTGCTTGTAACAAATGCTACGATACCGCCCGGTCTTACCTTATCCAAGGTCTTTGCAAAGAAATAATCATGGATCTGGAAATTCAGCTTATCATAGGGCTTATCGCTTACCTTATAATTACCGAACGGCACATTTCCAACCGCCACATCAAAGAAATCATTCTGAAAATCGGTCTTTTCATAACCGCTGATACGTACATCTGCCTGCGGATATAGCTGTTTTGCGATACGGCCTGTCAGATCATCAAGCTCAACTCCATATAACTTGCTGTCCTTCATCTCCTCCGGCAACATACCGAAAAAGTTTCCTACACCCATGGCAGGCTCAAGGATATTTCCCTTTTCAAATCCCATCTGTCCCAGTGCTTCATAGATGTTTCTTATGATCACAGGGCTTGTAAAGTGGGCATTTAAGGTACTTTCCCTTGCGGAATTGTACTCCTCCGGTGTCAAAATGCTCTTTAATTCCTGATACTCTGCAGACCAGTTGCTCTTAGTTTCATCAAAGGCATCTGCCAAGCCTCCCCAGCCGACATACTGTGATAAAATCTGCTGTTCCTCCGGCGTTGCTGTCCTGTGTTCGTCCTCGATCTGCTTCAAGGTTGTAATCGCCCTGATATTGTCACGGAACTTTTCCTTTGCGCTGCCTTTTCCCAGGTCATCATCTGTAATGCGGAAATTCTTTGCTTCAATCCTTGCCGTCTCAGATAGTTCTGCCTCTCTTGCGTTATAGGATTCCCAGAACCTTCCGACAAGCCTCCTTGGAAAGCTCTCATCATCCATAAACTCATACTGGATTTTCTTAACTGCATCAAGGCTATCAGCTTTTTCAATCTTCTTTTCATACTGCCCGACCCTGACTTCATCAGAAAGCTTCTCTTCCAGCTTGCGAAGCTCCGGTTCAGAAAGCCTTTCGTAAATATCGTTACCTTCAGTATGGATGGAAAAGCTCTCCTCATCACCGTCATGCCTTGTGACCTCATAACGGATCTTCTGACGCTCTCCACGGATATCGGCTTCAAGCTCATACTCCGCTGTATGCCCGAAATTGCTGTACTCCGCTCCGATATAAGAAATATTCTGTATATCCTCTGCGGTAAGCTCTGTGTTATGGAACTTCTCCCAGTCCTCTTCCGATACATAGGTAAGCTCGTCAAAATCAAGGTACTTAAGCTCATTTTCTATAAGGTCGGTAAGGGTATCATATTCATTCTGAGAAATGATCTGGCCGTCAATCGCAAGACGGATGCTGTTATGCTCAAGGTCTACAGAAGCCTGTATCGGGTACTCTTTTCCATCTGCTTCATCCGTAAGGTCGGTATAAGCTATCTCCACATTGGAAAGGTCAGAGAAATCCGCATCATGGTCATACTCCCTGTAGCAGAATTCATTGATAAGTTCCTTTGCCTGCTCCTGTTCCGGTGTAAGGACTGCTTCTTTCTCCCGAAGAAACTCCGGCACTTCCGAAAATCCAAATGAATCCACGAAATATGCTTTATCCTCACCATTCTGATGCAGCACCACCACATCCGATACTGACATGGATCGTCCCTTGTAATCTACGGGATGGTCTACGTTGAACTTCTCATAAAGATCATCGAGGGTAGTTCCTTCCTCCAGTTCTCCGGTATAGACAGCTTCATAATTTGCCGCATCAACAGACAGTCCTCTGTTCTGCAGGTGCTCCAGATTTTCAAAGATGATATCCCGTCTGTCTTCAGCTTCATCCGATATCTGATAAATTGTATATGTTGAAGATTCCTGCTCTAAAGCCTGCCCTTTAAGCACTTCTCCTCGCATGGTCTCGTCAACATACTCCTGCGCCTCTTCAAGAGTTCTGAAGGTCTCCGTTGGAGCTGCAAAAGAATCAGCAATCGGATGAATCCCATATGAGCCATCTTCCTCACGGTCTATCCATACATACTGACCTGAAGGGAGCTTTGTTGCCCACTCCTGGGGATTATCATTTTCATCATCCGCTTCATGGACTATCGACCAGCGGCTGTTTTCTCCCCGTCCGACAGGAGGACCGAATTCGGGATTGTGATCTGCCTCTTTGCTTTCCGGCTCTTCCTGTGCATCCCCGGCTTCAATGGCATCAACAAGTTTTTCCTGCTCATCAGCAAGAGCTTCCTTTTCCTGCTCCTTTTTATACTCCGCATAGGCTTCCTTTGCCTTGGGAGACAGATACTTATCCTCTGCAATCAGTTCACGGATACGCTTTTCCACCACATTCCAGTTAAGAAGCACGGATGTATAAGGCTCCATGATACTTCCTTTGTCAAGCTGAATGCCCTTTGCATCATGGTCTTCCCAGCTCTTGTCATTTCCGATCAGTGCATCTGACTGACCACCAGTACCGTATTCGCTCTTAAGGAACGCTACATTATCCTTGCTGTCATGCCCCTCCTTAAAATAATCATAGATACGGAAAAGCCCCTGCGATACGCCACTTCCATGGGTTAGCCTGCTGTCAATCTCATCCTGCGTGATGAAGTTTTCAAGCCTTACATTTACCTCATCTGCAAGAGGAAACTCCCTACGCTCAGCATCGAGGTCGGCAATCTCTGAAAGCAGATATTCCGTCTCTTTTACATATCTCCACCGAAGTTGAATCTCTCCGCTCTCTATCCTGTCAGCAGCCCTGCCGATTTCCTCTGCAAGCAACTCCCTTCCCTCATGGGTAGATAAAAGCTCTGCGATATGTGCCTGACTGTCGGGATAATTACTTCCCTGGATAGAAAGAGAATCCGGCATATCATCTATGCCGTCACGGAAAAAGAAATAAATCTGATCAGCCACCCTCGCCCGCTCGGTACTGTCCACAAGAAAGGCTTCATTTCTTGACATATATGAGCCGTTTTCAACCATCTGACGGGTGAACTCTTCCACAAGGCTCCAGCTATAGGTAGTGGCAAAGTCCACCTGAGCAGAGTTCCCCGGTGCGATGCTCATTCCGTTTTCGTTATACCAGACAGATACCCTCTGCCCGTCAAATTCAAAACCCTTGCCTGTCGTTCCGATCTCGTTCTTAATGAAATCCGTCATTTCCGCAGCATCTTTTCCTGCCTGGTACTTCGCATAGATGCGCTTGCGGTTATTCTCTTTACCGCCACCGGACCTTATCACATCAAGAAGCTGATCGTCTTTTAACATAAAAACAGCGGGAGCCTTCGTTTTCACGCTTGCTTCCGCTGCTGCTATCGTTCCAACCTGCTCCGCAAATGAGGGGAACAGGTCAAACATATTCAGTTGTTCGGGTTCTGCATCCGGAGGGTTTAGCTGTAGATCAGCTCCGATAAAACTATCTCCTCCGCTGATGCCCGGATGTTGTTCATCAGACCCACCCACTTCATCTGGTCTGATGCTTTCAGGGCTTCGTTCACTCCCTGGGACTTCGCCATCTGATCGGTCAGAAGATCCATCCTCTCCTCTGCCTGCTTCTGAATCATCAGGCAGTGCTCCTTCAGATTCCCTTCTAACATCATCCCGCTGTAGGTTCCTCTCCTGTGTTCCTTTAAGAAGTTCCTCCGCATCAGTCCGTACTTGGTTAAGGGTTCCTCCGGCTCGCTGTTCGCGATCAGATTCGGGATCAGATAATCCCCGCTCTGCATGTAAGTCAGTTCCATGGTCATTTCCTCCTTGTTCTGAAATATTAGCGCTTTCGCCTTTTTCATAATCATCGGTGGAAATATCACCTTGCCGCTCGCTTTCACGCTTTAAAGCATTATATTCATTCTGAGCCTCATTTGCAAGCGTATTTTCGCTTTTTTCTACGGCTTGTGATATATTCTCCGTTTGTCTTTCTACTTCGCCATATCGGGCGATATGACGCTCCTGTGCCGTTACCGCTCTTCCAATTTCCATAAGCACCGGCTCAGTCATTTCCGATACTGCATTTCCCAGTACCGACAGTGTTTTCACATCGCTGAACTCATGCAGATAACGGAAATCAAAATCATAAAGTTCTGTATCCACACCGCACCTTGTAAGAAGCGTATATGCGATGGAATCTCTCATGGTCTCCTGCAATCTCATTTCAAGATTCAGTTCATCATATCCATACAGAAAGCTTCCATCCACCCTGTCCTGCAGATCAGGCATTACATCCCTGTAATAATCATCCGCAATACGGTGTGCCAGTTCCACAAGCCTGTCTCCAAACGGTCTGCTTGCATCCGTTTTTCCATATATATTTTCAAGTCTGTTAATAACAGTCTGCTCATTCCGTTCCCTGACCTGCCAGATATACGGGAGCCTGCCAACATTCCATCCGGGATGCACATTTGACACATCAAATACATAACGAAGTCTCGGTCTGCCGCTGCTCTCATCCAAAAGGGCAATACCTTTGGAGCCTTTGTTCACCCAGCAGTTCATCTTCTGATTCCATGTTTCAAGCTCCGCACACGCTGTGGCATCCGGTCTCTGCGCATATATAAGCAGCTGATCCATGAATGGATACCGGTATAGTCTTCCGGATGTGGTAAGGAAGCCTTTCCATTCTTCCTTATCCGCAGAAAGCTCCTGTGCCGTAGCCTGTGCAAGCCATTTTATTTCATCATATTTTCTTGCCATAGCTCATTTTCTCCTTATATAAATTATGGGAGAAGGACAAAAATGTCCCTCTCCCAAAGTCTGTGGTCACGCCAGAGCCTGCTGTCCCCTATCATTCTTCATCTGGTGCGCATCCATGCTTACATCAGCCTTGGCAACGATATCCTTTTTCTGCGCAAGCCTTTCTTTAAGAGAAGGACGCTCCTTTTTCTCAGACTTGCTGTTCTCAACCGAATCCTTTCCTTCTCTGGCCGCTACCCTCTCCTCTGCTTTATCCGCACGGAAAAGCTCATGCTCTTTTGCATCGTAGGCATACACATGGTCAGAAAGCCTTTCTTCAGGTGCAACCTGTGTGGCATTTACTTCCCTAACCATGTTCTCAAGTGTTTTAAGATCTGCCTGCTCTGTCTTGGGTACGATCAACACCTCATGCACACTTGAAGGCAGAATATAATAGTCCTGACCAAGCTTCTCCGTAATATCATCCATGACCTTATCATTAAGGAGAACTGCCGCACCATTTAACTTATCGGAATTGGAAAGCACATACATCATCTCATCCTGTATAGGAGGAATCATGCCAGCGATGGCTTCTCTTGCCTCTTCCTCGCTCATGCCACTTCGAATCATATCGGGCATCATCATATCCACCATGGTTTCCGTCATACTCTTGAATGTCGCAGGAGTAAGGGTGTCCATGTTTTCAAGGGCGATCTTGTGGAGCTGTTCCACATCCACGCCATAGCCCTCCATTAGCCTGTTGGTGATAGGTGCAGACATCATGCCGCTTTCTTCCTTTCCGATTGCGATATGATAAGTCACTGCAAGATCATCCACCATAGTATGCGGTTTATCCTCAAGATACTCTGCATTCTGTTCTGCATTCACAAGACGGCAGGTAATGCGGTCCTTTACGCTGTCAAAATCAGTAAGCCTGCTCACATCAAAATCATGTGACACTTCATGTTGAACTCGGATGTCCGCAATCGAAGCAAGGATATCATCCATAGATCTGCCCTCTTCATGCTGCTCATAAAACTGGTTGAGATAGATATTAGGAGCAATGTTGCTGTCCTCAAGCTTGACCATGAGTCCGTCAAGCTTCTGGTCATTATTCTTAACAACCATCTGGATGGAAACATCCGCATCTGCATACTTTTCCGGCAAAAAATCTTTAATCCTTGTCGTTACTTCGTTCTTGAATTCCTCATAATTCATGCCTTTTCTCCTCCCTTTGATTCTGCTTCTTTCTGCATCTGTGCCTTTTTTTCCAGTTTTTTCATTCCTTGGAGATAGGCAGTAAAACGAGCCTTACCGCCATTTTCTCTCTTCTTCTCAATGTCTGTTGCAATTACGTTATTTGTTGCCATCTCTTTCTTCCTCCTTGTCATGCTTAACAATAAAATCAAAATAATCATCCGGTGTCTTGCCATTAAATATGCAGTCTACATCCTCAGCGCACCTGTTTATTAGATCCAGATTATCCTCATACTGGTTGCACAGATGCTGGATTTCTGAAACCTTTTCCGCATTGGAAATGTTCCTTCTTCTGATAATTCTTTCAACATCCTCTGTCTTGGCTTTCATGACAGTACTGACATTCCTGATACCCTCCAACATATATCTGATGAATGCCACATCACTCTTCAAGAAGTAACAGTCGCCATCATCTGAAGCACTTGGATTATAATCATTCAAACCGTCAAGCTCAGCTTCCTCTTCCGATGTAAAGGAATAATCCTCATTGCCAAAACAATCCTCTTCTTCTGACTCATCGCAGAGATACTTTTTTCTCTTATCCCTATACTTCTTGACCGCTGCAGTTACAGCACAAGCCGTAGTTCCTGCCACAAGTGCCGCCATTAAAACTTTCACATTTTTCTTCATGCCACTCACTCTCCCTTCTTTCGTTCTGGAAATTCGAAGCTGAATTTGAACTGGAAGCCGCTCTTTTCATCACCATCTTTATTGGTATAGTCGTATGCTTCCACTCCTTCAGGCTTAAGGTATGCGTCATAAGTTCCGCCTTTCTTGCTCTTAAGTCCTTTCATGAGAATCTTCTCTCCGTTGAGCAGCTTCTTCACCTGCTCATCATCCAGCTTCTTTCCAATGGCATAGCCGAGGCTCATTCCACACTTTTCAGTGCAATAGACGCCAAACTTGCCTACAACTACATCCCCGCCACACTTCGGGCATTTTCCGATTGCGTTTTCTGATCCAAACATCTTTTTTCCCTCCTCTTTTACGCAACTATATGTTTTTACTAAATCTGTTACCATGTCTCTGATACCTTTCATAAAGGCATCTGCGCTCATCTCTCCCTTTGAAACAAGGACAAGCGCATTCTCCCAATCCGCCGTCATCTGTGGTGACTTCACCACATCCGGAAGGATTGCAATGAGCTTCATTCCGTCATCCGTAGGAACGAGCTTTTTCTTATCACGTTTTACAAAACCGTCATGCACGAGCTTTTCAATGATGTCCGCTCTTGTGGCAGGCGTACCAAGCCCCTTTCGCTCCACTTCATCGTCCATCTCTGACGCACCGGCAGTTTCCATATATTTTAAAAGCGTATCTTCCGTAAATGGTTTTGGTGGCTGTGTGAAGCCTTCCACCACCTTCGAATTCACATCACGGAATGTCTGCCCCTCCCGGAACTGTGGCAAAACCTCTTCCTCATCTTCGGGATTTGATCTGACCTTGAACCTGTCAGCAAGCATTTTTTCATATTTTTTATAACCGTCAGATATGACAGTCTTTCCGCTTGCGTGGAATAAATAACCTCCGCAGGATAATTCCACTTTCACTCCCTTATACTCATGCCTGCCCGCTGTCGCACATAAAACACGATATGAAATGAGGGAAAGAATCTTCTTCTCTCCCTCTGCTAGTTCATCCATATTGAATTTTGTTATTTCCATTGTAGGAATAATAGCGTGATGGTCAGTGACCTTCTTGCTGTTAAGGATTCTTCCGATATCCGGAGAATAATCCTGTGGCTGCTTTACTACATTTTTGAATACTGCTTCAATCACATTTACACTGGTCTGCCCCATATCATCGGACAGGTACTGGCTGTCCGTTCTCGGATAGGTACAAAGCCGTTTTTCATAAAGGCTCTGAGTGTATTCCAGTGTCTGCTTCGCCGTAAATCCAAAAATACGGTTCGCATCCCTTTGAAGTGTTGTCAGGTCATAGAGCCTTGGCGGCGCCATGCTTTTATTCTCCTCTTCCACTTTTGTGACACGCACCTCGTCAAAGATAGCAGCCCCCTCTACAGCAGTTGCTTCATCCTTCGTCTTGAACTTTTCCGATACTGCATCCATGCCATTCACATTAATGTGGCAGGTATAAAAAGGTTCTTTCTTAAAACCCTGTATTGCAGCTTCCCTGTCCACAAGCATTGCAAGTGTCGGCGTCTGCACCCTGCCAACTTTCAGGAGCCTGTTATACAGCACAGTAAATAGTCTTGTGCCATTGATACCAACAAGCCAGTCTGCCTGCTGTCTGCACAATGCACTCTGATACAGGTCATTGTACATATATCCGGGACGCAGGTTACCAAAACCCTCTTTTATAGCACTTTCTTCCATGGATGAAAGCCACAGGCGCTTGATAGGCTTATCGCATCCCGCCATTTCGTATACAAGCCGGAAGATCAGTTCTCCCTCACGCCCGGCATCAGTAGCACAGATTGTCTCTGTGACTTCTTTATCGTGCATGAGCTTCTTCAAAACTTTAAACTGAGCCTTGGTATCTTTTTTTATTTCATACTTCCATGTTTTCGGCATGATCGGTAGCGAACCATAAGACCATTTCTTTAATAACGCATCATACAATTCCGGCTGTGCCAACTCAACCAGATGACCAACGCACCACGAAATGATATATCCGTTTCCTTCAATATAGCCGTCTTTAACTTCTTTTGCACCAAGTGCATCGGCATACGCTCTGGCCACACTTGGTTTTTCCGTAATCACAAGCCTGCTCATAAGCGCCTCCTTATAATGACGCTTCCTTTGACTTGCTGGCAGCCTTCTGTGGCACATCGTGCTTCTGCTGCGATACTTCAGCCTTCTTATCTGAAAGCCTGTCCTTCAGGGATTCTCTTGGCTTCTCGTCCTTGTCCTTACTCCTTGCCTTATAAAATTCAACCATTCCTTTCAGCTCTTTATTAGAAACCTTGGTCTTATCAGTCTCCCAGATTTTCTTCCCATCAGCGTCTTCGCCAATGCAATGATCTTTACGCACTGTGGTATGTCCATCAGCAGGAAGCTTCAGCCACATGCCCTTTCCAAACTTATCCTCATGCACTGCGTTTGCCTTTACAACAAAAGTTGCCCATGGTGTATGATCGTTCTCATCCTTGTTCGGGATAAGGATCTGTTTATATTCCTTACCATCTTTTCCGGTAAAAGGCTCTCCCACACATCCTTTTCCAAACTTAAGGGTAACCTCTTCCATCTTTGTTTTTTCTACTGTCTGTTCCATAGATTTTTACTCCTCCTCTGTATCAGCATCTTCAACTGTTTCTGTAACATCTTCTTCCGATATGTCATTTGCCGGTCTTGAAGGTTCACCATCATATTCTCTGTCGAGGAAATCATCTTCCTCATCTTTTTCCTCTTCGGCATCGTCCGGGTAAACCTCTTCATCAGGATCTTCGTCCTCATCTTCGTAGAAATCACCGTCCTGCTTCTTCTTTACGACCTTAAAATAATAGGCCGCTCCGATCACGCCACCGCCAAGGATTGCCATGATGATATACCCCAAAATCGGATTGCTCTTTACGGGCTTCTCTGGTTCTTCCGGTTCTTCGCTTTCCTGTTCCTCTGATGGTTCTTCGACCTGTTCTGCAGGCGTTTCTACCTCATGGGTGTCATCAATGTCAGTGTTATTATTTGGAAGCGCACTCTCTGCCACAGGAATCTGTGATTCAAGGGCTGCGGAATTCTTAGGTAGAGTCTCAGAATTATCCGTTGTCACATTCAAAAGGTCATTCTCTGTAATCTCTGTAAGGAAATATACCATCTCCTCTTCCCCATCACGGTCAATGACCAAGTAAAACACCTTGCCGCTTGCAGCCTCGATGGTATAGAACTCTTTTCCCTGTTTCTTATCCTCACTGTCCTCTGACAATGCCGCCTCCTCTTCATCAGCCTTCTTAAACTCTTCTTTTTTCTGAGCTTCAGGAGAAGCTTTTGTACCCACACTGTCAGAAATATTTCCATCGGCATCAGTCTTTGTATGCTCTGTGACCGTGGCAGTTGCACTTGAAGGCTTTGTCGCCTCCGCATTTACCGGAAGCTGTTCCGCAGGATTTGTATTATCACTTGAATTCGGATCCTTGTAATATGGATTCTTTGTCTTGTAAACTTCAGATACATTGCCTGCTTTATCCATGGCTGTAATAGTAAAATACTCATATCCAGCATCAAACTGGGAAAGACGGATGTTTACCGTACCGTTTGTAATGTCAGTGAACTCATAGCCGTTCACATATATTACCTTTATTCCGGAGTCGTTGTCCGATGCCTGGATAGTAAGAAGCCCATCGGACACAGCCGCATTTAATGTTGGCTTGCTTGTATCAAAGCACTTAATGGAACGGCTTCTTTCATAGCTCTTATCCCTTGCATCCGTCACAAGCACATATACTGTGCAGTTCTCAGAAATCTCAAGGAACATATCCTCAGTAACATCGTTATAGCTTCCGTTCTGTCCGATCTTTGCTTTTACTGACTTTATCGCAAAATTTCCGGTATCAAGGATATCCTCTGCCTTAAATGTGACCTTTACAGAAGTTCCACTTGAATACCATCCGCTTGGGACTTTTATAGTAATCTTCACACTTGGCTCCTTATAAGCGCAATTCTTATAATCTGCACTACATACAGGACAGTCCTTGTCATATTCATACTGGCTGCATTTGCTGCCACAGATACAAACATCAGTCTGACCATTTTCAGACTGCCCTTCACTGGAATTGTCCAAACTTCCGCTTTCTGAAGAACTGTCGCCTGACGAATCTTCTTCGGAACCATTTTCTGATACACTTTCTCCTTCAGATGCTGCATGATTGCTGCTATCACCCGTGCTGCTCTCTCCTGCATTATTTCCGCTGACAGATTCTTCTGCATAAGCAGAAATTGCTGTTGAATTGTTCGCCATAAACGCCCCTATCGGCAATGCAAAAAGCATTATTGATAAAATGAGCGATGCCATAATCCTAACTGATAACTTTCTTTGCATTTTCGTTTGTCTCCTCTTCATTTTCTGAATCCTCTGCCCCGCCTTCATCCGCAGGCAGGGCATCTGTTGTCTCTTTCTCCCTCGCAGCAAGGATCTTTGCAACCTCTTTTTCCGAAAGGCTGTTAAACACCGCAAGCTGCTCAGGCGTAATATGTTTCTTTCTGATAATCTTCATAGCTTCCGCATCGTCCGCTTCCTGTTCGAGCCTTGCCCAGTATTTTTCACGCTCTGTGTAATACTCTTTTTTCTCTGCGGCATGGATGCGGTTTTTCCTGATTGTCTCTCTTTTCAAAAAACTGCCTCCTTAATGTCCCGGCAATCTGCCAAAAGCATAGAAATGGCTCTGCCAGTATGGTGTATTGATTGAGGAATACTTGATAGGGTCTCCGCAATGAATCATCTGCCCGCCACCCACATATATTCCTACGTGTGTCACAGGATTTCCCGAATTATAAGTGCCCGTGAAAAAGATAATGTCTCCGGCTCTCGCTTCTGATGCGCTAATATGCTGGCACTGGTTATAAATACCCTGTGCCGTGGTACGTGGCAGATTGTAGTATCCGCTGTGCGTTACCACATAACACACAAAGCCCGAACAGTCGAAGCTCGTTGATGGACTACTTCCACCCCAAACATAAGGGTATCCAAGATAGTTCTCCGCCTCTGCGATAAGCGCAGCTACATCACCACTTCCGCCTATCGGATCTGTTGTGCCGTATATTGAGCCGTTACCGTTCTCAAAATAAAAGAGCGGATTGTAATACTCACCGCCCGACAAACACTCCAGATGCAGATGGCTTCCTGTCACCGCTCCTGTACTTCCTGTCTTTCCGATGACTGCGCCGTGCTTTACCGTCTGGCCTGCGCTGACATTCATGCTCTCCAGATGGGCATACTTCGTTACAAAGCCCTTAGAATCCGTGATCACGATATAATTCCCGTAATCATCGTTATACTCAGCCGTTGTGACCGCTCCATCATGTCCGGCATACACTTCCGTTCCCTCCGGCACTGCTATATCAATACCCCTGTGGAACTGGTTTTCTCCAGTGATGGGATTCTTCCTATAACCGTAATAGCTCTTTATAAGGCTGTACCAGTCCGTATCAAGAGGCGTGTAAAACTGCTGCAATGCACCATTGGTCTGCTGATATGCCGCATATAACACGCTCGCATCATCATTCCCGGTAAGACGCTCCGCAACGATATCCTCCAAAGGCTTTCTTGTAAGCTCCACATCAAGGATAGTCACGGTATATTCCTCTTCCACTTCTTCCTCTTCTCCGGTTTCTTCATTGGTCTGTGTGACCGTCCTTGTCCTTGTTTCTTCTCTTGGCGTAAGTGTCAGCTCATACATCTCATCAAACAATGACTCAATCTCTGCATCACAGTCTGCAGCAACAACATCCACTTTTATCGCCGAAAGATAATTAATCAGCGTGAATGGGTTATGCCCGATCTCTTCGAGGTTATAGTTATACTCGTCGTAATCTGGATAGTCCGTTTCAATATTGTCGATGGTGTTCTGCAATGCCATTTCCCTTGAAGTCATAGCTTCATCCGATGCGTCAAGCTGCGCAGGCTGGCTCTGATAGCTTCCTGCCATGGTTGCGGAAAGACCTCCGTTAAGCACGGCAGAGCAGCTTGATATACCCGCCGCAATGAGCATAAAAAAGAGTCCGAACAAGCCTATTGTTGCTATCGCCCCGATATGCTTCCTTGCGAACTCTGCTACCTTTCGTGCCATATTTGTTGTTGTCTTTGCCGCCTTCTGTGCGTATCCGGCTGCCTGCTTAGCCTCTGCCGAACCTTTCTTTATAGCCTTGGCGTACTCCCTTTTGATCCGCTGTTTCTGCAGACGCTTTTGAAGAAGCTTCTTCTTCATCTGCGGGTTGTCCTCCAGATATTTCTGATACCGGAAGTTCACCTCTGCCTTAAACTGCTTCTTTTCAGCAATAGCTACCTTTTTTACACGCTTTGCCTGTACGCCCTGCCTGATATTCTTTGCATGGACAATCACGGCTTCGCCTGCCTCCTCTGACCTGTGGGCTGCCTCCACTCCGGAGTTGTCTTTTTCATTTTCAGTAATCTTCTGATGGGCTATGCCCTGGGCTTCCATCATCGTCCTGCGGCTTGCTGCTGTTACCGGATTATCCCTTTTCGCTTTCTTTATGACCTTGTTGGTCTGAAGCTCATAAGTGGTCTTTCCGGTCTTTTCATCAAAGTGGCGCACCAACTTATATTCCTTGCGCTGTGGCAACTTTTTCCTTGCTTTCTTCGTTTTGTCTGCGGTTTTCTCCACTTTCTTCTGAAGAGTTTCAAGTTTCTTACTGCCTGCCACCTCTGCTCCGGCCTCTTCCACAAAGCCTGCCTTGCCATGGAAATCACCATCCGACTGGATGAAACTGCCCTTAACACGGACACGGCTCTCATGCTGCCTGTGCTTTCTGAGCGCCCTTGTTTCCTCACGCTGAGAAGCATACTCAGTATTCTTTTCATCTTCATTTTCATGTCTGCTGAAAAATTCCTGATTGACCTTTCTGCTCTTCTCCTCCGCTTTGGCCGCCGCATTTACAGGCGCAGCATTAAACATCTCCTGTGCTTCGCTTACTGCCTTTGCTTTGTGCATACCGCTTTTTGCCGCACTGCTTTTCATCTTTACCTCTGCGGATCCCGCAGGACCCGCACGTGCTTTCTTAAAATCCCCGGCATCGGCTTTTGCATCAAACTTTTCCTGCTTCATCGCGTTCTGTACTGATGCTGCCTGCCTTGCTGCACTCTTCTTATTCTTCGCCATCCGTATCATCTCCCTACTCTGTATCTGCCGTCTGCTCCTCACTCTCAGGTGGACGGGTATTCATGATTGCGTAGGTCTTGGTATCTGTCGGATACCTGTCTGCAAAAGGAATTACCACATCATTAAAGAGAATAAGTCCGCATCCGGATTCAGAGTTGGTAACATACTGAAGCTGCTTCTCTGAAAGTCCCAGTTTATCTGCCAGGATCACCTGATCCTTCGCATTCTGGTTAAGAAGATATACAAAGTCCGAGTTACCAAGTATACCCTCAATCTCCTCTGAACGCAGGAAGTCGCCTACGTTCTGTGTAAGACCTGTCGGGATGCCGCCCCACTTTCTGAAACGCTTCCATATTTCCACGGAATACTGCGCTGTCTGCTTGTCACGAAGGAGCAAGTGAAACTCATCACAGTAATAGCGGGTAGCCACCCTGCGCTCACGGTTCCTTGAAACCCTGTTCCACACTGCATCCTGCACGATCAGCATACCCAGCTCTTTAAGCTGTTTTCCAAGGTCTCTGATATCAAAGCAGACAATACGGTTCTGGGAATCCACATTTGTCCTGTGGTTGAAATAGTTCTGGGAACCATGCACATATAACACAAGGCTGTTAGCAATACGCACGGCCTTCTGCTTTGCGTCGATTGCAAGTTCCTCTGATACCGCCTTATCCGGTTCATACTTTACGAGAGCGTTATAGAGATCTTCCAGTATAGGCATCTTCTCCGGTCTCGGATCCTTGAAATACTCATCGTATATACCCTCGATACAACGGTCAATGATACCCTTTTCATCATTGGCAAGACCTGTCTCACCGCCTGCGATGGCATCACAGAGCGTGATCAGAAAGTCTGATTTCAGTTTCAAAGCCTCTCTGTCATTCTTGTGGGAAAGCTGTATATCCATTGGATTCAGATAATCCTTTGAATTGGTTGCCAGCTTCACCACCTCGCCGCCAAGTGCCTTTACCAGAGGAAAATACTCGCCCTCGGGATCACAGATCAAAATATCGTCCCTTGATACAAGAAAACTTCCCAATATCTCACGCTTTGCGGAGAACGACTTACCGGACCCAGGCGTACCTAAGATTACGCCGTTCGGAGTACGCAGCTTCTTACGGTCTGCCATGATCATATTGTTGGATAAGGCATTAAGCCCGTAATACAACGACTGCCCCGACTGGAAAAGCTCCTGTGTATTGAACGGAACAAGGATCGCCAGGTTCTTTGTGATAAGATGCCTGCCTTCTCCCGTATTATTGATACCGATGGGAGCCGCAGCGTTCATAGCTACTTCCTGCTTATACTGAAGATCTATAAGACGGCAATTTGCCTGCTGGATGATACCGGATATACGCTGTGACACGCTTTCCAGTTCCTTCTTGTTCCTTCCAAAGCCCGATATCAATATTGTTGTCCAGATAAGCTTCTGGTTGCTTGTATTCAGATCATCCAAAAGCTCCATGGTGTTCTTTTCATACAGAACAATGTCCGTGGGAAGGATGTCCATGTCATATCCGGCACGTACCGCTTTCTTCTGCTCGTCAATCTTTGTCTTCTGAACATCCGACAATGCCCTTTTAAGGAGCTTTATAGCTTCGATAGGCTCTATGGTTCTCATATGAATGGATATGGAGATATTGCTGTCAATATCCAAGAGCCTTTTAAGCAGCTCATCATTGAGCTTTGGGGATATGATATCCAGATACTTTGTCGCACCAAACATATGCCCCATCTTGTATCTGCCGGGAAAACGGAATTCAAAGCCCTGCGGTGCGATATAATCTTTCACGCTGTTACCGGACTCCGCCATCTCCTTAAATGAAAAATGGAAAGGCTCCATCTTATCCTGATTGAAGAATTCATACAGGATTTTTAAGCGTTCCTTTCCGTCAAGGCATTTTGCGTTCGTACCAAGGTTTTTAAGATTCTTGATGATATCAACCTCAATGCTGATGAACCTCTGTCTTGCTTCCCTGATATTCTCCGCTTCAATGCCTACTATGATATATTTGCTTTTGATGACTCCGTTATTGCCCTTTGCGGAGAGTTTCTTTAACATATCCGAAAACTCCTCCCGGATATCGTCAAACTTATCTCCCTGCGGAGCGATCTCAAACTGTGCCGCCAGTGTTTCCTCATTCACATGCCTGTTAAAGAGGAATATCTGAAAGCTGATGGTCGGATCGAAATAATTGATGAGCTGTGAATACAGCCCCAGGATATCCGCCCTCTCCTCTTCATCGAGGAGCACGTAGTTTAGATCATAAAACTCGATCATCTTCGTGTAATAGTTCTTATGTACCTTGCAGATGCCATCGCTGTACATCTTGTCAAAGGTTATGGTCTGCTGCGTGGAAATCTGCTTTCCGGACTGACCATTATCTCCGGAGAGCGTTTTCTTTAGCTTCTTGAGCTTTAAGAATTCCGTGAGCGTAAGCCCCGTGAATCTCTCGAATAACGACTTGCCCCCCGCCTTACTCTTTATTGTCTTTTGAGGCTGTTTTGAACTTTTCTGCGACTTTGCCGTAGCGCCCTTCTTTCCATTGTTTCTGCTTGCGTTCAAGAGCTTCCACCTCCTTTTCCATAGATTCTCTTTCTCTTAACTGCTCGTAGAGGTTTTCCACCTTATACCTTCGTATCCCGGGCCGGATGAACTTCATCTCTATGACCTGCTTTAGATACTGCTCCGCAGGCACTCCGTCCTTTTCATACATTGCTATGAAGAAGAACGGGAGCATGACTGCCACCATAAGCAGGGCAGCCACGTCCGTCCCGATTACCTTTCTTGTCAGAAGATAAAATGGTACTCCCACCACAGCAGCCGCTCCAAAGCAAATGACCTGACGCTTCGTGAAGTTCCCGATGAACTTCTGCTTTATTGCTTTTGGGTCTTTTGCAACATCTACTGCGATTGCCATAATATTAGTAACCAAAATTTCTTTTCAGCCATGAAATGTTCATTTCTGCTTAATTTCGGTGTTCCTCCTTCCTCTTAAATTCATGAAGCGTGTAAAATGCTTTTTGCAAGTGAACCGGTCTTAAACAGTGAGAAGCACAGGACAACGGTATAAGCCATTACCTGCCATAATGCAGAGTGCAAGTTGCTTGCCACCGCTATAGAACTAACCAATGCTGCATAGATCGCCACACACACCATGATGAAAAATCCCTGAAATGCCAATGCAATACATCCTTTGATATAATTATTGCCAATACTGCCCCACTCATGATTTACAAGAGTCGCAAATGGGACTGGAGCTACCGAAACATAAAGATATATCTCAATCATACGTCCGTATAAAATGACGGTGATCAAAACGGACATGATCTTCATACAAAAACTGCAAAGCATTGTTTCTATGCCAAGACCTATCAATTCTCCAATTTCCATCGTTGATAGTTGAGATGAAAACATTGACTGTATGGTTGCTCCTACGTCAATCGAAGTGGATCCTGATATGGCTCCCGCAGCAGAATTCACCATATGTCCGCCGACATCAAAAATAGCCATGACAATATCTGAAGTCTTTGACAAAAGCATTACAGCAATGCAAGCCTTGAAGAGATACCTGAAAAAGAGTGAAGTATCAAACTCATGCATATTGTTTTTATCAATGACCATAGTTATCAGTTCATAGCAAAGGACATATGTAATGATTATCCCGGCTATTGGAACAACCACAGTATCTGACAAGTTTTTAATCATATTGAAGATACTTGCATTCCAAACGCTGGGGGTCTTGCTAACCTCTCCGGCTATTGTGCCCACCTTTGTATTCACATCAGTGAACATGCCGTCAAGGTTAGACATTACCCACCCCTGCAACATTTCCTTTATGAGTTCGGTAATCTTTTCAACGATAGTGTTCATCTATCGTTTTATTCTCCTTATGCGAAGAGGGTTGTGAGCTGAGGGATCACCGTCTGGGCAATGATTACGATACCTCCGCCCGCCATCAGCTGCTTGATTCCCTGTGATTTAGCACCTGGATTGTCGTTGCCGTAACCTTCTAAGAGGTTTATAATTCCCCATACTGCAACGCCCGCTCCAATGGCGGTTACAACGGTCTTAAGAGCTGTTACGCTATTAGTAAAAAAAGTCATGATTTTTTCGAAAACCGACACTTATGTCAGTTTTCATCCTCCTTCCAAATTTGTGAATTGATTTTGATAGTTTCTTTTGGAAGGCATAAAAAAGCCTGTGCTCATATATCTGATTTCTGATACAATAAGCACAGGTCTGGTTTATGCCATTCCTGCATGGGCAGGCGATGCAGTAAGCTTGGTAGGCACACATCGTCTGCTCCTGTTTTTGTCGGAATCCGCATCAGGGTCTATTATCACCCGTCTAGCTTCATCCTATGAAGTTGTAGCGGCTCCGGCATCAGGTTTGCTCATTAAGAGTCCATTTATCCTTGCACCTATTCAGTTTTCCTTTGTGGCATCATACTCAAATGCCTCATCCACCTCGTCATCCGGCTTTACCACGGCATGACACAGGTTCTTGACATATTTTTCAATGTCAAATTCATTCTTCTTGTCATAATCGGACAGCTTCCTGTACTGCTTATGCTTCGTAATATCAAACTTATCTGAGAAAAAAGGTCTCACGCCCCTAAGCTGCATGATACATTTTCCGCCGTCCATGACTGCAATCTCATCCTGGCTCATCAGTTCTTTCCCAGTCTTCTGGTAATTGAGGCCATAGGACTGGCTTGTTCCTCTTGTATCCGAAGTATTATATAGGTCAATTGTTTCCTTACCGAGAATTTCTGCCATTTCTTTTAAGGTTGTTTTTTCCTTTCCTCCCAAAAACAGGGTAGTGTCTGCATTTCCCTCGATTGTGTCCGCATTATCCTTATAAATAGCCTTGAGCTGGGACTTTGACTGCAAAATAATAGAAGCCGATATCTCACGCGATCTTATGGTCGCTATCAGCTTCTCAAACTTTGGAATCTGCCCGATATTTGCAAATTCGTCCAAAAGACATCTGACATGTATCGGCAGTCTCCCGTTATAAACATTGTCTGCTATCTCGCAGAGCAGATTAAATAGCTGAGTGTACATGATACTTACTATAAAATTGAAAGTATCATCTGTATCTGAGATGATGACGAACAGAGCCGTTTTCTCTATACCAAGCCTGTCAAGCTCAAGCTCATCATAGCTTGTAAGCTCCCTTAACTCTGCGATATCAAATGGGGCAAGCCTCGCACCGCATGAAATCAGTATGGATTTAGCGGTCTTGCCGGCGGCCAATTTATATTTTTTATATTGCCGCACTGCGAAGTGATTCGGATCCTTCGCTTCAAGCTCATCAAAGAGCAGATCCACGGGATTTTTAAAGCTTTCATCGTCCTCCCTCGCTTCACTGGCATCGATCATATCAATGAGCATGGAAAAATTCTGCTCGCTTTCCGGAGCCTCATACCAGATAAAGCCTATGTATGCTGTATATAACAGTTTCTCGGCTTTCACCCAAAAATCTTCCCCGGACTGCTGACCCTCGCCTTTCGTATTTACTATGATCGTATTTACCAGTTTTAAGATATCCTTTTCGCTGCGAAGATATGCGAAAGGATTGTAGTGCATGGAACGTGAGAAGTTGATAGTGTTCAGAACTTTTATCTTATATGGTTCATAAATGATCTTTCCTTTCTTGTTTCTCATCACATTTCCGTTGTCATCAAGCTTTGGCGTACCCTTTTGGAGCATTTTGCCGCACTCGATTAAAACGGTTCCTTTCGGATCTGTGACTACATAGGAGCTGTGCATCTGCATCAAATTTGGCTTCACATAAAAGCGTGTCTTTCCTGAGCCTGAACCACCTATTACGAGAACGTTTTTATTCCTCGCATATTTAGGAGAACTTGGTCTTCCCGACATCATCAACCGTTCCGTTGCAGTTAAAATGATATTATTCTCAAATATCGGATCCATATATGGCTCGATATCCTTGACATTACCCCACCTAGCAGAGCCATACTCCACTCCGTGTCTGAACTTCTTTGCGTTCTTCGCCTTGAAATACACAACCAGGCGGAACCCCACTCCACACGCCATTCCAAAAAGCAGATCCATTGGATTGAAGCTCGGCAAAGGATTGGTAAATGCCTCTCCCATCCTGGCAGCCGCATCCATGAGCCTGGGGAACAAATCTCCTTTCGTCTGTCTGAACATCCATACCGCTTTATCGCAGACATATCCGACCAGCACATACGGTATGCTCATTTTAATCAGCTTAGCCCTATCCGTGCCTTTCAATTTTTTCCGTAAGGATTCAGGGATGTTCCTCAAGTCTTTTACAATTCCATCAACCACCTTACTCATAGGCTCTGTCCCCGATTCTTGGTTTTTTCTCTGGCACGTTCCCTATTCATATTTTGAGTCCAGAGTTCCTTATAACGGTTCAGCCTATCCCTTACGGATTCCCGATTCTGCTTCTTTTCATTCACATGCACAAATTCCTTAAATGCCATTGCAATCACATCGGCATCCCTGCCCTTGAAAAAAACAACATACTTTGGCGGATCCACAGTCTTATCCTTCTTTACGGCAAAATCAACATTGTACTTCTTAGCAACACGCTCAAAGGACTTGATATTGTTCTCCGTAATCTCCATGGTATTCGCACCCTGATCCTTGCCCATGAGCTTTCGCACGGAAATCTTCCCATGCTGCAATGATTTTTTGTGCTTCCTATGATTCAGGTATGCAATCATTGCCTTTTTCAGCACATCAGCTGTCAGTTTGGAGGTTCTGATAACAAGGGCAATGGATTTTTGTGTTACTTCTTCCTGCATTATCTTCCTCCTGTAATTTAATTCTCTGGTTCTCTTCTTTTCCAGGGAGGCACCAGCAGCCTCCGTAAGTATATTTTCCTCATTGTATTCCTTTCTTCCGGTTCCTTACCGAATCATATACAATAACGCACAAAAAGGAGCAGCCTTTATTTCCCATAAAGAGATATAAAAACTGCTCCTATCACTGTAAATATTTAATTACCTACTACTATAACACTAATACAAATTCTTATATTTATTGCAAACGTTTCTTCTATTTGAAGTTACACTTATAATCAATATACTTTTTAACTTGATTCATATCCACTCTACCATCAAGATAATCTTTTGGCCTAATACCAATAATCAGTTTACGCGCTATCTTCTCATCTACATCTATATATCGTTCAACTGTATACTCAACCACCTTTTCAATTGTCGCTTCTCGAATTGCAGCTCGTCCAGTTCCTATCAACGGCATAGCCAAGTCATCACAATGTCCCAATTTACTTATAGTCGAAAATAATCCTTTCATAGCAATTTCGACATTTTCATAGCTCTGATTTATTGGTTTTCCATACTCATTAACATCGTTAATAGCAACGAAATAATAGTGTTTGTCCTTATAATCAATCTTAGCCACAGTACCAATAGGATATTTCTTAACAGTTCCATGAATATCGTTACTGTTCTCGAAAGTCTTTTCCTGTAATAATAAACTCTTTTCAATAGCATCATCCAAGTCATTGAGCTTATTTCTAAAATATCGTAGTTGAAATGCACCCTGAACACTTTGCGGACTAATATACTCTCCATCCATAATGGTCCGAAAAAAAGTATTAGTTGGTATTACATAACTCGATGCATTAACACAAAATATATCGTTAACTGTTGCCACTATCTGCACATCGTCATCTTCTATAGTTCCTTTACAACTAATTATATTATGATTGTGTATAAGAGAAGCGATAATCCCAACAATAACTAAGATAATTAAATGTCCTTTCAACCAAACTTCTACCTTGTCAACCCCCATCAAGTCTTTTACCAGTACTGAAAAAGCGTATAATGAAGAGATATATCCTATTGTTGAATAAAACAACTTCCAGATAGCAGAAAGTGATTTTTTTTCACCAATTAAACATTTACACCAGACTCTAATTATGTCTGTCTTATTTTTTACTACTTGCTTAATATATAATTTATCTTTTTCGGTAATTTTATTCATATCCAAGAGCTGCCTTTATGTACATGTAATCGCCCACTTTGTTGCCATATTTATCCTTTTTCCAAAATGGATGCGCATCACTTTCATAGTCACTCATATATGATGGCAACCATTCCGCCTGATTATTTAGAGAGTTATACACTATGATTATGTTCTTATTCTTTCTCACCGCCTGTCGAAATTCATGTTCGAGATAAGAATAGTCGTTGATGTTTCCTATATCTCCGTCTGGATCAGCCTTTGATGTCGAATCCCATTTACATGTTGATGTACCCTTGGTATTTTGCTTATATGGTGTACAATCACACCCAGGTCCTTCAGACAATCTCCTGCAAGAACTTCCTGCGGTACGAGAAGATGTCTTATCACCGACAATAAAAATGACCGCGGAAGAAACATTAATTTGATTATTAAACTCTTTCTTTAAATCGCACGGACGACAATCTTCATCCTCGGACACACTTCCAGATGCTACTTGAGCAGTATCTATAAAATCTGTTTTATGTTTATTATCCTGTCCCCAAGCACGTAATTCATCAACTACCGCCTGATCCCCATCATTTGGAGCATAATCTGCACTAATATATACTCGTTTACTCATTTCAATTCACCTCTACTTTAATCTAATAGTTTTATGGTATCATTCTTACAAAACATAGTCCATCTAAAAAGTAAACAAAAATATTATATTGTACTATTTTATGGTTATTTTTCAAAAAATCATTTAAGCAAATAAATGGTATAAAGGTTTGCAAAGACTACGCCATTCTCAACCTTGAGGTCATCTAAAAGAAGGCATTGGAACAGTACATTCCTTATATGATCATCATTCAGCTTGAAAAGCTCCCTGTATTTCTCAGAAGCCGCCTGCACCTTTCCCTCATCGCCTGCCATATTCTTTCTATATTCAAGGCAGTCCGCATAGAGATTGCGAATCTGATATTTTCCAAGATAAAAGGCATAAACCTCTTTACCATCATATATTTTTTTACATTTACCGAGTTCCTCTTCGCCTATGGAAAAGGCACATACGCATGTCTCTATCACAGTCTTACCGTTGTAATCCGGCTTAAGCTTTCCGCCATACCAATTAATATGCTGATATATATCTTCCCTTCCTGTTGCAAATGCAGCCCTGTGAAAATCGATTTTTCCAAGGAACACATCCATATAAACATTATTGGCAGTAAGCGTGTCATTCCATATGAGTTTCTTATACTCCTTAACACGTAGCAGGTATTGGAGTACATTAAGCAATCTGTCCCTACTGTCAATTTCTCTAATCCCTTCTTCCGGTATAATCATACCGTCAAACATAAGTGGGGTACAGCCTTTCTCAATTTCCTTTGCTACAAGCGTTTTCAAATCCTTGATCATTTTTGCCTCCTTAATACCGTAGAATATAAAAGGGAGCAGTTTCATTTTTCGTAACGCTCTGAACCTGCTCCCCATCACTGTTTTTATTCATATTTGTTTTTCCAAATACCGCTTAAATAAGTTTTTTCTGTCCGCTTCCACATTTGTTTCTATATCAATTCCCAAAACATGGAGTGCAAGCGAAATAGCCTCTACCAATGCTTCATCTGAATTATCGAGCCTTGTGATGTTTACACAATCCTCATACCCTTTATCTTTCTGTTTTAATATACGTATCAGTTTTATCTTTGACTTTTTGCAGAGCATAGTTTTCGCATATTCCCACTGATACCCATCTTTTGTATTATGAAACGGTTTTGATATTTCAATTACCGCATTCTTTTCCTTTATGTAATTAGTAAGCGGAACCCCTATCAGTTCTTCTTCATCTATAATCACCGTATAACCGGCACCTGAAAGATAATGCCGCAGGAGCATATCAGGGAACTCTTTTTCAAACTCCCTTCTGCATATATGGCACGGTTCTTTATCTATAGCCCTGTCAGCTACTTTTGCTCTCCATCTGTGTCCATGACTACATCGCCACCATACATATCGAAGAGAATTTCGGCTAATCTCCTTGGGTGTAATGGTCTTGTTTCTGTCATAATCCCATTCAACAAGCAGTTTCGGATCTGTTGTTGCAAGATCATTTGTGCCTGTCTTGACCACTCTGTCCGCACAGACCGGACAGGAAGATCCCTTTACCCGACTGTCTATCACCGCCATCCACTCATATCCACATACCCGGCACCTCCACCAAACATTTTTTCGTGACTTTGGGAAAACTTCATCTGCCCGTTTCGGGGCATTCTTTTCAGACCACTCCTCCGCCAGCTCAGGATACTTGCTAGCAAGGTCGTTAAATCCCTTGTACAGCAAATGCCCTTCACAATATGGACAATTGCTTCCGTAATACCTGTCTGCCACCTTTGCAATCCATTCATGCCCATGGATGCACCGCCACCACACAGATTTATTCGTACATGGAAGTACCATGTCCGGCATCAGCGGATGATTCTTTTCAGACCATTCAGATTTAAGCTCCGGCTTCATTGTGGCAAGGTCATTAAATCCTTTCAGAAGCTGATTCCCGCTGCAAAACGGACAATCCGAACCATTTACCCTGTTTTTCACTATCGCCATCCATTCATGTCCACAGGAACCTTTCCACCAGACACGCTTGTGGGAACCAACCGTTACATCTGCCGGTACGAGTGGAAGATTTTTATCGCTCCATTGCAAAACCAGCTGTGGACATTTTTCTGCTATTGTATCTTTCATACCATCACAGCCTCCCTGCTATGACCTGTAACGTTGTAATACCAGCTTTTACTACGGTTACGACGGCAACAAAGCCTCCAATGATTCCACCTATGATACAGTCCAATGCAATTACGCCAAGAGAACCAGCTATGCCATAATTTCTAGGGATCAGCCATAGCCACATACGCCTGATGCCAAAGGGAAAGCCGACAAGAATCCAAAACAGAAAGAAGTCAAAGCCTTCCGGCTTATTGCAAACGGGATAACAGAACATAACCATAAATCCAATTGCTGCAAGCGGTATTATTACCTTGAAAAGCATTGCTGATAATCTCTCACTCATTTACGATTCTCCTCGTCATTTCTTCGTCAATCATCATCTCGATCCCTACCTGCCTTGCTTCTGCTTCCTCAACCTGCATGTCAACCCTGACCTCGTCCTCGCTCTTTTTCTTTTCAATCATCTTAAACCATTCCTCGCTGTGCATATCGTGGTGGACAAGCTGAGTGTAGAAATTATCCATCGTGGTAGGAGCATTAAAAAGCGTTGCAATCATGTATTTCTTAATGTTGCGAATCTCTCCAAGGTTCTCTGCGACCTTCCACATCGCATATTCAACATGGCCTGAGTTTAACGACAGGAAACGCTTTTTTATAATGCACTGTGGGTATTCCGTGCCTCCAATGACCAGTTTGTCGCGCTTTCCTACTACCATTTCAACGATTACCTGGAACATTTCCTCGTAACGGTTATTGTGTTCTGCCTGATACCTTGGAGCATAATCGTAATAATCAATGTTTGCCTTGATCTGGTCTATGAGTTTTTCAACCTCATCTTCATCGCTATCGCAAGAAGATTTATCCACAGCTTCCTGCGCCTCTGTAGTATTGCCAGTAACCTTGATAAGATTATGATTAGTCTCACTAAAGTTATGTATATTTAAAAGAGTATTATTAGGTGCGGATTTTCCCACTTCTAGAGCTTGGTTTTTCATATCTCTAGAGCTTGCTTTTTCCTCTATCAAGAGATTGTTTTTTCCGTTTTCAGAAATAAGTTTTCCACAGGCATCCCTTTTTTTAGAGGACGATATTTCCGACTTCTTGGTTACAAAATTCTTCACGTAAATGATGTCTGGTTTGCCCTGCCCCCTTCTTTTTTTCTCAATCAAACCGAAATCTATGAGATTTTTCAGCGTAGATCTGGCCTTATCAGGGCTGCAATTACGCAAAAGCTTCTGAATTGATTCCAACGACCTTATTACATAGGTTCTTCCATCTTCATCAACCCATCCGTTCTGCTTTGAAAGGGCAACCTGCTCATGTAAGAAACCGTACAAAACGCATTCTGCCAGACCTAATTCTTCGTAGTCAGGATCCTCAAAAAACACCTTTGGTGTCTTCAAAAATCGAAATTGCTCACTCTCTGCACCGGAGTAATAATCGTATTCAAACTTTGCCATAATCAGATACCCCCGTGCTTTTTTCGGTAATCTTCGAGAAGCCTTACAATCAGACTCTCTATCTCTGCATCGCTCACATCGGCCGGAAAGTATTGCATGATGACTTCAT
The DNA here is from genome assembly GCF_037113525.1 of Butyrivibrio fibrisolvens. Lineage (NCBI taxonomy): Bacteria > Bacillati > Bacillota > Clostridia > Lachnospirales > Lachnospiraceae > Butyrivibrio > Butyrivibrio fibrisolvens. The sequence continues at coordinate 1,486,687 of NZ_CP146963.1, read as the reverse complement.
GCTTGATTACAACATTCCTTTCCTTAATGCCCGCTACCGCCAGTAAAGCATGGAGCGCTTCCTTGGTGCATGACTTTTCCTGTGACAGTTTTTTTATCTGCTGTGCCTGTGACAATGACGGAACTACGTTATCCTCATTCATCACTTCCATTAAAAGATGCTGTTCATTCGGACTTATATAAGATAACTCGACAGCAGGGTTAAACTTAATCTTTTTGCAGTCTACCATCTCCAATAGTTCAGGCAGAAGTTCCGTAAGACGGATATATCTCTGAATGGTTCTTGCGCTGTCACTGTTTCCCTCGCTGAGCTGGTTCACGCTCCATAAATTCTCGCCAACTTGGCGAGAATTATTTGCATCCGGACGCCCCGCCTTATTCTGCCTCTTTATCGCGTCAAGCTTCATTTTGTAAGCATACGCTTTTTCACTTGGAAGAATCTCTTCTCTCTGGAGGTTGGCATCCACCATGGCGATGACAGCTTCATCGTCAGTCAGATCCCTGATGATGACAGGAACCGTTTCAAGACCAACTATTTCAGCAGCGTGTCTGCGCCTGTGCCCGGATATCACTTCATATCCTCCCTCCGGCCTATTGCGGACCATAATCGGCACAAGGATACCGTTTTCCCTAATGCTCTCAACTGTCTGCAGCATCTTATCATCATCCAAAACTTTGAACGGATGATTCTGGAATGGAAAAAGCTCTCCAATCGGTACTTCAAGCACCTGCCCTGTCTGCTCCTGATCTATACCAAAGAGTGAATCAAGATTTTTAAGCTGTACCCGCCCAGGAAGAGGTTTCTTAGCAGCCATGTTCCAGCACCTCCCTTGTCAGCTCTTCAAAAGCCTTTGCGACTTTGCCTTTGCCATCGTGCTTATAAATACTTACTCCAAATGCAGTACATTCCTTTGCCCTTACAGACTCAGGAATCATTACATCAAAGACCTTTATCTGGCTTCCGTATGCCTCACGAAGCTTGCCGATTATATCCTTTTCGTGATTTGTCCGGGTATTGACTTTATTTATGACTATGCCTTCTACCTGGAGCTTGCGATTAAGTTTTCTCTTAGTCGATCCTATTGAAGCAAGCAGCTGTTGCAGTCCAGCCATTGAAAGATATGAAGCCTCCACAGGAATGATCACTGAATCAGCGGCTGTCAATACATTGATCGTCACCAAGTTAAGGCTAGGGGAGCAGTCTATTAAAATATAATCATACTCATCCCTGACACTCGACACAAATGCGTCAAGCAGATGTTCCCTGCTTAATGCGTTCATGATCATGTAGTCCATTCCTGCAAGCTTGATGTTACAAGGCATGATATCTACGCCTTCCTCGTTATGCAGGATATATTCCTCCGGCTCGATCTGTTCTTCCATAATCTCACGTTCAATAAATGAAGCAAGAGTGTTCTCTAATTCATCCGCATTATCAATTCCAAGACTTGAAGTAAGATTGCCCTGCGGATCTGCGTCTATAACCATTACTTTCTTTCCATTCATGGCAAGCCCGACGCTTAAATTGCTTGCCACGGCGGTCTTTCCGACTCCGCCTTTCTGGTTTGCTATTGCGATTACTTTTGACATAACCGTATCCCTCCATTGTTATCCTGCTACCTTTGCTTCCCTGGCAGCTATCTTAGTTTTTTTATCAACATCCGTGAAAACACGGAAGATTCTGTTTGTTCCCTTATTCTTCAAGGGCTGTGACTTGCTTGTAATCTGATAAACTTTATCTTTCTCCATGTGCTCAAGGTAATCCTTGAGTTCATAAGTAGGTCCCGAAATTCTAATTTTCAACATCTTTTTTCATTCCTCCTCTGATTGGATATAATTTCTGTCTCATTTCGGGAACGGTCATTCTTCGCATCGCTCTCACTGCACCTGTCGCTGCACAAGTTCTCATGTTCACTACCTCCTTGGTTTTATTAGCCAACTTTTTTATTTTGACCATAACAAAAGGACACTCTCAAAAGATTTCTCTTTTAGAAAGTGTCCTTAATTTTGCAAATATTTGATTGACTACCCAAGGTGTAAATGCATTATCATGTACTGTCCTGCATCTACCATTGGAACTTTTGTGGCACTTTTGTGGTACCTAAGCTCCTTTTACCACCGCAAACCCTTGATTTTCCTAGGGTTTATCACTTAGTTGACTTCAAGGTCGGGATTTCTATAACATACTCACAATCGTCGGCAATACTTTTTGTTCTATAAATTCCACTCTGTCAAAAATCCTGGGCTTAAATGTACCGGTCATTCCCACCGATACATTCATCTCTTTGTTTACATAGATGATATTTCCGCTGTCGCCAATAGCAGCGTAAACTTCTCTGTCATCATAGGGCTTATACCATAAGTAGCCGTAATTCATGAAGCCAAATCGCTCGCCAAGCTTAATATGAGGTGTCAGCATGTCTTTTAAGTATTCTTCAGAGATGATTCTCTTGTCGCCATAAAGACCGCCATCAAGCACAAGGCTGCCGAGTACAGCCATATCTTTGGCCGACATACACAGTCCCCAACCTGCAGTAACGCAGCCCTTAGGATCAGTGTACCATTCATATTTCCTTGGATTCTTATTCATGAAGAAATCGAACTGATCTTCCTTGGAGCTGTCTCCGTGTGGTATTCGCTTCGGAAGTTCCAGTGGCTCAAACAGATTCCTGTTGGCAAAATCGATGCACTTCTCGCCTGTCGCCCTCTCGATAATTCCTGCAAGAATCTGAATACCAAGCGTAGCATATCTGAACTCACCCGTTATTCCGTTGCGACCCCCAAGATTATCAAGTATCGCCAGAGTAAAGTCCGGTGAAGTACAGACTTTCTTCCAAGGCTCTGACTTACCTTTATAGGGAGCTGTCATAGTGAGCAGGTGCCTTATCGTGACATCGTATATGGTCTTCTCCCCACGCTTTACAGTGTAATCAGGAAAATAGTCCATTACTTTCTGGTCTATACTTTTGATATAGCCCTTATCCAGAGCTATTCCTGCCAGTAGTCCCATAACACCTTTTGTAACTGAATTGACATTCATGGCATCCAGTGTCTTAAATCCGTGCCAGCAGTCATCATAGGCTGTTTTTCCATCTTTGATCGCATAGATCTGACATACATTACTCTCATTACCTGTGTTCTGTAAGATGTATCTGTGCAGCTGTTCTTTATTCATCAAAAAAGCCTCCTCTTAGGAAAGATTTGGACGTCCTAAGAAAAGGCTAATATGATTAAAAATTGTTTTCAAGTATAATCTTAAAAGACTTTATCATTCAAATTTTTCAAGCTTCCCATCACTTATATTTCAATCATTTTCTGGATGCCATTTTGTATCACAGTAAATCCCAGCTTCTGATAGAATCCTTCTTTGCCTTTGGCAGAAACTCCACCAATAGTCGTGAATTTACCTGTGGAAGAATTCTTTATGGCGTAATCAACCAGGTGATCAACTATCATAGTACCAATGCCAAGACCCTGGTACTGTGGCAAGACTATTATTTCCTGCAGGTACCAGTACATAGCACCGTCACCTACAAGCCTGCCCATTCCTATAAGTTCTCCATCTTTTAATACAGATACATTTATAAGACCGTTCTGAAGAGCTTTTCTGACGTGCTCCACTGGAATATCTGCAAATCCGGTAGCTACTCTGAGTCTTACAAAGTCTTCAGGCTTCAAAACATTATCAACAAGTTCGATCTTAGTGCCCAGATATTCCTTGATCAGAGCAATATCTTTCTTATCCTTGTCTCGACCAAGCTCTTTTTTCATAAGGACAAGACCTTTGATAGAGATTACAGGGATATTATCAACTATATCAATTGTATCTTTAATCCAGTTTTCGAATACCTCTATATTTTCACCGATCTTAAACTTCCTATTGCCGCTTTCTGTCAGCGAATATGGGTATCCATCTGACTCAAGGATATCTGCCATCTTAGATGTACATCCCATATCTATATCATGAGTCTTTTCGCGGATTCCGTATAAAGCCATAGCACTTCCTGTTATCACCCAATATTCACCGCGGCTATATGGAAAGTCATTTAATATACTGATTATATCTTGTTTATTCATAAATAAAATCCTTTCGGTTGTCGTAGGCGGAAACCCACTGCCCTTGGGCGGTGGGAGGAGCCTTGTAAATTCGTAGCTATTAACCTTGGTTCTCGATATATTTTTGTATAGTTGTTGAGGATACTTCGCCTATACTGCAAGCAAAATAACCATCTGACCAAAATATCTTATGCTTCCAGTAACACTTAGATAAAAAGTTTGGATATTTCTGCCATAGATAGTGTGTGGTCTGTTGCTTAATAAGCTTTACTATGTCGCATACTCTATCTGTAGTATCGTAACTTATCAGAAAATGTATATGGTCTTTGTCGGTTTCCATAGCTATAATGCCGTAACCTTTAGAATTACAGATATCATATATTTGCTGTTTAGCATCGTCAGCAATAGAGCCTTTAAGTATCTGTTTGCGGTACTTAGTGACTAGAACTATATGCACTTTTAGACTGTACTTGCGTCTGTTGCGATGATTATATCTGTTGTCCATAGGATGTATTTACGGCAAAGCTTCGATTTTTACAGCGACTCCATTATTGGTGTCGTAATCATCTACTATTAGCATTCTGTTATCAATTTCAACGTCATAGCCTGCATCTTGTAAAGCTTTGATTATTTTGTATTTAACTTGGTTTTCCTTGTAAAATCGCCTTACAAATAATTGATTTTCACTAATAAATATTGTATTATATATTTAGTGAAATAACAATGAGGTACACTATGGAACAGATGACAGTTACAGCTAAAATTCAGATATCTGTTAATGCAGACAGTAAGGTTTTTCTTGATGAAACCATGTCTGTTTATTCTGATGCCTGTAATTATGTATCTGACTATGTGTTCCGCACTCACGACCTAAAGCAGTTCTCACTTAACAAGGCTTTGTACTCTACACTCCGAGAAATGTTTGGACTCAAATCTCAGATGGCTCAGTCCGTATTTAAGACTGTCATTGCAAGATATAAGACCATCCTCGAAAATCAGAAAGAGTGGATTCAGCCATCCTTCAAAAAACCACAGTATGACCTTGTTTGGAACAGAGATTATTCCCTTACACAAAACTGCTTTTCAGTAAATACACTGAATGGACGTGTTAAGTTGCCCTATTTCGCTGAAGGCATGGCAAAATACTTTGATCACGACATCTATAAGTTTGGAACTGCCAAGCTTGTAAATAAGCATGGTAAGTATTTTTTGCATATCCCCGTAACCTACGATGTCGAAGAAAGTAATGTTTCTGACATCTGTAATGTCGTTGGTATTGACAGAGGTATAAACTTTGTCGTTGCTACTTATGACAGTAAGCACAAGTCTGGATTTGTAAGCGGTAAAGCCATCAAGCAGAAACGTGCTCATTATTCTAAGCTTCGTAAAGAACTCCAAATGTGTCAGACACCATCTTCAAGACGTAGATTAAAAGCTATCGGTCAGCGAGAAAACCGTTGGATGCAGGATGTTAACCACCAGGTATCAAAGGCACTCGTTGAATCCAACCCAAAGCATACGCTCTTTGTTCTTGAAGATTTGTCAGGCGTTCGTAATGCTACAGAGTGTGTCAGAACCAAAGACCGCTACGTTTCCGTATCGTGGTCTTTCTATGACCTTGAACAGAAACTTATCTACAAAGCTAAACAGAATCAGTCTACTGTTATTAAGGTTGACCCTCGTTATACGAGTCAGTGCTGTCCTGTATGTGGACACATTGAAAAAGCCAATCGTGATAAGAAATTGCATCTGTTTACTTGTAAGAACTGTGGCTATAAATCAAACGATGACCGCATTGGAGCTATGAATCTGTACCGCATGGGAATCAACTATCTTGAAGATAGTCAAGTACCTGATACAGTTACGGCAGAGTAAATCTTTGTCGTAAGGGGCGGTGTCAACCGTCCCATGATGCGACCCCACGGAAGTTACACCGACAAAATGTAGGAGTTATTGCAACGAACTACAGGGGAGTCGCAAGCCACGTACCTTTAGGTGCGTGGTAGTTGACGTTGCCTCTTGAATTGATTACTTTATAAATCTGAGCAAAAAGTCTGCAATTCCAATAACCGTAAAGCCCTGCTCGTCTCTTGTTTCATTAATAGGCCTATTGATTACTAATATCTTCTGTACCTGATCGTTTAGCATGATATATGGCCTAACCTCTCTTGCCTTTGTATCAGCATTTGATATGTCCGCGGTTACTTGAATATAGTATGATCTCACTCCCTTTGTAGCGTAAAAATCCACTTCATTAGTTCTTCTAACAGACTTTCCATTCTTATCTTTTTCAACAGAATCAAAAGCTCCAACGTTTACAGTATAGCCATTATAGCAAAGTTCGTTATAAACAATGTTTTCCAGCATCTGTCCTTCATCAGGGAAAGCAAAATTAAGCCTGGCATTGCGAAGTCCAGTATCGCAGAAATAATACTTTCTTAATGCTCCAATCTCTTTCCTGCCTTTAAGATCATATCGTGACGCTTCTCGTAGTATAAAAGCATCCTTAAAATATTCTATGTAGTTTTCTACAGTTGTTCTGTTTATTTTTTCATGTCGTACGCTCACGAAGGTTTTTGCAATCTTATCAGCGTTTAACAAAGCCCCCGTTGAAGAACTGATTATATTACAGAGTTCATCTAACGCCTCGCTCTTTTTTAGATGATTTCTCTCCACAATATCACTAAAATACGTAGTCTGAAAAAGGTTCTTTAGGTATTCTTTTCTTTCCTCATCGCTCTTTAAAACAGCAAGAGGCATTCCTCCATACTGGATATATGAATAAATCGCATCTGTTGCCGATCCTCCCACATACTCAAAGTATTCTTCAAAGGATAATGGTGCCAATGCAATGATTCTTAATCAAGGATTTTGTAGAATTCTACATTTTTTAACAGTAAAGCAGCCACATCTTATCATTTTCAAAACTATAAAAAGTGACTGCCCATAAATCCCATATTTAAACCATTTTACAAGTCCCTCTTAGTCAACCGCACCATTCAAACAAAAGATTCAAAAGCCGTCGTCTTCAGCTCACTAAGATCAAGACCGTTCTCTGCTCCATAATACATACGCTCAAAATATTTTATAAGGAGCCTTACATCCTCTTCGATCACAGCATGGCCTTCCTTGTGAAAATGTACTGCAATATTATCGCCAAGGCCCTTTTCCTCATAGACTGCACTTGCCTTCTTATAACATTCCCACATTGCAGGAGCGTTGACCCAGTCTTCTCCGGTATAGGCTGCAATTATGAAATAGTATCTGACTTTGTCCATAGCCAGTATAGGAAGATATTCCTGATCTATAGGGATATCCTGTGGATCACGGTATTTAAGAAAGTTGTCATTAAACCACCCTCGTTCAGCCTCAGACTGAAGACAATCTAATGGTTCATTTTGGCCATACGTATATTCTTTCGGACCACCTACGCTACTAAAATCATAGCTTTTCCCTTCAGAGATACAGTTATATAAAGCCAGGCCTCCGGCTCCGGAACAGGTTGGAATAGTCACCCGGAATCTTTCATCAAAAGCGCCGCAGACAGCTGTTGCCTTCCCCCATCTAGATACGCCTGTCACCATTGATGCATCGGCATTCAGTGAATATTCCTTGTTAAGGCCAGCATATACCGCGTCCAGAACCTTGGATGCTCCCCATGCCCAGGCCATCAAAACTCCTGTCTGCTCGGATTCATCTTCGCCATAAGGATACAGGTCATAAAAAGCTCCCTGATGCCTTGTATCATCAGATGCAATTTTACCTATTTCCAGGACCAATACAGCATATCCATGGGAAAGAAAATATTCTATCGGTTGGATGGGATGCATGCATATGATAAAGGGAGCACCTTCCGAAAAAAGAGGAGTGTTTTCCACTTTTGGTCTGTGCAGATGCACTATGAATTCTGTCTTCCTATCAGCTGCTTCGATCTTTATCCTGATTAGGTCACCGCCAATGACTTCGAAAGGATTTTTAGGATCAGCTTTCTTAGTATCCGGGCCTAGCAATTCATAAGAAACTTTCTCCCCTTTTCTCCATATGCCATACATATTCTTTTGATAAAATTCACGGATTTCTTCTTTTTCCATTATCTCCCCCATCTCCTACTGCTCCAACTCTTTGATGTCTTCCTCGGTGAGTGCCTGAAGTTTTCTGTCCTTAACGCGGTAGATCGTTCCCACCACATCAATATGGCCACCCTTGATAAAGAAGGCACTCATATCCTCCATAGCGTATACAGTACGGTTCTCAGACATTCTAAGAGTCTTCTCGTAGCGCCATGTGTCTTCCGGGTCATGGTGGCAGCTAACTGTTATGTTAGTAAATCCAAGTCCGTCAAAGGCTTCCATTGACTCAGAGAAATCCACTGTCTTACGAGCCATGTTCATGGATCCTGCACTAACGCCGAAAATTGCAGCATGACAGTCTATCAAAGCTTCATAACAACCCTTTTCACGAATCAAATTAAGCTGATCCTCGCAGGCACCTCCGCCCATGAGAAAAATACAATCTGCATTCTGCACCAGCTCTTTGGCCATCTCAGGTTCTGTACGCTTATCGATCACGCAGTGCTTCTCAAATGGCAATCCCTGCTCTGCGAACATCTCGTACATGCCGTCACAGTCGTCATCATTTTGGTCATAGTTAAGCGGACACGCAGTGATAAAAACAATGCTCTTACGCTCTGGTAGTTCTGTGCGAAGCCTCTCTGCAATTTCCTTAGAAAAGTGATGCTCAGGAAATCCGCTAAATAGCGCCAAAAATCCCTTTCTCATACAATTCCTATTCCCCTAACGTATTCTTATTTTTTATTCTTTTGATAATGTCAGTATCATATCCGGAAGGACTACTGCACGCCCATAATCATACTGTTTTTGCTGTTCTTCATTTGGTCTAACCAGTGCATTAACTTTTCTTTCATGTTCTTTCCTTACTCAATGCGTATTTTATTTATAATCAGCTGATACTTCTGCAAAAGACCTATTACCATTTATATAGTCTGCATAAGCAGTCTCAGCATCTTTCCCACGGAAAACTTTACATAGTCCGCACATATCACAGTCTGCAATACAGGGGAATCTCTCTTTAATATATGCTCTGCGTTCTTCACTCGTAGATTCTTGTATCTCAGGTGCGCTTGCCATAAGCCATCTCTCCTTAATGAATCTGTCTGTCCTGACGATATTTCTCCATGTACTCCATGTTTATCTCGCGGATTTCTTTTTTGCCATCAATATAGTCCTGATAAATATCCCAAGGACTTCCGCCGCCAAGCCAGCATGAAGAGCAGTTTTCACAGCCACCACCACAGTCTAGAGAGCTTTTTACTATCTGCTCGCGTTCTTCTCTTGTTGTGTCCTTGATAAGAATTGATTTTCTTTCCATAGCATCGCCTCCTTAGGTTATTAGGGGTCTACAGATTTTTCATAAAGAATCTGTTCATGGTACTATGAACTACCTCTTTAGGACGCTCTATCTCTTTATAGCCCTTCTTCTCATAGATATGAATAGCGGCTTGAAGGTTATTATGAGTCTCCAGATATGAAGCTTTGTAACCTGCTTCTCGCATCTTGTCTTCGATAAAATCTATCATTTCATAGCCAAGTCCGGAACCTTTTGCCGAATCTGTAAGATATAGTTTTTGCAGTTCAGCGGTATCTTTCATAGGCTCAAATCTATCATATCCTATTCCGCCAATGACTTCACCTATATCATCCTCAATGACGTAGTAACTTCGCTCATCATTGCCATAATAATCACTAAGGTGGTCTAGTCCCTCATCGAAATATACCGTTCCGGGAATATCAAGATTAAATTTTTTCAGGTTATCTCTTACAAGCGCTGCAACTGCCACATTGTCAGACTCTTTCATTTCTCTGAATCTAAGTTTTGTCATATACATTCCTCAATAGTTGAATTGTTCTAGTCTTATAGAACATTACTATTCAACAGTGTTCATAGATTTCACTTCAAAGAAAAGGATTATTGAAAATACTACCTCAGTCAGGGCAAAAGCTCCTGCCAAAACAGTTGCTGTAAAGATGTGTCCAACTATAAGAGCCATAATTGGAAGAAATATAGCAACTACTCTATATGCTATTGATCTGTATAACCACGAGTATGGTAAAAGATGCGCTCCAAAAACCATGCCATATACCATAACCATCTTTTCAGGAACTGCATTGAATACCCACATGACAATCAGAATATAGAGAAACTGATTCAAGGTGAATAGGAATCCAAGATTCCCCAAAGGATTCTTTTTAGAAAATAAATCCACTTTTATGATTTTACTGATCAACATAGCTAATGGCATCAATGGACAAGAACAACAAAATACAAATAAATTTTTAGTCTGTAATGGTAGCTCTAGACACGTCACTATCAATATCAGTGTCCATATAATTACTGATGCAATAATAAAAGGAAGTCCTTTCTTCTGTTCTTTTGCAATGTCATTTCTTAATTCATCAATATTCATAAACCATGTACCCTTTCAGCCCTCACTTTAGTTCCCAAAATAGAAATGCTATATCAATTGTATTTCTTTTCTAAAATCAGATGATTATAAAAAGCAATCTTTTTGAATTCATCCATTGCATCAGCTTTAGTTTCAAGCTCAAGCATTGACTGATACCACTCATCTGTGAATTTGATCTCGTTATTTGAAGAAAGACCAAACAAGGACCTAATTCCATAAGCATCAACAAGTTTCATTGCATCCGCCAATGAATTCACAAGATGATCATTGTTATACAGGTGTCTGTTTCCAAACACAGTGCCCTCATCACTATTATCATTTAATACGTGAAGAGCTGCCTGCGGTTTATCATTTAGTACTGCATATGCTAAGACTTTTCCTAGTTCATTGTGCTTTACAATAGACAATCTTCCGCCTGGTTTCAGAACTCTGACCAGCTCATTTAAAACTTCATCAACACTTTCAACATACTCTAATACATTGTGGCAAATCACGTAATCGTATGTGTTCTCAGGAATAGTCTGTAAATATTCGATTCCTTGTGATACCAGCGTATAGTCATTGTCCTTAACTCTCAGACTATACATTTCTTCATTAGGTTCTACAGCAGTCACATCGTGATATTTAGCATAATGATTTGATGTGATACAAAAACCTGCGCCAAAATCTAATATCTTAACCTTCTTGTCATTTGAAATATCTAACTGTCTGTAAATAAGGTCGTAGAACATTCTCCCCCAAGGCTGTTCTACCATGTTTCTGTAATCTTTAATTGTCCCCACTATGTACGTCCTCCCGGAAGCTTTATTTTTTCAATAAATCTTCTCTTAATAATATCTTTTTTCAAATAATAAATAAAGCCATAAACACGCAATTTCTGCATATTTATGGCTTACAAGATACCTGAAACCGGACTCGAACCGGTGACCCTCTACGTATGAAGCAGATGCTCTGCACTACTGAGCTACAACAGCGCAGTGCTCCCCACGGGGGTTGAACCCGCATTTCTCGGCTTAAAATAATTCCTCTTAACTTTCTGCTGCCTTTGGCAGCTCCGTTGTTTTGTCTTTCTTATGATCTTATTATCTTATGGTCAGATCAGTTTGTATAGTGTCATCGGATGACACTATATAGCGCCGTGAACAGGGATCGAACCTGTCTTCCCGTGAAGGAAACCTCTGATTAGCAATCAGGTGCCTTACCGCTCGGCCATCACGGCTAAGACTTGTAAATAGCCTGCGGAGTAGCAAAGCCGAACACATCCTGCAAGTCCCTGACAGACATGCCTGCTACCACCCGTAAATCTGTAATTTTCTGTCCCATTGACAACCGTTCTCACTTCGAAGAGTTTCAACTATTTCTTTAAGTCTATCTATCTCTGCCATTTTAAAATGCCCTCACATATCCAATTTCTGTATAAACCATACCATGCCTGCCCTGCTCGGACTTCATCAGTGATATGCCATTAACTCGCATTTTTTCTTCTACAACTTCATCCGGCAGTATCGGGATATCTTTAGCGCCGGATGCCCTTCTGACAAGAGTTATATGAGACATATATTTCCTGTTATCAAAATCAATGTCATTATCTGAAAGAGCATGCCTAAGGCGCTTCACATAATCATTAAGACTTGGATTATCTTCTACATTGGCAAATACCATGTCTTTAAAGCGCCTCATCCCTGATACCTTTATGGTAAAAGACCTAAGCGGCACATCCCGCATTATTTCTTCTATCTTTTCAGGCTCGTCGCTTTCCCCTATGAACACCAGCGTCATGTGAAGGTTCTCTTCATGGGTGAAATTACCGTTTATACCACATCTCATAAGATCATCCTGCATCTCTATAAGAGCGTCAGTCATGTTCTCATCAAATTTAATCGCTATAAACAGGCGCATAATTCTCTTTCTCCCATTCAGCTTTATATTCATTAGCATCTACATAGAATACGCTCTTAAGGTAAGGATAATACTCCTCTGCTGCCACGAGTCTGGAGCCCTTCTGCTTATTGCAGCTCTTGCACAAAGGAAGGAGATTCCTTTCATCATCCGCTCCGCCCCTGTATTTAGGCACAAAATGTTCTATTGTTATCTTTTCAAAAGGAACAACTTTTCCGCAACGTGCGCACACACCATCAGTCTTGCCTAAAACCATTCGCTTAATCTCAGCTTTTCTTAGCTTTTGTCCCTTCATACGCATTTCCTCCAGCGTAGCTATATCAAAGGTTCTTAGCTTCCCAACCTGTAAACATTATGATTTCAGAATCAAAGGAGACTCCTACTTATAAATATTTCTGGAGTCAGCAGAAAATGTTAATGCATTTTCTATGATAATACCACATAATATGTGGTTAATTAACCCATTTTACCCACATAATATGTGGTTTTTAGTATGTGCTTTACATATTTTATTTGCTTAACTTTTTACTATATTATTGGTATAAATCAGGCATAATCCTTATCTTTGAACCTTCCGTCATAGGGTAGTCGCACATTCGTCTTATCTGCTCTATTGCCTCGTCCTCGACTACCTTGGCATAACAAAGAGCAGTATTTACCTTTCCTTTAATTTCTATAGTATTCATATCTATTATTCCAATCCTGACTGGGAGTCTTCATTCTCCCAGCCGTCTTTAAAAGTTTACGCTGCTATCCTTTCATAGCGCTCTGATGTAAGAACGCTCATCATAAACTTATATGGCTCTAAGTCACCCTCTTTAAGCATTGAAAAGATCTGTGGGCTACAGCCTGATACAAGCGCTACTCCCCTATCATTCACCTTAACAGGATGCTGTGTACTGCGGCTGTTAACATTCCAGAAAACTATCTGAGGAAGTTTAAAGCCGAATTCTGCAAATAGTGCTTTGGCATTCTCAAAGTTTGTAACATCAGAATCACGTGCGCAGCAGTCAAACTCCATATCAGAGATTATGTAGAGTTTCTCAGGCATATCAGCCTGTGTCAGTCTGTTAGCTACAGCAGTATTCAATATCAGATCGAAAGTTTTTTCAATATTGGTATTGCTACACTCATTAAATCCCATGCAGTATCGAACCTGCTCCACGATATCTCTACCCTTGATCTCAATGAGTCTTGGATTTGCTGAGAATGTTATGAAGTGATTTTTAAAAGCACCAGTATTACGCTGGGCAAAATAGATACCAAGTGACTGTGCAACTGCCGCAGGGCATGGATCATCATTCCAGTACATTGAACCCGAACCATCAACTACTGCAAGGGAATTCTCTGCACCTGCATAGTTCTCAAGCGCATTCCATGTAGCATTCATGGCACGTCTCTCAATCTCAGAAATTTCCTTTCTTCTTATAACAGGAGCTATCACGTCGTAAGGAGTAAGTGTGCCTGTGTGCATAACAGAAGGATTCACCTCCGCTTTCTGCACAAAAGCTTTATACCTCTCCTGATCGTTTCTAATGAAAGCCTTTCTGTATTTATAGAGAGCCTTTGAAGGCTGCTTCTCATAGTCGAAAGAATAGTCTTTTTCTCTAAGGTTATTCTCTATGATCCTTATCTGGGCTCTTAAAGCAACGAGTGTTTTACGATACTTTGCATCAGTCATATTCATAGCTCTTGCTATCTTCTTTGCATTAGCAACAGTTTCCTTATTGCTTGCATTTATAGAAGGAAGCCATTTTGCAAGGAGAGATACGCCCTCACCAGTCTCTTTATTTTGATCAAAAGAGATGCTTTTCATAATCTCTATATCAGCTTTCAAAGTCTTTTCTATGTAATCCATGACCTCTTTTTCTACAGGTGTATCAAGAAGAGCAAGAAGGTCATCGTATCTGCCGTATTCAGCTACATGTTCAATGTTTCTTCTTACAGATTCAGGCTCAGCTGCTGCCAGATATTTAAGGATTACCTTGAACACTCTTCTCTCACCAAGGCCGCCTCTAATATCTCTTGCAAAGAAAAGCATCTTCATTGCAAGATCAGCATCTTCAGCGTATGCTCTTACAAATCTTTTTATGATCTCTTCATCAGATGCACTTCTAAGTGCGCCGATTGTTGCAAAAAGATCCAGGCAGTCGGAATTTGTTGATACATATGTTACTGCACCGTTTTCTGTATATGTTTTATTTGCTTCTTTCTTTAAAAAGTTCAACATTGTTTTCTCCTCCTAAATCAAGGTGCCCCGGGAATTAACCCGGATTCATGATTGACAGTCATTTTTAGTTGCTGTAAGCACCTTTTTATTCAAGACACAACTCCCGAAGGAGTGGGTGGGATTTGAACCCACAAGCAAGACCCTAAAGCCTTGCCCTAACCAATCAGCCGTAGTAATTGCTGTGTGTGTCTTTCGCTTTGTTGTGACTTAATGATATCGCTTTAAGTTGGAGATAAAAAGATGCAGATTGACTTGATTCTACAACCCCAATATAATGTTATATATACGTATATTTCATTTATTTTATGTATTTTTGCAACCCCAATTAAGAGGCACCCCCATGACTGAGAAATATAAAATCTACCTTTCAGAAGATACAAGATCAAGACTTATAAACGACGCAGAGCTCTTTGAGTTCACTAAAAAGGACGAGTCCGTGAATCTCAATGCTTTCTTAAAGACACTGATCGTCAACTATTTTGACCGCTACAGGAAAGACAGCGAAAGTCTCCTTTCAAACATCAAGCAGGATCTTTCCAGCATCACATCAATAAGTGATAAGGATGCTGCTGCCCTTGCTGACAAGATCATAAGCACCTATATAAAAGCTGACAGCTCACAAAGTGGCAAGAACTCTGCCCTCACCCTGACTGTAAGCGGTTCTTCTTATGAGATTTTGAGAATTATTGAGAACAATATGCTTAAAGACACTTCTCTGTCACAGTATCTTAAGGACATGTTCAATTCCTATCTGTCCATACCAAGAAGTGAACGAGAAGCCATAATATTCAAAGACTCTTACGAAGATATCCAAAGAGCACTTAACGAGCACAAGATACTCTCTTTTACCAACACAACATCAGGTGATGAAGTGTCCTATCTCGTGGAGCCATATGTAATTGCACCATCCAAGGAAGAACAGTGTAACTATCTGATATGCAAAGACGTATATTATAAGAAGCCAAGAACATTCAGAATCTCCAGGCTCAGAAGCGTCTTCGTAACCTCTGATACTTTTGATATAGATCCAGAATTACAAAAAGAGCTCCAGGAAAAAGCGATCCGGAGCCCTCATTCAGTATCTTTAACAGTTCAGGCAGTAGTACGCCTGAATAAATATGGAGTTAAAAAGTTTAAAGCTATAACCAAGAACAGACCTATTGTTTCCAAAATCGAAGGCGATCTCTACTACTTCGACTGGCCGGAACTTCAGTTGCAGGAATACTTTGAGCGTTTTGGAAGAGATGCTATCATTATTAAGCCAGCATCTCTCAAAAACAGGATCAAAAGATTCTACTATAATGGATTAAGAGCATATAACAAGTAATAGTAAGAGCAATACAGTACTTACGATCCTTCTGCTGATATTCATGATCATCTGCGGTACCACAGCAATCTTATGAATTCTTTTCAGATTACAAGCAAATGCTTCAATTTACCTATTGTCATTTTTCTTTTAACAACTGCTTTATAAGCATATCATTGGAAACAGCTATATCCGTCAGCCTCTTTGGCAGCGCCAATTCTATTATGACCTTCACAAGGTTGCTGCCTCGGCGACTGTTTTCAATCTTTTTAAGAATGCTATGAGCTTCAATCTGCGGATTTTTTAAAAGCGGAAGCAAAACATAATACAGTTCGTCCTGATCAAAGGATATGTCTCCTATCTTTTTGCCAGTCACTATCTCACAGGCTACAGCACGTTCATCCTTAACGACGATGCTCGCAGGCTCTCCAATGATCAGGCTTAGAGCTTTTATATCTAATATATTATTTTTAATATATCCATTAAATTGATAGACTTCATTATCCTTATCTTCTCGAACCAGCTTACCAATCTTTCTTGCCGAATCAGCCGGAAGAACATATTCTTGCATCATGAGATGAAAGATATCTTTTATCCTGTCTGCTGTAGGCATAACATCATAATCTGTTATGACTTCCTTACAGGCTTCCAGCACACTCTTTGAAAACAAGCTGAACTCTTCCATATCCGGATCCCAGACAAATCTACCTCGAGCCATCTTGGATAATGGCAACTCCTCATCATACATTTTGAACTGAACGTAGATATTTCTTTCCGAAAATGCCGACTTATTCTCAATAGCATCCCAGGTAAACTCATAGGTATCGAGAACAGGCTTTCCTTCGGATTCTTTGATCTTTTTATACGCTTCGATGATTTGTCTTATTTTTTCATCGTCATCCGGATTTCTTTTCCTAGATGGATCAGAATCCGGATGATACATAATGAGAAGCTTTTTGTATTTTGTTTTTATCTTCCGGTCATCATCCTTTTTAGATATGCCAAGAATCTTATAGGCTTCTTTTAGTGTCATACGAATAATATTTTTTGTCTCTTTCTATTTTAAGAAACTCGTAGTAAAGTCTCATATTCACACTCCGCAATAACTCTCATACCCCAGTATTATTTCATCAAAATGACTGAACATAAGATGGTGCTAATAGTTTTATACTTCACCGCTTATACTCCATATTCTCTAGCTTTATGACATATGGTTCAAAATCTTATCTGGCTCAAGTTTTCCCCAGCTGCAAACTTCTCGTACATATCTATTTTCCTTTTATACATTTCAAGCACAAAGGAAATTCTCTCTTCACTAACCTGTGAATCCTTAAGATACATCTCTTTGATATACTCCGGACTAGGCAATAGTTGCACATCAATAAGCTTCTTATTCTGTACATATTTAAGCAATTCGAGCTCTGTTTCTTTAAATCCCTGCGTATCCTGAGACAATACGTACTTATCTGTCACAGGAACTATATCCCTTCCAACAAGCATACTCTTCCCACTGTCATAGATTGGTGCCATGGATATGAATTTAAGAGTATTAGCATCACGTAAAACGGATATATTGGTCAGATGTCTGTCACGATTACTGAAAATAAAATCTATCAAGATTTCAAACTCCAAATACTCTCTGACAGAATCTCCGTCCAGTCCGTTTTTCTCGCAAACATTTATAAAGTGCTCATATCTAGAAAGATTGTTTGGTTTCTGCTCACTAGTCATTACCGCGTATGCAGAAACCAGTTCTTTCTCTTGAGATGTAAATAATTCTGAAATGCAACCAAAATCATAGTTTTTGCCATCTATATGAAGCAATGAATATTGCACCGCATCCTTGCCCTGAGCTTTGATTGCCTTGCTTATGATAACTTCATTAATGCTCTCACTGGAGTAAATATCATGATTACCTTTAACAAGCTTCCTAATACCACCGTCAATGATCCATGTCTTCTCCAGATTACCCTGAAGAGAGGAATTAGGCTGATACTCCAAAGTCTCATTGTCATTATAGTTAATTTTCCCAAGCAAAAGGTTTTCCTTGAAATCATTGTCAAAAAGGTTTACCTTTTCCCAAGTAAGATCTGTCCCCAAAGGCCTTATCCAGTAATAGTCAGTCAAACTAAGCCCCAGATTATGCGTAAGAAAAAGGCCTGTAGTCTCAATGCCATTGTCTCTAAGCATTTTCTCTATCTTACCTTGCTTAATCGGAATAGCACGATCTCGCCACCACTCTATAACGCCCCTTGGACTTGTTCTGTTCTGGAGTGGCATAAGAGCCATGTTTTCTTTCTTTCCTAATCTGATAATATTTCCATCCACGCCGATCTGAAGCATCATTACTTCTTCATTTTTTCGCATCAGAGTAAACATTGCCATATCACTCACCACCTAACAGTTCATTTTCGTATTCATTTTCCAGAGACATCCAGGCATAGTCTGAAACAAAGCTACTCGGAACATCTTTTTGCTCTTCCAACTTCTTAATCTTCCTGACTCCATCAACAATGTAATCTATTTCATAATGGTCATCACCCGACAAAAGAAGTCTTCCGGAGATGTCATATTCGTCGCTATGAGTAGTTTCAATAAGAATTTCTCCTCTATCGCGATAGATTGCTTCCATAATCGCTCTATTCACAAATTCGCCCATAGTTTCGCCCATAGCCTCAGCATGAGCTTTTATGAAGTCCAGATTACCTTTATCCGTACGAACTCTGATCTGATCAGTAGAACTTACATATCTTCGCGTTGCCTCTTTCTGTGCTTCTGTATAAATCGCGCCCATATCTTTTCACCTCGCAAAAATATAGATACACTATATCTATATTTATAGTGTATCTATACATGCCATAAGTGTCAATATAGTTAATTCAGCTTTGTCTTCATCTGAATTTTTATACATCAAACGCTTTTCTTAGCTGCTTCAAGAGCTTCGATAACCTTGTCGCAGAATGCATCAAATTCAGGATCTTCTTCATATTTTTCAGGATGTGCAAGCACATACTCGAGAGCTATGCGGACTCCCTTATGATAAGGAATTGTTGTGGTCATCTGTGGTACGAGCCTCTTAAGTTTACTATTGTCAAAGATAACAGATACTGACTTATCACCAAGAAGGCTGCCCCTGAAATCGTAGCCATACTTAGCTCCAACCTCGCTCAAAAAGTCGGAAGATACATGATATGGCTTAAGCTCTACGCCAAGAGCATCTGCTATTGTCCTGTAGATCTGATCCCAGGAAAGGATCTCATCTCCTGTTATCTGGAAAGCTTCGCCTATAGCATGTCTGTTACCCATAAGACCGGTAAATCCAACCGCAAAATCTCTATTAAAAGTAAGTGCCCACAATGATGAGCCATCACCCTGAATGATAACCTGCTTACCCTGCTGCATACGCCTTATAACCTGATAAAAACCTTTGTTTCCATGAACTCCTAACGGAATATTTCTTTCATCATAGGTGTGACTTGGTCTTACTATAGTTACAGGAAAGCCTTCTTCTCTGTACTTGCCAAGCAGATATTCTTCACAGGCTATCTTGTTTCTGGAGTATTCCCAATAAGGATTAGCCAGAGTTGTTCCCTCTGTTATCACATGATGTGCTGCAGGCTTATTATATGCAGATGCTGAACTTATGAAAATATACTGTTTCGTTCTGCCATTAAACAGCCTGTAGTCACGTTCAACCGCCTTTACATCAAATGCTATAAAGTCGCTAACTACATCAAACTCCATACCATCAAGCTTTGCACGTATATCTTCTTCGTTATTGATATCCCCAGTTATCTGTTTGACATTTGCCGGAACTTCAGCATTACGATTACCCCTATTTAAAAGATATACCTCCCACAAAGGATCCTCAGAAAGTCTCCTGACTATTCCCATGCTTATAGTTCCTGTACCGCCTATAAATAATGCCTTCATTTATTAACCCTCCTTATGTATGACAGGCACCACCCTTTTTTGGCACCGATGTCATCTCTAGATACTATCAACTATATCAATAATACCATTCCCCCACTTATCAAAAATCTCTATCTTTTCCCCATTTTTAATTTTGCATTTAATATTTCCAATTTTAAATTTCTATTTCTGAGAATTATGATTATCACATACTACATCTTCATTTGACGATTTCGCCGTAAACAACTCCTGAAATTCTTTCCTCCCCGGAACCCATGCCTTTTCGTAAATATGAGTAAAATGATTTTTGACAGTCTGTTCTGAGATTCCGAACATATATGCTATCCTTCTGTTAGAAAATCCGGACACCTTTAGAAACCCCAGTTCCAACTCACGTTTGGTTAAGCCGAATTTCTGAGCAGTTTTGAGATATTGTTCCTTTGTTATCTCAATCTTCATCATTCGCCTAAATCCATCTCTTCATTCATCTTACGTTCCGCATTCAGCCTTAGCGGCAGAAGCAAAAACTCAATAATGACAGCATAGAACCCTGCTAGAAGACATACTGCCAAATTAGGACCTATAAGCCTCGGATCATCCAATCTGCCAAGAATCAGCATCCCCGAAATGAATATCGCAAAAAGCGCCCCAAATATAGTAAGCTTCTGTGCCGCGTCAACAGCCTCAATTATATTCTTGAGCTGCAACAGACTATACTGCTTTATTCCAACCGAAAACGCCCTTATAAAATCCTTCCACTCTCCCATGATCAGCAGCCCCGGAATCAGCACAAGCAATATTAACAACAATGACGGCAGATCAATAAACCATACAATAGCCGCCAATCCCCAACTGCCCATAAATATATTAAAAACAAATATTCCAATAATCAGTATCAATTCTCCGATCAAGACCAATCTAATATTTCTCTTCATAACAATCGCTCCTTATCTGACAAATTCGACATATAATAGCTATTCCTATCTTGACCTTATCACATGCTCATACGGAATTATATAGTACCTTTTTACGGATTATTGCACACATTAAGATTACTGTTCAAAGGAAGCGGAACAAAACGTGTTATACGTACGAATTCATTGCATTATATGTGCGAAATAAAATGCGCAATAACCCCCAAAAGCATCATCGACAACTTGAATATTCCTGAGCAGGGTGGCAGTTACTAAATGATTTTATGGTCTTTGAAAATTTTATTAAATTCAAGAGTATGGTAGATGGAGATTTATATTCCCGCTTAGGGTCCGCATGTCTGAGCGAAGCGAGTTTCGGACCCTGGGAATAGAAATCTCCAGATATCATGCCTTGAATTTTATAAAATTTTCATGACCAAAAAATCATTTAGTAACTGCCACCCTACTCAGGAATAGGCAAAGCCCCCATTATCTGATTCGAATATCTGTCAGGGCGCAGCGATCACCTGTGAGGGCCACGTATACTTTACTGGGATTATCTTTGATATTAGTGGTGCATTCGATGTAGATTCCCATATTTTCAGTCTTGGTTATGATTCGGTTACCCTTTTTCTGGAAGCTGACTGTGCTTTCAACGCCTTGTTTGTTCTTCTCTTTCCACGTATCCCACCCAGGGAACGTGTCTTTCTTTTTCATTATAAAGTTATTATCAGAATAGTCAGATGTGCACTCAATTTCTCCATTTAGCTTTATCAGAGCATACTCATGGTAATCTTCACCCTTAATACGCCCATCACCTGAGCTGTAAATAACTACATACGGGCAGTGCCAGATAAAGCTTGCTACAGGAAGACTTACGCTGTGGAATATCAGTTTCATCTCTCTGTCAAGTTCTATACCTTCTGTATATGCAGAGCAAGTCTGGTTGATCTGAATATTCTTGATATCAGATTCATAGTGATCTATATAGCTAACTTCATCAGCAATTCTCGGAATATATGAAGCGTCAACGATCTCATCTGTCTGTTCTATGGCAATGTCACTTATCTTGCAGTGTTCGCCGGTTATGCCAATATACAGAGATGTTGCACCGTCTCTAAAAGCTATAACGATTTCTCTTGTTCCGCCTGGGCTCTTCATATTGAGTTTTATGTGATCTTCATATCTCGCAGCAGCTATCTCATATCTTGAAGCATTTTTCTCGTAACCTATAGCAGATGTATCATGTCTTGAAGCTATTTTCTTGTATACTGCAGCAGATGTATCATGTATTCCTTTTTCTTGTACTTCTTTGACCAGTTTTCCATCTGATGATCCGTCAACAACACTCACAGACACCTTCCGTGCAGCAGTATTTACAACATGGCCGTCAAACCATACTTCACAAAATTCCTGATACTTATATGCTTCTATAGCTTTTGCATCTTTATGTATACGTCTGTCAAAAGAGTCAAATATGATAATTGAAGGAGCGGTAAACTGTCCTTCTGTGACGATATCCTCACTACTGTCAAAAGATATATTTGTTATTGCGCTTCCCACAGGTATGCCAAGGGATACCTTGTCCCTGTATTCACCGCAGATAAGCTTTTTTTCTACAAGTGATATATCATCATGACTCTTCCTACTGGTTTCTTCATCAATGATGCCTACCATAAGTCCTGCATAAAGAGGGTCAAACTCAGCTCCTGCTCCTTTTACAAAGGCTTCTCTTGCAACGAAGTCAGGTCTTGCATCGCGGTATCTCTTTTTACTGGTCATGGTGACATAGGCATCTGCAACAGCTACCACTCTGGCGATCTCCGGGATATCCGCTCCCTTTCGGCCCTCAGGATAGCCTGTTCCGTTATATCGTTCATGGCTGTAACCGGCGCCAAGGCTAAGATATGGGTACTCTGTAATGTTTGACAGGATTTCTTTGCCAAGGACAGGCTTTTGTCTGATCGCTTCAAAGTCAAGCTGCGTGGGATCTGCCCCATTCTTTATGACAGAATCGGGAATACCAATAAGGCCGACATCATGAAGAAGGCCTGCATAGTAGGCTTTCTTGCAATCCTCTTCACTCTTGCCGGCAAGCTTCGCAAGCTTTTGTGAATATTCCGCAACTCTTACAGCATGACCTTTAGTGAAGTCATCTTTTTGCTCAACTGCAGATACAAAGGCCTTAGCCGTCTGGTCAAAGAGGCGTTCCATTCGTCTCTTTTCCCCCTGCATATCCTGAATCTCGATCTGATGAGCGTGCTCAACTGTGTTATTAATATCAAGATAAGTGAATATATAAAGACTTATTGATACCAGTACCATTGCCATATTCACGATAGAGATACCGTAAGCGAAAAACTGTATCAAAGCGAAGGTAATGGGAACAAATATATATATGACCATGGACACGTAGATAAGCCTGCTAAATTGCTTTTTGTACTTTCTTATGACCGTATACTGAATAATCGGGCCTATTAAGGGAATTATATAGGAAATAAAGAACCAGTCTCCTCTTTGATATAAATTGTTGTGGTCAAAAGTATAATAGAGACCGGTAAATGCTGAGATTATCGCCATAAGCATCGCCATGACAGACATGATATTGACGATAATAAGCCTTCGTGGAAGTGGAGAAAGCTTTCCTTCAGCCGACAGATAGTCGCATATAAACAGGTTGAAGCCAACGACTATGGTAGGAGTCAGAATGAAGACCATCAGATTAGAAAAGCGCACCATATAATATGCCTTATGGCTTATGTCACCTGCATAAATATAGGCAAGTCTGTCAAACCATAAAAGGAACATGGCTGTAAGCTCCATCAGGATAAGTATCCATTTTCTCCTTTTGGAAAGGAATCTCGTGATCAAAAGTAAAAGAGCCAGTATTCCGCAACTTCCACAGAGAACAAGCATTATATTAAGTTGGTTTTCTCTGATAAATTCAAACATAGAACACCTTTTTATGAATGCAGGATAAAGAACTCTTCAAGCTTATCCAAAAGTTCATCCTTTTGTATCGTCTTCAGAAAATACCCTTCGGGCTTAAGGGCTACAACTTTCATAACGCTTTCCTTATCGCCTTTACCTGTCAGGAACATGACAGGGATGACCTTGGTCTCTTCGTCACTTCTTAGCATTTCAAGGACCTGAGGTCCGCTTGTAACAGGCATTTCATGATCCAGGAGGATTAAGTCAACTTTGTTTTTGCCAAGCCATTTGATCGCCTGAAGACCTGAATTAGCCATAAACACTTTGTACTTGTCTTTGAGCCACTCTCTGACTATTCCAAGATAGTTGGGGTCATCGTCAACTACAAGGATGCTCTTTTTGAACTCACCCAGTCTTACTTTGGTAAAATAGTCCTTTATAGTATTAACATAGGTGGCATTATCAACAGGTCTGGAAAAAACGCTGTAGATAAGATCACCAGGAATCAGCTTTGATACCTGCTGCAGGTCGTTTTGCTCTCCAATAAGGATCATCTGCATGCTTTTTTCACTAAGCTTGTCCACAAGAAAATGCAGGATATCATCTCCTGGAATATCGCCTTCATCCATATAGAGTGTGACCATGGACGAGTCATCAAGCTTTTTGAATATCTCGTTTATGATACATGGCACATATTCGCACGAAATCCCCGCGTCCCTGGTCTTACCCACAAGCACGCGCACTATAAAAGATTCTTTTAATGCAATTACGATCGTCTGATTCTCCGCCATCTTAAGCCTCACATGAGTTAATCTCCGATTAACTCCTTTCTCCTATTATTGTCTCCATACCATCCCAGTCAAATGCTTTGAGCATCTTTCCGAGTTTGCCAATTATCTCTGAATCTTTTTCAGGAAGTTTGTATTCCTTGAGATTATTAAGTATCAGTTCTACGCTGTCATAGTCCATCTGCGGTATAACATCCTTAAGAGCGCTGTATGCATCTTCAAGTTCAGAAGGATCGATTTCTTTTTTGTCCTTGTCCTGTGCTGCATTCTGGCTAGATTCAAGTCTTGATAGCTTGTCTTTAAAAGACAGGTATTCTGTGAGCATATCTGCATTTATAAGATCTATGAACTGCTTATCCTGCTTATTGCCCGCTTCCTCAAGATCGGCACATATCTTGGAGAATCCCAGTGCGCCTATGATCCTTGCAGAGCTCTTAAGAGCATGGACTTTGATCGTATATAGTCTTAAATCTCCTGCATCATAAGCATCGCCTATGACTTTGGCATTTCCATCGATGGTCTCAAGGAAAAGCTTTAATGAGAAAATATATGATGAAATGCCGCCTGAATTCTTGATTCCTTCTTCTACCGTGATCTCAGGAATATCATATAGCCAGCTAAACTCTTCAGGCATAGAAGTAAGTTCTTCTACTTCATCTTCCGCTTCTGGAGTTAACATGATTTCCTTAGGCAGATGCTCCATAATAGCTGATTCAAGAGCTTTACTGTCAACAGGCTTAGCCAGATATCCTGTAAATCCCTTGGACTTATAGAACTCTTCTCCTACGGATGCGTTAGCTGTAAGCGCATAAACAGGGATATCGGGATCGTTTTGACGGATTCTTCCTATTGTTTCTATTCCGTCCATTCCGGGCATCATGTGATCAAGGAATACTATGTTGAACTTTGTAGTCTTCATCTTCTCAAGACATTCTTCGCCGCTGCCTGCAGTAGTTACAAATATCTTGGTTGCCTTAAGAAGTCCCTTCATAACACTTAAGTTCATTGGATTATCATCAACTACAAGGACGTCTGCATCAGGTGCTATGAATTTAGGTACATAAGGCCCTTTTGCTGTGTCTTCACTATGTTCTACAAAAAGACCTATAGGGGTATCATCAACTATTTTTTGCCTTATATTAAGAGTAAACTCAGAGCCTTCACCATAAACGCTTTCGCAGGTCAGGCTTCCGCCCATGATCTGGGCGAATTTTCTTGAGATATCAAGTCCAAGGCCGGTTCCCTGAATGCTGCTGTTCTTCTGCTCTTCAAGCCTTTCGTATGCTGTAAAGAGCTTATCCATGTCTTCCTGTTTAATGCCCATTCCTGTATCTTTTACCACAAAAGATATATCGGCATTATCATCTTCTCTTTCATTAAGGGATACTATAAGTATGAACCCTCCATGTTTTGTATATTTAACAGCATTGGTAAGAAGGTTAAGGACTATCTGTTTGATCTTGCCTGCATCTCCGTAAAGCTTTGTCGGCATGATCTCATCAATTACCACATCAAAGGTCAGCTCTTTTTCATTACTCTTGACCCTTATCATGGATACAACGCTTCTTATAAGCTCAGCTACGTCATATTCCTGCTCTACAAGGTGCATCTTGCCTGACTCGATCTTGGACATGTCAAGAAGATCATTTATAAGACCAAGAAGAGTATCTGCGGCATTTTTTATATCAAAAGCATAGTTCATCATGGACATGAAATATCCTTTTGGAACGCCTGTTGCATCTTCTCTCATGATCATTTCGTTCATGCCAAGAATTGTGTTTATCGGAGTTCTGACTTCATGTGAGATATTTGCAAGGAACCTTGTCTTGGCTGTATTAGCCCTCTGGGCTTCATCCCTTGCCCTGCTGATCTCTTCGTACTGCTTGCGGATGACGGTTCCCTTCATAACGCGCCATACAATGATACCTGTAAATATGGCAGTCAGAATTATACCCATTACTCTGAATATCATCAGTTCAAAGAATTTTGGCTGTTTTATTATTATGTAGCTCTGATCCACCATTGCGGAGGTGTTGCTACCTGCAAGAACCTGTATGTGAAGTGTATAGGTTCCATGTTTCATTCTAGTATATTCAAGCGGAGTAAGTTTACTTTTGGAAACCTGTATGGCATCTTCCAGATTGCCATCCATATAGATATGAACCTGTGGATCCACAACTGTATAATCAAGAACGGCTACTGATATCTTGATTCTCGCATCAGTTGCCGGTAGTACGTATCTTCCCTGCTCATCGATAAGGATCCTTTCATCGCCGCAGTATACAGATTTTACGGCTGCCTTTACCATCATTTTCTCTTCAAAAAAGTGGTCAATGTTAACTTTACAGACTCCCTGTCTTCCTGCAAAATAGAGATTGCCGTCATCATCAACAGCGCTGTAGGAGTTAGATGTTGGCTTACATGGAAGTCCGTTTGAAAGGTCAAAAAGCCTATAGTCATCTATAGCATCGCCTATCATCTTATCTCTACTTATAGTATAAACTCCGAACGAAGATAGTATCCATATATTATTGTTACTATCGCTATACATGTCATAATTGTTATTATTTGGGAAAGTGCTGACGATACTAAATTCGCCCCTTTTAAGATAACCTATACCATTGGACAGGATTACCCAGTAAAGGTCTTCCTTATCATCTTTTTTGATTCTCTGAACCACTTCGCTGGTAAGGCCGTCTTCGCGCCCTAGTCTTCTTACACTTTCATCTGTTATGACGTACAGGCCGTCGCCATCAGTTCCAACAAGGATCTCGCCGTTATCGCCTTCTTCTACAGTCAGAAATATAGTATTCTTGATACCATCATCAGCGCCTACAACTCTTTGTACAAGGCCGTCCTTAATAATGACAAGTCCGCCGTTAGTGCCTGCCGCTATAGAACCATCCGATATCTCTTTTGCGCATCTTATCTCATTACTTGGAAGGCCTTCTTCCATGGTGTAGCTCTTGATCGCGCCATCTTTTGAACAGCACACAAGTCCAAGGCCGTTGCTATAGGTCGATATCCAGAGATTGTCTTTACTATCTGCGCTAATGCATCTGATCCTGGTACCATCAAGATAATCTGTAAGGTTATTGATGACCAGTCTTCCGTCAGGGTCAAGGATATAGAGTCCGCTATCTGTGCCTGCATACAGGTTGCCATCCAAAAGACAGGTGGCGTTAGTTGTTTGCTGTGGCATCTGCGTACTGACTGAAAGATCCTGGAAGTTGCAGGATATGATCTTCATGATTCCCATAGTAGAAGAAGCCAGCCATATATTACCCTGAAAATCTGAGGTGGACATCTCGATACCACTGTCCATAGGCAGGTTTTCTACAAGGTGGAATCTTTCACTCTCATCAATATATCCCAGCTGACTTGTTGATGAGATCCATATCCTGTCGCAGTCATAGCTGATCCAGTGAATGGACTTAATTGGAGTTGTCGATATAAGCTTCATTTCTTTTGCCTTCTTACCGAACTCACCATGATAGATCGTTCCGTCATTCGTGCACAAGTATACGTATCCATCCTGCGCAGGATCTGCAAGGATAGTTGTGATGGTCCTGTCACACAGGTCACCTGCTTTATATACCTTATCTATATTTTTATTTTTTATGGAAAAAACTGTACCGTCCTTGGTAGATCCGTAGACAGTTCCAGCTGAGTCTGAATCAAGCTTAAGGACTCGTTCATTACCAAAAAGCTCTTCACCAATGATATGTATGTTAAGATCTGTATCAGCGTAGCAGACTCCTGCTGTAGTTCCAATATAGATATTGCCTTCAAGATCCTCGGCAAAGTGTCTTATTGATGATGAAGGAAGGCCTTCTTTATAAGTTATCCATGTGGCTCTTTCGCCTTCTATCATTACTACGCCGTTGTCGTTAGTGCCTATCCAGATGCGGCCTTTACTATCTTCAAACAGTCCTCTTCCGCTGGTAAGTCCTTCTGAATAGTCGATCCTGTCAAAAACTATTCCGTCATATCTGTAAATACCGCTATAGCTTCCGATCCAGATGTATCCGTCACTGGAACCAAGGATATAGTTGGCTTCTGATGTCAGAAGGCCGTTTTTTTCATCATAGATAACTGCAGAATATCCAAGGGAAGAAGACTGGCCTGTTACAGCAAAGCCTCCGCCGATAAGGGCAGCGTCTTCTGCGTCCTGGGACATTTCGACGTTGCTGCCATAAGCACTTATGCTGAAGCAATCAGCAATAAGCGTTATGGCGCAAAGAGACGCAATAAGGGCAATAACACTAAGAGAAGATGCTACTAATTTATTTTTTTTAGTAAAAAAACTAAGCATGCTTCTAACCTCTGGAAACTAAATCGCCTGTAACGAATCCAAATAAAATACTCACTTACGAACCAAACTTCTTATAAACTGAACCATTCATGAACTGAATTTATTAAGTACCATCTTCACATCAGATATCGCCTCAAGGAAGACTTCCACGCACTTAGGATCAAACTGCCTTCCGGATTCCTCGGTTATGATGCTGATGGATTTTTCAAGTGAAAATGCGGGTTTATAAACTCTTGGAGATGTGAGGGCATCGAAAACGTCCGCTACAGCCATGATCCTTGCTGAAAGCGGGATGACCTGTCCGTGAAGGCCCTCAGGATATCCTTTTCCGTCC
The DNA here is from genome assembly GCF_037113525.1 of Butyrivibrio fibrisolvens. Lineage (NCBI taxonomy): Bacteria > Bacillati > Bacillota > Clostridia > Lachnospirales > Lachnospiraceae > Butyrivibrio > Butyrivibrio fibrisolvens. The sequence continues at coordinate 1,457,519 of NZ_CP146963.1, read as the reverse complement.
CATCTTTCGTGATGGTAGGCTGCCATGTTCCTTGCTTCTTTGAGATAGTTCTCTCCTTTTACAGTACTGATGGCATTTTCCATGATGTTTTTGCCGGCTGTAGTGTGAGTTTTCATTATCTCGAACTCTTCAGGTGTGAGCTTTCCCGGTTTATTAAGGATTCCATCCGGGATGTTGATCTTGCCTATATCGTGGAGAGGGGCAGATCTTACTACATCGGACATAAATTTAGGCGTTATCTTTTCTGCGTAGTAGCCTTTTTTCTTAAGACCTTCGACGATTATTTTCACATAAAGAGCTGTCTTTTGAATGTGCTCGCCTGTGTCCGAATCTCTTTTTTCAACCATATCAGCCATGGTGATGATAAGGCCGTCCTGCATCTTTAAAGTTGCTTCCGAAAGCTTTCTAAGGTCCCTGATCTGTTCGGAAATGTTGAGGGTCATGTTGCAAATGGAATCATAGAGCTTTTCAAGTTCATCATTGGTCTTAATCTCAAGAGATCTTATGGTCTTTACATTTTCATCAAGCTGCTCCTGCTCGTAGCCAAGATGTGTAAAATCGTCCACGCACTTGGCCATGCTCCTTATCGGGTAAGACATGCAAATGTTGGTAAACCACATATTGTTGGACAAAACCAGGATGAAGAAGCCTAGGAATATCAGGAAGAATCTGAGCGTAAAGTTCTGCATGTAATCCGCCATATAAGTTACGGAAACGTCCGCTATGGCATAACAGATAAACTCTCCATCTTCATCTGTGATCGGGTAAAAGACGGATCTCTTCCAATCAGTGATAGTGCCATGTTCTATGGGATTTATGTTTTCTCCCTTTAACAGATTGGGGATATATTCAATGATCTCATCATCATATTCAAAGACAGCATCGTTCTCGCCATTAAGGCTTTCTTGAGGCTCAACCTCGAAGATAACCCTGCCTTCTTTTTCACCAAACTTTACAAGGCGTATCGCTTCTACAGACTCGAAGCTGTCTATGATCTTCTTGATAAGAGCCTCTGTCTCCTTATACTTAGAGTCTGTATTGGTGTTTATGACGGTATGCTTTAAATCGTCTTTGTTGACCATTTCAGATAGGAGCCTAAGGGAATTGTATGCGTCAACTGTCAGTGTTTCTTTATATTTGGAAAAATAGAGTCTTACGCCGCTCCATCCCGTAACGACAACAAGAAGGACAGACGTTAAGATGAGCATGGCAGTTGCCCTTTTTTGAAGTGAATGATTAAGGCCTTTGCCCCATTCTTTTAATTTACTAAGATCATCACTATTAAGAGGTCGCTGTTTCCAGTCTCCTTGTTCGAATTGCTTTTTGACCTCGTCCGGGAGAATCTTCAATATTAGCCACGCCAGAGCAACAGCAAGGCCCTTATCAAATATTTCGACAAAAATAGTGAAGATAAAATAAGCCCAGAACATGGGGATTCCGATGGATGAAGAAAGCATCAGTACAGCTTCTGAATTTTTGGCAGCCTGCGCTCCCTCTAACAAAAACCAGCTGATACTGGAACTGATGATGCCTGTGGCGAATGCTATGATCAGGACAAAAACGATAACTTTGGAAATCTTTTTATGGAGATTGTTCCTGACAAACCATGTGGTCAGGATCGCGATAATGGCGTTGATAAAGCCAAAATAGATAAAATTGGCATGTATTAGTGCCATGATGGCATTCGAAGCAACAGCTGTAAGGATTCCGGGGAAAAGACCTACAGCTGCTGACACGGCAATAGTACCCATGGTGTCGAGATAGAATGGAAGTCCGAGCCTAAGCATAATGCAGGCAAAGACTACATTCACCAGGATACCTACACCGGATAAAAACATACGTTGCCATAAACCGCTTTTAATTATCTTATCAAATCTAAATGAAGCCATAAGCCACCATAGACTAAAAAAATCACCACAAACCGCATATCATATATCGGCTTGTGGTGGAGATTTGTAAAGGAGGTATCGCCTATCCCGGAGGGTGGAAGCTGATAAATGGATAAAACTAGTTTATCAGCATAGGATTAGCTGGCAAGGTCTCTTCGGTTGTAGTTCCAGAAAGCGAAAATCAGTCCGGAAATTAGAAGAATTATTGCAAGAATAATAGATTTGGTTTGAACCTCTACGTCGGTGAATATCTCGGCAGCGTTGGCGTAGGAATAGGGGCCGATGAAGAGGTAGTCTTTGAGGTCGGGGATTACGCGACCCATTACGTCGAAGGAGTAGAATAAAAGGGCCATTCCAAGGCCGAGGCCCATTCGGTTTTTGCCGGGGAAGGATGAGAGGGCAAAGCAGATTCCGGCTACCTCTGCATTCATGAGCAGTTGTCTTGCCATGAAGGTTAAGAACTGGTCGGTGGGGATGTCTTCTCCTAGAATGTTAAAACCTATAAGATAGCAGATGGTGCAGACTGCGGTGAATACAACAAGCATTATTGCGACGCATATGGCTTTGGCGGTAAGTACTTTGCTTCTGGATAAGGGAAGTGAAAAGATGAATTCGCCGGTGTGGGCGTCTTCTTCTTTTGAAATTATGTTTATAGCTATTATTGCTGCAAACATGCCGCTTCCAAGGCCGTGTACTGCGCCTATTTCTGTTGCGAAGTATCCTTTAAGGGATGCTATGCTTAAGGTGCTCATTCCGAAGGCATCGGAAAAGGCTCCCATGTTGGAGAAGGCATCTGCCATGTCTTTCATCTCGCCTTCCATTGAGCTGTAAAGGAGGATGCAGGAAAGGCCAAGGATTCCGACGGATAAGCTCCAGATTAGCAGGCTTTTTATGTTAAGTAATAATTCTCTTTTTAAAACTGATTTCATATTTGGTTCTCCCTTTTATAAATTTACGACTTTTTGTCACTTCGTTCCAAAAGTCATGTAAATAGGCCTATTCTTCTTCATCTTCGTAGAAACTAAGGAACGTCTCGTCATCAATATGCGGTGTATCCAGCATTGTAAGTCTTCCTTCTCTCATGATTGCTGCATTTTTACAGTATTTGTCGACTTCTGACAGGACATGGGTTGACAGGAGGCAGGTTGCGCCTTGATCTACATATTCATTTATCAGTGCAAAAAAGTTCTTTTGCATAAGGGGGTCGAGGCCGCCGGTTGGTTCATCGAATATGAAGAGTTTGGGCTTGTGCTGCATTGCGCATACTATGCTGACTTTTTTTCTGTTACCAAGAGATAACTGTTTTATCTTCTTTTTAGTATCAACTTTAAGTCTTTCGCATAGTTTTCTTGCTTCTTCGCTGCAGTCCATGCCTCTTACATCTGCTGCGTATTTGATAACGTCTGCAACCTTCATTGAATCGTAGAACCAGGCTTCAGATGGCATATAGCCTACTTCTCTTAAGATTTTCTCGTGATCTTTAATGCTGTCCATTCCAAGGATCTTTATGCTTCCTTCGTTTATTTTCAGAAAGCCAAGCATGGATCTTATGGTTGTGGACTTTCCTGCGCCATTTGGTCCGAGGAATCCAAAAATGTCACCTTTTTGGACGTTTAAAGATACATCTATTACTCCTCTGCTTTTTCCATAACTTTTTGTGAGATGGCTTATCTCTATCACATTTTCTTTCATGATCATCTTCTCCCTTTAGACTATTGGATTTAATTTAATTTCAAGCTCCCAATGTCTGATTTTTTGAATTGCATATATGCGGTCCTTACACTTTATTCATAACAAAAATAAAAAACGGGAACAATACATGTTCCCGTAAGATGCACTATTTGGCCTTTATCATTCACTTTTTTTGTGCTGTGTCTGGAATAATTTCAGATCTTCGTTGAGTTTTTTATCATCTATTATGCGCTTACATTTATATATCAGGTATACGCAGAAGTACACAAGCAATATATATGCGCCGAAAAAAAGGCTGACCATAATGCTCTTGTCAAACCAGTTAAAGAGCCAAGAGAGGAAAGTGTAAACAACGGTGCAGATGATAATTCCAAGTACTTCTTTGCCTCCGAGCGAGTCCGCCTCATCGAAGTTCCACAGAAGGTAGACTTGTATGTATCCTATTATGTAGCAAGTAAAGATGAGCTCTGCCATATGGAGGATGCTTGCGTCGTAGACTCCGTTTATGATCTTGTATACACAGTAAAAAAACAAAAAGGCAAAGAAATAAAGACATGCTTTAAACTCGATACCGATCTCTTTGGTAAGGTATAGCTCCCAGAGGGTAGGCTTTTTATTGTTATTCATATTCAACCTCCTCCTTTTAATAATCTTCTAAATTCAGATGCATATCGTCTTGATATTATGATATGCTCGCCGCCTTCCATCGTGGCATCTATTCTGTTGGAAGAAAGGCTTTTTAGGGCTTTAACCCTGTTAACGTTAATGACCATAGACTTACTGCATCTAAAAAAGCTGCCGTCATCATAGTCTGTCATGAATGAGTTCAGGGTGCCGTCTATCTTCAGGACTTTGTCGCCTGTGTAAGCAAAGACTTTGTCGTCCACTGACTCGAGGTACAAGAGCTTGCCGATCCTGGTGCCTTCTGTGCCCGTGTCGGTCTTACCCCAGAGCTTATCATCGGTCCCTTCGAGGATACCTATTACTTTTTTCATAGAAGGGGTAAGGTCTTTATAACGAATAGTTACATACTCCTCTCCTTCCGGAATCTGCTTAATGTCTATTTTCATCGATTTATCAACTTCCACTTTCAGGAATATTCAAGGTTTTGATGATACTTTATATGTGCTATGTTTTTAGTAATTCTTTTTCTATTGGTATATATAAATCATACCATGCTATAGGTATATAGGAAAAGTAAAGCCTTTAGGGGAAGATTCCACTGAAATAATCCTCGAGCGTTATCCGTACGAGGAGTGTTCAGGGGCATCGTATGTTTAATCGTACAGCTACCTGGTGCATTCAATCCCTACAATGCGAACCGCCACAGCCCCTACGACGAGAGGCAAGGTAGCTCGAGGATTATTTCAGCGGAATCTTCCGGCACAACCTACATTTTTAAATTAAATATCGTTTCTTCATGTGGCAAATGACGATTTATGTTGCCATATGGCAGTTCATTTGTTAGTATGTTACAGACAACGTAAGGAGGTGTTAACAAATGCGCAACAAACTATTTATTCTACTTACAGCCTCAACATTAGTACTTGGAGGCTGTGCTACTTCTTCAGTTGACACTGAAGACACAAACGAGGAGAATATCGAAACATCTGAAGGGTCTTCTATTGGAGACGAAGGTGAAGAACTTGATATTGACGACACAGAAGTTGAATCTGATGATGTATCAGATGATGATTCTGCTTCCGAAGATGAAGCAGGCGAAGAAGACTACTCATCCCAGATCAAAGCTGAGGTTGATGAGGTTGTAGCATCCTCTTCATCATTAACAGATGAGATCAATGGAATATGCGATCTTTATGAAAAGTATGAAAATCTTAGAATGGATGGCGAAACTCAGGTTGAGATGGATTCTCTTAGCATAAATCTTCTTTATGTATGGCAGGCAGAGACAGAAAGTCTTCTTGATCGTATCAAGGAAGCTGATGGATCTCAGTATGAGACAATCTATGCAACATACACAGATTGGGAACAGTATGTAGATGACATTTCTGAGAAGATGGCTTACGAGTATGAAGGCGGTTCTATTCAGGGCATGATCATCACAACATACAGCGCTGAGCGTTATAGAAACGAAGCTGTTAAGCTTGCAGAAAAGCTTGCTGTAATAAATGGCGAGAGCGATTTTGAAGCTCCTGATTTTGGTATCGTTGGCTACTATGGTTCATATGATAGCTTTGATACTTGCGTCATCTGCACAGAAGGCATGGAAAGCGGATCTTACAGTCTTCTCATCTGTATAAAGGGCAAAGAAGACATCCAGGCTTATTTTACAGCAGAATCAAATGATTTTGGATCATACGAATTCACTAACGATGATGGTTCTATAAAAGGTACTATTTCGTTAAAAAGCGGAGCAGGTATGCAGATCACAGAAGCTCCAGATGAGTACAGCGACCTTATTGGTACCGGATTTGTCTTTGATGAAGTATACTAATTCAATACTATATTAAGGATTTCACTGTACCTTTTGACACGCTCTTCTAAAAGTGTGAAAAAGCTTTCATAAAATATAGTATAAAAACACAAACTATAAAGCAGTATAATTTTTAAAGTCTATAACAACACAAATAAACAATAATACATAAAAATAACCAAATCCTACCTCCACAAAAGGCGCCAGAGATTCTATTTCTCCGGCGCCTTATATATTTCAAACATATTTGAGACTTAGTGCAATGAGAACCTGTCCTGCATAATAAAGCAATATATGAATTATTCGTATACTTCTCTTAGGATCAGAACCGAATGTATTTAGTATCAGTAATACATCACTTATCAGAAAAAGAAATGTTCCAAGTGCAAATACAAAAGTAAATGATCCAGGGGATGCTATCACATTGCCAATAGCTACTGCATTTAAAAGCATGATCGCTTCGAGGTAAATGGCTCCTGCAATCTTGATCTTTCTAGAAGTAGTTATTCTCTTATACATCCATATGATCAGAAATACTGTGAGTATCATTCCAATCACAAAACAGACTGGCCAATTTGAAGATATCGTCAAAATTGCAATCAGATATACGATATGCCCTGCCAGAAAAACAGCAATTCCAAGCAGATATATTAGCAACTCTTTTTTCTTTAACACAAATCTAATATTTAATAATACATCTGCTACGCATCCAAGTATCAGGCCATATACCAGAATCCTGGCAACTTCCCCGCCCCCACTGCACAGTAGTCCTAAAAGCACAAAGCAAACAGATGCCAGCCCCTTAAAAATAAGAGCTGACACATATTTTTTCCTGGTTTCTATATAAAGAAATGCTCCTACGAAGATAGCGCATAAAACTATAAGAATGAACTGCATAGTCAGTTCCTCCATCCTTTTATATATCGACCATTCATGGACTAATATTGAGTGATGTATAGATAATACCAAAGGAGTTCTCTATTTTGAGAAAGATGGTAAGGTATACGGTGTGTATACAAATAATATTTTTGATGATTATGAATAATAATCAGCTGGATAATAATTATGGGGCTTGCACATTTTAAGTGCAGGCCCCATCTACTGTCATATGAATGGTACGGCTTTTAGTTCAGCTCTTCAAGTGCCTCGTTAAGGAACTCTGTACCTTCAAGTACAAATCTTCCGTCCTTAATGATAGTCTTTTCATATCCGTCCTTGCCGTATACTGTGATCTCACCAAGTTCGTTGTAAGGAACTGTGATATCTGTATGGCAGCCGAAGTATGCCTTTTCGGGATCTTCGTTTCTGAGAGCACTTACTTCGTTTTCTCTTGCGATTATTTCTTTTCCGTCAGGGTTAAATACTGCGTGGTCTTCGCTGTGTGAATAGCATGTATCACCAAATGCGAAGTGAGGGCCTGTCTTCTCTGCGATGAGGATCGGAAGCTTAGCCTGGATATCGTGCTTGATACCCATTACATAAGCAACTGTGTTAGTTCCGATAGCAAACTCACCCATAGCAAGAGTTTCATGGTTTCTCATGATCTCATCGTCTACAAGCTTTCTGCCGTCAGCGGGATTCTCAAAGTTATTGCATGAGAAATCAGTAACCATACCATCCTTAACAGTGAAGGAAAGGTCTGTATATTTGAGGCCGTTAATGAATACTTCTTTTACATGAAGAAGGCCGTTTGTTCCATTAAGAACAGGTGATGTGAATACCTCGCCAAGAGGGATATTTACGTCATCAAGGCAGTTTTCAAAGTTTGTTTCCTTCTCAGGATTTTTGAGCTCATGGAATGAAACTGTGATGTCTGTCTTGTTGCCATTCATACCTTTGATAACAGCATGATCGCCAAGGTCCAGTGCATCGATAAGTGCCTGCTGGATCTTCTGATACTTTTCTCTTGGAAGAGTATTGATCTTAACTGTATCAGCAAAGATCTGCTCAAACTTATCACCGATTTCAGGAACAGGATAAGCGATGATCGCAAAGCTTCTTTCCTCGCCAGGAAGGAACTCTGTACGAAGGAGTGCGCTCTTATTTACAAGTGATGCAAAAAGAGGTCTCTGCTGTTCATTATATGCAAGTGCTTCTTTTTTGCTTACAGGCTCAAAATCTCTCTCTCCGAAGATTTCGATAGCTGCCGGTCCACCGTGAGAACGTACCTTATCTTTAATGCTTTCATAAGCCTTGCGGAAAGCAGAAAGATATTTTTCCAGATAAGCTTCATCAAGATAGAGAGCCATATCCTGCTTGTGGTCAAAGTCGCTCTGCTTGTTCTCTGCTCCGGAATCTACGATGAATGTGCTTGCAAGTCCCATCTCTTTGAACTGGGCTACAGCAGTCTTGACCATCTTTTCAAAACCTACGTTATAGTAAAAGCAAGCTGATGTCTTCTTACTAAAGTCTACGCCCATAACTTCAAAGCCTTTGCGGTAGCCCTTTGTAAGGGTGCCTGCCATTGCTGTAAGCTCTTCTTCAGACAGGGAATCGATGAACTTTGCAGTTCTTACTTCATTCTCTGAAACAGGAAGTCCATACAGATACAGGAATCTGTAATCACCTGGTTTTACGTGGTCTAAGATATCCATGACTTTCTGATTGTCAGGATCATACTGTCTATGGATTGCTTCATTTGCAACCATGTCAATTACTTCTGTCTGGTGCTTAGAAACAGCTTTCTTCCACTCTTCTACATCTGCACCGTTCTTGTAAAGGTTGTAGATCTCAAGGAAAAGCTCTAAAGCTACAACAAATCTTTCTTTTCTGTTATTAAAGATATGTGTGTTTCCAAATACAAGCTTATCTGCAAGGAAAGCAATGATCTGTCCCTTGTCGCCAAACTCTGCAACAGCCTTTGCAGGGTTTACAAAAGAGTTTTCATAGTTACTTTCAAGCTTCCAGCTGTAGAGCGCATCATTGCCTGCCTGCATTGCGTCTGCATCAAGTTCATAAAAAGAGCCGTCTGCGAGCTTATCGTATGTTTCAAACTGGAGTGATACAAGCTTTGCAGCCTGTGCAAAAAAGCTGTCTTCCTTCTCAGATGTGAAGATTGCAGCTATTTCAGCCTTGACCTTGGCAAGGCGTTCGTTAAGGTCTTGGGTATTTAATGTGTTAATCATTTTCCTATTCTATATCCTTTCATTCGTTATATTTTTATAATCATCATATATATCTAATATCATGTTAGATAATGATAACACAGCAAAGTCCAAAATTCCAGCAAGCTACAAAAATTTATATAAATTTTAAATAAAGAAAAGCCGAAAGCTCATTGCGAAGCTTTCGGCTTTCTTTTTCTTTATTCCATTTAAAGGGGCTTTTTACGAGGCTTCTTTTTGCTTATTATGCCACTGATAATCCTGGATACTACTCCGATAATTAAAACTTCAAATCCAACCTCCATCAGAGTTTCTCCAATTCCATAGTCTATGGCATATTGAATCTGAAGATCAGTCGGCGGATCCTGATATGGAATTCCTGCTCTGAACATCCAATAATCTACACCTATCAAAAAAATGATTATTCCGGCGATGATGAAGCCGTTGAATAAGTTTTTTAGAAATTTGATCATTTTTTTATTCTCCCCCTAACCGTTATTATTTTCAAAAATAAATCTCAATTACAATAGTTCCATTTGTTTTAAGAAATCTTCTACTAAAAAGAATCCATCCATTTCTTTTGTCAGTATTATCTTTTTTGCTTTAAGTCTAAATTTAATACCCGCTATCTGAGCTCTACCACCAAAATAATAACTGACACTCTCAATATCATCAAAGAAATAATTATATTTTTTATTTAACACTGAAAAGTAAAATATATCATTCCCATCAAAAATAATTCTTTTATTCTTATATGATAGAAAAAAGTATAGACATCGTATCAAGGCATATACCATTAATGGTGCAAAAAATAATCTTCCAATATAATCTATAAATAATGATCCGATAGATATACCAATACACACTACGCACCAGAATGCCCCTGCAAATAAATACCATTTACATTTTCCCGAGCAAATAATTCTTTTCATACTACCAGCCTCTTGAAAACATATATTCTCCAGTTCACAGCGACTATTTACAAAAACCATTCTTTTTATAATGCCTTTTAAATTCACGCCATATGTATTAAAACATATTTTCATTTAATTGCATCCAAAAACCAATGAAATGCATATTTTATAGGACGAATGACATTTCCAGTATTGCCATAGATTAGTTGACTTTATAATAACTATTTGTTATCGTCAAACTGTAGACTAACCATGTTTGTTCATTTAAATTTTAACAAAGTTCCTCGCTTCTAATCATACATCGGCATAACGTTAACTTCACCTGAGAATTCATTCTGTGGAGAAAGTAAGATGCTTAAAGATAAGAAGGTTAAAAGGATAGTTGAAAGATTTTCTTCTAGTCTCATGCTCACTTCAATAGCTTTTCTTTGCATGTCCTGTGCTTATAACAGTGAGAGGATCGATCCTTCTTGCGGGTATGCATATTCTTACAATTCCACCGATTCCTACATTAGCGAAGATGATACTCCTATGTATTCTCAGGTTTCTGGGGATTCTTTGCCTGGTACTGCTATTTCTGCAAAGGTAATAGATCATTCTGATAAGTATACTTCTTCTATATCTTCTTTTACCAATAATATAGACAGATCTGTATTAGAAGAAAGGCTTCCAAAGACTGTCACTGTAATGATGGTGGGGGATATTCTTTTGCACATGCCGATTGAAGAGACCTGTCATCAGGATGATGGGAGTTATGACTTCTCTTCTCTTTTTGCAAATACATCGGATATTATAAGTAGCGCTGATCTGTCTCTTGTCAATCAGGAGGTCATCATAGGCGGTGAAGAGCTGGGGATATCGGGATACCCTTGCTTTAATGCTCCTTATCAGATTGCTGATGCACTTGCAGATTCAGGATTTGACATAATATGCCATGCGACCAACCATGCTCTTGATAAAGGGACAAAAGGTATCATCAATACGCTAAACTACTGGAATACTGCTCATCCTGAGATCATTACTCTTGGTATATATGATAACGAAGAAGATTCAAAAGACATTACTGTTGTAACTGTTAATGATATTAAGATCGCTATTCTCAACTACACCTACGGAACCAATGGTATTCCGATTCCAAAGAGTATGCCTTACTGCGTTGAAACTCTGAATGAAGATTCTGTGATTGCGGACCTCGACCTTGCTGAAGAGATAGCTGATTTTACTATAGTGTGTCCTCACTGGGGGACTGAATACGTACTGCATCATACCTCCAATCAGGAATACTGGAGTAAGCTCTTCATGGAGCACGGTGCAGATCTTGTAATAGGGACGCATCCCCATGTCATTGAAGATATCGAATACTATCACGATGATGACCATGATATGCTCTGCTATTATTCTATCGGTAACTTTGTAAGCTGGACTTCAAGTAGTGGCAAGGGCGTTCTTAACAGAGTTGTAGGCGGTATAGCCAATGTTACTATTAGAAAAGATTATGATGGAAAAGTATATATTGAAACTTATGACATAATTCCAACTGTATGTCATCTGGAGCCTGTAACTAATGGTGTATCCGTATACCCTCTGGAGTTATATACAGAGGAACTGGCACTTCAAAATAAGATTTCAAAACAGGATTCCTCCTTCACACTTGATAACTGCAACGCACTTGTACAGGATGTTTGGGGCGAATCATGTGAAATGAAGCTTCCGGAAACTGAGTAGATCAAGATAATATATAACCTCTATAGCTTTTCCCTTGGCAATATGTTACATAAGTTTTACGATGTAATAGTTTTTTGTAAAAAACGAGGGGATGATATCTTTATATCTATTATGAAAAAAGCTATGGAGGACATGCAATGAAAAAGATCAAAGCCATTTTATTGATCTCTGCTGCAATAGGTGCAGCTGCTGCATTTACTGGATGCGGCAAACAAAAAGTCGATTTAAATTCTTTTATCAAAGTTGAATCAGAAGGCTATGACGGATATGGTAACGCAAGTTACAGCGTTGATACAGAAAGCCTCGAAGCTGCGTTAGCTTCTATTGTTGATTCTGACAGCAATATTCAGTCTCTTGAAAATCTCATGAGTGGTGAGCTCGATAAAACAGAATCTCTTTCTAATGGTGATACCGTAACCTTTACCTGGAGCATTTCTGAGAATCAGAAAAAAAACATTGAGGATGAGCTTGGTATAGACATCGTATATGAAAGCCTTGAATCAACAATTGAAGGATTACCAAACTACGTTAAAACAGTAGATGAAATTCCTCAATCTGTGCTTGATGTAATGCTAGAGAAATCTGACAAAGTTATAGCAGATATGCAGACAGATGAAGCCACAGAAGCTGAATACTGTGGTAAAGCGCTTTATGAGCACAAAAATTTTGACTCTTATAAAGTTCACACAATAGCTGTCCTTGAGACAGAGAATGGAAGTAATATCGTACTTATTATTTATGAACTCCACTTCTCAGTTCATGGAGATGTTACAACCTATTACCCTACTGCGTTTACTTACATCAAAGATTCTGATGAAGGTTTGGAATCTTCAGATATCAGCTTATCTGACTGGAGAGCATTTATAACTACCAAGGTTGGTGATTATACTTACTATGGACACGATAGTATTGACGAATTTAAGTCAGGCACATTAGACTGGTGGATCAACATCTTACCTTATGGTTTTGATCAGGCGACTGGAAACTATGATTATAAAGAATATTAATTAACTCTAAAACGACTATCATCTGATAAAAAATCTTTTGATGAGATTTTGACATCTTATTTAATTTAACAACCCCAAACGTAGAGCTATAATACTTCTACGTTTGGGGTTTCTTAGTTATAATAAACAATCCTTGTTTTTACCCAAGTTCAATATGTTTCTTTTGACCTTTGATAGTTATATCAAGCCCTATCTGTCTATCGTCTTCTCTTCTTACGAATATGACGCTTCTACCTCTATAGGTCTTCCTTACTGCTGATCTCATATCTGTATTATCTGCAAGGTCTCCGCCGTCAAGACCAAGGATCTCGGCATTATCAGATGCCTTTACACTTATCTCTTCATCTTTAAAGACTACGTCTGTGTCATCCTTGTCTTTAAGCGTGACAATTATCTGATAGATATAGCCTGATCTTGATGAAGCTTCTACAAAACTTTCATCGGTAATTGCATCTGTCCTTTCATATACTGCTACATCCAGGTGATCAGCAACATCAGACGTATATATAGCATCTGACACTAACTTCTCTCCTAAAACATTTGCCTTTTGGACGTTTTCAGCATTATCTGCAGGAGATTCTGTTTCCTTGATATTAACTGACTTCAGATCCCCAACGCTTTCTTTTATCTCAAGCCTTGCCTCAATCTTGCCCTTCTCAAATGCAACTTCAAACCTGAATGACCCGTCTTCTGCTCTTTCAGATGAACTCTTTACCAGTCTGTCATTTATATATAATCTGACACCTTTGATATAGTCATCTTCAGGATCAAGGAAGTATGGTGCATAGCACTTAACTATTACTTTTTCACCTTCTTCATAGTTCCAGGAACGCGACCTGTACAACCATTCAGCTTTTTCTTCATCAGGTCTTTCTGTAAATATTTTGATAAAAGGCTCTGATGTCCACAAACTTTTCCTTTTATAATACTCAGCCTTTGGAAGTCCTGCTGTATTAAGTATTCCTGAATATGCGCCGTGTATAGGCCATCCGTGGGCTTCTCCAAGGTAGTCGATTCCTGTCCAGAGGAACTGGCCGCAAATGTAGTCGTTGCAGGCTGCTGCCTTCCATTCTCTGATGCCGTGTCCGTTTTCGCTTCCAAGGAAGGTCTTGTCAGGGAATCTTGCATGCGACTCTTCATACAGATGTTCTTTGTAGTTATAGCCTACAACACTGAGGCTATCAATAAATCCAAGCTTTGTCGACAGTTCAGGGAATGCTGCTGCCAAAGTCACAGGCCTTGAATCATCAGCTTTTTGTACAATCAAGGATAGCTCTCTGGCAATTTCTGAAAGCCTTGCCATATCAGGCTTATCAGCATTATAGATCATCTCCTGGGCAGGCTTTCCGTTATCGTTATTGCCGGTAAATTCCTTGAATATAGGATTTACGTAAGGGTCATTCGGATAATCGATCTCGTTGCCTATACTCCACATGATAACACTTGGGTGCCTTCTGTCGCGGTCTATCATACCTAGAAGGTCTCTTTCATGCCACTCAGGGAAGTCCTCATAATAGCCCTGATGGCGGGGCGGGTACACATTATGGCCTTTTGCCCACTTGTTCTTACAGTTCTCCCACTCGTCAAAAGCTTCGTCCATAACATAGAATCCAAGTACGTCGCACAGATCATATAGTTCCGGCATATGGGGATTGTGAGAACATCTTATGGCATTGCAGCCGGCTTCTTTTAAGAGTTCAAGGCGCCTTTGCCATACTTCCTGTTTCATGGCACTTCCCAAAGATCCGCCATCATCATGAACACAGACACCGCGCAACTTTGTGGATACTCCGTTACAACTAAATCCTTTATCCGGGTCAAAAGAGATAACTCTTATTCCTGCCTTTTGCTCATCTACAAGGTAGTAATCGCTTCCGTCTATACTATAGTATGTAGATAATTTATATAGATTAGGTATATCAGCAGACCACAGATGAGGCTTATCGACTATACCATCTATCCTAAGTTCAGAGACTTCTTTTGCAGGAACAATCGTTTCTCCAAACAGTTCAATTGAAACTTCTTCAGACTCTGATGCAGATTCTCTTATGCGTTCTTTGATTTTTTCTTCCGGTTCAAGAACGCACCTGACTCTGACTTTCTTTTCTTTATCAGACTTATTCTGAATCTTATTACTTAAACTGATCCTTGCAGATATCCTGCCGGCATCTTCAATCAAAGATTTGGTATCAAGCCACACTCCGTCTATGACCGGTGCCACATTCTCTGATACAGACAGGGTGACTTTTTTGACAATTCCGCTTCCCGTAAACCACCTGGAATCCGCAATGTCTTCGTGGCGCACTCTTACGCTGATGACATTGTCTTCGTCTCCAAATCTGGCATATTCACTTATATCCAGTGAAAAAGATGCATAGCCGGAAGGGCGTTTTCCAAGAAAATATGAATTGAACCACACGCTACTGTTTTTATAGACACTGTCAAAGGTTATACAGATTCTTTTGCCTTGATATCTTGATGGGAGTTTGAAATGGCATCTGTACCATCCTGTTCCACCACGAAGATAGGCGGTTCCGCTGGAATATTCCTTAGAAAAAGAGGCCTCAACCGACCAGTCATGCGGGATCAGCACATCTTCCCACATATGATCGTCAAAGCCTTTGAACCAAGCCTCCTCGGCGTCACCATAATAGAATTTCCAGTTATCTGTTAATATAAGTTTTATGGTATCCATGTTCATCCTCAAATATCGTATGATTTGTCATTTCGTATTTTGGGTCTGATATTCACTTCACAATTTATGTACCAACCAGTTATAAGCCGGTCAATTACGCTTGTAATTACTGGATTTTCTGACCATAAGTCCTGATGGTTTTATAAGGATCTGTCTTTCAGCGCTTTTGCCATCAGCGACACTGATCGCTGTACGAACAAGTGTCTTGCCATATTTCTCATAGTCATAGGCAACTGATGTAAGCCCTGGTTCTGCGACTTCGCACAGATCAGTGTTATCATAACTTACAACAGTTATATCTTCGGGAATCTTAAGCCCATGTTTTCTTATGCTCTTGATAACTCCGGCAGCAGTACTGTCGTTGATACAGATGACAGCTTCAGGAAGAGGCTTTCCTGCAAGGCTGAACCTTTCGATAAGTTCGTTCATGGAGACTGTTCCCTCTTCGATTCCGTATCCGCCAAAGTTGTCAGTATAAAGAGAGCTGTTTTCAAGTTCTAATTCTTTTGTCAGTTTTAAGAACTCATTATATTTAATGTAAGTAGATTCTACGTCAAGTCTTCCTCCAACAAGTGCGATTCTTTTGTTGCCATTAGAAACAAGGTGCTGAACTAGCATGTCCATGGCAGCAGCTGCATCGATCTGAACCTGATAACAGTTGGTGTTATCAAGCTTACCTGTTACAACAAGAGGTATCTTATTGCCAAGGAGGCGGTTAACTTCTTTGACATAAGAAGGATCTGTAGTAAGGCTGTCGACAGCACCTCCAAGCTGGATTATGGCATCTGCTCTCCACTGAACGAGCTTGCCAAGCTGTCTTATCTCCATAGATGTCTGTCCAAAAGAGTTCATGAGCATTACAGAATAGCCTTCTTTGTTAGCTGCATTCTCGCAAGCCACGTACATATCTGCATAATATGTGTTTCTGATATCTGCAACGATAATGCCTATGATGCGGCTTTTGGTATCGGACAAGCCTCTGGCAACAGCACTGGGCTTGAAGTTATACTTCTTTATAAGCTCTAAGACTTTTTCCTTCTTCTCCTTTTTGACATTGGCATTGCCTGTAAGGACGCGCGAAACAGTGGCTGGTGAGACACCTGCTTCTTTGGCTATCTCATATATAGTTATCTTCTTGTCTGTCTGCTGCATATGCGTCCTCACTTTGCGAATGTGTATGATGATCACTCTGCACTTTCCCGATCAAAAGTACAAAGCCAGGCAATGAACTTTTCTGTACTATTATCGTTTATGGGCTAACCTGTTCACATGGTCCAAGGGAAGGATGATCCATAAGTTCGATCACGCTCTTAGCTTTGCCTTCTGTTTCAAATACAATGATCTCGTTCTTGCCATTCTTTATAAGTGGGCCGGGGAGATACAATGTTTCCTGCGGGCCAACTTCCCAGAATCTTCCGAGATTAAAGCCATTGATGAATACGCATCCCTTACCAAAGCCTTTCATATCAATGAAGGTGTCAGCTGATTCATCAGCTTCAAATGTATATCTGTAAAAAGAGGGGCCGTGATCTGTGATGCTATCTGAGTCTATATTATCAGCACAAGCCTTTTCAACATGATCACAAGATCCGTTGTCATCAATATTCTTATGTAATGCATCACCATTATTATCTTTATGCAATGCATCTATATTTACATCCTTAAAGCTAAGCTTGTCTACATTATCAAGTGGAAGCGTATATATATCATATCCATAGTGCTGATGAGTATTTATAAGTACGCAGCCATCAATTCCCTTGCGCTGTTTGAGCATATATGGTCCAAAGTTAACGCGGCCCATATTTTCAACAAGGATATCCATGTCTTTACCAAGCGTGGGAACAGGTGGCTCGATCTTCTTATCTTCAAGAAGCTCTCTGTCATACATGGTAGCAACATGCTTATGATCAACATATACTTTGGCTCTGTCATTAGCATCAACAAGTCTTATTCCGTTAATTTCCGGAATTTCTTTAAGCTTTGTATGATAGAGAATGTAGCCATAGCTCTGGTCAAGCTTCTCCATGGATACAGGATAAACGCTTTCGTTTTTACCAGCGATATCATCAAGGCTGTCCCAAAGTGATACATAGCCGTCAAGCTTTATGCTGCCATAAGCTTTTCTCTTGATAGGTTCTAAGTCTTCAACTTCAGGAAGTCCATATCTTTTGGATATTTCTTTTTGAAATGCTATATATTTGTCTGTAACCTGTCCGTCTTCTGTAAGGATAGCGTCATAGTCGTAGCTTGTAACATCGGGAGTCAGTTTATCATAATAGTTGGCTCCATTCATGAATCCGAAGTTGGTTCCGCCCTGGAACATGTAGATGTTGACATTGCCGTTATCGAGCATATATGCAAAGTCTTTGACATTCTGCTCTACGCTTGTTGTGTGATGGAAGCCTGATCCCCAGTCATCAAACCAGCCAAGCCAGAACTCCATGCAGGAAAGCGGGCCATCCACATATTTTTTCATAAAGTCAAAACGCTCTTTGGCATGAGATCCGAAGTTGCCTGTCTGAAGGATTCCGGGTATCTTGCCACCTGTAAATGCGTCATCGTACGGTCCGTCTGATGTAAAGAGCGGAACATTTATATCATAGCTTCTGATCAGGTCTTTGAGCCATTCCATGTAAGAATGGTCATCGCCGTAGTAACCGTACTCGTTCTCTATCTGCATCATGATGACAGGACCGCCATTGTCATACATGTAGGGTTTGATATATGGCATGAGCTTGTCATAATATTTTTTGACATGATCAAGGTATGGCTTATATGAGCAGCGAAGCTTCATTCCATCTTCTTTGAGAAGCCAAGCCGGGAATCCTCCGAACTCCCACTCTGCACAGATATATGGTGATGGGCGAAGGATCACGTAAAGTCCCGTCTCCCCTGCTGTTTCTATGAACTTGCCAAGATTAAGGATTCCTTCGAAGGTAAACTGTCCTTCTTTAGGTTCGTGCATGTTCCAGGGGATGTAGGTTTCAACTGTGTTGCATCCCATGGCGCGAAGTTTGATAAGTCTATCCTTCCAGTACTGAGGCACTACTCTGAAATAGTGGATCGCACCTGATATAAGATGGAACTCTTCGCCATCAAGATAGTATTTGTCTTTAATTTCAATTCCCCTCATCTATGTAGACCTCATTTTATAAAATCATTCAAAATCATTTTGTATAAAAACTTAGTTCGATCTGAGCTTTCAATATACTTTTTAAAAAGATTTTTTGAACAAAAGTATACACATATTATCCTTGGAGATATATTTATAATTTCATTCAAAAATGTATTTATAATGATTCGCATTTTCTTTTCTTAAAAATGGGGACGTACCCGAAGATACGCCCCCAAGGATTTAGAAAGGAAATTACAGGATGTAATTTAGACATGTCCAGAATTGAGGAGTTCATAATGAACTCCGGATGCAATTCTATGTCATTTTATTTATAGAGTTCGTCGATCTGCTTCTGAAGTTCTGCAGTTACATCATCGATACCTGCATCTTTGAGTGCCTGCTGATACTCAGCAACGATTTCTTCTGCTGTTCCTGAATACTTACCGAATGCGATCTGCTTCATGTAGTTAGTATGAATCTCGTTGATCTGGTCGATCTGAGTTGAGATATTATCTACGTTAGGAATGAACTGACCATAAGGATACTCGATCTTGATTCCGTCATACTCTTTGTAAAGTGCATCGATTGCATCCCAGTTCATTGTTGCATCTCTGATCTCAAGATCATCGTTTCTGCCCCACCAGTAGTTAGTAACGATTGCGTCAGCATCAGCGATTGTCTCTCTAAGACCGTCAGCATTTACATTGTACTGAACGCCTTCGATACCATAGTTGAAGAGCTTGTAGCAATCTGGATCATTTCTGATGAGATCATATACCATAAGTGCTCTCTCAGGGTTCTTGGAAGCAGCTGATACAGCCATAGCACCGTGTGTGATTGAAAGTGCTGTTACGTTGCCTGTCTCTTCACCAAAGTAGAAGAATCCAACTTCTGCATCTTCGTCATCAGCAAAGATTGTGTTGTTTGTGTGTCCAGGTGAGCAAAGGTCTGTCCATGTCTGTGTGTGGTGCTGCTCAGCAGCTGTCTTACCTACACGGAAGTCTTCTCTGTTATCAGATGATGTGTTGTTAAGAACGTCTGTCTTCCAAACACCGATCTCATCCCATTCCTTCATGAGCTTAGCAAACTCAACGAGTGAATCTGTATCTGTTACATATGGGCTGTATACTGTGTAAAGGTCATCCTTTGTGCCGCCCCACATAGCGCCGGAGTTGATACCGTCGATTGAAACATAGTTGCTGTGAGATGAGATCCATCCACCAACCATTGTTGCATACTGTGTTCCGTCTGAATCCCAAGGCTGAACATCAGGATAAGCTTCTTTTACATACTTGAAGTATGTTGTCATGTCTTCCCAGCTCTTTACGCCGTCTGTAAGTCCAGCTTCCTTAGCCCAGTCAAGACGATAAGAGAATCCGTGGTTAGTCCACTGTGCATAGTTGTCTTCAGGGATGAGGTAGATGTTGCCATCATATTTGCAGTACTCCCAGTTTTCAGCAGGAACTGATGCGTATGTCTGAGGTGCATATGTCTTGAGCATCTCCTCGTCGAGTTCAAGGAAAGCACCATTCTTAGCGTTTGGCCATGCATCAAGCCAGTCAGTAGCTGTTCCTACAAGGTCAACTGTTCCGTCCATCTGAGCAAGTGTCAGGTTGTAAACTGAAAGATAATCTGTCCAGTCAATATAGTAGATCTGAAGCTCTGCATTAACCTTCTCTGTAAGGATCTTGTTGAGCTCTGCAAGCATATCGTCTGTTGCGCTGTTCTCAGGCTTACCACCTGTTGTCATGTAGGTGATAACTACGTGCTCTGATGTATCAACAGCTTCTGCACTACCAGATCCGCTTGTATCCCCTGAGCCATTTCCACCATTACCGCAAGCTGCAAGTCCTGCTACCATAGTGAGTGAAAGAAGTGAAGCAAGCAATTTCTTTTTCATTAAATATCCTCCTATAGAATATATATTTGTTACTGCGTTATTGCAGTTAACTTTCCCCTAAAAATATTATTATAGTATTGCTATATCTCACGGAGTTAAATAGCTTTAGCTATTCGATTGCCCGGGAGTTAAATAGCTTCAGCTATTTAACTCTGTGTTAAAAGAATTGTTATAACAATTCTTTTAACCTTTAACCGCACCAACTGTGATACCGCCGATGAAGTATCTCTGTACGAAAGGATACAGAAGTACGATAGGTCCTGTAGCTACAACTGCTGTTGCCATCTTAAGTGAGTTGGTAGGAAGATCTGTTACAGTTACGAACTGTGCTGCAACTGAGTTCTTCAGTGAGTTAGCCTCATTTACTACCTTGTAGAGCATGTACTGAAGTGGATATGCATCAACCTTTGAGCTTAAGAACAGTGATGACTGATACCACTCATTCCAGTAACCAAGTGCAAGGAAAAGACCTATAGTTGCAAGTGCAGGCTTGAGCATCGGAAGGATAAGAGATGTAAATATCTTCATATCTCCTGCTCCATCGATCTTACCTGACTCTGTTATTTCAAAAGGTATAGACTTAACAAAGTTCTTCATCAGGATGATGAGCCATGGTGACATAAGAAGCGGAAGGAGTACTGCGAAGTAGCTGTCCTTAAGGTGATATGTCTGTGTCATAAGAAGGTAATATGGCGCAAGTCCTGCCTGGAAAAGACTTGTGAAGTAGATGAAGAATGAGATTACATTTCTAAGTACAAAGTCTTTTCTCTGAAGTGCGTAGCCTGTCATTGAGATAACGAGAAGTCCTACGCCTGTACCAACGCCTGTCATTAAAATCGTAAGAAGATATGATTTCCAGATCGCGCCTCCTTTAAGTACCATGTCGTAAGCTTCTGTGGTGAAGTCTCTTGGGAAGAGCTGAACTCCGGCTGATCTTATTACAGCTTCTGATGTAAATGATGTTCCGATGATAAGAAGGAAAGGGAATATGCAGGCAAGTGCATACAGTGTTACGAACACATATCCAATTCCTCGTATAACGTAATCCGATGTTCCAAGCTTAACTCTGGCGCTGGAATCATATGTATCATAATCAATTTTTTTATCTTTCTTAGCCATTTATATCCTCCATACCGTGTGCGGTATCTGTTATTTAGTAGTGAAAATACGAATCGGTTTTTTATCAGAAAAGTGAATAATCAGGATCAATCTTTTTAACTACAAAGTTTACTATCATGACCATAAAGAATCCGACTAATGACTGATACAAACCTACCGCAGATGCTGTGGAGAAATTGAAATCTGTCATTGTAGCACGATATACGTATGTCTCAATGATATCGGTTGTTGAGTAAAGCAGTGAGTTGGTACCGATTATGTTGTAGAACAGACCGAAGTTACCTTTTACGATTCCTCCGATAGCAAATAGAAGAAGGATTACTACTGTCTGACGAAGTCCCGGAAGGATGATGTATCTGATCTTCTGCCATGCGTTGGCGCCGTCTACTCTTGCTGCTTCGATGATCTCAGCGTCGATACCCATGATCGATGCGAAGTATACGACTGAGTTATAACCTGTTGACTGCCACAGGTGAATGATTACAAGAAGTACAGGCCAAACTGTTGGATCTGAGTAAGGGCTGAAGAGCTTTTCTTCAGGAGTTCCAAGAGCTTTTAAGATACTGTTTACGAAACCGGTATCATAGTTGAGAAGGTTATAAACAAGGAGTCCTATCAAAACCTGTGAAATGAAGTAAGGCAGGAACATCATTGTCTGTGAAACTTTCTTGAACCATTTGTTCTGGATCTCATTAAGAAGAACCGCTACAAATACTGCGAAGAAGTTACCAAGCAAAATAAATGCGATGTTATAAAGGATAGTATTCTTGGTCAGCATTCCGAGCTTACCGGAAGTTGCAAGAAATTCAAAGTTCTTAAGACCGATGAAATTACTTCCAAAGATACCTTTACGATAGTTATATTTAACAAATGCCACATAGATACCAGGCATTGGTGCATAGCAAAAAGCTATAAAGAAGATAATTGCCGGAATGCACATAAGAACAAGTGTACGATTCCTCCAAAGTTTCTGGCCAAATGACAGAGATGACTTTTGAACCTTTATCTTCTCGACCCCATTTACCGTTCCGTTTTTCTTACCCATACTTTCCTCTCCTGCTGAAATCCAAATGAATGATTTTTGAAATCGGTTTCTTGCTTGAGATTAAAAAATGGAAGTTTCTGAACCAAAACATATATTTGATATGTATCGATAGCTTACTTCCGTTAATTTTAACTACTTCTGATGTCCTTATACGATATAGCTTTAATTTGCTTTGTGTATTTTGACGTATATTTTATTTTGAAACCCATTTCATAATGTCATATTACACAAGATACTTAAATGTGTCAATAGAATTATAAAAGTTCTTTAAAATATTATGGCAATATATAAAAAAAGCCTCCAAAAACGGTTGGGTTTTTGGAGGTTATTACTAATACTATAACTTTTCTTAGCTTATCTAAGTCGCATTTTGTAGTTTTTCTCTACTTCACGCTGCTGGTCACGCTTTGCATCTGACTCTCTCTTATCATAGAGTTTCTTGCCTCGGCCAAGGCCTATCTCAACTTTGACGCGGCCTTTCTTGAAATACACCTGAAGCGGAACTATTGTATAGCCTTTGATCTTGACCTGCTGCTCGAGTTTCATGATCTCATTCTTGTGAAGGAGAAGTCTTCTGACACGAAGCGGATCTTTGTTGAATATATTGCCCTTTTCATAAGGACTTACATTCATTCCGCACAGGTCAGCCTGTCCATCCTTGATCACAACAAAGGATTCACCAAGGCTGCATCTGCCCATACGGATAGACTTAACTTCGGTTCCGACAAGTTCTATTCCTGCTTCATATTTGTCTTCGATAAAATACTCGTGGTATGCTTTCTTGTTATTACATACCAGCTTTATCTTCTCTTCTGCCATTATAACTTCTCCCATTCAAGTATTATATTAATAGTTTTGCTTCTTGATTTCTATTCTTTCAATAGTCATCATCTTTTCTTTTTCTGGTTGCTGCGAGCTGCTTTTGAAGTTGCAGACTTCTTATATTTGTGCACCTTATACTTCTTATGGCCTTTTTCCTGAGGTCCGCTTTCCTTGGACTTATGGCTCTTTGTACTGTTGTTAGATGAACGCTTCTTTTCTCTTGGTCTTCCTGTACGGCCGTCAGGTTCAAGTCCTTCTATCATGCGCTTTTTGCGCTCATGCGCGCGAAGCTCTGCGGCAGTCATAAGGTTATCATCTTCGCCGTCACTGAAGTCTATGTCATCAAGATCAGTATGCTTGCGGCTTCTGAAGTGATTTTCGACTTCGTCAAAGTCATCTTCGAAATCTTCAAGAGTAAGTTTTCTCTTTCTCTTCGCAAGATCTCTTTTAGCATTTTCATCTGATTCATCGGTGCTATAGCCATCAGACTCCTTACGTGAACGTCTACCTGTTCTCTTATCAGAATCATCCTCAGATGATGTTACGTTATTCTTCATGGAAGCTTCTTCTTTTCTCGCAGCCTCTTCTTCCATGAGTTTTAATACGTAATGCTTCTTGGCAGGCTTAAGCTGTATATCATCAGGATCTGTATCTTCATCAACGATCCTGAAATCTACAGTCTTTTCAATTCTGTCAGCACCTACAACCTTGATCTTGACCTTCTGTCCAAGTCTGTACTCTTTGCCAAAATCAGTTCCTGTAAGTGTAAAATTCTGCTCATCAAAAATATAATAGTCATCGGTAAGTTCTGCAAGTCTGATCATGCCTTCGCAGGTATTATCAAGCTCGACGAACATTCCCCAGGCTGTAACACCTGAGATTACGCCATCATATACTTCGCCAATGTGCTGCTCCATATATTCAGCTTTCTTGAGCTTATCTGTATCGCGCTCTGCATCATCAGCACGTCTTTCTGTATCGGAGCAGTGTTTTGCAACTTCCGGAAGAATTTCAGTATAATGCGCAAGCTTCTTTTCATCAAGTCGTCCTCTGATGCTATCCTTGATGATCCTGTGAATCTGAAGGTCAGGATAACGTCTTATCGGTGATGTAAAGTGGCAGTAATACTGGAGTGCAAGTCCGAAATGTCCCACGCACTCTGTTGTATACTTAGCCTGCATCATGCTTCTTAAAGCGACTCTGCTTATTATGGATTCTTCTCTGCTTCCTTCTATTTTGGAAAGGAGCTTCTGAATCTCCATAGGTCTTATCTCATCCTGACGGATATTGAGATGATAGCCGAAGCCTCTGATGAAGCTTGTAAGTGTATCAATCTTAGCTTCTGATGGCTGTTCGTGTGTTCTATAGACAAAAGGCACCTGAAGCCAGTAGAAATGCTGGGCTACAGTTTCATTTGCCGCAAGCATGAAGTCCTCGATAAGCTCGTTGGCAGGGCCTCTTTCTTCTTTTTCAATGCTTACAGGATTACCTTCTGTATCAAGCTTGATCTTGGCTTCTACTGAGTCGAACTCTATTGAGCCACGTTCAAATCTGCGCTTTTTGAGGATCTTGGCAAGCTCGTACATCTGCTCGAACATGGGGACGAGGTTTGCATACTTCTCTTTTTCCTCTTCATCGTTACAGGCTATGATCTTGCCAACGCTTGTATAGGTCATTCTCTCATCTACGTTGATTACGGATTCTACGATCTCATGATCTACGATCTCGCCCTTATTATTGATCTTCATAAGGCAGCTCATGGCAAGTCTGTCTTCTCCGTGATTGAGAGAGCATATTCCATTTGAAAGCTTATGAGGAAGCATAGGTATAACGCGGTCTACGAGGTATACGCTGGTTCCGCGCTTTAAGGCTTCTCTGTCAAGTGCAGAGCCCTCCTGTACGTAGTTAGCAACGTCAGCGATATGAACTCCAAGATGATAAAAGCCTTCATCGTCAATGCTTACGCTTACTGCATCATCAAGGTCTTTACTTTCTTCGCCGTCGATTGTGACCATCTGAACATCTCGAAGGTCTCTTCTTCCAAGCATATCGGCTTCACTGACTGTGTCAGAAGTTCTCATAGCCTGGTTCATGACTCTTTCAGGGAACTCGCTTGGTATCTCGTATCCTTTAACGATAGCAAGAATATCTACGCCGGGATCATTGATGTTACCTATGATTTCTTTGACTTTACCTTCAGGGTTCTTACCTGTAGCGATGTCGCCGTAGTCTGTGATCTCAACAACGACTTTATCTCCTGATACCGCGCCCTTGCTGCGTTCTTTTGGAACGAATATGTCGTTTGGAATCTTGTTATTATCTGCTCTTACAAAACCGAAGGTCTTAGAACTTTCATAAGTTCCGACAACTTCAGTCATTCCGCGCATTACGATCCTTATGATGCGGCCTTCCTGCCTCTTGCCTGCCTGCTCGCGCATGAGCTCGACAGCAACCGTATCTCCAAGGAATGCGTTGCCGGTTTCTCCTTCAGGAATGTAGATATCATCATCTCTTCCTTCAACAGTAACAAATCCAAAGCCTCTGCTGTTGCTGGTGAATACACCAATGATTCCGGCGTCAGACTTAAGATATCTTCCTCTGTTATTCCTAATGATCTGGCCTTCATTAACAAGGTCTTCTAGGATCTGCGCAAGCTCGTTACGGTCTTCCTTTTCAACTTGAAGGAAAACAGCCAGTTCCTTCTCCTTCATTGGAGAATATTTATCATCATGAATAAAGGCATTGACCATAGCTTTACGGTCCTGTGCTATCATGAATGTTTCCTGTTCATTTTTTATTTTCTTTTTTGCCATTTAGTTATTACTCCAAAAATCTCATGACTTGATATCCGAGGGCAATATAACTTCTTATAATATCTCTAAATACATTATAGATTATTCTCAAACTAATGTTTTATAAAATAAAAAGCGACACCCTATAAATAGAGTGCCGCGTCATTATTCCACTGAATCAGTCTACGATTCCTGTGTTAAGGAATATAGAAAGTGCGAAGAAAAGAACTGTAAGAACGATTGTAGCTGTTCTAAGTCTTCCTTCTGTAGAACGTCCCTTGTTCTTAGCCCAGTATGTATCAGAACTTGCCTGACCTGTGAGGGCTCCAAGGCTCTGTGTCTTACCCTGCTGTGAAATGATGATTCCAACAAGGGCGAAGCAAACACCCAAATATATAATATTTACAAGAAGTTTAACTGCAAATGCCATTGTAAAATGACCTCCCGAATTATTCTGTTATTGCATATCATATGTATCTGTCTGGGTCAAAAGATATTTTTTACACTGATCATATCTTTCGTTAAGAACAGACCTTGATTAGAATACCATACCTGCAGACATTTTTCAACTACATTTTGGATATATGGGTGTTTGGGATTGCCTTACGCAAACTGAGCCATATACAGGTCATAGTATGCACCGTGCTTACGCAGAAGATTTTCATGGCTTCCGCTTTCAGCAATTCCACCATCGTTAATTACAAATATACGGTCGGCACTCTTGATGGTAGAAAGTCTATGAGCAATGACAAAGCTTGTTCTTCCTGAAAGCATGGTCTGTATGCCTTTCTGAACCAGAAGCTCAGTATGTGTATCGATATTACTTGTAGCTTCGTCAAGGATCAGTATCTTAGGCTTACTGATCATAGTTCTTGCAAAAGCAATGAGCTGTCTTTGGCCGATTGAAAGGCCTGCGCCGCGCTCTTTTAACACAGTATCGTAGCCATTTTCAAGCTTCATGATGAAGTCGTGGGCATTTACAGCTTTAGCAGCTTCGATCATCTCTTCTTCGGTTGCGGAGAGGTTTCCATACATGATGTTCTCTCTAACTGTTCCGCTGAAAATGAAATTGTCCTGGGTCATGATGCCCATCTGTCTACGAAGGCTGTTGATCTTAACTCCTGTAATATCATGGCCATCGACAAGTATCTTACCCTTCTGGATGTCATAAAATCTGCTTATGAGATTTACAATGGTAGTCTTACCTGCGCCTGTCGGTCCTACAAGAGCAATTGTTTCTCCGGGCTTTGCTGTGAAGTTTACATTCTCAAGGACCTTCTTTTCACTAGCTGTTCCTTCATCGTAGGTAAATCCTACGTTTGCAAAGCTTACCTGTCCTGTGATATCTGGAAGCTCCTCTGCATCTTCTTTGTCCACGATCTCAGGCTCTGTATCAAGGATATCGAATACTCTTTCTGCTGCTGAGATGTTGGTAACAAGCTGGTTGTAGTAGTTTGAAAGTCCCATGATAGGGCTCCAGAACATTGTTGCATAGCTTGCAAATGCAGCAATAAGTCCAACTGAAGCTTCTGTATAACCAAGAAGTCTTACAGCAACCAGGTACAGCATCATGCTGCTCACAGCCCAGCTCATGTCGATGGCTGGTCCGAAGAGGTCTGCTGCTCTGCATGCTGAGATATAAGAATCTCTGTGCTTGTTGGCAAGATCCTCGAAGGTTGATCTTGTCTCATCTTCTGCGTGGAAACTCTGTACTACAGCGATTCCTGCAATGTCTTCATGAACGTAGGCATTAAGGTTCGAAGCCTTTTTTCTCATATCTGCCCATCTTGTGTGAGTCATGCTGCGGATCCAGAAGATCGCGATTATCATAAGGGGCATGGAACAAAGGGTTCCAAGGGCAAGCTTCCAGTCCTTAACGAGCATTATGAACACAACGCCAAATACTGTTATAAAGTTCGGTATAAGGTTCGTGATGGTGTTGGCCATAACATCCTTGAGGGAGTTAACATCGCCGATGATCCTAGCCAGGATCTTACCTGTGGGTCTTGAGTCAAAAAAGGTGAATGAGAGCTTCTGGATGTGCTCGTATAGTTCTTCTCTGATGTCCAGAAGTATCTTATTTGCAACCTTGTTCATCATATACATTCTGAGTTTTACAAAGAGCATATATACAAGACCAAGGAGAGCAACGCTACTTGCAACGATGATAAGACCTCTCATATTCTTGTCAGCAACGTGTACGTCTATTGCGTATTCGATAAGAAGCGGACTCACAAGGCCGATCCCTACTGTGATCATGAGGGATATTATAACCGGGATGATCTCTTTTATATGTGGTCTTAAGTATCTGATTATTCTGACAAAAATTTTCTTTTTGTCACTATTATTTATATGCTCATCTTCTCTAAAAGAATTAGCAGCCATTATGCACTTTCCTCCATTTCCTGAAGGGAGCCGTACTGTGCAATGTAAGTGTCGTAGTAAAGTCCCTTCTTTCTAAGTAATTCTTCGTGTGTTCCACGTTCTGCAATACGGCCGTTATCGAGATAGAGAATCTCATCAGCATTTCTGACAGCTGATATTCTGTGGGCTACGATAACCCTTGTAACTGCCTTGATGTCGGACAAGGTCTTCTGGATCTCAGCCTCTGTCTCCATATCAAGAGCGGATGTTGAATCATCAAGTATCAGAATCGGAGCCTTCTTTGAAAGAGCTCTCGCAATGCTTATTCTCTGCTTCTGTCCTCCGGAGAGGCCAACGCCTCTTTCACCGATTACAGTTTCGTATTTGTCTTCAAGTTTTTCTATAAAGCTGCCGGCATTAGCCATTCTTGCAGCTTCTGCGATCTCTTCGTCAGTCATTTCATCACGGCGTCCCATGCGGATGTTCTCATTAATGGTATCTGAGAAAAGAAATACGTCCTGCATTACAACTGCCGATGCCTCTCTGACCTGGTTAAGATCAAGGTTCTTAATGTCCTTACCGTCAAGCTTTATGGTTCCTTTTGTAGGATCATAGAAACGCTGCATAAGGTTAACTATTGTTGATTTACCTGAGCCTGTCTGACCCATGATTCCAATTGTTTTGCCTTCAGTAAGTGTGAAGCTTATATCACTAAGCACATGGTTATCACCAAAATCAAGAGATACATTCTCGAATTCAATGCTACCCTTGACCTTATCAAGGTGCTCAGGCTTTTCAGACATTGCCAGTGTAGAATGAACTGTGTAAATCTTACGTACCTTCTTGAGTGAAGCGATCGCGCTTGAAAACTCATTTGTGATCCATCCAAGTTCTTCTAAAGGCCATGTGCAGTTACGGCTATAGATGATGTAAGCTGTAAGATCACCAAGGTCCATCTTGCCGTTTATTACAAAGAATCCGCCAAGTACCGCACAAGCAACAGGAAGAAGGGTTCCTGCCAGCTGGAAAACCGGATAGAATCTAAGAAGCGCCATAGCTTCTTTCATGTTGTACTCATAATATTTAACGTTGTGCTTTTTGAACTTCTCTATCTCATACTCTTCTCTGGCAAAAGCCTTAACGGTTCTTACTCCTGCAAGGTTCTCTTCAGCGATTGTGGTAAGCTTTGCATTCTCTTCACTGATATCGTCGTAGATAAGGTCAAGCTTTTTCTCCATAAAGATCGCTGTGGCTCCGCAGATGATCATGAAGATCAGCGGAAGGATCGTAAGTACTGCATTTATTGAGAACATGAAATACAGTACCAGTACTGCGTTAAGAGTAACTTCCATACCTCTCATCGCAACCATTCCGACAAGGTTGTAGATCTTGTCGATATCATCCTTGACTCTGGCCATGAGTTCGCCAGTGTTGGCATCATCAAAGTAGTCAAGTGAAAGTCCCTGAATATGATTGAACAGGTCCTTACGCATCTCAGTTCCAATGGCGATGCAGTTTCTGTCAAATGTGAATTCTTTAAAATATCCAAAAACACTTCGGCCAACGCCGATTAGTACTATCGCTCCAAGAAAGAGATAAAATCTCGAAAAATCCTGTCCTATAATTACTTCGTTTACTATAAGCTTCGTAACCTTAGGAAACATCATATCAAGTGCAATAGCGATCAGCATAAAGATGATTGCTACTGAATATGTCAACCAGTGCTCTCGCACATAACTTCTAAGTGTCTTCATAAGTTTCCTCCTCAAAAATTCACTCAAACTTTCCCGGTTGTTTTGGGGAAATAATAGTTGTTGCAGGAAGATTCCGTCTCCCCAAAACAACCGGGAAGTTTGAGTTACTAGCAAAAAACAAGTTAAATGTAAAACCTGGGTCAATATAAAAAGTGGTATTGAAAAATGGGTATAAAAAAACCAGGTAAGTGCACTTTACCTGGTTAATTCCACAATAAGTATTTAAATTATAAGAGCACAGCCAAACAGCTACTCTACTCCTAATTTAAATAATAAACCCGAGGTAAAGATATATTAATTGAATTAAATGTATTAAATGCATTAAGCCAATTTTTCGCCGCTATAAATGTCACTTTATTTGTCATTATTCTTTACCTCACTTTCTTTAATATTTATCGACCCGTAACCAAATCGATGTTTTTATTATTATCAATATAATTTGATTTGTCAACAAGAAATTTGAACTTTTGGTCAAAAAAATTTAAGCAATAAAAAAGTTTTCAATTCAGCCAACAAAAAATGATTGCCTCTAAACCAAATATCAAGAGGCAATCATTTAAATTTTTTCTCACTATTTATATAACAAGTACCGATTTTTATTTTTAAGAATATGACTTCTTAAAAATAGTTTTCACGAACGCACATCTAATGTGTGTCATAATTCAATTATTCAGTATAATAAACACTTTAAATACCCATAGTCTGCTCTAACTGCTTAACTACGTTTCTAAGGCATCCGTCTTCAAAAGGATTGTTAAGACCAACTCTTGTGATCATGCTGTCGAAGAAATCTGATGCAGAGAGCTTGCAGAGTTCTAAGTAGCTGTTCCATGCTGCCTTATAATCTTTATCCATCCATACTTTATACTGGAGAGCGTCTGTACCTGCGATGCAGTAATCAATGTAGTACAGAGGGCAGTCATAGATATGATGCTTGTTCTGCCAGAATGCGCCGCCTTCATAGTATGGGTTGCCGCTGTAATCAAGGTGTGGCTTGTACTGGCGCTCAAGGTCATGCCATACGCCATTTCTGTCCTTAGGTGTAAGGCCAGGGTTCTCGTAAGCGATATGCTGGAACTCATCTACCATTGTTCCGTATGGAATGAATACACAGGAATCTTCGAAGTGCATATCTGAGTAATCCTTAGCACGGTCGCCAAAGAAGAGCTTCATCCATGGGTCTGTAAAGAATTCCATAGCCATTGAATGAGTCTCAGCTGTTTCCATTGTGATGTCCTGAACTTCTCTTACAAGTTCATTTCTAACTACGAAGCCCTGAAATGCATGACCGCACTCATGTGTTATAACATCAGCATCAGAGGATGATCCGTTAAAGTTAGCGAAGATAAATGGGGACTTGTAATCAGGAAGATATGTCATATATCCGCCTGTTTTCTTGGTCTTACGGCCAAGTACGTCAAAGAGGTCATTGTCGCACATAAAGTTCATGAACTCAGCAGTCTCAGGTGAGAGTTCATTGTACATCTTGCGTCCAGCTTCAAGGATCTGCTCAGGAGTTCCGATAGGAGCTGGATTACCGTTTGTAAAGTATACTCCTTCATCCTCAAAATGAAGTCTGGAAAGGCCAAGTCTCTTTCTTCTGATGTCGTGAAGCTTTTCTGCAAAAGGAACGAAGTCATTCTTGACCTGTTCTCTGAAAGATTTAAGATCAGCGGGGCCGTAGTTGTTGCGCTGCATACGAGCGTAGCCAAGAGGAAGATAATTCTTGTGTCCCATCTCTTCGCCCTGCTTTGTTCTGTTCTTTACAAGCTTGTCATAGATATCGTCAAGAGCTTCTGAATTCTCCTCATAGAAAGCTGAATACTTCTTCCATGCTTCTTTTCTCACCTCAGGATCAGAGCTGTTGAGGTAAGGATTCATAAGTGAAAGATTAAGTATTTCGCCCTTCCAGTCGATCTTGGCAGTTGCAAGGAGCTTGTTGTATTCATCCTGGAGCTTGTTTTCTTCCTGCATAAGCGGAAGGATTTTCTCTGCAACAGACTGTTCTGCAAGTTCCATATTCTTGAAAGCGACCTTACCGATTTTTTCTTCAAGATAAGGTCTGAACTTTGAATGAAGGAGCTGCTTCTTGTATTCAACAGAGATGTTTGCAAGTATAGGATTAGTATCATTCCAGAAATCATTCTCTTTTTCATAGAATTCATCTGTCATATCTACGTCATGTCTTATCTCAGCTATAACTGCCTGAGTCATGACATGGTCATTAAGTTCATAATATTCCTGATGGATCTGCCACTGCTCTTCACCGCTTGTGGCATTCTCCATTCTCTTTGTAAGATCTGCAAATTTCTGCTTAACCTGTTCGATGTCAGGTCTTGTATACTGCATTTCATTAAATTTCATATCAGGTCTCTCCTTTTAATCGTCAGACTTCACGCATCTC
This sequence comes from Butyrivibrio fibrisolvens, assembly GCF_037113525.1. Taxonomy (NCBI): domain Bacteria; kingdom Bacillati; phylum Bacillota; class Clostridia; order Lachnospirales; family Lachnospiraceae; genus Butyrivibrio; species Butyrivibrio fibrisolvens. The sequence goes on along the minus strand of NZ_CP146963.1, from coordinate 1,424,744 downwards.
TTTCACTTTTCGAGGATGGTGAGTAATATTTTTTTGAATATCAAAATATATAGTATTTATATATCTAATTTCGATCATTCAACATCTTCAATTACCAGTATTCATAACAGTACCATTCTCTACCCAGATACTATAAATATTATTATCAGTTAAGCTTTCCAGCGCGTTTGTATCCAGAGTCTCATCACTTTCTGCATTCAGGAAAATATCGTATGCAGAAAGCACCATATCTGCACAGGTGCTGTCGTCCACATCGCTGTAGAGATATAAGCTGGTTGTGCCGGTGGCTGATGTTCCGTCAGATCCTATATAGTAGGATACTTCAGTTCCGTCCTGGTACATATAAAAATTGCCGATATCTTCCTTGGTTGCAAGGAAGTTCTTGAGCCAGACTATATTCCTATGTCCTTTATAGGGATATTCTGAAACAGGGACGATCTTATCTCCATCAACGTCATATATACTAAGAGTAAAGTCTGTATCTGAGCTTAAATTAACTGTGTATCCGTCGTTGGATGACAGGTATCCATTGGTCATTCCTGCTTCTTTAAGCTTTGAAGCTGTAAGGTCTACAACAAATGCGTTTCGTAACCATCCAAGGTTAAGAAGCTCTGTAACTTCATTTTCTTCGCAGAAGGCTTTGTATTCATCTGATATATGGAGGATTATCTTATTATCTCCAAGAAGCTCTATATCTATGCTGTCAGGGTCAACTGCGTATTCTGCAACCTTAGATACATAAGCAAAAATCTCAGGATCTTTAGAAGGATCATAAACGCTTGCTTCTGAATCTGATGAGCTGTTGAATATAGCTGTATAGTAGGTAAGCGCAGGTCCAAGGTATATAGCTCTGTTATCGTACTCTTTAAGCTTATCAAAGACGTAGTACAGATCTTCATCAACCTCAATCTCTGTCTCTGGATTACAGCTGATATAGTAAAGATTGTTTACATCCTTGCATATATTATTGGCGTTAAAAAGCCTGTAGTAATTGACCATAGCTGTAGAGTAGATAGGTGTAAGTACCTTTTTCTCAGCAGTAGATGACACTCCGCTTTGACCCAGATTATATTCAAGTGTAAATTCATCTCCGAGATTTACATCACTTGAAGAATCCACCTTGATCACAGTCCATCCCGAATCAGCATTATTAAGAAGCCATATTGCATATGAAAATGATGCGATGGCAATAGCCACAAATATCAGAGTAAGAATTGCTCTTCTTAAAATGTGGTCATGGTCTACAGTTACATTTTCAATCTTTTCAGGTTTCGGCCTGTTTTTAATATATCTATTACCCATAATTTAAACCTAATATAAATAACATATTAAAAAATATTATTCTAATTCTATAATTATCCGATTTAGAAAAATAATAAAACTATAATAAAACCAATTAGTCCACCTATATTCTCAATTCTAGAATCAGAAACTATAATACATTTTACCAAGTTAAACCGAACGATAAAAATTTAGGTATCAAAAGTCCCCCTTTGATACCTAAATAAAATGCGAAATATATTATTTCAGTGCATATAGAAGTGCCAGCAGGAACAGTACTATCAAAGCTCCAATGAAGATGAATCCTGCAACTGTACCTGACTTAACTTTTCTGTAATTACGAGCATAATGTTTTTTCTTGAATATAAACATCATTATAAGGCCAAGTACAGGAAGGAAGAAGCTAAGAACTGAAAGCCAGAGAGCACCTGTATCATGAATAGGTGTATTCTTAAGGATATCCTCGTCAATAGTTGCATCTCCAACTGTTGTCTTCTGATTTGCAAGCTCTTCGTCAGTCATGATAGTGATTGACTTAACAGGAACACCTGCCTCACGAATTTTCTTGTATTCTTCTATCTCTTTCTTGTTACCATATACGAAATGGTTATGTCCTATATCTACCATTGTAGGCTTATCAGTGCTGTAGTCATGCTGACTAGCATCATATGTAAGGAGCTTCTTGCGCTTCTCAAGCTTAGGATCAGGAAGCGGAATAGCAGATATAAGTGATCTGGTGTATGGGTGAAGAGGGAAATTGAACAGCTCTTCGGAATCTGCAACTTCCACAATATGTCCCTTATAAATAACACCGATACGGTCGGATATGAATCTTACGATTGAAAGGTCATGCGCGATGAAAAGGTATGTAACACCCTTTTCCTTCTTAAACTTGTTCATAAGATTCAGAACCTGAGCTCTGATAGAAACATCAAGAGCAGAGATAGGCTCATCTGCTACTACAAGTTCGGGTTCCATGACCATAGCTCTTGCAAGACCTACACGCTGTCTCTGTCCACCGGAGAACTCATGAGGATAACGTGTAAGATGCTCAGGAAGAAGACCAACCTCGTTGATCATATTCTCAACCTTCTGAACTCTGTCTGCCTCATCCTTGAACAGATGGAAGTTATAAAGACCCTCAGATACGATATAATCTACTGTTGCACGTTCATTGAGACATGCAGCAGGATCCTGGAATACCATCTGAACATTTCTGATAACTTCACGGTCAAGAGAACGCGGTATCTTACCGGAGATACGTACGCCCTTATAATCTATCTCACCTTTAGCAAGAGGGTTAACTCTGATTACAGCACGGCCGATTGTAGTCTTACCTGAACCTGACTCACCAACAAGTGAAAATGTCTCACCTTTATAAATATCGAAGGAAGCATCCTGTACAGCTTTAACTGCGTCTGCGCCTTTGCCGAATGTAATATCTATATCTTTTATGGACAGCAGGATTTCTTTACCTGTCTTCTCATCAATAGGTCCTTTTTCAGGAAAATGAGATGCTGTCTTGTTTTTTTCATATGTATTAGCCACTTTGTGTATCTCCATCTATTAGATATTGAATGCCTTGATCAGCGTCTCATGAATGTTACCTATTGCTTTGGGCTTTTCAACCTTAGGTGAACGAGGATCAAGAAGCCATGTCTTGGCATAATGAGTATCAGTTACTTTGAACATAGGCGGTTCCTTAAGAGAATCGATCTTCAAAGCATACTGGTTACGAGGTGCGAATGGATCGCCCTGTATATCATTATAAAGTGACGGAGGAGTTCCTGTGATAGAAAACAACTCTTCATTAGGCTTAGCCAGCTGTGGAAGTGATGAAAGTAGTGCCCATGTATACGGATGATGAGGATCATAGAATACCTCATCTACAGTACCATACTCTACAATCTGTCCTGCATAGAGAACAGCTACACGATCAGCGATATTAGCAACAACGCCAAGGTCATGTGTGATGAATACTATTGTATAATGGAACTCTTTCTGCAGATCTTTAAGAAGCTGCAGGATCTGTGCCTGAATAGTAACATCAAGAGCTGTTGTAGGCTCATCACAGATAAGTATCTTGGGCTGGCAGGAAAGTGCGATAGCGATTACGATACGCTGTCTCATACCACCTGAATACTCGAACGGATAGTCATCAAAACGGCTCTCAGCATTCGGGATACCAACCTTCTTCATAAGTGTAAGAGCTCTGACACGAGCCTCAGCCTCTGAACACTTCTGGTGCTTCATGATGATTGACGATATCTGCTTACCGATAGTAATGATCGGGTTAAGAGATGTCATAGGATCCTGGAATACTGTAGCGATCTTATTACCTCTGATCTGTGCCCAGTCTTCTTTCTCCTTAACGTCAGCGATATTAAGGATAGCTACGCCGTGAAGTGTATCCTCTGTCTCATCAACATAACGTACATGGAAAGCAACTGTATCAAATACCTGATTGCGCTGATCTTCATTGTCAAGATCAACACCCATCTTCATAGCCTTCTTAAGAGCTTCGAAAAGGCCTCCCATAAGCTTATAAGCTCTGTAGTAGCCATAACGTCCACCTGAGAGATACATCTCCTTGGCGAGGACTTCATTTCTCTTCTTCTGCTCCTGAGTAACAGGCTTAGAGATTTCCTCATGATACTGAGCCTTAAGCTTTGAAAGTTCTGTGCTGTAATATTCCTTAGCTTTAGTATCAGCTTCAAATTCAGCCTTATGCTTTCTGATAGCTTCTTCTTTCTTAAGCTTAAGTTCAGCAATCTGAGCATCATAATCCTTGATCTTCTGAGTAGCTTCCTTTATGAGATGCTTCTCAGTCTTAGGATTATATGTCTGACGCTTATTGAAGATCTCTGTACGCTCATACTTAAGAGTATCAAGCTTATTAGCTATCTTCTCGCGCTCTTCTTCGTTAAGGTCCATTCTTGCGGCCTTTTCTTTTTCAAGAGCTCTGATCTTCTTATAAGTCTCAGCTCCAAACTCAAGACCTGAACAATCATCAAGTTTAGCCTGATATTTCTTGATCATCTTGTGAGCAAATGCATTATAAGAAACCTTGGTATCAGCTAGCTCAAGGTCATTATAAATGATCTCACCCTTATCTATAAATCCATTACTATCAAGCATGCCTGCAAATGTCTTAGTAAATACAGACTTACCTGAACCGGACTCACCTACGATTGCGATTGATTCGCCTTCATATATATCTAATGAAATTCCTCTTATTGCAGTCAGTATACGGCCTCTAACATGGAACTTAACAACCAGGTCTTTGACTGACAATAATACTTTCTTATCTTCTGCCATTTTCTATCTATCCCCTTACATATGTGTTCTAGGATCTGAAGCATCACCAAGATTCTGTCCTACTACATAGAGCACAACTGTTATGATTGATACTACTATTACCGGGCTCCAGAATTCGAACTGCCATCCTGAAATAGCCATTGAGCTTTCATACTGGAATATGAGCTTACCAAGTGACATATCAGCCATACCCATTCCGATGTATGAAAGGAATACCTCGTAAGAGATATATGAAGGTATCTCAGCTGCAGCAAGTGTTACGATGATAGATGTCATGAAAGGCAGGATATTCCTGATAGCAATCTTAAAGATTGATGTTCCAAGACAACGTGATGCAAGATTATACTCTCTGTCACGGATGATGATAACCTGCGTTCTGAAAAAGTAAGCTATAAAGAGCCATCCGGTTACTGTCATGGCAAAAACCATGGTTCCAAAACTTGAAGACATTACAAGTACAAGTACTGATACTACCAAGGTAAGAGGCACATTTCCAACAATGTTATAAACCTCTGTCATGATCAGATCAAACTTTTTAGAGAATCCCCAAATAGCACCAATGATAACACCAAGTGTCATATTGATGATCGCACATGAAAAAGCAAATGAAATAGAAATTCTCGCACCATTCCATACAGCATCAAAAGTAGATTCACCTGAACCACCACGACCAAGTATCTCATGAATAGAAAAACCATTCTTGGCAATAGATGCTGATGGTGTAAGATGCTTCATTGAAGCATCTGTAATATTTGCAAACTTATCATATCCTGAAAACATAGGATAGATATAAGCAAACAGTATAAGAATAAGTAATACTGCAAGCATTATGATATTGATCTTCTTTTTAAAGAATACACGAAACACTGATTTCCAATAAGAATATCTAGGTGCTGTGATCTTCTCAGCTTCTGATTTATCATGCGTATCAAAAGAAAACAGCTCTTCTTCAGACATGCCTGCCAAATCATCTGTTAATTCAAATTTATCAGACATAATTTCCTCATTTCCAAGCGGCAGGGCCGCATTATTTTGTAAGTTACTGCTACTTATTATCTAGCCTTATCTGAGAATGAGATTCTCGGATCGAACATAGCCATAAGGATATCTCCAAGTATTACTGATGTAATACCAAGTGCTGTATAAAACAAAGTAACACCGACAATAACGCCGTTATCATACTTGGCAATCGCTTCTACAAGAAGATTACCTGCACCGGGAACAACATATACCTTCTCAGTAATGATCGCACCAACAAGTGCAACAAGGATTGTTCCGGGAATTCCATGAATTATCGGAATAACTGCATTTTTGAAAATGTGTTTTCTGAATATCTCATTGTCTGTAAGACCACATGCCTTAGCAAACTTAACATAGTCTGAGTTCTGCTGATCGATCATGTATCTTCTAAGCCACTTCATAAGGTCTGCAATACTCTTAATAGAAAGTGAGATGATAGGAAGTACGTACATGAGCTTACTTGTAGACTCCATGTCAAATGTTGTAGGAAGTCCTGCACTACCACCAATAGCCTTAACCATGAAGATATAAGCAAGCGAAGGAACTGCAATAGCAAATACTATATAAATAGTTCCGATCTTATCAATAGCTTTGTCCTTATGTCTTGCCATAGCAATACCAAGGGAAACACCAAGTACATATGCAATGATACTTGAGATAAGACCTATAACAAATGAATAACCAATTTTTGAAAGACCGTTCTTAACTGTAGATACATTAGTATAATCATCTACAAAGAGCCTCTGGTTAAGAGAACTAGAAGCAAGTGATCCCTTTACATATGTAGCTGTATGAAGGTCATCAGCTGAAGCTTCTACAACACCGGAAGGGAAAGTTACTTCTGATGATACGTAAGATCCCTGTGACAGTGTCATTGTATCAAATACATCAATTCCCGCATTTACAGTATATGATTTACCAAGACTTATCTTGATAAGGTTCTGGTGAATAAACGGGAAACTATTATCAAAGTAAAGTAAGTACTTATATTTAGTACCATTTCCGATAAGTGCCGGTGAGAACTTCTCTCCGCCATATGCCGGATCATGCAGTGTAAAGCTTATTCCACGTTTTCCAATATCAATAGAATCATCCACATAGTGAATGCTGTCAATATCAACAATTCCTGTAAAATAGCCTGTTAAACGTGATAAAAGAGGCTTGTCTCTGTATGCAAAGAGGGCTTCCTGTCCGCCATCTGCATATTTTCTACCCTTCTTGATGGTTATAGCATCAAGTCTGACAATTGTATAACCTTTAGATTCATAATACTCTGAAAACTTCTTAACATACTCAGCAACAGTTTCGGAATCATCTTCCGCCTTTTTACCAAGGTCCTGAATCTTTTCAAGTTCTGATGAATCAAGTTCTCCACTTGCAACAAGTGAAGCTATGTACTCTTCATAAGTAACATAGTCAATGTAACCGTAGTTCTCCCACATACGATACATGTACTGCTTCTTCTGGTTATTACCAAGATTCTGATATACAGAATCAGCAGCAAAAATAAGCTGACGATCCATTAATGAATAGATCAGCAGCATAACTATTCCTATAACTACAACTATAGAAAACAGTCCATGTAATAATCGTTTGATCAAATATTTTAGCATAGTCCTTCACTCCAGACGACCGGTCATGTGATAGAAGAATACGTTACATCTTCATAATTACTTACCAGTCTATATTACATCAAAGTCAGGAGAATGAGCATGAGCCCATTCTCCTGCTTATAATGTTTAATACTTATAATACTTTATAACTATCTAATTAGTAGATACCAAAGCACTTAACCATGTAACCTGCATAATCAGGAAGCATTGTGTCAAGGTATGTCTTAGGATCACCATAGTCAGGGCCCCAACCTGATACATCATAGATATCATAGTTAGCATCTGAACCAAGGTCTGTGTAATATCCTGCATAGTACCAGTCATCCTGTGTAGCACATGATACAAGATTAATAACAACAGCTCCACCAAGAGCATCCTCTACTGACTTCTTGAAAGCGTTAGCTCTGTTAGCATATACTTCACTAGCTTCAAAGTAAGGATAATCTACCTGAATAGGATTCTCAGCGCTAACTTCTACGCCCTGAGCTGCAAGCTCTTCTACAGCCTTGTTGAGGTGTTCAACTGCTGCATCCTTGTTGTACCATCCATCGAAACCTGATGAAGAACCAAGTCCATCATTTGCTTCAGGATCCCAAACCTTAGCATTAACGCCATCAGCATCAAGCTGTGCCTGTACGATCTCACCATAGTATGTTCCAGCAGGGAATGTTGTATCTGTTCCGTTGATAGCGATTGTTACATCCTCTTCAAGCTGTACGAAGTTACCAGGTGTGTATGTGTTGATAATTGAATTGTACTTAAGATCATCACCGTTGGTCTGTGCGTTGTATGTACCTCTGTCAATTGACTGAAGAAGTGCAAGTCTGAACTCCTGGTTACGCATAGCAGCCTTTGTTCTTGCAGCGTCCTCTTCTGTCTGAGTTGACTTAACAGCTGTAGCATCATTAGCATTAGCAAATGCTGCACGGTTAACATTCATGAATCCTACGAAAGATGTAGCATCTGTAAGGCTGATGTATGCATAATCATCATAAAGGCCATCATTCTTAGCTGCTTCAAGAGCTGCTGTAGAAAGACTGCATCCTGAGATTGTACCAGCCTTAGCATCATTGTATGCCTTAGTAGCATCTGTTCCATCATTGTAAAGGAAGTAAACAGTCTGGATATTGATGTTATCCTTATTCCAATATGTAGAGTTGGCCTTGAATGTAATAGTATTCTTAGCTGTAAAGTTAGTTACAAGGTATGGTCCGCAATAAGCGATGTGGTCAGCATCTGTACCATATGTATAGTCAGAAGCTGAAGAATCGAACTCATCACCGAACTTACCACCGCATGATTCGTAGTAAGAACGATTAAGAGGAGCGAACACGCTATAGCTTAACATAGTGTTAAAGTATGTGCAAGGAGCAACAAGGTCATACTCAAGTGTATAATCATCAACTGCCTTAACACCAACTGTTGAGAAATCTGTTGTCTCACCATTGATATAAGCATCTGCACCAACGATTACGTCCTGAACAAGGTACTCAAGACCGCCCATTGCATCCATCATGTGCTGCATACCAGCTACGAAGTCGTCAGCAGTAACATCGCCAACTTCACGTCCCTGAGAATCAACCCACTTAACACCTTCACGGATGTGGAATGTATATGTAAGTCCGTCATCAGATACTTCATAATCTGTTGCAAGTGCAGGCTGCTGTGTGCCTTCTCCATCATATTCCATAAGTCCGTCATATGTATGAACAAGAGCTCTTGTATCAGCCTGTCTTGAAGTGCTGAGTACGTCCCAAGTTGTAGGATCACCTGAGCTAGGATATTTGTACTCATCTGTGAGAGTATATCCCTTTTCTTCAAGGAATGACTTAACCCAAGACTCATACTCGCCTGTGCCCTTAAGCTCAGCATACTTCTCTCTCATTGCCATATAATCTTCAGCCTTAATAAGGTCAGAAGTTACTACAGCATTGTGGAAACGGCTTTCATCATTGCCCCAGTATGTTGTAGATACTGTGTAAGGAGCCACACGGCTGATGGCATACATACCACCACGTGATGTAAATGGAATGAATACACCAGACTCAAGAAGCTTAGCCTCAGCTACAGCATCAAGTGCCCATGCTACATTCTTGTCTCCTTCTGCCTGAGCAGTTTCATAAGCTTCATAGAACTCACCCAGAATCTGGTTGTAAACATACTCAGAAAGCTCATCATAATCCATTGCTGACTCATCAACAACTTCTTCCTCTGAAGCTCCGTCTGTAGCATCGCCAGTTGTGTCAGAGCCGTTGTCGCCTGTTGTCTGGGTGCTCTCAGAACCTGTGTTGTCTCCGGAATTGTTGCCAGTATCGCCTGAGCTACAAGCAACTGAAGACACTGTCATGCCAACTGTAAGAAGCAGTGCAATGACTTTAGATCTTTTCATAATTCCTTCCTCCTTTTATTCCTCTTCTATTATTAGATTCGGTAATTAGTTTTATGTAATCCTCTATGAGGCTACATTCCCCTTGCTGTTTTAACAAGTTGGCGCTTTAGTGCATCAAAGTCTAACCTTAAAATAGAAAATGACGTTAAACACTTCTTCAAAAATAAAGAAAGTTAATTTAACGTCATCGTTATCATTTCAAAATTATGAAATTTGAGCCCTCTAAACACGTTACATAGAGCCTCATTCGATGCGCGCACTGTGTTACATCAACTTACTTTATTTTACAGTCATATTAATTTTTGTCAATACGCAAATCGTAAATTTTATCAACGTTTCCACGCGTAGGGCGGACATATGTACGTCCCACGCACACAAAATTTTTCGATAAAAATCATGAGTTTCCACTGAAAATATGAATATTCGTAACTTTATGCACATGATTAGATAAAACAGTACCCTAACAATATAAATAATACCGTTTTACTAGGAATTATGCAAGCTCTTCCATCTCGGAAATGAGCGCATCGAACTGATCCAGTGCTTCCTCAATTGGCGCAGGAGTTGACATATCAACACCAGCAATTTTTAGAAGACTGATAGGATCTGTACTGCAACCTGATGACAGGAATTTGAGGTAATCCTTTACAGCAGGTTCGCCCTCTTTAAGAATCTTGGTAGCAAGAGCAATAGCTGCAGAGAAACCTGTAGCATACTGATATACATAGTAGTTGTAGAAGAAATGCGGGATTCTTGCCCATTCTGATGCTATCTCTTCGTCAACGACCATGTTCTCGCCATAGTAGAGCTTATTGAGGTCATAGTACATTTTATTAAGAGTGTCCGCGGTGAGCGTATTGCCGCTTTCTACAAGCTCGTTGAGCTTAAGTTCAAACTCTGCAAACATTGTCTGACGATACAGTGTTGTACGGAACTGCTCCATGAAATAGTTAAGGAGATATTTTCTCTTCTTAGTATCTGTTGTCTTAGAAAGGAGATTCTTCATCATAAGTACTTCATTGCAGGTAGATGCTACTTCTGCAACGAATATTACATAATCAGAATATACAACAGGTTGGTTTTTCATAGACAGGTAGCTGTGCATTGTGTGTCCTGTCTCGTGGATAAGAGTGAACTGGCTGTTGAGATTGTCCTTATGGTTAAGAAGGATATAAGGATGAGGTCTTGCGCCGCCTGAAGAGTAAGCTCCACTTCTTTTTCCTTCGTTCTCATATACGTCAAGCCAGCGGTTCTCGTAAGCTTCCTTAACAACCTTGGCATAGTCTTCACCAAGTGGTTTGATAGCTTCGAATACAGCCTCTTTAGCCTGCTCATATGTGATCTTCTCTTCTGCATCAGGAACGATTGAGTTATAAAGGTCATACATATGAAGCTCATCAACGCCCATAAGCTTCTTACGAAGATCCATATAACGGTACATGGAGCCCATGTGCTTATGAACAGTATCGATGAGATTGTGATATACACTTACCGGAACCTCTGTACGGTCAAGAGCTGCCTCAAGATTGTTCTCGTACTTTCTTGCATTTGCATAGAATGTCTGCTGCTTGTAATGAGCATCAAGAATCGTAGCAGAAAGAGACTCATGAGACTTCCATGTTTCATAGAAGGTCTTGAATGTATTCTTTCTGAATTCACGATCTGTGCTTTCCATATAAGAGATGAAGGTACCCTGTGTAAGATCGTGTTCTTCTCCCTTACTATCTTTTACCTTAGGGAATTTGAGATCGGCATTTCTGAAGATAGATCCGATATTGGAAGGACCTTCTGACATCTCTCCTGTTGCAGCAAGGAGCTTTTCTTCTGCTGCTGAGAGCATGTGCTCTTTTTTCTTTCTAACACGTGTTATAGCAAGACGATAAAGCTCAAGGTCAGGATTCTCCTTAAAGAAGCTCTCAAGCTTATCATCAGGTATGTCCATGATCTCTGTATCTGCAAAGGCTGATGCACTTGATACTGATACAAGAAGGCCTATAGTCTTACCTTTTCTTGCCTGGTTTTCATTGTTGCCAAGATCCTGATCAGCAGCAAGTGATGCATACTGATATATTGATGACAGAAGGAGTTCTGCTTCGTCAGACTTCTTGTACCACTCAAGGAGCTTGTCAGCGCTCTCTCCGACATGTCCCTGGAAAGCAGCTATCTCTTCTGTAAGTTTTCCTGCCTTTTCAAAATCTTTCTCCCAATCAGCAGGTGTTTTGTAAAGGTCTTCAAGGTTCCAGGTATACTCTACCGGAACTTCTTCTCTTTTCATGATTTTCTTTTCTTCCATATTGTCCTCTTTCAATTAATGTCATGGACAAAACAACTTCTTTCACGGCATCAGTAAAATATATTCCCAAATACCAGTCACATAAGTTTACTTATCTGCCATATACGATATTGTCTATCCAAATTATTCTTAAACACAAAACAACCACACCGGAGCAGTTAACTCCAGTGTGGCCGCATGATCATATTATCAGTCTTTCTTAACAAGAAGGCTCTTACCAGTCATTTCTGCAGGCTGCTCTTCTCCCATACACTCGATAAGAGTAGGGATAATGTCTGCAAGACATCCGTCCTCTTTAAGAGTATATGCAGGGTCATAGTTAACAAGAATGAATGGAACAGGGTTAGTTGTATGAGCTGTCCATGGCTCGCCTGTCTCATAATCGATCATCATATCAGCGTTACCGTGGTCTGCACAGATGAACATTGTTCCATTTGCTTTCATGATAGCATCATAAATCTTACCAACGCATTCATCTACTGTCTCAACAGCCTTAACTGCAGCAGGAATAACACCTGTATGTCCTACCATGTCAGGGTTAGCGAAGTTGCAGACGATAACGTCATAGTTCTGAGAATTAATAGCATCAAGGAGCTTGTCACATACTTCAGGAGCGCTCATCTGAGGCTTGAGGTCGTATGTAGGAACATCCTTAGGGCTGTTTACAAGAACTCTGTCCTCGTTCTTGTTAGGCTCTTCTACGCCACCGTTGAAGAAGAATGTAACGTGAGCATACTTCTCTGTCTCAGCGATACGTGCCTGCTTAAGGCCCTTGTTTGCAAGCCATTCTCCGAATGTGTTAGTAAGGAGAACCTTCTTGAATGCGATCTCTTTATTAAGAATAAGTGGATCATAGTCTGTGAAGCATACGAACTTAGTATCAAGTCTTGCACCTCGATCAAACTTATCGAACTCATCATCACAGAAGCAGTGTGTCATCTCTCTTGCTCTGTCAGGACGGAAGTTGAAGAATACAACTGAATCCTTATCCTTGATAGTTGCAACAGGCTGACCATCCTTCATGATAACTGTAGGAACTACGAACTCATCAGTCTTGCCGTTTGCATATGACTGCTGCATTCCTTCGTGTGCGCTGGAAGCCTTCTGGCCTTCGCCCTTTGTAAGAGCATCATAAGCGATAACAACGCGATCATAGTTGTTATCTCTGTCCATAGCATAGTAACGGCCTGAAAGTGAAGCAATCTCACCAACGCCGAGTTCTTTCATCTTATCTTCAAGCTGCTGTACGAAATCAATTCCGCTTTCCGGAGGTGTATCACGTCCGTCAAGGAAGCAGTGTACATATACTTTCTCAAGTCCGTTTCTCTTAGCAAGCTCAAGAAGTCCATAGATGTGTGTGATGTGGCTGTGAACACCGCCATCAGATACAAGACCAAACATGTGAAGAGCACTGTTATTAGCCTTGCAGTTATTTACAGCTTCAAGAAGAGCTTCATTCTCGAAGAAATCACCATCATTGATAGATTTTGTGATTCTTGTAAGCTCCTGGTATACAATACGGCCTGCACCCATGTTCATGTGGCCTACTTCAGAGTTACCCATCTGTCCGTCAGGAAGACCTACTGCAAGTCCGCTTGCATTTCCTTTTACAAAAGGATATTTCTCCATAAGCATATCAAGATTTGGTGTGTTAGCCATTGCAATAGCATTACCCTCAGGGTTTTCGTTAAGACCAAATCCATCAAGGATCAAAAGAAGTGTTGGCTTAGAACCTCTCATTTAAAAACCTCCATTTATCTACTAACTATTTATTTAATCGAATCGTCAGTCATATTGGTATCATTCAAAATGTCTCCAGTTTGTTATGACTAACAAAATCAATATCTACGCTACTATATAATACGACAGAACAAGTATTTATTACAAGTTAATTGTTAAGAAAATAACTTACTCATATCTCAAATCAGAAAATACCTATATTTTCAAAATATCCATTATTAACGAACTATCTCAGCTTTATCAACTGTCACTTCTGTTTCATAATCAGGGAACATCTCTTTGCAGGCATCCTTTGCAAATTTAATAACTTCATCATCAGAAGATTTGTAATCAAAGGGCACCACTATATCAAAAGCTATTATCTTCTCGTTCTTATGATGTATGATCCTGAAATCGTGGAACTTTATATCATCACCGAGTTGCCTGATACGCTCTTTCATCCTGTCTTTTATCATCATAACTTCTTCATCATGAAGATTTACAGGGTCGACATGGATCACACTGCTGCAGGAATATTTTTCATTAAGAAGCTGTTCGATCTCATCAACAAGATCATGAGCTTCTAACAAAGATTCATCAGAATCAATCTCTACGTGAAGAGACATCATGGTCTTATTGGGTCCATAGTTGTGAACGATAATATCGTGAACTCCAAGTATCTGATCAAATGTAAGAACATCTTTTTCTATGGCACCGATCATTTCGTCAGATGGAGCCTCTCCAAGAAGAGGGGATATTGTATCTCTTGTTGCCTCATAGGCCTGATAAAAGATAAAAATAGCTACCAAAGTTCCTGCATAGCCGTCAAGAATAATACCTGTTTTATAACTGATAAAAGATGAAATAAGAACGACGCTTGTAGATACAACATCAGATATGCTGTCTTTGGCATTGTTAACAAGTACAGCAGATGATAGTTTCTTTCCAAGATCCATATTGTATAAGAACATATACAATTTTATAAAAATAGCTACTATTAATATACCTGCAATAACAAGGTTAAATCCGGTCTGCTCAGGATGCATGATCTTCTTTACAGATGTTCGCAGAAGCTCTACTGCCATTCCGAAGATAAAGAAGGCAACTATAAGTCCTGCGACATATTCTATCCGGCCATGACCAAATGGGTGCTTTTTGTCAGGCTTCTGCGATGCAAGCTTAAAGCCTATTATCGTAACTACTGAAGTTTCTGCATCAGACATGTTATTAGCTGCATCCGCCAGTATCGAGACCGATCCTGACATAAATGCCGCTGTCATCTTGATAATTACAAGGATAATGTTTAAAACAACGCCAAAGGCGCCGCACAGTATACCATACTGACGGCGCACATTTGCATCATTTGTGTTGTTATGATCTTTTATAAATATCCCAGCAAGAAATTGAATCATATCATTAAATCCTCTTCCGCTGCTTCTTATTTGCTATATAAAATGAGGATTGCGATGTTTATTAAAACATTAGCAATCCTCATTATTATTTATCATTTATTATTATAAATCAATACTGTCGATGAATGCGTTGAACTGGCTCTGCCAAATGTTCTCAACACCGCTGTACATTACATACTGCACAACCATGTATCCATCTTTACAAGGGATAACATACATCACTCCGTTAAGAGCAACATCATATCCGCTGGCTGTAACTCCAAAACGAATAGCATCTTCTCCATCGATCTTAACATCAGTAGGATCAGTTACTTCTACGCCTTCTGTAACACTTTCAAGAATAAGTTCCATATTCTTTGTATCAGATTTGGAACTGAAATTAGACTTATCTATATAGTAAATGCAAACCTGAGCTGTTCCGTCCATATTAAGACCATACTCCTGCTGTGTGCCTGTAGCATCATACTTGATCCATGATGCAGGTATCTGGAAGCTTGCATCATTAAAAGTAGTATCGATCATATTAATACCAAGGTACTCGGTTGGCTCTGTTGAAAAAGCTACTGCTGTCTGAAGTCCTCCACCTACAGAAAGAGCATCAACTGCATCTGATGGTACAGATAAAGATGCATCTGAATCCCATTCTGTAACATTAATAGTATATGTTATCTCCTCAAGTGAGATAGAAAGACTCTTTCCGCTATAATTGCAGTAATATGAATTTACATCTGCCATTGAAAGGTTAGGATAAGAAACCTCTATCTTGGATATCTTTCCACTTTCACGATCAAGGAAAAGAGAAACTGTCATCTTCTGATTTCCGGCATCAGTAGCCTTATCAGTAATACTGCAAAAGTTTGTAAGGAAAGAGCACTTCTCAGCATTAACATCTACTGCTGTAAATACATAGTAATCCTTGTTTTCATTGTCCTTATCATAAGAATATGATAAAGAAGCAATATCGCCCAGAATTACAGAAGAACCGTTTGTAGCACTGGTAGTAAGATGTCCGCCCCATCCTGTTGACTCTGTATATGAATAATTAGTCTCTACACTTCCACTCTTTGTAACGTAAATCTCATAAGTCTGATTACTCTCGTTACCATTATCATCTGAAGCTGTGATAAGATCGCCGGTAACATAAGCTATTGTATGTCCATCTTCGTCAGTAATGTTTGATGCTGTCATTTCAGAAGACTGAGTAAGTTTATAAGATCTTCCATCAGTTGAATCATCAACATTAAGACTCATCTGATAATTGATAGTAACATCATAAGAAGAAAGGCCTTCGAGCTTTTTGGTTGCATCATCGATCTTCATCATAGCGTTAGATGCTTCAAGTCCCTGAGTAGCTGCCTCATCTTCCTCTTTTACATTAAGGGCACTCTGGTAGCTTTCTGCTGCCTTCTCATAATCCTTAGCATCGTAAGCTTCTTTAGCTTCTTCTATAGCTTTCTGATATTCTTTCTCATGAGTCTTCTCTAAATATTTATAACCGCCTGCGCCGCCTACACCTGCAAGTACTATTACAGAAGCGAGACCGATTGCAAGGCCTTTATGACTTTTCTTCTTTTTGGGAGGCTGCTGTCCATAGCCATTTTGCATCTGCGGATTATACTGCTGGTAACCCTGGTTATACTGATTCTGATACATATTCTGCGGCTGCTGATATGAATTCTGTGACTGGTATGAAGTCTGAACATTATTCATATTCTGAGACTGAAATGTGCTAAAGCCAGACTGCTCAAAATTAGTACTATTCTGAGCTTCTGATTTTACCTCTGATTTCGTCTCAAATGTCTCTCCGCAAAACGGGCAAAACTTAGCTGAATCAGATACAATCTTTCCGCATTTTCCACAATACATAGTTCTCTTTCCCTCGCTTATTATTTACTCCTCCGAATCCAATATCCTTTCTGCATCTTCGATGCATTTTTTTGTTTCAGCTATCAGCTGCACTGCATTCGGATCATCTTTTTTTCTATAATAAAAGCCTGTCAAGGCATTATTAAGCAGTGTAAGTGCTTTAGGTACATCCGGTGATATTCCGATTCCATACAGGAAGCATTGTCCCATCTTCTGCATGATATCCGGTATAATCGGATCAGGTCTTCCGTCATCGCCATAACATTCAAACATGGCACGTTCATACATAAGGTATGCATATCTTTCATTCTTTTCAACATGGTAGCCCTGAAGATACATATCCCCAAGCTTGAAAAGACAATTGGCATCATCAAAAAGAAGTGCTCCTTTAAGAAAATACTCGTATGCTTTAGCATAGTCAACTTCCTGATGTCTTCCGTAGTAATAACAATAGCCGAGATTGCTTATAGCCCTGGGTTCTCCTGCATCGGCTGCTATCTTATAAAGCTCAAATGCTTTCTGATAATCCTGTCTGACATAACGACCTTCATAGTATAATGTACCAAGATTAAGTGCTGCAACCGGCATGTTCTGTCTGACACATTCTTCATAGCACTGGACTACCTTGGCCATGATCTGCTGAACATCGTCGCGTTCATGGTGTTCATAAGCCCATTGGTACATTCCGTCGTAGTTCTCATTTTCAATAAGATCTTCAACTTCATCAAGATCATCCTGATCTTCTCTCGAAAGATTCTCATTAAGCTCGTCAGTATTTTCAAATTCATCCTGACTTATCTCTCTAATGATATGTTTGGTGACTTCTACTGCGAAAGGAACATTTTCACCTTCAAAGTAATCACTGCTAATAACAGTTCCCTTCATTATAGTATTTTTTTTGCCAAATGGAATCTCAACAAATGAGCCTGACTGCAAAAGTCCGAAATCACTTATATAGAAGTAATTGGTGCTCATCCCTTTGGGTTCAATACTACAATAGCAGTAGCGTACTGTAGTCTTCTCACTTGTCTGATACTCTCCGCCGTCAAAGAGGAAAAGATTGTCAATAGGAATAAGTTCTCTGAGCTTTACTGACAGATTAGATATGATCCTGTCTGCGCTTTTGGATAACTCACCACCATATACGTAATTATTCCCCTTTGTGTCAGTGATGATCAGTTCAAAAGAGCCATGCTCATCTGAAATATATTTTCCTTCTTTTCTTCCGTAAAATACTTCGTTAACATATTCGAGTATCTCACTGGCAAGCTCTTTTCCAATACTCGCCCCAAGTTTTCTTACAGCAGAATAATCCTGATCGTCATCATCTCTTCCCGAATATGCTGTGAACCACAGTCGTCCGGAATTCGAAATAGTGAGCTTTTGTTCTGACTCCTCTCTTAAAGCTGATGAATACTGGCCTAACTTTTTCGAAATCAGTCTGATCTTTTGAATTCTCATGCTGTCCCCTCCGGTTATCCCTACGTATTATGATTATTCTAACATATCATGTAGAAGATTATTTATGTTCCGGAGATATTTATATACTACCATCCGTTTTAAGATCTTCTACAATGATGCGACGAAATACATTTTTTATACGACAGAATGCATTTTTTGATCGAATTGCATTTTTAAAGGGCCGCAAAGAGGTATCATCCTACCTCTGTGTGGCCCCTTTATTCATACAAAATCACTTTCTGTTATTTATATCTACTCGCTTAACAATCGATTGCCACATTTGCTGCTGAAGCTCGCCAACATAACCATTATCGCTGCATTCTCTTTTGAAATCATGATATGTACTATCATGACCGCCTTCCGGATCCTCTTTGAGAGCCTTATCAAGAAGAACCTCATACTTTTCAATGATCTCGCGCTTTCTCTCTGTAACCATAAGTCTTGCCTCCCCATATTAGTTTTTCATTCAGGCAATTCGTTGCCACCCGCAGGTCTGGTTTTTTGCTCTATAATTGCTCTAAGTCTTGCATTATCGAAGACTTCCTGCTTCATTTCAAGTAATCCCGCCCTTGGAAGTGATGCAATATTGGCATCAAGCCTTCCCATCTCAAATGATCTAAGGCATGTATCCTTAGCATGCTGATCCGGTAGCGACAGAACATATGTCTGAATCGCTCTGGTAAAATCAGGTATCATCTGAAGTTCTCCGGGCGTCATGCGGAATTCCGGTATCGTGGTACCATCTTTTATATCCATGTAAGGAAGGATCTCACCAGTAGCCATAATAGAAAGTCTAAGCCATGTTCTTACATCCATAAGAACTCGACCAAGTCTGTTTTTGCCTTTCCATTTAGACGGATCATAAGCTGCTTCAGGCTGGTTTAAAGATATACCTGTACCCCACATCTCATCAAGCGGAGATGAAAAAGCTATGACCTTGTTACCTGTAGCAAGAAGCTTTTCTGCCAGTTTGGGATTCTGCTGAAACTTGGCCCTGATCCCGCGATAAGCTACGCCCTCACAGGTAACATCCCACAGCATATCCCTGTAACCCTCGAATTTGGTAGCCAGCTTCTTGATCTCTTCCGGTGATGTCTCCTGCATGATCTTCTGGCCAATCTGACGCTGACCAAACATCATGACTTTATGTAACATAATAAATTGAAGTGATGACTGATATTGAATACCTGCATATTTAAAAGGCGCATTGATCCAATTACTTAGTTCTCCATAAGCATCGTTCTCACGATAAAAACAGACCAAGTTGTCACTCTTCATCTATTCCTCCTGAATTCGACTCCGCTGCTGAAACAGAATAACCTGTATCGTTACTATTCTTCATTGCGCAAGCATAAAGATTAGTCTGATCACGTATACATTGCCAGGAGCCTTGAGCATTGCCTGTACAAAGTATATACGTATCACCATTTTCGCTCTCTGCATAGCTGACTGCACAATTTCCCGACTGATTTACAAAACCGGTCTTGCCACATACAACGTTTATACCTTCATCATTATCTTCAATCCTACGAAGGAACCAGTTAGAAAGTTCAATTCCGTCAGGATGTACCTCGGTACTCTCCGTCACATAATAGTGAGTAGACAATATTTCTCTGCAAAGCTCATTATCCATAGCCGCACGCATTATCATTGCCATATCATATGCTGTGCAATAATGGTCATCGTCATAAACGCCTATACAATTAGTAAAGTGTGCTGTATCGGAAAGCCCCAGTTCTTCAAGTTTAGCATTCATCATATCAACAAAAGCTTCCTGTGATCCAGCTATGTAATAAGCAAGTCCCAGAGCGCCATCAGCTCCTGAAGGAAGAATCAGTGCATACAAAAGATCTCTGACTTTAACCTGTTCACCAACATCAAATCCGGCAGCACTACAACCGTGTGAATAGCTAAAATCTGTTATTTCTATAGTAATCTCAAATGTATCATCAAGCTGCTCAGGTGTAAGATTCTCCACTGCAACCAGTAGGGTGAGGACTTTGGTCATTGATGCCGGATACATCTTAGCATAAGCATTTCTCTCAGATACAATTTCCATAGTGTCTGCATTGATCAAAATTCCGCAGGCACTGCCTATTTCAGATCCGAACTCCTGTGTTGAAGGAGTTTCAAATGCCACACATTTTTCTTCTTCGACAGAGCACTCTGTTGATGCTATAGAGGAAGCGGCCGTTTCATCACTTGCATCTACCACTTCAGTCTGCGCAGTTGAACATTCTGCAGCAGCTGCCTCATCAACAGACCTTGCCTTAAGGAATTGTGTGCCAACATAACTAAAAGCAAATACACCGACCACAGTTACCGCCACTATAGCAGCTCCGGCCTTGATAACATTCTGCCTGAAGACCTGTTTGTCGTGCTCTGCTTTCATTTCATTTATTCTTTTTGTTATTCTTGCCTGATATTCTTTAAAATGCTCTTCTTCTAGTCTTAACTCTTCTTCATCGATCTCATCATCGTCATCATCTGCTTCATATCGCATGATCGAAGCTATTTCATCCTTGAGAAAAGACTCATCTGCATATCTATTTCTGTTCTTAGAATTAATATGAACTTTATCTCTGTTGTCTGTCCCCAATTTTAATAATCTCCCTGATTTTTTTCACCCTCTTTATTATTTTACATTAGTTTGCCCTAAAATTCATTACAAAATTGTGAACAACATATTAGGCAGCAAGCACCTCCAGTGATGGTACAGTTTTATCTAATATGATACAATGTACATTAATCATCTATATGATGATAAGACCAGACATCCTGATGAGGAGACTTTTCGATCATATGGCACTTGATTTTTACATTCCGGGAACGCGAGGACGATTCCCAAACAGAATCCAGCTGATCAAGACAGATGATCAGCTTTCAATGAAACTTGATATCACACTCTTTCCTCTTTACTGCGACGGGTGCGGACACTTTTTCCCACATTTTTATATAAACAAAGGATCGAAGAAAGGTTTCGTTGGAGAAACCATCTGTCCTTCGTGCGGAAGATCCATTGAGGTAACAGATGACGGGACCATGGTTGAACAGGTTTATATCAACGAATTCCCTGTAAACTTCCATAATCTGTATCTTCTCGACTGGTCTTATATCGAACAGGCAGACAATATCTATGATGGGCATATCATCAAAGCTCTCCGGGAGAAATACAATAAATTCGAGCTTAATTACCTTACAATAGACGAACTAACGACTATCTGTTCCTCAGCCAGCTGTGTACAGGTTACAGGTGACATGAAGTTTCAGACTGATACAAGATTTGCAGCACTTCCGCCGGAGATCAATCACTGGATCGAGTTCCTGTACCGCTGCGGAGTGGATCTGCCAACCTATGTTACAATCCTGCAGTCAGCTCACGATATCCCTTCTCTTGAAGGCAGCGCTATATGGCGGATGAAGCACCTTGATAAATACCTCGAGCAGCTTCCTGTAAGGCGTAAGACAATTTTTGAAACTGAGAAAGAAGAGATCAAGCGCCTTAAAGCGCGTAAGAAAAAAAATTAATATTTTTTTGTTATTTGGGGTTAATTTTTATAAAGAGGTGTCGATATATGTAGTAGCAATGGAAGGACTCCTCCCCCAAATAACCCTTTCCTTCCATAGTCCTCTTTTAACCCTGCAGCCCTCCCATCTGCAGGGTTTTCTTTATAGAAAACCCAGTTTTCTTTTTTGAAAACCCAGTTTTCTTTTTGGAAAACCCTATTTTCTTTTTGAAAAAATCATTTTCAAAAATTACAGATTTCATGCAAAGTTTCTTATCTTTTTTGGCTAACAGATAGACTAAATCTCGTTTGCATCTTTTCAATTTATCATATGGTTCATGGATGCTTAATATGATAAAATAGACATACAAAGTCAATAGAGAAAAAAGTACAAATAATATTTTTTATTTTGTAGATTTTTTTCTATTCACCCACTACCACGCATGGCCGATATTTTATATGCACGCTGAAGGGAAACATTCATTGTATCAGCGGCATTCTAGAAAGGGGTAGTAATATGAAAAGAGGCTTGCTTGTTCCTGTCATTACAGTTTGTGTTCTATCAACTTTTTTCCATACACCTGTATCATTAACAGCATATGCAGACAGTAAAAATAAGACAACAACTACTACTTCGGGAACGTATGACGTTTTTGCAACTTCCGAAGATCCTGATATAAATTCCACACATACATATTCTACATACTATGCTCAGGGCTATTCCAATGCGCTCATGGGGCTTCAGACCTATGCAAACGGTCAGACATCTTATCATATCGCCAATGTTAAAATGCATAACGGACATTCCCTGTGCTTCTCTTTCTATGGGAATGAAGATTTTGTAGGAACTTTCGGAACCACATCAGATACCGTAATGATCGAAGGCAATGACGATGCATACATTATGTGTGTTTCTGAAGCACAGCTGGTTCAGAGTCCTTCGCTGTACAACATCGATTCATTCTCTTCATTCCTGACTCCATCGCAGTACTTTACATCAGATCAGGTTGAATGCTTCACTTCAGAAGACGGTCTCAATAGTCTTCTAAGAGCAAAAGTAACAGAGATCATTGAAGGTCGCAAATACAGTGGTTACCTCATGGTACTGTCACATTCGTCAAGTTATACAGGTATTCTTCTGACATACATGATGCCCGATGACAGCTATGATGAAGCAAGCGTTCTTACGTTCGCTGAATCCGTCGCTTTTGCTGATGATACCTTCGCATCATCACTCGAAACTTCAACTGCTGTTGCTGATGCCTATACTTCAGAATCATCACTTGAGACCCTTTGCAAGACCGGGTACTTTAATTATAAGCCGCTCTCTTCCGAGAACTTCACACTTGCACAGCAGCTTGTAAAGCCATCTCTTATAGAGCTCTTCCATGCAGATTCTGAAGACTCTCCAAATGGCTGGTCCGGATCTGGCGTTATCTATGATATAACTCCGGATTATATTTATTTCATTTCAGTAGCACATGTTCTTGACCGCATGAGAGAAGGCAACAACGAGCTTTGGTTGTATGATGGAACACGCATCACCTTCAGCAATGCCATCAAATACACCAGACTTTCAACCGAGAACGAATTATGTCTGTTCAGACTCAGTACAGACTATATACCAATGCGAATCCTTACAAGACTTAGAGAAATATCAGTCAACCCGAACATTTATTCGCAGATTCCTGAAGGAGCCCAGCTTCTTGGAATCGCAACTAACTATAAGCATACCGGCAAAGATCTCATTACTCCTATGACTCTTCTCAAGATCAACGATACGATACCGGAAAACAAGGACGCTTCCATCTATCTCACAGCTACTCTCGCACTTCAGGATGGAATGAGCGGAACAGCTGTAATTGATATGAGAGGTAACCTGGTAGGAATTGCTGATGCAAAGAATCTGACCACCAATAAAAGCTATGCTTTGATGATAGATAATATTCTTTCTTTTGATTATTCAAAGCTTGATTAAGACACATTTCCAAGGCGGGTCTGATACCCCTAAATGCTGATTTTTCAACATTCATCTTAAACATCTCAAGAAAAAAACAAGGCGGTGATGCTTGACATCACCGTTTTATTTTGCTATTTTTATTCATGCAAAGAAATTCATGCAAATTCTGCGAGATTCCCCTTTGTACGAATACAAGAATTAAATGCTTATTCGTAAGTAAACTTACTAATTATTATTACTATTAATTTTATATACCAAAAGGATATTTTATGAGAGAAAAATACGAAACGCTAAGTCTGACTTCTTTGAAAGACATTGCGAAAGCCCGCGGTATCAAGAGAGTCACAGGTGTTAAGAAAGCTGAGCTTATTGACAGCCTTTGTGAACTTGACGAGCAGGAAAAAGCATCAGAAGCAAAGAAAGCTTCTACAGCAAAGAAGACTACAGCAGCCAAGAAAAGCAACGAAACTAAAAAAGATACGGGTTCTAAAAAAGTATCTAACGCTAACAAAGAAACTTCAAAAAAAGAGTCTGAATCAAAAAACGAATCTGTTTCCACGAATGATTCCGATTCCAAGAAAGATTCTGATTCCAAAGATTTCAAAAAAGGCGAAAAGAAGGATCAGCCACGCAAATCCCGTCACATAATCCAGGTGTCAGGAAACGCATCACAGTCAGAGCAGCGCAAAGCTCCTGCACAGGGAGACCAGCACAAATCTCCTTCTCAGGGAGATCAGCATAAATCTAAAGCTCCTCAGGATTTCCGTAAGCAGGCGCCTAAAAAAGAGGCTCCGGCCACTGAAGCTGAAGCTCCAAAAGATGCAGAGTTCATTTCAGAGCCAATGCCTGTAGGCGGCATCATCGAGATCATGTCTGATGGTTTTGGATTTATCAGAAGTGAGAATTATCTCCCAGGCGAGAACGACATTTATATCGCTCCTGCAATGATCCGTAAATATGGTCTTAGAACAGGTGATATTCTTTCAGGTTCAGCAGCCAAGAAGAATACAACAGATAAATTCGCAGCACTTGTTCAGCTTGATACAATCAACGGTTATACACCTGAAGAATCCATAAGAAGATACTCATTCCAAAAGATGACTCCTATCTTCCCTGACCAGAAGCTCGGACTTGAATATCCGGGTGCTCCTGTTTCCATGAGAATCATGGACCTTATCGATCCTATCGGTAAAGGCCAGCGTGGAATGATCGTATCTCCTCCAAAAGCAGGTAAGACAACACTCCTTAAGGATGTTGCAAAGTCAATCAAGAGAAACTTCCCTGACATGCACATCATCATTCTTCTTATTGATGAAAGACCTGAGGAAGTTACAGATATCAAAGAGTCAATCGAAGGACCTAACGTAGAAGTTATCTACTCCACATTCGATGAGCTCCCTGAACATCACACACGTGTAGCTGAGATGACTATCGAGCATGCAAGACGTCTTGTTGAGCACAGAAAGGATGTTACTATCCTCATCGACTCCATCACAAGACTTACACGTGCTTACAACCAGGTTGTTCCACCATCAGGACGTACCCTTTCAGGTGGTCTTGATCCTGCAGCCCTTCATATGCCAAAGAGATTCTTTGGTGCAGCGCGTAACATGCGTGAGGGAGGAAGCCTTACAATCCTTGCTACTGCTCTTATCGAAACAGGTTCCAAGATGGACGACGTTGTATACGAAGAGTTCAAGGGAACAGGTAACATGGAAATGATCCTGGATCGTAAGCTTCAGGAAAAGAGAATCTTCCCTGCGATCAACATCGCCAAGTCTTCTACAAGAAGAGAAGATCTCCTCCTTAACAGCGATGAGCTTAATGCTGTAAATCGTATGCGTAAGAGTCTTAATGGCTTAAAGGCAGATGATGCAGCTGATCAGATACTTAATAACTTCTCACGTACAAAGTCCAACAAAGATTTCATAACACTTATGAATCGCAGGATTTTCTAATAATAGTTAATTTTTTATCGGATGCTTTAAAGGTTAATAATTCTTTAAAGCATCCGATATTATTTACAACAATACTCTTTCCAGACTTATTTTAGGAAGGGTTCTCCTCCCCCACAACTCTTTCCCTTCCTGAAAGTAATCACTAAAAATACCGATGGCTCCCCACCATCGGTATTTTACATTTTTATATCAATTTAACTTCTTCTTATTTCAAACACCTGACTAAAGCCCAGATTACTTCTTCTCTTCCGGAGGCTGCGTCATAAGAGAAATAGCAGCAACAGAAATCTCGTAAACTTTCTTTCTGGAAGCTTCAAGTCCTGATGTTTTGAACTTTTCAATATTTTCCTTAAAATACTTCATAGCTGCATCAATCTGAGCCTTGGTAAAGTGCTCTTCACCATCACGATGCTCATTCATATGCAGACTTCCATCCTTGCTGTCATAGCGTACAGAAATGTCATACTTATTAAAGTTCTTACCAAAGGACTGCTTGTACAACTGCATAATCAAATCTTCACGATCTGCCATTTATGCCTCCTGTGTCTTTTGCTTAAAAAAACCCATTTCGCTTTGCCATGCTTTTCTGGAAGAATCCGTCTTCTTCATATCAGGATCAAGCTCTGTTTCCAAGAAAAAATCATCAAGTGCATCATAGTCATCCCCCGTCGGATTCTCAGCATCTTTAAAGAAAATTCCCATTTAGGCTTCCTCCTTTTTTGTCTAGAGCGGATATTAATATTTTATCATTTATCTGTTTGTTTGCATACATTATTTTGTTAACAAGAGAATCCTGTTCTTAACTTATGAATCATAGAAAGCACTACTATGGTTGTACAAAAACCTCCGCACTTTCGTACGGAGGTAATAATAAAAATAAATGATTTAGTTAATTTAAAGAAGAAGATTCCAATAGCAAACAGTTCTCCAAGTCATTATCTGTCCCTGTCCATTCAGATTTCTTATGGTCAGGTTTTCAAGCTCATCAAGTTTTGTTCCATCTTCCTGTTTCTTGCGTATCTCTGTAACGTATTCAACCAGCTGTCTGTCTTGTACATCCATCGTCATATCGTCGTCCTCCCTTCGTGCTCCCGGTCATCACTTCCTAGAAGGGATAAATCCGCCAGCAAAAAGCTTAATAACTTATTAACAATGTTTACGTCATGTGCATTAGGGTCAAAAAAGACATTGCAACCCTGCAATGTCCCCACAAGTATTATATTACACGAGAACGCTTTTTTGCAATCGTTTTATCGTATTAATTTTGAACGAAAGTTTCTGCGGATGATTAGTAAATATTTACATTTTGCTTCATATTTTCAAAATCAGTTTCCTTAAATAAGACTGGGGTACACGCCGTATTCAGGAAATATTAAATCCTCAGCTCCCTCGACTATTCTAGCAGTCTCCAGTTCTTTTCCTGAAAGATATGTTATATACCAGATCTCATCTTTCTTATAGATTACTGCATTTTTGCCTGCATATATAAGAGTTTGTATATCTTCTTCAAACTTATTTTCACAATCTTTATATATACTCAGTTTTGTTTCTCCGAGATTGTATAGAACCACTAACTTATCAGCTGCATATACCAATCCTCCACCTTCGCTTACATCTCTTGCAAGAAGCTTAGTCCTGTCATTATGGAATGAATAAAGATCAATCTCATCTTCCTCTTCATTGTATGCATAATAATAAGCTGTAGTATTTTTGTTAACGTCAGTTCTTGTCGTTCCAATCCCTCCACTTGCTGCCACAAGCTTATCTGATGAAAATGTACCATCTGAAGATCTGAAAGAAACGATAGTATTACCTACAGATTCTTCTTCAGCAGCAAATTCAACCATGGCATATCTTCCATCCCATGAGCTCCAGATATTGCCTCCGCCATATTCATATTCGAAATCAAACGGCTGCTCCTGTCCTCCGGCAAGCATATAGAACCATTCCTCAGAACCTTTCTTCTGGAAAATGCTGATTCCAACCTGCAGTTCAACCTTGGAAATATCGTCCACTTCTGTTAGGCTTTCGTTCTCAGTATCATAGTAATACAGGGTAGTTCCATCACGATAGCTCTTGGATGTATAGAAAACGCCCCCTGCAGATGTACAATATGGTGAGTAATCAGAAACGTTATCTCCGATCTTTACAGGCTCTTTATTGTCGAATGTAAGATATAATTCATTAGAATTATCTTCTTCATTTTCAACAATATACATGACTGCATCACTGTCTGTTGACGTGATAAAACTGCTGATATTCTCAGCAATTATCTCTACATCAGATTTGGAGTTTAGTCCTTTTTTGCCAAGATCGAATGTATGTCCCTGCTTATCACCTTCAAGCAGATAGATGTAATTTTTGCTATATGAAAGAAAGTTATATGCTACATCTTCAGCGATCACCTTGCTGTTCTTGCCATCATAAAAACAAACTTCCATCTCGTTGGTTTCATAAAGCAAAGCGCCATCATCAAGGACCGTATAATATGTCACAAAATCAGCGACTTTCTCAGCATGATCCAGATTGTCATCCATATCTTCTGTCAGCTTATCGATCCTGACCTTTTTAAGTCTGCCAGAACCGTCGCCTGTATCTTTGTCCATAAAATACAGGATCTTACAGTCTTTAGAAAACGCTGCTATATTATAGCCAAAGCCGTAATCCAAAAGTGCACTGCTAACTTCTGCAACAGGAAGAGGCTCATCATCTTCAGATGTTATATCTGTATCAAGATATATAATTCCATCCTTAACATAAGCTATCATGGAAAAAAGCTTATTAGCATTCCTTAATGTAACTACTCTGTATGCAACTACAGAACTTGCGATCGCTATGATCAGAATGACCAGAACAACATCGATTAGTTTCTGCTTAAAATTACGAGCCTTGACCTTTTCCGGATCCTCTGGCTTATTCTTACTTGTCTTAAATACCGGGTTTTTGAAGTTGGTATTAGCTTTATCAGATTTTGTTACGTCATCCTTTTTTTCTTCGGGAGTTACAACGCTTTGCACAGTTCCGCAAAAAGGGCAGAATCTGGCTTCATCATTTATTTCTTCTCCGCATTCCTTACAAATCATACCTAAATCTCCATAAGTTTAAATTTATAAAAATACCATGGGTCTTAATTATTCTCTTCCCATTCCTGCAGCATACGCTGTGATCGCAGCCACAGTCTTGGCGTCCTGAATCTGACCCTCTGATATCATCTTCATAAGATCTCCCACTTCATAAACCTCATTACTGATATCTTCGCCTTCATCAAGCTGTTTGCCGGATGCCGCTTTCTCACAGTTTCTGGCAAGATATATATCAAGCCATTCATTACAGTATGCTACTGCAACCTGAATTCTCAGAAGGTGACTAAACTCATCTGAGGTATATCCTGTCTCTTCTACCAGTTCTCTTCTGGCACAGACAAGGGTGCTCTCATCTCCCGGCTCAATGCCTCCAGCCGGAATCTCAAGTATAGTATCATCAACAGCTGGTCTGAACTGTCTTATAAGAAGGATTCTTCCATCCGGAAGAACAGGAAGTATGCAGGCTCCATATCCCTTCTTGTGACATACAAAATCCCAGTTATGAATACTGCCATCAGGATACTGCATCTTGTCTTTATAAAGATCAACAACTTCGCCTTCAAAAGCTATGGTTCTGTCAAGGCGCTTTAACTTATTTTCCATAATCTGATCATTACTCCATATAAAAAGATATATGACTTTATAAGCTACCTTTGTTAATTCTAAAAAGGTCGTTATAAAGGCACTTTAAAATAATACCATATTATCTCCACTGATGGCTAGAAAACCCGCGCTCTTAAATAAGCTATATCCTGTTATAAAAAATGAGCCTCCGGCCGGATAGCCGAAGGCTCATATACTCACGTATTATGCGCCAGTATCAAAATTATCTGATCACAGATTACTGTTTGTTATCTACTGAGATAACAGGTGTATCAGCATCAAGCTTTACATTGCGATCTGTCTTAGCTTCATATGTGTTAGCTTTCATAACGTCTGTAAGGTCAAATCCTGTTGTCTCTCTAACTGACTCGATTGTCTTAGCAAGAACACCAGGTACATAACCGCCCATGCTGCTAACGCCTGACTCACCATTTCCCGAATCAATGATTGTAACCTTATCAATAGCTGCAAGAGGTTCAGCAACAGCCTTAGCCATCTCAGGAAGTTTCTCAACTACCATCTGAGTCATAGCAGCCTGACCGTACTTCTTAAGAGCTTCTGCCTTCTTGTCCATTGCTGCAGCTTCAGCTTCACCTTTTGCTCTGATAGCTTCAGCTTCTGCAAGACCCTTTGCCTTAGTAGCAGCAGCTTCTGCTTCACCGGCTACACGAACAGCTTCAGCTTCTTTCTGCTTCTCAGCAAGTCTAGCTTCAGCTTCTGCAATTCTCTTATACTTATCAGCGTCAGCTGCCTGCTGTGTCTGGAACTTCTGAGCTTCAGCGAGCTGCTGGAGACGATATCTTTCAGCATCAGCCTGTTTACGAATAGATGCATTGAGCTGCTGTTCCTGAACAGCTGCTTCCTGCTCTTTGATCTGTACTTCTTTTTCCTGCTTAGCGATGAGAGCGTCAGCAGTCTTGATCTCGATAGTCTTCATCTGTTCCTGCTTCTGAATTTCATAAGCAGCATCAGCTTCAGCCTTCTTAGTATCAGCCTGAACCTTAAGGTCAGCCTGTTTGATCTGAAGTTCATTGTTCTTGGTAGCGATAATTGTTTCAGAAGTAACTCTTGCATCGTTAGCTTCCTGCTTAGCAAGTGCCTGAGCAACTGCGATCTCCTTCTCAGCGTTAGCACGTGAGATCTCAGCGTTCTGACGGATAGCTACTGTGTTTGCAATACCAAGGTTTTCAATAACACCAAGGCCTGCATCATCGATGTTCTGAATATTGAATGAAACAATTTCAAGACCCATCTTAGCCATGTCTACAGCTGCATTTTCCTGAACCTTTGTAGCGAATGTCTTACGGTCATTCATGATATCAACGAGTTTCATTGAACCGATGATCTCACGAAGGTTACCTTCAAGAACATTAACTACCATGTCATTGATGTACTTTGAATCTTTGTTAAGGAAGTTCTCAGCTGCATGACGGATCATTTCCTCATTCATGCTGATCTTAACTGTAGCAACTGAATCAACCATGATATTGATATAGTCAAGTGTTGGAATTGTCTTTGATGTCTTTACATCTACAGACAGCATCTTGAGTGAAAGACGGTCGATTCTCTGAAGGAAAGGCCACTTAACAGATGATCTACCTGTGATTATCTTGGGCTCCTTGCGAAGACCAGAGATAATTACTACCTCATCAGTCGGCGCCTTGACATATCCCATTGCACTGAGAATGCAGAGAATAAGAAAAAAAACAATAGCAACAATAATAGGTGTTGGTAACATAACAAATCCCCTTTCAATAAAAAATGTTTACTAACTCCTCCGGCTCATCTCCGGTACAAAAACAATTATATCCGAGCACCCTGTCACGTTCAATAATAAAAAAAGGCATTTCGTCGGGTTAATTTGTCATTCCGTCAGTAATAAAAAGAATATTTCGCAATCAACAAGTATAAGTACACACATAATCGAAATAATGATAAAATAATAGTAACTATTCACGTAGTAAAATATGTATTTTTATAGTATACAAGCGTATTCACATCACCTCATCCCACAAGGAGGATCTTATGAGCGAAGAAACTAATACTCCCAGCATAAAACGCGGATTTATCCTGATCAGAGATGATTTTCAAAGAGAAGGGGAATCTTATGCAGACCTGTCAGAATACGAGCAGGAGGATATGTTTTTATATACCAGACTTCGTGAATGTTTTTTATATGAATACAACGGGTCTCCCTGCAGAGTTTTTGAAGTTGATGTCATAGACGACATAGAAAAAGATCCTGACAGCCGTAAGGACCGCTATTATACAAACAAGGTCCGTATCATGAGAATGGTACCTCAGGAAAAGCTCATGCAAGAGCTGAATATAGGCCACAACTGCACCGGCTACTGCAACTCCGGCGATGACAACATCGGAGACAGTAACTCCGGTTACGGAAATATGGGCAGCAAAAACTCCGGCTCTTTCAACATAGGCGACGTCAATTCCGGCTCTTTCAATGCCGGCGACTGTAACGTTGGCGAAGGCAATGTCGGATATTACAATTCCGGTGAAAGAAACAACGGAAACCACAATGCAGGCTGCTGCAATAATGGAGATTTCAATGCCGGAGATTTCAACTGTGGCAACTATAATTCAGGAGCCTTCTGCACAGGCGAAACACCATTCATGCTTTTCAATCAGCCATCTCCTATCTCACGTGATGACTGGATGAATTCAGAAGCCCGCGACATCCTGATACTTATGCCTAAAAAGTCCACAAAATGGAACAATACAATGGGTCTTACGGAAAAAGAATTTCAGGCACAACCAATCTATGGTGGTGACGAACAACTTGACGGACCAACTGTACCTCATTATGACAAAGCAGACAGACAGGCATGGTGGGATAGTCTTCCGGAAGAGAAAAAAAACATAGTAAAATCCATCCCCGGATTCGATAATGAAATATTTGAAGAATGTACAGGTATCCATATTGATTAAAAATCGTTCATCGTTTTTGTAAGAGATTACAAAACGCACACTTAAACGTTTTCGGCAATTGGTAAATTCTAACAAACTTTTCAGAGGCATATTGTGAAATGTGATAACCACGCGTTTTTGGCCATTTAAAATTGACGAACGATTTTTCGTCCCTCAAAAAACCGCACTATTTAGCGTTTTTTTGCTAACATTTGTGATAGAATACTGATTGTATTCTTTTTGAGAGCAGCAAATTGGGTGGTTAAAAAGCTGCAATGACTTGATTCAATATAGAGAGGACGATGAATAATATGTGTAAGTGGCGGATGATCGATTCTTTTGCTCAGCATATGATCGTAGATGCAATGCAGCAGCACAAAGAAAAATGCAAAAGTTGGAAAGATGGGAACGTCAGCAAATACTGGATGGAGACAGATCAGAATGGGATGACCGTGCTCTGCATCCAATATGAGAGTGGCCATGTATGGCACTATCATAGAGCATCTCAGGGGAACTTGATAAGCATATACTAATTGTATGCTTTGAATCTTATAAGCAAAATTCAATCCCGAAGCATGATTAAATGCTTCGGGATTTTTTATGTTTAAAAATAACATATACAAGATTGCTACAACAATATAACTTAATTAATAATTACTATTATTTTTCGTTTAACCTCAATGAGCTCCGCTCCAGTTGGCAATTATCAGCAGCGTCCCTTCTTTTACTGTGATACTGGCAGCTTCGTCAATTATGAATTCATTGCTTGTTCCGATTGGAAAATCGTTTGTAATAACGCCATCTTCCATCTCGTATTCAAGACCTTTTAAAGTTACACCTTCTGCTCTTTTTCCAAGAGAGAATACTGATAGTATACCAGTCATACCTTTGTTGAAACTGATGGTTTCATTTTCAGCTATAAGCATTATCTGCTCAGCTTCCATGATATATCCCTTGCCACCATTTCTTTTGATATATAAAAGTGCCTGAATATTGGATATAGAGTGGTCAAACCTTCTGCCGCCAAGAGCGCCGTACATATAGAACTTCTTATAGCCATGCTCAAAGCCTGTCTTGATGGCCTTCATGGTATCGGTGTCATCTTTATGGACATCCAGCGACATAATTCTGTCAGGATCTTCTATAGAAATCTCCCTAAGTGAATTAAGTGCTTCAGGAAAAGAAGCCATTGAATCAAAATCACCAACGATCAGATCCGGAAGTATTCCCATGCGATCAAGATAACAAAATCCAGCATCACAGGCAATAAGATAATCTCCATCCTGGTAATTTAAGTCTACCGGCTCAAAGTCACCGGCAGATACGATTATGCACTTACCCTCTTTTGTCTCCATATATGTTGCCTCTATCAAGCTCCTGCAGCTGCCGCATTGGGATCAGCCGGAGTCTCTTCTGTAGCAGGTGCATTAGGATCTACTACTGCTCCTGTGGCCGGATCGATATATGTCCAGGTGTTAGGATCGATATACAATCCAGTTGCCGGGTCTATAAGGAATCCTGTTGCCGGGTCTATCTGAAGTCCGGTATTAGGATCGTACATTGCTCCTGTCTCAGGATCTACGATCACATCAGGGGTTGTCTGAGTATTAGTCTCCTGAGGCTGTGTCTGAGTTGGAGCCGGAGTCTCCTCAGTTTCTGTTTCCTCTTCAATATCTTCATCAACAACTGTTTCGAGTTCTTCATCACCCCAGTTATCTATTGTAGTTCTGGTCTTGGTTCCGTCTTCAAGAGTGATAACCTGCTGATATTTGTAGGTTACAACATCACCTTCATACTCACATACAAAGTAATAAGTTGTATGAGGAAAATAGCTTGTGCCATGAACAGCAGGCTCGTAATTCATGATAACCTTACCGCTTCTTATCTCTTCTTCTGTGGAAGCTTCAGCAGCGCTGTCTGAAGTATCGGCTGCATCATCTGTCTCTGTATCTTTGCTGGCATCATCTAAGTTAGCTTCGTCTTGCGATGATTCTTCTGAAGAATTTTCTGAAGATTCATCTGATGAATCCTCTGAAGAATCTACTGTTGCATCTTCCTGAGATTCTACTGTTTCTTCGGTATTCTCCAAAGTTCCATTTTCTTTAGCTTCTTCAATAGCCTGCTCTGCTGCCTGAACTTCATCATATGTAAGCTGAAGTGTAATAACTCCCTTTGTACTTAAGTTTTCACTAAAATCCGGGAAGTGATATGTCCAGGAATTATCTTCAAGTGTAAGGATAACTCCTTCCTGGCAGAAAGTATTCTCCATCTCAAGTTCAAGATACGGATACTCACCTGCGACAAGAGCATCCTTGAACGCAAGGAGCTTATCACTGATCATGAAATCTCTGAACGCATCAACGTCATCTTCGCTTACCTTAGTCCAAAGCTTTGTAAATACGCCGGATACGTTTGCTGCCTCTTCAAGGCAACCTTCATAAGAGCTAAGAGAACTGCTCTCTCCAAGAAGATCACTTGCATCCTGAACCAAAAGAGCATAGTCGCTGCAATTATTAAGACCGATCCATACTACATTTCCTTCAGGCATAATGTATCTTGCGATAAGCATCTCAAGTTCATCACTTGGAGACACTTCATAAATATCAAGCATTGTAGATACTGCTTCAAGATACTGGGAAAAAATAGAATTTTCTTCCTCTGATTCCCAGAAAAGAACACTATCTCCTGAAGAATTCTTATCGATCATACAATAGCTGTAAAGAGTACCAAGAAGCTGAAGAGCATTCTCGTTAGTGCCATCGATCTTAAGTACATCAAGAACATTTTCAACTGCTTCAAAGCTTCCACCTGACGTCTGAATGCTTGCAATAACGCTATTTAATTTAAGCGAGATGTAATTATCAAGCATTGTCTGATCGCCAATATTCTGCCATCCGCTATAAAGAACGTTCATAACATGCTCTGTATCGCCTAAAGTAGCATAACAATTGGCAAGCTCTTCATATGCAACAGCTGACTTACTATCAATACTGATAGCCTGCTGATAATACTTGATAGCTGATGCATAATCTCCATTGCTCTGATAATTCTGCGCAAGTGCCAAAGCTTTAGTAAAACGAACCGCTGTAAGATTCTGATACAGCTTGTAAGTTCCAAAAAGACATACAAATAAAAGAAGTACGATGACAACGATCTGACCTATATCAAAAGCAGTCCACTTTTTTCCCTTGCTACCTTTTTTGGCTGAATCTTCTTCACTGTCAGCTTTGTCATTGTTTTCTTCTTCGATGCCAGTTTTGTCATCGTTTATATTTTCACTATCAGCTTTATCTTCTATTTCTTCTTTATCTGAATCGTTGTTATCAGAGTCCTTATTATCTAAGTCGTTATTATCAGAATCTTTACTATCAGAGTCTTTTGCATCTAAGACTTTTGTATCTGACTCTTTCTTATCTGCACCATCATTGAAGTCAATTATTTCAACAACGAAATTCTCGACGTCTTTATCAATATCCTTATTCTCAACGTTTTCATTCTCGGCGTCTTTATCAACGTCCTTATTCTCAACGTCTTTGTTATCTATTTCCTTATTCGCGATGTCCTTATCTACGATTTCCTTATTTTCGATCTCTTTATTATCGATTTCCTTATTTTCGTTTTCTTTATTAGCCATCCCGTTTTAACTCCAATTATAATGACATCCCCAAATATAATTTCCCCGGCAAAGCTCTAACAGGCTAATTAACAGCCATCAAACCTTCAAAATGCTTCACGATCTATAGTTATATACCACGAAACTTAAACAGACCATAAATCTTCTGCAGTTGTAGAAACAGCATCGGCCCCTGCATCCAAAGCTGCCACAACATCTTTTTTACTTCTGAGAAGACCACTGGCAATGATAGGAAGATCAACTGCTTCCCTCACATCCGCTGTAACAGACGGCATAACGCCCGGAAGTATCTCAACAGCATCAGGCTCATATTCTTTGATCTGTTTCATCATATTGTTATAAGCAATAGAATCGATCACAAACGTCCTCTGAATTGCGATCAGATCAAGCTCCTTAGCCCTCTTTACAAGCAAAGGCTTAGTAGAAATGATACCCTGAGCTTTAGTGTTATTTCTAATATAATCAACAGCAATCTCTTTCATGGAAAGACCATTTACAAGATCCGCATGAACTATGGCAATCTTAGAAGCTCTATCGACCTTCTCAACGATATCACTTATATTACAAATATTACCATACAAAATAAAGATCATACTGCATTCAGACAAAAGAGCCTTAGTAAGCCCCTTTTCATCTTTAACTGCCGCAATAACCGGTGAATCCGCAAGTATATCAGATAAGTTTTTTTTCATGAGAAATCCCTACCCTTTCACTTTAGGATAACATCAGCTGCCCCATCTGCGCAATTGAATCATAGATAGCATCAGGCTTAGTATCTGACGTCTCAACATCCTCAAGATGAGTTTCTCCAGTAAGGACTAAAACTCCGCGTGCGCCGTTGTTAACACCAGTCGCAACATCAGTATAGAGCCTGTCTCCCACAAACGTGACATTCTCTCTATTATAACCTGTTTTGTCAAGGATCATGTCAACCGTCTCAACAAAGGGCTTACCTACATATCTTGGCTTTTTACCTGTGGAAAGAGAGATCGCAGCGCAGATAGCACCGCAGTCAGGAATAAATCCGCCTTCAACAGGACAGTTTATATCCATATGTGTTGCAAGGAAAAGAGCTCCCTCCCTGATAAAAGTGCATGCTCTCTCCAGCTTCTCATAAGTAAGAGTCTTATCAAAGCTTGCAACAACAATATCCGGGTGCTCGCTATCAAGCCTGATACCTGCATCCTCAAAACTCTCGATAAGAGGAGCCGTACCAAGCAGATAAACCGATTTGCCCGGATATTCGCTCTTTAGGAATCTGATCATAACATCACCTGAAGTCATGATCTTATCCCTTGTTATGAAGCATCCCATGCCTGCAAGCTTATCAATAT
Source organism: Butyrivibrio fibrisolvens (assembly GCF_037113525.1). Classification (NCBI taxonomy): domain Bacteria; kingdom Bacillati; phylum Bacillota; class Clostridia; order Lachnospirales; family Lachnospiraceae; genus Butyrivibrio; species Butyrivibrio fibrisolvens. The sequence goes on along the minus strand of NZ_CP146963.1, from coordinate 1,387,369 downwards.
AAGCCTCAGGCCTTGTAGATGCATTATTTGTGAAAAAAAGATAATCCTTTCCCTTCTGCTTAACAGCATCAATAAAGGAAAATGCCCCCGGAAGAATCTTGTCTCCAAGGTAAAACGTACCATCCATGTCCAGCACGAAAAGATCAGTTTTTTCCAATAACTGTTTTTTATCCATGATGATCTAAAAGCCTTTCTCTACGATCCGCTTTATAGATTCATGAAACCAGCTATCAAAAATCCTTCCAGATACTGATCCGATAATCCCTAAGAATCCGTAAGTTGCGAACCGTATTATATAGCGGCGCTTCTTTCAACATCCTTGGTTGCGATAACGTCAACTCCGGTATCCGCAACATTCTTAAGAATCACATCTCCTATATGGATAGGCGCCGTAACAGTAGTATCACGGATCTCCTTCATGATATCGAAAATCTTTCCCTTAGGAATATCATTTTCAGTCTTAACAGAAACCCTTGCGATAGTACCATCGATTATTTTAACACTACTTGTCACTATACGGGTAGGGTTTGTTACTTCTTTTTTGCCATAAGCTTCGCCACGTGGGCAGGTATTACCTGTAACCGTGATATTATCAGCATCTTCCATATTTACAGTCAGCATACATCCCATGGGACAGCCAATGCATATAAGTTCTCTTGTCTCCATATCTTGCTCCAATCTTTAGAACATAATTTTCAGAACTCTGTCTCCAAAATTCCTCTTCATTAAACAGGTCTATCAGTTCTCTTCTGTACAGATCCTTATCGATTCAATGTTTTCATAATTGTCAAAAGAGCTCTTCATAAGTACTACCTGCTCCATCTCTCCCGGAGCCATGACTCTCTTTTTAATGTTTTGAACCTTCTCATCGCCGTAATATACGCATACGTTACGGTTCTTATATACATCACCAACTCTGAATCTTACGACTACCTTATCGCTCATGTTAGTGATATCAAGACTCTGAGGAACTGTGTAGCGAACACCGCCATCAGCCTTAAGCTCAATAGTCTTACCAGCTCCACTGCCAGATCCAAGAATATATGCTGCAGCATTCTTGCCTGCAAGAGTAGCTTCTTCAGATACATAGTCAACAAGGTCATGTACGTGAAGAACATTACCACAAGCGAAGATTCCCTCAACACTTGTCTCAAGCTTATCTGTTACACTAGGACCACTTGTCACAGGACATATAGAAGCTCCAATTCCTCTTGTCAGCTCATTTTCAGGAAGAAGACCACATGATAAAAGAAGTGTGTCGGCATCATAATGAATCTCTGTTCCAGGGATAGGCTTCTTGTTCTCATCAACCTTGGCAATAGTAATGCCTGTCACATGATCTTTACCTTCAATATCAACAACAGTGTGGCTTAACTTAAGCGGGATACCGTAGTCATCAAGACACTGAACAATATTTCTCTTAAGGCCGCCTGAATAAGGCATAAGCTCTGCAACAACTTCTACCTTGGCACCCTCTAACGTCATACGACGAGCCATGATAAGACCGATATCTCCTGAACCAAGGATGACAACTTTTTTGCCAACCATATGTCCTTCAATGTTCATAAGACGCTGAGCTGTTCCTGCTGTATAAATGCCGGCAGGTCTAAATCCGGGAATGTTCAAGGCTCCCCTTGGACGCTCCCTGCATCCCATGGCAAGAACAATAGCCTTAGCCTTGATAGTTGTAAGGCCATCCTCTTTGTTAATATATGTAACTTCCCTGTCTTTATTAATATCAATGACCATAGTATTTAGCTTATAAGGAATCTTCTCAGCCATAACACGGTCAATGAAGCGACCTGCATATTCAGGTCCGGTCAGCTCTTCCTTGAATGTATGAAGACCGAAACCATTGTGGATGCACTGATTTAAGATACCTCCAAGAATATGGTCACGCTCAAGTATAAGTATATCTTCCACGCCCTCTTTTCTAGCAGATAGAGCTGCTGCAAGTCCTGCGGGGCCACCGCCTATAATTACAAGATCTATACTATTCATAAATAGTCCTTTCATATATTTCAAATGAATTTTTCAGGCTCTGCCTATTTCATCTTTGTCATCACCGACAATAAGTTCCGACCCTTTGCGATTCTTGCAAACCTGTGTTACCGGAATTCCAAGCTCTTCTGCGATTATCTCGATGGTACGAGGTGTACAGAATCCGGCCTGGCATCTTCCCATTCCGGCTCTTGTTCTTCTCTTTACGCCGTCCATAGATCTTGCACCAAGTGTTCGTCTTATGGAGTTTCTGATCTCACCCTCTGAAATTCCCTCGCAGCGGCAGATGATAGTACCAAATGAAGGGTCTTGCTTTATAAGAGCAGCTCTCTCTTCCATGGACATCTCAGCTACATGAGGAATACCTGTACGTTTTCCGTTAAATCTCTCATTCTTGGATGCTCCAGCTTTTTTTGCAATCTCATCTGCAATGAATACGCCGATAGCAGGTGCGCTTGAAAGACCAGGAGATTCAATTCCTGCTGCGTCAAAAAAGCCTTCTGCATCTTCGCATTCACCGATTATAAAGTCATCTCCATCCTCATGGGCACGAAGTCCTGAGAAAGAAGTTATAGTCTGACGGAAAGGAACATTCTTAACGCTAATCATTGCCTTACTTGTAAGATCATCAAGTTCCTGAGCTGATGTGGAAGTAAGTTCTTTATTCTCAACATCAACAGCTGTAGGACCTGCAAGAAGATTGCCATGAACAGTAGGAGTTACAAGAACACCTTTACCGTATTTGCCAGGGAGCTGGAAGATCGTGTGATCTACATGATTACCAACTTCCTTGTCCATAAGCTTGTAATCGCCCTTACGGGGAGTGATATGAATCTTCTTATCAGATACCATATTATGAAAAAGATCTGCATACACACCTGCAGCATTTACGACAAATCTTGTAGTTATCTCTCCGTTATTAGTACGAAGGCTATAGCCACCGTCTATTTTCTTTATATCCTGAACTTCAGTATTGAAGCGGAATTCTACGCCGTTATCACAAGCATTCTCTGCAAGCGCGATAGTAAGATTAAATGGGCATACGATCGCACCTGTCTTTGCAAGAAGTGCTGCAACGACTTCATCTGATACGTTAGGTTCAAGCTCTCTTGCCTGATCTCCCGAAATGATCTCAAGATCCTCAACGCCGTTCTTTACGCCCCTGTCATAAAGATCCTGAAGCTTAGGTCTGTCTGCTTCGTCAAAGCAAAGAACCAAGGATCCGTTTCTTCTATATGGAAAATCTAGTTCTTTGGATAAATCTTCCATCATCTTGCTGCCAAGGACATTGAACTTTGCCTTAACTGAACCAGGTTCAGCGTCAAAACCCGCATGTACTATGGCACTGTTAGCCTTGGATGTACCGGAGCATACATCCTCTTCCTTTTCTACAAGAACAGTCTTCAGATCATAAGCTGACAACTGCCTTGCGATGGCGCATCCAACAACGCCGCCCCCGATGATTACAACATCTGTGTTCATAATCTGCTTCTCCTTCAAAAAGAATACCTTACTAAAAATCAAATATTATCGACATGAAAAAAGAGACGATAGAAAAAAGCACGTGCAAATCTCCCATTGAATTAATTCCAACAAGAATAAAGTTCTAACCGAACTAATACTGCACCGACACCCTTTTCTCTCGTCTCTTCGTTTGTCGATAAAAAAATATTCACTTAACTATATAAATACTACCATGAAACTGGTTTTGGTGCAACCGTTTCCTGATCATTTTTTCTCACTTATATAAAGCTCAATACCCTTCTTAAGTCTTTCCATGCCATCTTCTACGATGCTTCTGGGGCATGCAAGGTTAATACGAAGGAAGCCTTCTCCGCCAGGGCCATAGAGTTTACCTGGTAGGATATAAAGACCAGTCTTCTCTCTAATGAAATATGCAAGGTCATAGCTATCGTCTGTGATATCCCTGCAATCTACCCAGATAAGATATGTAGCTTCCGAATGAAGAACCTTGATGCCAGGTATATTATTTGTAATAAATTCTTCGCAGTAGCATTTATTATCATAAACATACTTGTTCAGTTCATTAAGCCAATCTTCACCTTTGGTAAATGCCGCAACAGCAGCTGTTACTGCAAGAAATGAAGGCTCGCCGCACTCATCGGTGTTGACCTGTCTCCATACCTTGTGGCGGAGGAATTTATTAGGAACGAAAGCAGCGCTTGTAGCCATGCCTGCCATGTTAAAGGTCTTGGAAGGAGCCAGGGCTGTGATGCTTATATCTCTGCAGATATCAGAAACTGATGCAAAAGGTACATACTCCTTGTCAGGATCAACTATATCGCAATGGATCTCATCAGACAGAACTGTAACTCCGTGCTTATAGCAAAGTTCGCCGATCTTTATAAGCTCTTCCTTTGTCCAAATGCGACCTACAGGATTGTGAGGATTGCAAAGGATCATAAGAGATGACTGAGGATCTGCGAGTTTTTCTTCAAGGTCCTTGAAATCGATCTCCCATCTGCCATCTTTCATAATAAGCTTTGACTCAAAAGGTCTTGCGCCGTTATTGACTATGCAGTTATAGAAGGTGTTGTAGATAGGAGTCAGAATTACAATCTTCTCATTGGGAGTTGTAAGCTTTCTGACTGTACTTGAAATGGTCGGGATAACGCCTGTTGTAAAGACAAGCTCGTCCTTTGAAATATTAAGATGGTGGCGTCTACCCCACCAGGAAATATAGGCATCGTACCATTCGTCAGGAACATAGGAATATCCATAGGCACCAACATTAAGACGCTCTATAAGCGCTTCCTTAACTTCAGGAGCTGTCTCAAAATCCATGTCAGCAACCCACATAGGGAGCTCGCCCTCTTTTACATCCCACTTTATAGCCCATGAAGAACTTCTGTCTATCACTTTATCGAAATTGTATTTTCTCATGTTTGCCTCGTTTCTGGGGGATTCCTGAGGCTGGCCGTTAATAAATGATTTTTTGGTCATGAAAAATACATTTAATTCAAGGCATGATATCTGGAATAATATATTCTGGGATTCATAAACTCGCTTCGCTCAAACAGATGAATCCCAAACAGAATATATCATTCCATCTATCAAGCTCTTGAATTTAATATATTTTTCAAAGACCAGAAAATCATTTATTAACAGCCAACCTCAGGAATCTTCAAGATAGTAGTAAAATTTATATGTGTAAAAGCATAATTTATTTCGCTATAGAAATGCTTCTCACTTCGCCACTTTCAGCGTCCTTGACCATAATATTAGTCTTAGAGATATCACAGTTATCTGGCTCAACGATAAGTTCTGCAATTTTTCTTGCCTTGATAGATCCTGAACCTGGGTTGAGGATTCCATCGACTTTATTGATGATCTCTGCATCAACGTCGTATGCGTACTCAAATGCTAGAGTCGTATTAACAAGCTTGCAATTAACCATCTTAAGATTATTAATGTAGCAAAGGCCCTGATTGGACTCGATTGTACAGTTAACAAGTGTAAGGTTCTTAGTGTTCCATGCAAGGTACTCGCCTGAAATGTAGGAATCATAAACTGTAACATTCTCGCAGTTCCAGAAGCAGTCCTTGGTCACAAGCCTTGAATTTCTGACTTCTACATTTTTAGAACCATCAAAAGCATAATTGCCAAAAAGCTCCAGGTGATCTACTTTGATATTATCAGAATTCATTCCAAAGTAGTCGCCTCTTGCTGTAACATTGGATAGCTCCACTCCATCGCACATCCACAATGTCTCCTGTGCATTAGGCATTGATGAATTCCTGATCTTTAAATTCTTACATCGTCTGAAATTCTTGGGAGCACCAATAAGGCTGTCTTCAATTGTCATATTATTTGTATACCAGACTCCTGATCTGCCCATTTCCTGCCATACGCAGTCCTTGGCATATACATTGTCAGCATACCATACGGGATATTTCCACTGAAACTCACAGCCATACAGCTCTATATTCCTGCTCTCCTTAAGCGGAGACTCTCCATCATGAAAAACTGTATCATATATCTTAAGATCACGCCCTCTATAGAGTGCTCTCTCACCTGACAACTGCTCTTCATGTATCTCTTCACCTGATCTTCTTACAGGATTAAATCTCTTAGAATCGGACACTACTAAACCTCCTACATGTACCTATCAAACTAATATCACGCTAATAATTCTTATGTATACAATATAAGTTTGAAAGTGTTCCACTTTCAAACCCAAATTGATGACGCAAGCTTCATCAATTTGAACCATTAGCCACTCGCTTTGCTCGCGACATTAGGTAAAAAATGTATATTTTATATTGTATACAATTAAATATTATACCATTTTTATTCGGATTTCAATTGTTTTTTGCTCTTTTACACCTTTAGCCGATGAAAGCAGTGTATAACTGACCGATTTATTGTGCTTTGAAATTTGCATATTACTGCCAATACGCCCCTTTTAGGCAGTGTATTATGCTTTTTTGTATCTTGAAGGTGTTATTAGCCACTTACGTTATTTTCTAGTATATCAATAAATATATCGTACACTTCTTATTTTTTTCTAAATTCTTTTTGGGATTTTTAATTTTTACTTCTTGAATAACTGTCAACTGTTCTGTTTTCTTTATTTTGGCAGTACATTTTACTTTACTCAAACTTCGCACTTGCCAAACATACACCATCCTTTGCGGTAGTGCCGATGCGGATAGTTTATAATGCATTTTCATATCTTTTGAAGGTGTTATAAAATTCAGGAGCATGAGAGATGGATTTTTATATTCTTCTTAGGGTCTGCATGTCTGAGCGAAGCGAGTTTCAGACCCTAGAATATAAAAATCCAGATATCATGCCCGGTTACAGGATGTAACTAGACATGTATAGAAATACATGGATGTATTTCTATGTCCTTGAATTTATAACACATTCAAGATATGAAAATGCATTATAAACTATCCGCATCGGCGCTGCCTCAAAGGGTGGCGTATGTTTGGCAAGTGCGAAGTTTCAGTTACTTTAAAATTAAAAAGCTTCCCACATGATAAGTTAACCCTCATGTGAGAAGCTTAGCCATTAGGCAATATCAGTTGCCCTACTATTTACGATCATCACCTCGTATACTCTCTAAGATCCGTAAAGTCCACTGTGCAGTCTTCTGCAAAGAGTCTGATGCTCTTGCCGGACACTCCGTAGAGCCTTACTGTAAGTGATGCCTGACCATCTATGTAGAAGACACCTACAGAGCCTTCCTGAATATAGGTAAAAGAGTATGTCTCGCCTTCTTTTAGTGATACGCTTGTAGAAGTGATATCTGTCGTACCTTCATTAAAATTAAGATCAAGAAGCTGAGTCCTTGTATCTATGCTTATCATCTTGTAATTATCACTATTGCCATTATAATCAAAGGCAAGTCCAAAGCTTCCATTACCGGAATATGTGAACTTACCGGTCAGCATAAAGCTTTCATAGCAGTTAAAATACTCTTCGTAGTAATATCTAGAGCCCGCTGTTATGTTCACATCATCCTGTGCCATAAGAGGCTTTCTTCTATCCTTGTACTGCTCCACGATCTTGTCAACAGGTGCAAGATACAGACTTCCATCCTCATTTTGACAGATCTTCATGACTATAAGGTTCCCTGCCCAGGCTGTTACACCCATGATGTCAGAAGGTGAATCACTTCTTCTGGCCCATGCTACCATATACATTCCATCAGGACCCTCTACGTGCTTGGCCGCATAGAAGAGCTTGCCATCAATTCTTGCAGCATTCTCATAAGGCCCGTAAGGCGTATCTGATACTGCATACCAGAGAGTATCATCCTGTGCTGAATATGTGATGTAATACTTGTCTCCTATTTTAAAAGTATCAGAACACTCAAGATTCCAGAACTCTTTAGTAGGATCATCGAAGATAACTCCATCATAAGTCACTTCTTTAAGATCAGAGCTTAGCGTGTACTTAAGGATCCTTGCAACATTATCCTTAGATGCAGTAACTGTAAGCACTATATTACCTGTTTCTTCATCATAATATGCCTGCGGATCCCTAAAATCATTCTTTTGTCCAAGTTCATCAGGAGGTATGATCTCGAAAGTCTCGTCCTTTTCAAACTCTGTAGGACTAGTTCCTCTTGCAACCTTGATAGTCTCTGCATATTCACAGGTAGGATGAGATCCGTGTCCTGTGTAGAAGAATAGATATTCATCACCTATTTTCACAACAGATCCTGTTCCTATCCATGCATCCTGACCGCCTGCTTTGTCAGCTTCAAGCACAGGGCCTTCCACTTCTTCATAAGTTACAAAGTCTGTTGTCTTGGTCAGGAATACTGAGTGATTATATGAATCTCCGCCATCTTTGAGATAATAGATATAATATGTTCCGTCTTCATAATATGCCATACAGTCACCTACATATGGCTGATTTGTACCACATAATCCCGGGAGAAAAAAGTTTTTGTATTCATATGCTTTTTCCATACTTCCGGGAGTTGTAAGCTCCGAGAAATCTTTATCATTTGTATTTTCCACAAAAGGTTCCCCTTCATCATCATATTCTAAATTTTTTTGGAAAGGCTCCTGCCCAATACTGCATCCCGCAGTAAAGACGCATAGAATGCTCATGATCCTGGCAATTCCTAATAACTTATTTTTCATAAAATAAAAATCCTCATGTACAGACATATCATTAGAAAGTCTGATAATCTGTATCTAATTCGTATGTTTTTTACCAACGCCCAAACACTAATTTTATAGCAAGTGTTTTGGTCTTAATCTTTAATGATCCCGTAGGCATCAATCATTCACATTACATATATAAGTCAAACAGGCCAAAGCATTTTGTACCGCCCGGCCTGTCTGCTCACTTTATATAAATCCCCTAACGTTTACTATCTTCCGCCGCCTTACATAGCGCTCATCTTATAGATAGTAATGTTAGAAAACTCTATAGTATTTTCTCCCATAGCTGCTGTGTCCTCAGAACCAAACTGGAACAGAAGCTCGAAATCCATATCTGTGATGAATGTATCTGTAGTAGTAAATCTGAAGGTCTGATACTCAGTTGTGATATCCATTCCTTCTGAGATCCTGGGATCCCAGTCTCCCATAGGATTGAGGAATACTCCGCAAGATACAGGCTTTTGTGCCTTAACTGTTATCTCGATCGTATAGTAAGCATCTGATTCAAGAGTAAGAGGATTGCCTGTATAACCGCAGATAAGCTTGTTGTGCCAGTCTACTGTGCCTCCATTATCAATACGGTAAAAGAAGCTTCCGTCTTCTGCCCAGATAACGCCAACTCCCTTGTCATTATCTTCATCAGTTCCATTGAAGGTCTCCCATGGAAGATCTGTATTATCTGCGTTGGCACTATTTCTTCCAAATGCCATGAAAGAATCAATTGTCTTAGTAACTTCCTTATCACCTTCTACTGTTCCAAATTCGATGCTGTTTATAACTATCTCATTATCAGTTACTCCCTCAGGAGCGTTACCTATCTGAAGGCGGATAACAGGATCCTCTACGTCAGCTTCTGCAGTAAATACGCCCTCGACTGTTATCTCCTCACCGGCAGGTGCATCCAGCGTATTAAAGTTAGCTCTGCACTCAAAGCCCTTTTCCCTACTTTCTACCAGAACTTCACCAGTCTGTCCGTTAGCAGCATTAACATTGAATCTGTAATAGTACTTCTTTCCATTCTCAATCTTAACATCGCCTATTGAAATATCTGTCTTAATGCTCCATACTCCGCCATCAGCAGATGGATAAGCTGTAATATCAGTCTTGGCGCTGCCATCTTCGAATGTAACCCCGGCCTCTGCACCGTCGCCTGCTTCTACAGTAAGATTATCTTTAGAAGGATCAGCTGTGTATGAAGCTACAAGCTCCTCTTCACCAACACTTTCATAGATCTCGATCTTATCAATAGTTACAGTGAAGTCTTCAGGTGTTGTATCTTCTGCATTATCAGGGTTAGGTGTGATCTTGCCCATATTGATCATGAGCTCGCACTTACCCTCTTTATCTGAAGAAAAAGTAAGTTCGTAAGGTGCTACCTCTTCTGTGATCTGAACGTTATAAGATCCGCCAAAAGTAGCCCAGTCTGCCGCGTTTTCATCTCTTGCTATGATATGTGCATATGTTGGCTTTGTTGACTTAGCCCAGACTTTTACAGTATAGTCAGCTTTTTTGACTTCAAATCCTGATTTGGAAAGAGCAACTTCTCCATCAGACTCTCCGGGATTTTCTATATCAAAAACATATGCGCCCTGCTTGAGCTGACCTGTTGCCTTGGCATTGTCACCTATCTTAACTTCCCAGCCTTTATTATCTACTTCTCCGGCCTTACTAAAATCAAACTCTTTATAAACTTCCTCGTCCCCAGTCATCTTGGTAACAGTAAGAGTTGCATAGCTTTCAGTAGTAAGACCTCCCTTATCTGTTACAGAATATACAAGCTCATAAGATCCTGCATTCTCAGGTGTTGCCTTACCGTTCTTAAAATCAAGTGAAGGAGTAGCCTCAACCTTGATCACACTGCTAAGGTCGCCATCCTGATCATCAGATGCTGTTATGCCGCTAAGTGCATCAAACTCTGTTCCGGCCATAACTGTAGCATCAGCAGCTCCCTCTATTACAGGAGCAGTATTATCACCGCCTGATGCTGCGCCGTTTGAACAGGCAGCTACTGATACTGTACATATAAGTGTCATAAGCATTGCCACAAACTTTTTTCTCATTCTCATTCCCTCTTTTATATTATTTGGTCCCTAGCTGTCTATATAGACTTACAGGAACTTATTTTTGCTACAAAAATTCTCTAATACCTTTTATATTTTGTTTTGATATACTTGCAGTTTTACTGACTTATATATCTGTCATAAGCATCCTGATATACCTGCTGGATCTCAGGAAGTTTAACTTTGCCATTAAGGTCATTCTGGAAAGCTTCCCAGTCGCTGTCTGTCACGCCGCCTTTCATAAGCCATGCAATGAGATTGGTCCTTATATAGTCATTCATGTTGCTTTCGTAGTTGCCAAGAGTATTGAGCTCTTCAAGAGTGAACTGAAGGTTAGGACATGGGGTTACCTTAGCATCTACATAAGGTCTTGCCACCTGATCAAGTCTCTCAAGGCGGAGTTTTGCTCTAGGCTCCATGTTGACAACATTGTTCCATGCATACTCTCCAAGATTGATGATGCCAAGAGGCGCATTCTGAAGACGAAGTTCATCAGCTGTAACTCCCTCCGGAAGCGGCTTTTGAACCAGCATTCCGCTATCATCAAGTTCCTCTTCATATACAACGCCTACAGGACCATAGTTGATCTGTGCGGATATAAGCGGATCATAGTAGCGGTCGAAGTATGCAAGGAGGATCTCAGGATATTTACAATCTGCAAACACTACAACTTCACCTGTTCCAATCTCAGGGTTATTGGATACACAGATTGTCTGATCGCCGTTTGGTCCGATAAGAGGACTGCATACGATATAATCTTCAGGATTAGATACTACTGTCTCACTCTCCCACCAGTAGAAAGCGCCATATGTTTCAAGGCCTTTGCCGCCTGCAAGGAAGTTGTCCTGGCTCTGCTCGAATGAAACCTTGTCGATAAGGCCATTGTCTACCCAGCTTGCTATATAATTAGTAGCTTCCTTGAATCTGTCATCAGTAACTGTATATGTCACCTTGCCATCTACAACAACTCTGTGCTCAAGGTTATCATTAAGGCCGAACATACCATACAGATCGCACTGATTGCCCTGCCAGTTGTTATATACAAAGCTAAGAGGTCTTTCATCATCGCTCTTACCATTGCCGTTCATATCATTGTCTCTGAAGTAAGCAAGGATCTGCTCCATCTGATCAGCTGTAAGAGTAAGTCCGTCCTGGACATCGCTTTCAGATAAACCTGTAACTGCTCCGGCATTTATAGCATCTTTGGCCCACTGAGCATTCAGAAACAGAAGGTTAGGGAACTCTAAAAGTCCCATCTCTTCAATACGAGGAAGGGAATAGATCTTGCCATCCTCTACATTTAGCAGCTGGTTCTTGATATCAGGACGTTCTTCCAGAAGCTTTTTAAGATTGGGCATATAATCAAGATAATCACTTATTGGCAAAAGAACTTTACGCTTTGCATACTTGATTATCTCTCCCGAATCCATACCTGCATGATAGATAGCATCAGGGCGGTTCTCACTGTTACCAAAGATAAGACTCTTTTGCTGAGAATATACAGATTCAGATACATTCTCCCAGTTTACTTTGACACCAGTCTGATCATACAGATCCTGCATGATCTTCATATCGTTATAATCAAGTGCAGAAGCGTTCTTGGAAGAATAGATATTAAAGCTTATCTCCTGTGAACCTTTTTCATTGACTATAGGCTTTGTAGGATCCTCCCACTGAAATCCATACTCACTTACAAGTGCATCTATGTCAGATGCTGATGCACTTTGCTTATCTCCAGATCCGCAGCCGGCAAGCGACGAAGTCATAACCGCTGCAAGAACCAGAGCACTTAGTTTTTTATACCTTTTCATATTTTTTCCTCCAAATGGTATTTATACAGATACATGATCTAATATAGTGTTCTTATTATTCCTCCATGACAAGCACTTGAAGATACTCAGTCTTTAAGAGATCCAAGCATTACACCCTGTGCAAAATATTTCTGAACAAAAGGATATAAGCACAGAACCGGAATACTTGATACGATAACCGATACGTATTTGAGCTGGTTAGCAAGTCTGTACTGCTGCAGTATTGTCTCTCCGCTGCCTCCTACAGTGCTCTCTGAAGCGATCAGTATCTCTTTAAGTACAAGCTGAAGCGGATACTTGGTCTCATCCTGCAAAAAGATCATCGCATTAAAGTAGCTGTTCCACTGACCTACCGCGTAGTATAGTGCCATAACCGCAATGATAGGTTTGGCAAGTGGCAGTACTATAGAATAGAAAGTCCTGAACTTCCCCGCGCCATCAATTCTTGCCGCTTCCAATAATCCTTCAGGGATCGATGACTCGAAGAAAGTCTTGGTCATGAACAGATTCCATACAGACAGGATAGCCGGAAGTATGATAGCCCACTGTGAATTGATAAGATGGAGACTGCTCATAACATTGTAAAAAGGAATAAGACCACCTCCGAAGAACATGGGAATTATAAAAAAGACCATCCAGAATTTCCTGCCCGGAAGTTTCTTCCTGCTAAGAGCCCATCCTGCAGGAATCGTTACAGCAAGTGACAACACCACAGTGATCACTGTGTACCAGATAGTGTTCAGATAACCTGTCCAGATATCGTTTCTGTGAAGTATCTTCTCAAATCCATCAAGTGTAATCTTGACAGGATATAGATAAACCTGACCACCCAAAACCGCATCCGGATCTGATATAGATGCTATGATGATAAAATAAACAGGATACAGGATTATCAGTGCAAGCAGTGTCAGAAACAAAGTATTGATAAAATAGAACACTCTGTCCCCAAGCGATAGCTTTTTGATAGATCTTCTCTTTATTAGGGCTTTCTCTTTATTTAAAGCAGAAGTATTGCTGATAGAATTATCCATATTAACCTCATTTATAAAATATATTTTCACCAAAGAGAGTTCTCAGAAAAACGCTTCGATAGCGTATTGGCAATGATCAAAAGTACCACATTGATAACCGAGTTAAAAAGTCCGATCGCTGTAGCATATGCCTGATCAGGGACTCCTGTAAGACCCTTCTTATATACATAAGTTGCTATCAGTTCGCTCACGGCAAGGTTACCATCTGTCTGCATAAGGAGCGCCTTCTCATAACCGACTCCCATAAGACCGCCGATGGACATGATCAGCATCACGCTTATCATAGGCATGATCGCAGGAATATCAACATGAAGTATCCTCTGGAATCTGCTGGCACCGTCGATCATAGCGGCTTCGTGCTGACCCGGATCCACGTTAGACAAAGCTGCAATATAGATCACTGCGCTCCATCCAAAATCCTGCCAGTTACTGGACAAGATATACAAAGGTCTAAAAGCTGAGTTTTCAAGGAAATAAGAGAATCTCTCAAGCCCCATACCAGCCGCTATATTGTTGACAAGTCCATATCTTCCGAAGAAGAGCTGTAGCATACCAACAAGTACTACAAGCGAGATAAAATGCGGCGCTGTAAAAATGGTCTGGAATATCTTGCCTGCTTTCTTTTTTCTAAGTGCATTAAGTGAAAGCGAAACAATTATTGGAAGTGGAAAACCAATGATAAAACCATAGATACACAATAAAAAAGTGTTCTTCATAAGCGGCAGGAACTGAACATCACTAAAGAATCTTGTAAAGTTACTAAATCCTACCCATATGGTTGTGTCTGAAAAGATCTTGTCACCGGGCATAAAGTCCTGAAAAGCGATAAGAACTCCATATATCGGCAGATAATTAAAAAGAAAAACAGTTACAATGGCAGGTAGTAGCATAAGAAGATAAGGAAGATTATCCTTAAACCCACGCACCAACGTCTTTCTAGGCTTTTTATTCATATAGATCCTCCCCGGTACATACTGGCGGTTTGATAACATAGATATACGAAAATAACCGCCATACATTTTAGTTTACAATGTTTACATTTTTTACATTGTTCACATTTGATGATTATGATTTTACATCCATGATTTTTTATCGTCAATATTCAATAGTAACTGTTTTAAGCATCTGTTTTTTGTACAATATTAATAATATTCTGCGCAAAACGCAAAAATACAGGATGTATATAGATGTAAATCTCCAATGTGTAAATTGTTTACATTTGTAAACTTGTTTTGACTTTTTTGATATGCTAAGATTTTAAAGATATCTGATGAATGCATTAAGACAAGCCTTGATGCGCTATTATCATATGTAAATATCAGATCAATATGAGGTAATGAACATGGCCAACAATAAAGTGACTATGCAGGATATCGCAGACGCCTGCGGATTATCCAGAAATACAGTATCCAAAGTTTTCAACGGACGAGGCAATGTCCCTTCAAATACACGTAATCATATATTAAAAAAAGCTGAGGAGCTCGGCTACAAAGCCATCCCCAGCGAAAAAGTCTTCCAGCAGTCTTCTCATGGAAAGGTAATCGCACTTCTTTCCAATAAGCTCCCTGCTGAATACCATTTTGGTACATATTTTGTTACTACTTTTACAGACAGGATATGCAGAGCAGGTTATAACCTTAAGATGTTCGAGATATCTTCAGAAGAGCTTAAACGCAAAGAACTCCCGCCCCACTTCATCCCGGATCAGACTGCCGGAATAGTGGGAATAGAGCTGTTTGATCAAGACTATCTTGATTATATATGTAAGCTCGGAATCCCTACGATAATGCTCGACAGCCCCACACACGCTTCCAAAAAGCTCATGGGATGCGACTTCGTAGCTATGGAAAGCCGTGCCGGAATAATAGAAATAGTAAACTATATTATTAGTAAAGGTGCAGGAAAGATTGGATTCTACGGTGACAGTGAACACTGCGGAAGTTTCTATGACAGATGGATAGGATACCGGACAGCCCTTATAGATGCCGGCATAGATTATAACGAAGATTACTGCATCTTAGATCCGGATGCATCTCCATACGCAGACACAGACTGGATCGTATCAAGACTTAATAAAATGAAAGAGCTGCCGGATGCCTTTGTATGCGCAAATGACTTCCTTGCAGCCCATCTAATGAATGCTCTTAAAAAGATGGGATTATCTATTCCAGGCGACATAATGGTAACAGGATTCGACGGAACACCTCAGGCCTCTATCGTAGAGCCCGCACTTACAACCGTCCAGATCCCCAGTGTAGAGATAGGCCGCATCTCAGCAGAAGTTCTCCTTAGAAGGATCGGCAATCCCGGCATCCCCTACAGCTGGACCCATGTGGAATGCACACCCATGTTCAGAAACAGCACCAGAAAATAACCCCCGGTATACACTACCAGGGGTCGCTATTTAAACCATCAAAATATGAAGTTTGCTGCCCATACTGACGCCTGTAATGATGCTAGCTGCTCATTAGTTCTTATCTGCTCAGCTCTGATATCTTCAAGAACTGAATAGATACATTTCATAGCATTCAGCACATCCTGTGAACGCTTGTGCTCATCAAAGGCGCGAACAGCCTCCTGAAGATTATTAACCCTGGTGTTCGTGTATGAATCAACAAAGTAAGAAAGTGCACTGCTATGTCTGTATGCAGGCGGACAGTAACAGATATAGTCCTTAATTGCCAAAACTATTTTATTACGCTGATTCTCATAATCCTTTATTTCATTCTCAAGTATCGGTATATCATGGTTATTGTATCTGGACATCGTTGTCCTTGAAATTTTACGATATTTGATCTTTAACGGTACTATGGTCAATAAAATTAAGGAAAGCCAATATAGTAGCCAACAAAAAGAAGAAGTCAGTTCGGCTCCAAAAATCAACCCAATCACCCCCAAAATTAACGCAGCAAAAATCGTAACAACCGGAGCTACGAAAAGTGAAATGAAGAACCTAGATAGGTATTCTGAACCACTAGGTGTTTCACCCTCATATGCTTTTTTCGCTGCTATTTCACATTCGTTATTTTGTATTGCAATCGTTAAATGCTCAATCTTGCTAACCGGAGAAATCAATTTTTTGTAGAGCGTAAACAGGCAATCGTTGAGCTTCAGGTCATCAACTGATTCTACTCTGTTTGCAAAAACCGTTTCATTTATTCCGGCTTGCGCCATTGATTCTGCCGATACTTCTCTCAATCTAAAGCCGCTTTTATGTCCGGTTGTAGTCTCAACCGCTACACTCTGAGCTGCCACTTCCTCTTTCTTCTCAATCTTGTTCCCACACCCTGGGCAAAATACAGCATTATCTGATATTTTTGCTCCACATTTTTCGCAAAAAGCCATTGTATTCCTCCCTCAATCAAAACTAATCATTTATTTTTGGTTATAGATAATAAATCCCCTTCCAGCAAATCCCCCGACTTGCCAGATCTTATTAAAATATCATTAAGCTCAACCTTCAAAAAATTGGAAAAATATGCCTTACTGAAGCTGAATTTGATGACCAAAAAACATTATATATATATATATATATATATATATATGCAAGTATTTTATTACATTTTTTTAATTATGTTTCAATATCATTAATATACCTATTCTATCTTTTTAATCATACTCTTCTACCAGTACAACTATCGTAATTATATATTTAATATATATTTAATAAATTACTCTTTTTAGCAGGAAAGAATGTCGTTTGCGGCATTCTCGCTCCGAGCACGGATGCTTTGGCATCATCTACATATCGCGCAAGTGGGCATCCATAGCGGAGCGTTTTTTATTTAATGGGAAATTCAAAGAAATTTCCTCGTATTAAATAAAAAAATAGGACATTCCTATACGGAACGCCCTCACATATTCATAAATTCATAGACAAGTAATCTGGTTAATTATGAATGAATGCCCATCGCATTCAGATCGTCTTACTGCCACTGGGACATGTACATATCGTAATAAGTTCCTTTTTGGTCCATAAGGCTCTGGTGAGTTCCCTGCTCGATGATATCCCCCTGGTCTAAAACTAGGATGTTGTCGGAATTCTGAATAGTAGATAGTCTATGAGCTATTACAAAGCAGGTACGTCCCTTCATAAGACTTGTCATAGCCTTCTGAATCTCCTGCTCAGTAGTAGTATCGACATTGGAAGTTGCTTCATCAAGTATCAGAATACTTGCATCATACAAAAAAGCTCTCGCTATAGTAAGGAGCTGCTTCTGACCCTTAGAGATATTGCCGCCGTCTTCGCTAATAACAGTGTCATAGCCCTTTGGAAGGTGGGTTATAAAAGAATGAATATGGGCAGATTTAGCCGCATTTATAACATCCTGCCTTGATACATTGTCGCAGCCATAAGCTATGTTCTCAAAAACAGTTCCCTCAAAAAGCCAGGTATCCTGAAGTACCATCGCATAGGCTCTTCGAAGGCTCTTTCTGGTAAGGGACCTTATCTCGTTACCATCAACGTAGATATGGCCTTCGTTCACATCATAAAATCTCATAAGAAGGTTGATAAGAGTAGTCTTGCCTGCCCCCGTCTTACCAACAATAGCAATACGCTGACCTGCAGGAACCTTGAAGGAGAAGTCCTTGATTATAGTGCGGCCCTCGATGTAGCCGAACTTAACGTGGTCAAATTCCACATCGCCCCTTACATCTGTAAGCTCCCTGGCACCCTCAACGTCTACAGTCTCCTCCTCTTCATCAATGAGCCTGAAGACTCTCTCAGACGCTGCCAGCGCTGAAAACAGGTCATTAACAATATTTGCGATCTCGTTAATAGGACCTGAAAATTTTCTTGTATATAAGACAAAAGAGGAAATCTCTCCAAGATTAACAATCCTGTATAAATACAAGACGCTACCAAACATGCCGGTAAGAGCAAGACCCAGGTTATTGATAAAACCTACAGAAGGGCCGATGGTCATTCCATAATATTCTGACCTGTAGAAAAGATCTGCGGCTTCAGAATTGATAACATCAAAGTTTTCCGTAACCTTCTTTTCCCTGCCGTAAGCCAGAATCGTCTTTTGCCCGGAGAACATCTCCTCAACGAAGCCGTTCATCTGGCCATACTTGGCGCTTCTTTTGGAAAAAAGAGGTCTGGTTCTTTTGCCCATAAATCTTGTATACATAACTGCAAGCGGGATTGTGACAAGAGTTATGACTACAAGCTGCGGGGATATCATAAACATCATGATAAAAGCACCCACAACCGTAACGATACTGGTAAGGATCTGAACTGTATCAGTAGAAATAGACGTTGAGATAACATCAACGTCATAAGAAACTCTGCTTATGATATCTCCCACCTGATTGCGGTCAAAATATCCTACAGGAAGAGTCATAAGCTTATTGAAAATATCCTGCCTCATCCTGTGGGCAATGAGTCTTCCTGTTTTCATCATTGTGACAGATACAATGTATGAAATAAGGGCGGATGCCACATAACAGCAGATCATCAGAATCACATAATGGATTACGATCTGCATGTTGATGCGTCCTGACCCGTGGGATATCTCTTCTATTGCATTACCTGCAAGCTTGGGACCTGCTAAAGCAAGGAGATTGCCGCAAAAGCACATGATAATAGTGATACATAGCCTAAACTTATACTCAAAGCAGTACTTTAAAAGGCGCTTTAATGCACCTTTAGTATCTTTGGGCTTATCAGTTTTGGTCGAAAGTCGCATTGCCATAGCTTGTCCTCAGGTAAAAGTCCCGTAAAGGGCGCTGGTTTTATGTCAAGATCAGGCTTTGATCGCCCATCTCATCTTAGTGGATTTACTTCTCGGGTTGATCCTGCATTCCTCGGCAGATGGCCTTATAACTTCATCTGAAACTTCGGAATACACACCCTCTTTTTTCAGAGCTTTAAAAGACTTCTTGACAAGCCTGTCCTCACCTGAATGGAAAGTCAGGATCGCAACTCTGCCGCCAGGCTTAAGGATGCCGGGAAGCTTTTCAAGGAAGGCATATAAAACCTCGAACTCGCTGTTAACATCTATGCGAAGCGCCTGAAATACTCTTGCGCAGCTCTTCTTGATCGTCTGCTCTTTTTCAGACTTATCGACCTTCCAGAGAGCGTCAGTTATAGCATTCTTGAGGGCAGTTGTGGTATCCATAGGATTGCCCTTAGCCATCTGGGAAAAGACCTTTGACGCGATCTCCCTGGCATAAGGCTCATCAGAGTTTTCGATCATCATTCCTTCAAACTCTTCCTGAGTAATGCTGTGGAGCCTTTCTGCAGCGGACTGGCCGTGCTCAGGGTCGAGACGAAGATCAAGTGGTCCGTCAATCTTATAAGAAAAGCCTCTTTCAGGATTATCGATCTGCATGGAAGATACGCCAAGATCGGCAAGTACAAAGTCGAACTTACCTGCTTCAGCGGCAACCTTATCTATATTTTCAAAATTAGTAAGTCTGAACTTAAAGATATCATCTCCAAAGCCAGCATCTTTAAGGCGCGCTGTGGTCTTCTTAGACTCAATAGGATCTATATCAAGGCCGTAGACGCATCCCTGTCCCTGAAGCTGCTCAAGCATCTTGCGGGTATGACCGCCATAACCAAGTGTGCAGTCAAGACCCTGTTGCCCAGGCTGGATCTGAAGAAAGTCTAAGATCTCCTTAACCATGATAGAAATGTGCATGCCTGCAGGAGTTGAGCCCTTACTGATAACGTGCTCAACTGTGTCCTTATATTTTTCAGGATCGTGCTCCTTGTACTTTTCTTCAAACTTCTTTGGGTATTTACCAGAGTAGTGAACTCTTCTTTTGTGTTTCTTTTCTTCCATCGATTATTTTCTCTTTCAGGGGTGTTTCATTATTTCTGTTCTTCACATATATAAACGTGTATTTTCCTAAAGATGCGTGAAGCTTCAACTCTTAATTAGATCTTACTTAATAATTCCTGAGCCGCTGCACTTCCATGCTTTGCCGCATAAGAAGCCCACTTTTTAGCTTTCGCAAGGTTCTTTTCACCAAAGCTTCCGTCGAAGTAGCCCTGAGCAAGTCCGGCAGCTGCGTCTATATTTCCTCTTGCAGCACCGTCAATGAGCTTAAGCTGTTTGAGCTTTAAGAGCTTCTTATCAAGTTCTGCTTTAAGGTACTGATAACGTTCGAACTTCTCTGCTTTTGCAAAGTGCTCATCTCTACTCTGCTCAGGATTACCTTCATATGAAAGAACTTCATCACCGAACTGCTCGCTGGTAAGATCGAAAACGCAATCATCTACTACGTTGTAGCAATGGAAGTTGCCGTCCGGCCTCGGAACACCGTAAACCTTGCCGCCAAAGATATCCTGTGCAAGGAATGCAGTAATTGAGCACTGGCCGTAGGTCATATTTTCCTTAGTCCAGTTGTCTCTCATTCTGGGAGCGCAAGTTTCTTTGCACCATACTTCTGTGAGGAGCACATAAAGCTCCTTAGGATCAGCTATTAACTCATATTCTTTATTAACCGGAGCGACATCTGCCTTGTCCCATCCGTAGAATTTAAACTCTCTCTTCATAAAAACTCCTTATAAAACTTCACCCGCCACCTTACGATGGTAGGGTAATCTCTTTGCCTTTATATATTAGCATATATCATCTATCAATTGATTCTTCTTATTTTTTCATCTGGTGCTCGAATATCTTCCTATACAGTTCACAAGACTCAAGCAGTTCATCATGTGTTCCGTAAGCAACCATCCTGCCGTCGTCTAGCACCAGTATGTTGTTACAGCTCATTACTGAACTTACGCGCTGGGCTATCATGATAGTCGTGGCATCGCCATAGTCTTCTCTGATAGCTTTGCGAAGGGCTGCGTCTGTTTTATAGTCAAGTGCGCTGGATGAATCGTCAAGGATCAGAATCTTGGGATCGCCTGCAAGTGCTCTTGAGATCATGATTCTTTGCTTCTGACCGCCGGAAAGATTAGCACCGTGAATTGCGGCCTTGAATTCATAGCCGCCTTCAAGCCTGTCGATGAATTCGGATGCACCGGAATCATCGGCACTTTTTCTTATAGCCTTATAAGATAAGCCTCTTTCAAAATCGATATTTCCATATATACTATCTGCAAAGATAATATCGTTTTGGAATACAACGCCAAATTTATTTCTCAAACCATCTTTTTCATAAGACCTGACATCTCTGCCATCAACGTAGATGCAACCTTCCGTAGCATCATAGAATCTCATGAGTAGATTGATAATGGTGGTCTTGCCGCTTCCGGTCTGACCTATGATACCCAGGGACTGACCTCTTTTTATGTCAAAAGAGATGTCTTCAAGGATACGACCTTCTTCTTTTTCCAACTCGTTCCTATCAATAGGCTGATCTGATACCTTATCCATGGAACGAATACCCTTAGCTTCCGCGGATCTTGCACTTTCATCCTCACTACCAGCGGGTGTGAAGTAATTAAAGCTCACATGGTCAAATCTAATACATACATCCTCGGGCACATCGCCTCTGGCAAGGTCCAAAACCAGCTGGTCAGGCGCATCCGAAAGGACAAGCGCTATACGATCCGCAGAAGCGGTAGCCTTACTTATCATAACGAATATCCTGTTAAGTCCCATGACCGCCTGAAGTATTACATTAAAATATGTCAAAAAAGCGAGGATAACACCCGGCTCTATCGCACCATTATCAACTCTTACTGCGCCCAGAAGGACAACAATAGAAAGTCCCACATTAAGACAAATCTCCATAAAGGGCCCTGGAATCGCCATAATTCTGTTGGCATGAATATCTTCCCTTGCAAGCGCATCATTAGTCACTTTGTATCTGTCCATTTCATGATCTTCTCTGGAAAGAGCCTTAACGACCCTGATACCGGAGATGTTCTCGCGCATGATACGGACAACATCATCAACTCTGCTCTGAACTCTGTCAAAAAGAGGAATACCTCTATTAGAGATAAAAAGAACTACTCCCATAAGGATAGGAAGCATAATTATCAGAACAAGCGCAAGCTGCGCGTCCATCGTAAGAGTCAGGATGATGCCGCCTATCAGCATAATAGGCGCCCTTACTGCCATAGTCTGAACTCTCGCCATGAAGTTCTGCACATTGTAGGAATCAGACGTCATTCTGGAAGTCAGAGATGCAAGCCCGAAACTGTCAAACCTAGTACCGGACAGATTAGATGTCTTTGTAAAAAGATCGTAGCGGAGCTTTTTGATACCATCTGCTGCAACTCTTACTGCCAGTCTGTTGGCTGTGACATTTAAAAACCTTGTGACAAAGGCCATAAACGTCATGAAAAGGCCCCAGTACACAACTAGCTTAACGCTTCCAAGTGGCACGATATCGTCGATGATATGCTCCAGGATATAGGGAAGCGAGAGCTCGCACATGGTTCCGATGAGCTTAATGGACATGTTGCTCGTTATTCTTTTCCAGTATAATTTCATGTAGTCCCAAATAAGCTTCATGCCCGCTCCCCGCTACTTAATGTCAGAAATACTACTATAATACAGCCTCAACAGCCCCTCTAATAGAAGATTCTCATCTATCGTCACCTTATGCCTAAGGAGTGGCGCGATCATTCCTGCGAATCCGCCCGTCATCACCACTGTCTTAAGCTCGCCCTTCTCAGACTCAATCCTGTCAATAAGCCCGTCCAGCATGGCTGCTGCCCCGTGCATAAGCCCAGAACACATACTGTCTTTTGTATTAGTTCCAAGAAGAGCCTTAGGGCTTTCTATTTCGAAGGAAAAGAGCTGTGCAGCTCTAGAATAAGAATCCGCCGTAGTCCTTATCCCCGGAATTATGATAGTGCCCTGATATTCATGATCACCGCTGACATAACACAGCGTTGTAAAAGTCCCAAGATCAATGACGCAAAGCGGCGCCTCGTACTTAAATATAGCTCCACTCGCGCCAACTAGAAGGTCTGTCCCGACTTTCTTAGGGTTATCCATTTGGATCTTAAGACCATAATCCGTCTGGGAATCTACAGCTAAAGGCGCATTACCTGTCAGCATCTCTACTGCAGATGATACCTTAACCGTAACAGTCGGCACAACGCTACATATGACAGCGCCGTCTATACTATTAGTAGACTTTCCTTTAGACAAAAGAATTCCTTGGATCTTCTCAGCATAAGCTTCCGAATCCAAGTCTCTGTCGGTTATAAGTCTTGCTGTGAAGATTAGCTTATCCTCTTCATAAGCCCCAATAGTAATATTTGAATTACCTATATCAAAAACTAAAACCATACCAACCTCATCTGTTTGAGATCTGGCTACAGATCGTCAGAATCTCTCCTGCTGCCTCAAACTTACTCATAAGAGGAAGGTGATTCGCACCCTCTTTGGTTATGACTGTTATGACATTGGTATCTACGCCAAAGCCGGCGCCTTCAACCTTAACATTGTTGGCACAGATAAGATCAAGGTTCTTCCTTTCAAGCTTATCCTTGGCATGAGCCTCAAGATCTTCTGTCTCCATAGCAAACCCGCAGAGAACCTGGCCTTCTTTTTTGTGCTGACCTATCCATGAAAGAGTATCTTCTGTTCTTTCAAGGGTCAGTGTCATAGTATTGTCAGACTTGTCTTCCTTGCGGATCTTATTATCCGCGATAGTCTGCGGTCTGTAGTCTGCAACGGCCGCTGTTGCTATTACGATGTCTGCATCTGCAGCTCTTTTGCTAGTCTCTTCAAAAAGCTCTTTTGCACTAGTAATAGGTACAAGCTCTATGTGAGACGGAGCCTCGATATTTACAGGGCCTGAAACAAGGCTTACGTCTGCGCCCCTAAGCATGGCAGCTTTGGCGAAGGCGTAGCCCATTTTGCCTGTTGAATAGTTAGTTATAAAACGGACAGGATCAAGAGCTTCTCTTGTAGGTCCGGCTGTGATCAGGACTTTTTTGCCAGTAAGATCCTTGTCAAAAGCTACATGATACAGGATCTCTTCAAGTATGAGTTCTTCCTTGGGAAAACGACCTTTGCCGCTGTCACCGCAGGCAAGATAGCCTGATTCAGGTGTCATAATAGCAAATCCGTGCTTTTTAAGGTGCTCTATGTTCTCCTGAGTTATACTATTTTCATACATACGTGTGTTCATTGCAGGTACGATGAGTTTCTTACAGGTTGCTGCAAGCACAGTTGTTGTCAGCATGTCGTCTGCAATGCCGTGAGCACACTTCGCGATAATATCTGCGCTGGCCGGAGCGATGGCGATGATAT
Source organism: Butyrivibrio fibrisolvens (assembly GCF_037113525.1). Taxonomy (NCBI): domain Bacteria; kingdom Bacillati; phylum Bacillota; class Clostridia; order Lachnospirales; family Lachnospiraceae; genus Butyrivibrio; species Butyrivibrio fibrisolvens. Next base: position 1,362,639 of record NZ_CP146963.1, on the reverse strand, counting down.
CAGCCTTCTTGGCCAAAGAGACGTGCTCTACGGAGAATTCGAAGTTGCGGTCAAATGTGTCAGTGAGGCACTTATTGCCGATGAGCGTTTCGAATGTGATGGGGTTTATGAAGTTGATGGCGTTCTTTGTCATAATAACGTGAACGTCAGCACCTTCCTTTTTGAGCATACTTGCAAGGTTTGCGGCCTTGTAAGCGGCGATACTTCCGGTAACGCCAAGTACAATCGTTTTATTCTTGAGCATCTTGCTCCTCCTATGCGGTATTGTCCATATATTTTTCCTGTCCGATGTATAACCAAGTGCTTTCCGTCAGGATATGGTACAATCCAGATTTTTGTTAAACACGTATGTATTCTATACTATTATGACGGTTATGAAAAGAATTTATATCAATCCCACCTCGCGCATACCGGGAGTGTCAATGATACTTACGCCGTTTTCAAGCTCGATCAGCTGTCTGTGAGTTGTGGTGTGCCTTCCGGTGGAATCGTATGACCTTATTTCTGATGTCTTCATGGTCTCTTCGCCGGTAAGCGCATTGATAAGAGTAGATTTGCCCGCACCTGATGAGCCCAGAAGGCATATGGTTTTCCCTTTGGCAAAATACTCTTTGAGCTCATCCATACCTATGTCGTAAAGAGCAGAGATTGCGTGAACTCTTATTTTGTCAGAGATAGATTCCACTTCGCTGATATAGGGCCAGACGTTACTGCAGAGATCGGATTTCGTAAGAATCACGACAGGAGTAGAGCCGCCCTGAATGACGGCACTTACGTATCTGGCGATTCGGTTATAGCTGTAATCCTCATTAAGTGATGTTACGATAAAGGTGTAATCGGCGTTCGCCACCATATACTGCATTACTCCCGTCTTGGCCTGATCGGGTCTTTGAAGGAAGCTGGTCCTTTCACGCACTGACAGAATGACAGATTCACCTATTGGGTTATGCTGGAATGTTACGTAGTCTCCCACAACAGGAAGGTTCTCTGCAGCTTGTTCGTAAAAGCTTCCCTTAAGCTTAGCCGGAAGGTCTGTGCCACAGAATCTTATCTTGTAGCTGTTCTTTTGTACTTCAGAAATTCTTCCGATCTTGTTTTCATTACCATAATCTTTATTAGTTTCATGTTTGATAAGATTGTTATTCAATTTTGTATTCTCCATTCATATTTTTTTGATATACATGGAGACCTCTGAATGTGAATATTGCCTGATTAAGGCGCAAGAATCTTCTTTCTGAAAAAAGAAAAACCGTGACTAATAAGCCACGGTCAGAAATCAAATATATATTCGTCCTATACGAATTATAAGACACAAACCGAGGTCTTCATACGATATACAGTTACATTCTCAATTGTCATTACACTCATTATTATGATTACCTCGCTTTCTTTTAGATTTTTGGTACATTCTGAGATTATCAGAATTGCGTTATAATGTCAATAACGATCAATTCCTCACACGCCAAAACGATACTCTTTCTCATCCTTATCTGTATACGCTCTTACATAATCCTTAAGCTCATCACTAAAGTCACTTAAATCATCCTGTGTAATAGCACCTTCGTTTATAAGCTCAAGAATATTAAAGAGCATCTCGGATCTACTCATCCTTGCCTGTACGCCCTTACACTTTTTATCTTCCTTAAGGCGCTCATCCAACGCCCAAAACTTATCAGACGGATTACCTTCACCACTTAGTAACTCAATATATTCCTTGTTAAGTTTGTCCATATAAGATTCCTGCCAATCAGCAATCTTCTTTCTGAACAATTTCCAGTCACTTTCTTTAAATACCTGATTATACATTACTAATTCCTACCTTAATAGTCCAGACTATCCTCATTTAACAAAAAATCAAACAAACTCATAACTATAATTCCTTGCTCTATCAATTACCATATTATATGCCTCATTTTAGATTTTGGGTACATGTACCCTTTTTCTAAAGTGACGTCCACAAAATTCAGGCAAGCATATCACGCTTCCAGATACCGCACTCCTTTTCCATGCTAAACCGCATACTCAATCTCCGAGTGAGTACTATCTCCAATATACCCTCCGACATTGATCACATATATAGAATCCGCATTCTTTAAAAAAATCCAAAGCACCTTTTACCACTATCAAAAAACTATTCTTACAATAGTAATCATGCTTTTAGTATATAATCGTTTTGTTGTAAGTTAAATGCAGTTGAACTTAGAAAAAAACTAGAGTAATTTTAATAGCACCATATTCAATAAATTATAAATCAGATTATTGAAAAAATGTAGAAAAACGTCGTATAATCTTATGTTGTTGGGTTTTGAAAGGAGATAAAAGTTGAAAAAAGGTATTTTCAAAAAAGTTTTAGTACTAATGTTAATGGGTTCGTTCCTTTTAACAGGTTGTGGGAGTAAAAGTTCAAAGGTAGATGGCTATTGGCTGTGCAGAACCGCAGCAAATGGTCACGGGGTTATTTATCTTCATATTGATGGATCAAAGGCAGAATATGTAACTAATCTGGATAATATTGGTTCATATAATTATTTTAAGCAATATGAGGGTACAGCAGAGAAGACTGAAGATGGAGTTGATATTTATTTTTCAGAGTATAGTAAATTCGTGCCATTACATGCTAAAGTGTCTGAAGATGGAAATACTTTATATCTTTCATCTGACAATGATAGTTGGAATACTGAAATCCATTATAGAACTGATAAAGAGACCTTTGAAGAGGATATTGCAGATGGAGCAGCATATCCAAGAGATGATGATACAAATGTACCAGCAAGTGAAGCTAAATAATTTATACTAATACAAATCCCCTGACAACAAAAGTGATTACAAAATTTAATAAATTACTATTATGAAGTGGCAATGATTACTATAAAAATAATAATCATTGCCACTTTTTATAAAGAGAATCGCCTCTACTTCATGCCTCTTTTCATACAAAACACATCCACCATCATGATCATCAAGAAGTACCCCTTCCTTCTGCAAGGCTTTTATGGCGAAGATAATAAATATCCCAGCATTCAGCTTATGAACGACTATTATACGGGAGAAAAAAGAGACATTTGTGCAGAGGATAAGGAATATCCAGAGGTTACTGACGTTATAGATGTTGCTCTTTGCGACTTAGATTACGACGGCCTTTCCGACCTGATCGTTACCGCTGTCTGCGACGGCGACACAGTACCGCTCATATTCAAAGGATATGAAAATGTTCATGAGTCCTATGGCAAAACCTACAGAGATTTCGAATATCTCAGCTATAAAACAGACGTCACAGAATGGATCTGCGATAACGTCGATAGCATGACTACTGATGACATAATTGATTTTGTTACGGAAAACAAGGAAGATTTTGAAGACTTCTACAACTAATCAAATAGATTCGTTTTTTATGGTGACAGGTTCGACTCCCGTCACCTTTTTAATTGCCTTGATGTCTTATTAATGCTATAATTTTCTAAAATGTTGATGAGTGATACATTTTAGAGCTCTAAAATGTTGATATAATTTGCATTTTAGTATTCTAAAATGTTGATATGATTCCCTTTTACTTTCTATTATGTTGATAGGAGTATTATGATGTTAAAAAGAAAAGCAACCAAACAGCTTCAAGACTGGAAGAAAACAAAAAACAAAAAATGCCTCGTAGTTCAAGGCGCACGTCAGACTGGTAAGACATTCATAATAAGGCGTTTTGCTGAGGAAAACTATGATGAATATATAGAGATAAACTTTAAGATGACTCCCTCAGCAACTGAGATCTTTTCTGGCGACCTTGATGTTGATGGAATGGTCATGGCGCTTCGATTCAGATTTCCTGACAAGAAAATTTCTCCGGACAAAACTCTTATTTTCCTTGATGAAATACAGGAATGCCCCGAAGCAATTACTTCCCTTAAATTCTGGGCAGACGACAATAGATATGATGTGATTGTTTCAGGATCTCTATTAGGAATCGACTATAAACGTTCATCCTCATATCCAGTAGGTTATGTGGATTACTTAAAAATGCATGGTCTTGATTTTGAAGAGTTTTTGTGGGGGCTTGGATTATCTGAAGATATGATAGGCTCAGTCCGTGATTACCTTCTCCATAAAAAAGCAATCCCCGATGCCATACATAATCAGATGATGAGCTATTACAGGCAATACATCGCAATAGGTGGAATGCCTGAAGCAGTACAGGTATATGTGGACTCCAAAAATTTCATCGAGGTTGACCGAATACAACGAGATCTTCTTCAAGGTTATCAATATGACATTGCGCACTACGCCACTGCTGAAGAAAAAGTAAAAGCTGAAAAGTGTTACCTTTCCCTTTCCAAGCAGCTTCTTGATAAAGAAAACCATAAGTTCCAATATAAAGAGATTGAACATGGTGCCAGAGCACAAAAGTATTATTCAAGCATCGAATGGCTCCTGAGTGCAGATATCATTCAACTGAGCAAGGCAGTATCAGACATAAGATACGATCTTGATGACTATGCCAAAAGCGAACTATTCCGGGCGTATACAACAGACCTTTCACTACTGATCGCAATGAAAGATTATTCCCTCAAGCAACACCTTGTCGAAAATACGCTTTCAGGCACTACCAAAGGCGGTTTCTACGAATGTGCTATCGCTGACGCATTATATAAAAACGGCTATACTCTTTACTATTACAAAAACGACACCACTAAAAAAGAATTAGATTTTCTAATACAAAAAGAGGGCGCTGTCATTCCCATTGAAGTAAAATCCGGAAACACAAAAGCCACATCGCTCACCAGCGTGATAAAAAACAAACCGGATATTTCATACGGATATAAATTTGTCGATGGAAATCTCGGAATTAGTGAAGATGGAATAATTACCCTTCCTTTGTATATGTCAGCATTCATCTAAAGATAGATTTTCAGAAAATCATATAGATTCGTTTTTTGAGGTGACGGGTTCGATTCCCGTCACCTTTTAATTCTTCATCTGCATGATTGCCTCCAATCATTCAAAAAGCGAATTTGCTCGTCCGTATGAAACCAATGCTCTCGATGATACCATCCGCATCGAACTCCGATCCGATTTCCGCCATGATACCGAAGTGCATGTTCGGGGACATATAGTGCGCCCTTTCCGTATATAAGTATTTCCTACCTGGCATAAATCTCTCTTTCTCCTTATAATCGGTTTTACTGAAAAGATTAATGATCTGATCTTAACGCATCCCTGACCGCGGCTTTGATTACTTCGCTTGACATGGTTGCACCGGAAACCGCATCAACTTCGATATCATTCTTCTCTATCATATCATTTTCTCCAAGATACATAACGATAGGCTCTATGTATTTGATATCAGAGATGTCATAGGATGAAGCCATCTTCTCAGCCATTACCTTCTCTTTCTCAGTGGCATCCTTCTTGTTTTTTAAGGCTGACACAAACATCTTCATAGCAATACGAGATGGCGTCTTCATCTTTTCATAGTTAAACCCGCCCTGGCAGTAGAATACCTTTATGTATTTCCTCTGCTCTTCTGTAATTACATTCTGAAGAAAGACATCTACATCCGGGTTATCGTTAGGGCTGCCACCTACACAAAACACAGCTAGGCGCTTATTCTTCCAGTTAGTAGCCTTTTCAAGGAACCACTTTGCCTTAACAATACTTCCTGCCATTGCCCAACCTCCATAGCAGATTGCATCGTAGTTCTCAAAGAACTCCATGTTCTTTTTCTGAGCATCTTTGAGATCAAGCAGATCTCCGCTCATTTTCTCCGCAAGCCACTCGGCATATCTTTTGGTAAATCCAGTCTGTGATGTGTATATTATCAGTGTTTTCATAGTTCGCTTAAATTCCTTTCCATTTTCATGATAGTTCGTATGGTGGTTTGCAAGCTCTTTTCATCGATTCCGTCAAAAATACGGCCGATTACGTACTGGCTCTGTTGACCGTTATTGTCATTCTGTTCCAAAAAAGTCCTGCATTTTTCCGTAACAAAAATGCGCTGCTTTCGCTTGTCTTTATCATCAGGAGCAGCCATCACAAAGCCCTTTTTCTCAAGCTTCAGCAGTATCTGCTTTACATTTTGATGTGAACTGCCCATTATATCTGACAGTTCATTCAGTGTCGGAGGTTCCTTGCAAAGGTTGATACAAATTATGGCAAAGAACTGTTTCCAGGTAATTTCCTTGAAATATGCATCAGCTGCAGCCTGATATCTGTTATCAAACGCGCTGAGTAATCCCAGCAAAAAAGGCTGTGGAGGCATATCTCCAAAATTTACTTTTTCGATATTCATCACTTCATCGTAGTTCATATGAGCTCCTTTTAATAATATGTAATATGTTACCTATATAAACAATGTAATATGTTACATACTTTTTGTCAACACTATTTCAAAGAAAAAGCTCCGGCACTTTCACCGAAGCTTAAACGTATATTATTCTGAAAATTCACATAACGATTTCTTCTATAAGTACTCTTACCATACTGAATTTACCGCGTCTGAGAGAATCGCCTCTACTTCATGCCTCTTTTCATACAAAACACACCCGCCATCATGATCATCAAGAAGTACCCCTTCCTTCTGCAAGGCTTTGAATAGTCTTGAGTTCATAGCCTCCCTTAACGATGTGTCTTTTACATTTATATCCGAGTACGGCGAGAACGGACAAGGCTCAGCTCCTCCATGAGAATTGATATGGAAAAAGCCTCTTCCGGCTGCGATACATCCACCTGAGCTCTTTTCATCTCCCGGAAAAGATACAAATACCATCTCAGGATGTTCCTGCCTTAATCTCATAATTTCTTTTTTCAGATATTCTCTATCTTCCTCACCCGGAGCAAGATGCTTTGAGTCATCTGTCACAGGAACAAACTCAACGAAAATAACAGCTTTGCATCCCTTGTCGGACAGATTGCCAATAAAACTCTCCGAAGAAACGTCCTTAATATTCTCCGTAGTCACAGTCACTGAAGCACCAAAAATAAGTCCGCGCTTTTTAAGCTCATCCATGTTGGATATGAGCTTGTCATAAACACCCTCACCACGTCTATTGTCTGTAGCTTCTTTCTCACCCTCGATACTCATTATTGGAACAAGATTCCTATTCTGATCAAACATGTCAAAATACTTCTCTGTCATAAATGTTCCATTTGTAAAAATAGGAAAAAGAATATTCTGTTTCCTGCCTGCAGCTTCTATCACACCCTTGCGAAGAAGTGGCTCTCCACCTGCCAGAAGTATAAAGCTTACTCCAAGGTCATCGGCCTCATCAAAGATCTTAAGCCATTCATCGTCAGTGAGCTGCTTAACAGGCGCAGCGTCGTTTGTAGCATTGTTGCATCTGGAATAGCAGCCAGCACAGTGAAGATTACAACTGCTAGTTATGCTTGCGATGAGGAACGGCGGAATGTGCTCGCCATCTGCTTCCATTCTGGCTCTTTTCTTTGATGCAGCTTTAGTCGCCAGTGCAAACTTTGCCATATATACACTTTCCTTGGGATTCTTGAGAGTAGCTTTTATCGCATCTGAAACCACTCTTTCTACTCCATGTGTCATATATTCCTGAATATCAAATTCCTTGCTCATTACAACTACCTCTTAATTTATAGTTCATTATATTTTATACTATTCCATTTTGCAAAATACATTATAATAATACCACCAATTTTGTGAACTTCAAGAGTCCATTTGCTTATTAATTCTCATTGTGCTATATTTTTCAGCGATTTGTATCATTTTTTAATGGTGAAAAAAATGGGAGGTACCAGGTTCAATAACTATTCAATAATAATTTCATGTCTATACATAATAATCATTTTGTGATATGATTCCTTTCGTGTTCACATCTAAAGCACAATATTCACAGTCAATGACTGTCATGGCGAGTTCTCGCCAACAATTCCACGCACTACGTAAGTAGAACTGGGAACTATTTTTAATTGCAAGAAAGGAATCTATATGCAAAGTAACTATTCAAGTCTTAAACCCTTTTTTCCTGTTATTAGAACCAGGGAAGAGATTTTAGTGGAGATAGGAAAATCTCCGGAGCTCAGTCTTACTTTCGATTCGTGGGCTTCTGAGCATCAGGATCTTTTTCTGGATATCTGTACCGGATCAAAAGGTGTCAAAATGCTGTATGACAGCTATTTCAAAGAAATCTTAAATCCTGAAACCAAGCCGGAAAGGTTGTCTTGGCTTCTTTCTGTCATTATGGGGCAAAAAGTCACTGTAAAACATCAGCTTGCAAATGACAATAACAGATTAGGTGATGAAGCCTCCTTGGTAATCACTGATATTGTTGTAGAACTCGAAGATGGAACTATAGCCAATATCGAAGTTCAAAAAATAGGCTACAGGTTTGCAGGGGAACGAGCTTCCTGCTATATGGCTGATCTTTTGATGCGACAATATAAACGGATTAAGACAAAGTGCAAGGAATATAATAAAAAATTCAATTATAAGGATGTACCTCCTGTCTATACTATCGTCTTTATGGAATCTAGCCCACTCGAATTCAAGAATTATCCAAATATCTTAATGCACACCTTTAAACACAAATCCGATTCAGGATTAACGCTTAATATGCTGGAGAACTGTATCTTCATTCCTATTGATATTTTCATGGACAAACTTCATAATGAAGGTATAGACAATGAATTTGATGCATGGCTTACATTTCTGGGATGTGATGATATTAATTACATTGGAAAGCTTATTGAGAAATATCCTTCTTTCACGCCCATGTATCAAGATCTTTATGATATGTGTCTCAATGTTGAAGAGGTAATGAAAATGTTTTCGAAAGAACTTCAAGAACTTGATCAGAACACTGTTATTTATATGATTGACGAGTTGCAGGATCAACTTGATAATGCTAATGCTACTATATCTGAGAAAGATGCTCAGTTATCACAGAAGGATGCCACTATTTCTCAGAAAGACTCAACTATCGCAGATCTTCAAGCCAAGATTAAAGAGTTGGAAGCACAAATCAGTCACTAACTGCTTAAAATTGCCTTGATGAAATATATTTTCAGGAAATCAAATAGATTCGATTTTTATGGTGACGGGTTCGATTCCCGTCACCTTTTAATATGTTATCTTCACTATTCTCGCCCCAAAGGGAAAAAGTGCTAATCTAGCAATCTTGAAAAACTGCATTCCGAAAGGAATTCCAATAATCGTAACGCAAAGAACGCATCCAATAACAAAATTCCCAATAGCAAGTTCTAATCCAGATGCAAAGAACCAGATAATGTTTAATAGGCAAGATACTGCTCCGCCCTCATCTATCACTTCTTTTCCAAATGGATTTAGTGATAATGATGACATTTTAAAGCATTGCAGACCGACAGGAATTCCAACTATTGTGATGCACCAAAGAATACCTGCCAGCCACCATCCTATAGCACTAAATAAGCCACCGCATATTATCCAAATTAAGTTTCCGATGAAATTCATATTCAAATAATCCTTTCAATCATATCAACCATATTATTATCTTATACTACTTCCTTTTTTCTGAATTTAGAAATATGCTTTACAAATACTCATTTAAAAACCGTTTTTCAATATAGTCTACTGCAGCCTGACCGTCAGTAAATTCCTGATATCTGGGATTACCACCTGAATATGTAAGATGATATATTCGGTATACTTCATCATCAAGAACAAACAGAACGTCATCGTTGGAATAACTTCTGGCTATCGCCTTTACACTTTTAAAGGGGGCAATAGTTGTCTCTCTCTTTAGTTCTGTTTCGAAATATTCAGGCTTAAGGTCTGTGCCCCAGTTAAACTCTTCGCCATATTTTTCTTCTAACTTATTTATCTCGCTTATGACATTATACATATCTTAGAATCTTTCCTGCTACTAAAATAAAACTTATGTTAATTGTACCAGGTTCAATCAACTAGACTATATTTTTGATAACATGATATAGTTCATCCGCCAGTATCTCATGTCCTTCTGGTTCAAGATGAAGCGAATCTATATCTGAAGGATATATGTATTTGGCTGCATCAAAGAATATACACCCCTTTTCATCAGCGACTTTCTTATAAAATTCCGGGAATCTTTTTGACTCTTCAATAGCGTCCTCAACAAATCCTCCATAGAAAGGAGAGGTTCTGATATCTTTTCCTATTTCCGGAGGTGATACCATAATTATCTTGGGAATAAATTCCTGCTTTTCTTCATATGGAACCGCCAACAGTTCTCCGTCAATAACCCAAAATACTCCTCTTCTCCGATTAGTCATAGTTTTTCCTTATCATAGTTTTCCTATAATTCACGATATTTGTTTTTTATACGAAACACATATGCTCTGAACATCTGAATATGTAAGGGTTGTATTCTTTATCAATTCATCAGCAATTTTATCCAATAAAACTCGATTTGCTGCCAACAGCTTTTTGACTTCCAGATAGTTTTTCTCCAATACCATTGCCATAGCACGGTTTCTATTTTCAGCCACAAAACTTGAGTCATTATCTTCAATCCAGTTATTAAATCCATACATGCATCTGTTGTCAACCATTATTTTAGCTTTATCAAATGCATGATGTAGGTCACTGTTCACCCCCATATCGGACTCTCCAAAAACAAGTTCTGTAGCCGCTTTCCCTGCCAATGATGTCATAATAATGTTTTCGCTATAATCACTACAAAAATCCTCTTTTTCTTCACGTCTTAAATACTTGATAAATCCATATTTACCACCATCTGTTTTTCTTATAGAGATTATACTTACACTCCCTGGGTCCAATACTTCAGCGGCAACTGCATGACCAGCTTCGTGATAGGCGACTCTACGTTTGAACTCTTCTGAAAGATCCTCCTCACTTTCGGGAGCGTCAAATATCACATCCAAACATGCATCTATTATGTTTTGCATATTCACTTTATCCTGACGATTGAAAGCAGCCTTCATAGCAGCGCTGTTTATTACATTCTCCAATGCTGCGCACGATTCACCATTCAACATTCTTGCAATTGACATTTCATCTAAATCATTGCAATTTTCAATCCTATCAAGATAATGTTTTACAATCCTTGCTGCCTCATTGGCTTTAGGCAAGCGCACATATATTCTTTTACCCAACCTCCCTGCTCTTTTCAAAGAATCAGGAATCTTTCGTATGTTGTTGACAGTTGCGATAACAAAAATATCCATCCCTTTTATTTCGTCCATGCAGGATTGAACAGCAGCGAATTCCTCTGCATCACAATTCTCATCCTTATCAGAAAACTTATCGAGATCATCTAAAAGCACAATTGATGGCATGTTTTCTTTAGCATTCTTGAACACATCATTTATTGTCTTCACAAACTCACCGTCTGTAGCCTTCTTTCTACATAAGTAAACTGATCTGTTAGTGGATTTTATAAGGCAGTTAGCCATGGTAGTCTTACCAGTGCCTGGTCTACCATTTAGAATTACCCCCTCATTGATACTTGCTCCAAGTTTTTTATACATTTCTGCGTTATTCAGCATATCGCTAATAATTCGTAATTCCTTTTTGATATCTTCATATCCAACTATTTCTTCAAAAAAATCCTTCATTTCCCTGCATTATCCTTTCATTTCTTAACCAGCGGTGAAACAGATCCTTGTTCACTAGTGTACCTTTACAATCACATAATAAAAAAAGCAATGTGCCTTTTTTAGCACATTGCTTAATTATCAGAGATTAACATAATCCGCAATTCTTATGTAGCGATCAGCCTTGCCTTGTCCTTTGCCATTATCCTTGTATCGGAATAATACATACCCTATGTCTGAAGCGTTTGCTACATAGATATCCTGAGTTCTTTCCTTTCCGTACTTTTCTACTGCTGCACTAAGTTCAGCTTTTGCTATTGTACTGTCAGGATCTCTGTTAGCAAAAAGAAAGGCTAAATCCACTTTGTTTTCATCTATTATTATATTGGCATCTTTATCATCAAGATTAGTTGGCATCATATAAGCCGGGATGAGTCCAAGATGGTATTTTTGCCAGAAAACCCCTTCCATATCTCTGCACATATCAAAATAAGCTTTAGTCTCTATGAATGCCCTATAATCACTGATATGCTTCTGTATGCCAGCTTTTCCCTTCATGGCTCCATCATAATACTTCATTTCAAAAAATGTTATTCCCATATCAATACGTTTTCTACGATCTGAGGAAGTAGAAGGCCAGTTAAGACCGATTGCATCAAATCTTAGATTCAATCCGCCTTGTTCTTTATATGCATACTCAATATCTAATATAAAGTAATCCCCTGTAGTTTTTGACTTCCCAGGAAGGATATTATTTTCCAGTACCAGTTGTAGTAAGCATTGTGCCTCCAACTCAGGATTAATAGATCTATAGTAGTCCATTTGATGCTTATACAGAGCTACATTCTTTACGCATTCCTCGGGTGAAGGGTCAGTAACAAGTTCCTCATATTTCTTTTCTGGAAGCCAATATGCAGGATTATGATATATTTCATAACCTTTGCCTGTATTGGTAATGGTAAATAAAGCTCCGCCACGATAGTAAATTACAACCTTATTACCACGAAGTTCCATAATGAGCGTTGTGTCATTATGAACCATATTTAGTATCCCTGCTAAGCTTCCATCTAGAAACTCCATAAAAAAATCATAATTCAATCTTCGTTTCATCTTACCATCCACCTTAATGTTAAAAATACTGTTTTAAGTTTTGCAGCCTTCATTTCACGCCTATATTCCTGTATCCCTAATAATGAAAATGCTTCATAAAAAGAATAATAGCGTTCGCAATCCTCGCAATAATAGCCATCCTCTTCCTGATAAAAGAAAGGGCAGCCGCAATCCTCACATATCAATCCATATGACATAAAACTCTCCTATTGATATATACCCTTCTTGGCATCAGTCCATTCTGTTGTAGACCTCTCAAATTAACATAATACAGATCTGCTTGTTTGACACGGAACTGCTCTGTATACTGTCATAAGAACAGTATATAAAAAGGAATGTCCCAGAGCACCCTCCGTGGAAAGTCGCGTACTCTGGGACGTGGTTTTTCAACCATGATTATTATATCAGAGTACTACCTTACCCGCCATAAAGAAAATATTTTTAGTTGAGAGCAATGGTATCACACCACCGTGTCCTCACTGTGGTGGTGAGCTTAAATACCGAGATTCCAAGAAACGGATACACCGCAAGGAAGGTGGTATTATAGAGTGGTTTATCATCCGAAGGCTTCAATGCTTGGGATGTGGGGGCTTTCATACAGAGTTGCCGGATTGCCTGGTCCCCTATAAACATTATGACTCAGAGATAATAACCGGAGTCATAGATGGAATTGTTACATCAGATGATGAGGATTCCGAAGACTACCCTTGTGAGGAAACTATGAAAAGATGGATCCTGTGGTACAAAGAAAACAAAGAACGTGCCGAAGGATATCTTCGCAATACCATATACAGGCTGCTTGATAACAGAGATGACTTCCTGATATCAGGCGTATCATTGCTCAGTACTTTCAAAAAAATTGAAGTCAAACCTCACTGGCTGGGATATATCATCCGCACCATCTACAATAGCGGTAATTATCTTGTCCCTGTCTGGTAATTCTTTGCACTCACTTTGTTTTGAGTGTCAAGATCAGTTCTCGTATAGTTGCCTCATAGGAGGTAACTGACGATGGAAAATAACGAAAATATCAAATGGCAGGAACGTGAGGCTCTTGAACGTTTCAGGCTTATATCACCACTTCTGGATCCTGAAATGGATAATGCTAAAAAGATCCAGATGCGAAACAAGATCGCAGTTCAGAACGATATTTCACCAAGAACACTGTACAGATATGAAAGTTCATTTCGCGATAATGAGTTTGAAGGTCTTAAGCCTGTTCCAAGATCAGGAGTACATTCACACAAGCTGCCAGAGAACTTTGACAACCTTGTAAAAGAAGCCATACAGCTTAGGCTTGAGGTACCAGGAAGATCTGTGGATCAAATCATAACGATCCTTGAGATTGAAGGTAAAGTTCCTATTGGTGTTCTTAAAAGGTCTACTCTTCAACGCCACATGTACAAACAGGGCTTTGGAACCAAACATCTTAAGGTATATTCAGATGCCAGAGAAAGCTCATCCAAAAGATTCTGCAAGCCTCACAGAATGATGCTTGTCCAAGGTGACATTAAGTATGGACCGATGTTACAGATAGGTGGAAAGAAAGTTCAGACATATCTTTCTTCTGCTATCGATGACCATTCCAGGATGATACTTTCTTCGCAGTTCTATGACAACCAGGAAGAGACCATTGTTGAAGATACATTCAGAAAGGTCATACTCCGTTATGGAAAGTTTGATGCATGCTACTTTGATAATGGAACTCAGTACATAGCAAAACAGCTCAAGCTATCACTTACAAGACTTGGCATAAGAATCAACCATGCCAAGGTGCGAAGCGGTAAAAGTAAAGGCAAGATTGAGAAATTCCATCAGGTAGTCGATGCCTTTTTGCGAGAAGCCAAACTCAAAAAAATCACTTCTCTTGAAGAACTTAATCGCCTTTGGACCATCTTCCTTGAAGAGTATTACAACAAGAAGCCTCATTCTGGTATCAGAGAGTACTATGAAAGCGTCGGAGTAAATGTGCCGAATGAAGGTATAACTCCAGTTCAAGAATTTAATCGTGACAAAAGACCGCTTACATTCATCGATACATCAACTGTATCAGAGGCTTTCATGTACCACGTCACACGGCAGGTAGATAAAGGAGCCTGCATAAGCTTTAAAGGACGAAAGTACGAAACTAAACCTTCACTTATCAGCCACATGGTGGAAGTAGCCTATGACCCGTTCTTTCCTGAGACTATCACAGTATCTTATCCGGGGATTGAACCGTTTACCGCAAAGCCATTAAAGATTGGAGAATACTGCGACAAGAACGAAACCCTTCCGGTCGGCATACAGCTTGCAACATCTGAAACGTCAAGGTTCCTGGATGCTCTTGAAAAGAAACATGCGCAGTCAAAGAAGAGGCTTACAGATGCCATCTCCTTCGCTTCCTACAGAAAGGAAGGTGGCAACAATGTATGAACAATTCTTTGATATGAAACACACACCGTTTACCAGAAATGTTCCACCCGAAAAGCTTTATGAATCAATCGCCATAGATGAGACGCTCGGAAGACTTTCATACGCAGCTGATAGGCAGCTCTTTGCTGTAGTTACAGCTGATGCCGGATGTGGTAAATCAACTCTGATAAGGAAGTTTGTGTCAACCCTTCCCAAGGACGAGTACCTTTTCCTTTATCTATCTGATTCCAAGCTTACCCCGAGATGGTTTTATAAGGGAATGCTTGATCAGCTTGGGATTGAATCAAAGTTCTACAGAGGTGATGCCAAGAGACAACTCCAAAAAGAAGTCGAGATAATTCGCGGTGTCCATGGCAAAAAAGTTGTATGCATTCTCGATGAAGCGCATCTTCTTGAAAAAGAAACTATCGAAGAGTTCCGATTTCTTCTGAATTATCGTTTTGATTCAATGAGCCCCATGGCACTTGTACTTGTTGGCCAAAGTGAACTTTGGGATAAGCTCAAACTTCAAAGATATGCTGCTGTAAGGCACAGGATAGATATAAGCTGCGTTATACCGCATCTTGACAGAGCTGAGACTCAGCATTATATAGAATCTCATCTTAATTACGCTGAAGGACGTAAGGATATATTTACCGATAAAGCTATTGATGAGATCTATAAAGTTTCAACAGGTATACCAAGACGAATAAACCATATCTGTGATGGATGTCTTATGTATGCAAGTCAGCAGAATAAGCGTCTCATCGATGAACATCAGGTTCAGTTTGTCATAGACCACGAGATGCTTGGAGGTGAGGTATCATAATCACTTACGAATTTCCCGTAACAGAATTCGACGGAGATGACCCTGAAGATGCATACACAACCATGCACACAGCAAAGATTGATGTAGAAGAGCTGTTGCACGAACCATACGAAGTCACAGTATATGCCTTTAAGGATACGTTTAAACTGATTTTCGGGCAGTGCCATGATGGATTCTTCCTCTGTATACCAAATAAAAAGATGAGCTGCATACTTGAATCTCTGGATGATATTGAGGAGATTAGCTATGAGCTTCTTCATCCATACGAACCGCTTTGTTTTGAAGATGTAATAGCAATCTCATTTGCGCTTAATGAACTTTGTAAAATTATCAAGGTACGAAGGACATAAAATCTATAACTAAAATGATGGTGATGGATGGCTGATGCCATCCAATAGCCATCAGGAACTATTGACAACAACCTGAGCAGTCTCTTGTCATTGAGTGAGAGCAGTTCAGGGTCAAGCTAAAAGATCATTAACACCATTCCATTATTTTGCAGTTGTACTTTTTCTCACGTATATATTGCTGAATGATTTCCTCATGCTCATGATAATAATCTGTAGCTGTATTGGTGAGTATAATCATCATCTCAAATCTTTTAAGACTGTCCGGATCTGGAACAATCTTAGGCGGATTGTGCAGTTTCAAGTCTTTATATGCTGAAATAATGTCATGTGCTTCCTGCTTCCTATTGTCTAAAAATGGACTTTCTTTTATATAATGATCCATGCCATCCAGATGCTTTGTTAAGCCGCTTGTTTCATCTTCACATGCTTTCCAAGTGGATTTAACTTCGATAAATACAATAGCTTGGGGAATGCCTCCTGAATATCTGACTGCAAGCATATCTGGTTCATTTTCAAACTTGCATTTTCTCTGTTTGAATTCCAGATCATAAACATATAAGCCATCTTGAGAATCTGTGAGTGTTTCAAATAATTCTTGTTGAATTCTCTTTTCTTGGTATTTGGCCACACCGAAAAACTCTTTTATTACATCCACCATCATGTTGTAGGTCAAATCAACAAAACGTTTATCGAAAGACTCTTTTATCACATATGGGTATGACTGTGCATGCTTACTATTAGTAATAAAGCCCAAAGGTTCTCGCCGCAAATGTTCTAAAAGCTTTTCCTTACGTGAACCCTTAGCATGATTGGCGCTGACTTCAACTTTATATCCACGCGTATGTTTAGAGATTTTCCATACTATATGATTGTTATAATAAATTGTAATAGCTTCTGGAGTATCGTTTCCTCTAAAACGTAGTTGGAGCCCACTATTGTCTTCTTTTATTTTAGCTAGAAAAGGACTTAAAGCTCCCTTTTCCCAAAATGCTTCCAAGAAATTTTTGCTTACAGCTCGATTATCATTCATTGTTCCTCCAAATGCATTTCACTTAAACTACGCAATAATTGTTTGTCTATTTATAGAATAGAAAAAGCAATGCGCTTTTTTAGGCACATTGCTTTTGTATAATCAATATTTATCCTTTATATATTTCATACATACCATCTGTTGTACTATCTTTTATATAAAAAGGAACTATATTATTATATTTGTCATTCAATTGTTCATTTCTAAACTTCTCATCTTTTCTTAGTTTACTTATAAGCTTGAACAGCTCCTTTCTTTCTCCATTTTCAGATACTTCTTGCATTTCATCAAACTGTGTTCTTCCTTCAAAAACTAATGGTGCTATAGCCAAACTATATCCCACCTTGCCAAAATCATTAAGAAGTGTATCTTTATTTACTTGCTTTGCATATGTATAAGCTTCTAAAATACACTTCAAAATTGTTTCAGTATTTGATTTTTTCTTCAATTCTAATATGTAAACAATCTTTTCGTTTTCATCAACAGCTAAAAGATCAATTTTTCCTACCCCTTTATCAATTTTATTATTCCTTTTTAATGGAATTTGATAATCAAGTATCTCAAAGGGAAAGGTACCTTTGTTTTCTTTACTTTGTCGAAACAATTTCTTAGCTAAAATTTCTTCATCATCTTTATTTTTTTCTTTTATTTCAAATTCTACAGTGTGCCCTTTTGTTACATATTTTTCTCTATCCAGTTGATCTATTGAAAAAAAATTGAAATTGTCAAATAGATACTTTGAAATCACTTCTGTATAAAGATTTTTTGTATCCTTTGTCCTTCCGACATAATTA
Organism: Butyrivibrio fibrisolvens; assembly: GCF_037113525.1. NCBI lineage: Bacteria > Bacillati > Bacillota > Clostridia > Lachnospirales > Lachnospiraceae > Butyrivibrio > Butyrivibrio fibrisolvens. The sequence continues at coordinate 1,344,603 of NZ_CP146963.1, read as the reverse complement.
ACAATAGGACTCTTGTAAAAAAAAGCTGGATTTGATAAATTCTCGGAGCACCACTGTAATATTATTTCTTCTTTATAACTCATATTTTTCTCCTTTCATTATCCTACAACTCTATTGTAGTCCCATCCTTAGCGCACACTAATTCTGTTCCTATTGGTATCATGATTCTCTTTTCCTGATCATCATTCGACAAAGTATGATGAATCATAAGTTTCTCCGGCCCAACAATATCTATCACATGTTCCAGATCCTCTTTTGTTATATGCCCTGAAACATGAACAGTCTCTACATTTTTTGCAATTTCAAGGATCTCTTTAACTCCATCCAATGACCTATAGCCGCTCCACATGGAATAAATCATAATAGTATCACCTGGGTACTGTTCAAAATATTTCTTAACAATCTTACGGAATACACCCCCTGATCTGACTACCATGCCAAATCCGCCATTTTCCATCTTCTTATCTAGAGAATTACTATAGTACAGCACCTTGTGTGACTTTAACTCTTTTTCTCGTTCTTTATCAGCAATTTCCTGTATTCTCTTCTGATAATCATCAGCAACAACATATTGTCCATCCGGAACCTGTCTTGAAAATGATGCTATTCTATCTATATTTGAGGATGATGTAAATAAAAATACATACTTATACTGTTCTTTTAACTCCTTAAACTTCTTTTCAATGTCCTTTTCATTTTTATAAATGCCTTTATAGTCCTTAGTGAGATTTGTGCCTTCGGTAATCATAAGGTCAATATGGCCCATTTCCCTGAAGGTCTTTTCCATATGCTCAGTGCGGAAGCCGTGCATTCTGTAATCTCCGGTAAGAAGAATTCGTTTACCATGCCCCTCAACAAGGAACATTAAGGAATCAATAGCAGAATGATCAGATTCAATCGGGGTAATCTTAAGATCTTTTATAATAACTGGAACACCATATTCCAAATCCTTGGCTCCATCAGCCCAGACCACAGCACCATGACGTTGCATATGCTCTTGCTGCGCCTGAAGAATCTTTCTGGCGGTCTTTTGCATATATACAGGGATTCCGGCTTTAATACGTGGTACTTCTCCTACATGATCACCGTGATAATGTGTCAAGAAGACCGCATCACAATCCATATCGCCCTTAGTTACTCCTTCGATACTCAAAGGCTTTTGGTCGCCTTCATCTTCAAGTGGTGAACCAAAATCAAAAAGAATTCTAGCCTCGTCAGTTGCAATTTCTGTGCAAACGCCACCAATCTGCCTCATTCCTCTATGGGGTATTACTCTTATCTTCTTTTCATCATTCATACGATTTACCTGCAATATTGATAGAATCTTTATTTATACTTCTTAAAAATCGCTTCTGAAGCCTTCTTTATCCGCATTCTCATGCTTTCCGGCTCTAATACCTCTGCATGCTGTCCATACTGCATTACCCAATAGAAGAAAGCATCGGGATTACACTTAAGATCAACAATTATGTCGTTACCTTCTCCAAGCTTTACTCGAAAGTCTTTTCCAAAGTTATCGATAAGTGTATCCATCAATTTCTCATGGACACGTAGTTTTATATGTTCACTTTCACCTGCGAACATATAAACATGCTCGGAAATGTATTCGGCTATATTTAGTCCATTCTCAAGTCCCTTAATAGATTTCATAGGCTTACGTGGATCTGTAAGAACTTCAACATCTGTTATTCTATCTAGCCTGTAGTGTGAAATATCATCATAAGCGTCATAATTGCCAATAAGGAAATATTTTCCTTTGTTGTTTATCATCTGATATGGGCTAACCACATATCTGATATCTCTCTTTGGATGGAGCTTAAAATCAACACCATATTGTAAATATGAAAAACTAATCTTTTTTCCTTTTGATATAGCCGTATCTATAGCAGCAATTGATTCCATAACCTTTTGGTTTTCTGCATTTTTGCCACTGGAAGCACTGTGAATATGAGAAACATGGGCTTTAAAATACTTATTTGAGTATTTCTCAAGTTTTTTTACCAGTTGATGAGCTTCTTTATCTGTGATTGCATTCGATGAAAAAATGCTGTCTATCAAAAGACGCAATTCAGCATCTGTAAAATCCCTAGTTTTGAGATAATAGCCTTTGTTATAATCAATGTCGTACCCCATTTCCTGGAGAGACACTATATTATTTTTTATTGCACGTCTCTCGCAGCTTATACCATAATTGGTATCCAAAAGGTCTATGATATCCTGCTGCTGTAATCTATGTTCATCGTCTGAATAATCCTTAAGAATGTTCAAAATGAGCATGTTTAGCATTTTCTTTGTACCTGTTCCGTACATAAATCAGTCCTCCATCATTACATTCTATTTCGTGGTTTGATTAACGGTTTATGGCATACTTTTATATTATCACACCGCTTTTATCATGTGCGTTTTTTAGCACATTACAATTTTTTCGACTATACTCTTCATTTCTTCGCGCCATTCTTCAACTTTTCTTCCTCCAGTAAACCACTTCACATCATGCTTAGGATGCATTATCTTTAACCACTCTGCTTTAGCCGCATTATACATATCAACTGAGCCCCTTTTTTGAATTTCTATAAAAACCTCTCTTACCCATACAATTGCAGCTTCTTTGATAAGAAAAGGAACTCTTAATATCATTTCATCCTTCTCATCCTTTATGATCTCTACTTCCATCAGATTTTTCCTTAAGATTTTTTATCCTGAATATAGATAGCATTCTCATCTACATTTATAATCATGTGAGATTCGAGATCTTCTTCACACTTACTGTCATTGCATCTAACAGTAAGTATATAAACAACATCCTTGCTCATTTATCTATTATCACTTTCCTATAAAATCTTGCTTTTATAGAAGCGTAGCAAATGATATGTGCTTTTTTTAGCACACAAAAAAGCAGTACACAATCTTATAAATCATGTGTACTGCTCAACTTTTCTAATTATCAAATTCTTTAGCTAACCGGTTCTATATAATACCAGCTAACAGGCAACCAAAAGTACTTATGTTCATATACGATTCGAACATATCTGTCACTATCATCAGCCAATATTCTGTCGCGTTCTTCATCAGAGAGCGCATCAAAATCATACATACACATATCAGTCATGCCTGTGAAGTACTCAACATCAATATTCATAAGAGCCAGGTCCGAATTGTTTTCCTCTAAATATTTCTGCACATATTCCGGGCCGCCGTCACAGATTATGACCTTTTCTGCACTCATGTGAACCCAGTAAATGTCTGACGCTTCAGCCTTGGTCTGGCCGTAAACCGTGATGCCATCTGGCATGTTCAGGCTTTCAATCCTTGATATCGCCATTTTACACATAAGGTAATATCCGACATTGCTGGTCAGCACGATTACCAGCACAATAATACCAATCGTAGCAAGTAGTATTTTCATTACTTTATGTTGTTTTTTCATAATGAACCAAACCACGCATATTAGCGCGTTAATCCTTTCCTGTTTATACTGATTATTTACTTTCCTTATTAGAAGCATATGTCTTCAAAAAATTCAGAACTTCATCAAAGTACTCTGTCTGTGAATAAGAAATCTTATGCTCTTTTCCATTGTAATCAGTGATCCTGATCTCTTTGGATATAAATAATTGACTACCACCTCTACGACTAGTTGAGACTGTAAATTCAACATATTTTCGCCATTTTTGAACATCTCCTGCTTTGATCAGACGTTTTTTTGAAAACAAACCTTTAATAACTATGGCTTCGTCCTTCACTTTTATATAACCAAATGTACCATCAAGTAATACAAGCACTAATAAAGCAATACCAACAGTAAACGCAGGACAAATGTAATGAAAACATATCTTGTCTGATAATGTATAAACATTGTCCCATTCAATATAACCTAAATAGCCCAAACCTCCTGCCATCGCCAAAAAGAGGATTGCAAGAAATAAAAATAACCCTCTGGATGGTTTTAACAAAGATTTCTCAATAATCTTTTTTGCATCATCAGATAACTTGTTGTCGTCACATTTATAATCTGTATCAAGGAATACTTCAGTCTTCCTAACGTGCTTTGAAAGCTCATGATATATCTTATCAATGTTTTCATAGTAAGCTAGTCCAAATGATTTTCTTTTGCCGTTGGCCTCAAAACAGTAAATGCAATTATACTGACTAATATAGCCTTTTCTAACGATGCATTTTTCAACATCGCTGAACTTAATTTTTCTCCTGAAAATGCCAAAACTCATGACGAATTCTGTGTCTGATATAATGAGATATCTAAACGGATAAAAAATTGGTGCCGGAACAATTGCAACTGCAATAAAGAATATTCTTGTAGCCCAGTCATCAAATAATAATCCTATAATTATTAAAAACACTGCTATCACTAGCCATAATATTGTAAGTGGTGTCATATCAAGTCTAAACACCATCTTGCCATTTTTAAAATAATACGTATTTTTAAAATTCATCTCTAATTTCGTTAATCCTCACAAACAATTGAATTCCCAAAACGTTGTTATAAACACTTCTTATGTTTTTCAATCACCCAAAAAAGTACAGATACTCATTCCCCTCATCATCTGTCGTAAGATACATCTCCATAGACCTTGTCTTGGCGCCATTCCAGCCATCATCAAAGAAGTAATAAACTCCCATGCAATTCTCTGATTTAAGCAACTGTGCAATCTCGTGGTTCTTATATCCCGGGATGGAATTTACTTCTTTAATCTCCCTGTCTCTTTCGGCAAATCGCTCTTCAATGGTTTCTGTAGCGCCGTTAAACAAACTGATACGGATATAAGCAAATTCACTGTATCCTTCTGAATAATCGATTTCGACCTCGCCCTCAGCCATGTAGTAAAGGTCGCCTAGCTCAATGTCTGTAATTTCAGCAACATAATCTACAAGGTCCCAGCCTTCATAGGAACAGATATTATTAGCTTTTGCATAAATAAGCTTTGCCTCATACAAAGCATTTCCCAGCTCGTCAGGTTCAAAAGCAGAAAGCAGAACTGAAAAATATCTATTGAACTTCTTGGTAGTTACCATGTAGCCGCCAACATCTTTTTTTGTACCATCCTTCAGATAAAGATAAATGTACTCAGAGTCTCCATCGCATACGCTTGTGTCCTCTTTTATCTTCATGGTTCTAAGGTCATCTCTGTCAATCTTATCTTTAAGATCATCAATATCAACAGTGGTCTCATAAACTACTTCATCTTCAAATATAAGCTCTGCCCTGCCGTCGTTATATATGATCACATCGCCACCGGCACATTCAAAATATGATCCCCAGCCGCCTCCTCCGTAGGTAAAGCCGATGTACTTATCTTCATCGTATAGATCTTTTTCCTCTTCGGATCTATCTTCATCTTTTGAAGAGTATCCTTCCTCTTCTGTTTCCGGGATTCTGTCCCTGATCCAGGACGTAAGAAATAATGCTGACCCCAAAGTAACAACACCTATTACTAAAACTACCAGAACTGCTACAAAACCTTTTGTATTGTTCTTCATACCGTCTCTCTCTTTTCTAAATTTTATAATGGATTTTTACCTACTGACATAACCAAGATTATCATTTTTCCAAACTTAAAATCACAAGATCCGATAATCGGTCGATTTTATAAGATAAAATGTAATTCTTCCATTTCCTTTGTTAGTTAAAAGACTTTGATGAAAAACTATGATGACAAAAGACTTTAATGGCAAAAGAAAAGGCAGTACACAATATACATATCATGTACTGCCCATCATTCTCCTTATCTGTTCGATCACAGATTTCTAGTAACGTTCTTATTTCTGCAAATGTAATCCCAGCTGCAATCTCCGCATATGTCTTCTCGTTTGCCAGTCGCGATAATAAGCTCTCGGACTTTTTTCAGAAAGTCTTCATATGAGATCTCGGTTCCTTCGCTAAGCCTGCATGCATCCAGAACGCTGCGGTCGTACCGTTCTACTTTATCTTTGCTATTGCAGACGCCAGATTCATTATTAGGGCAATTCTTGCATACAATATCCGTCTCAACTTGCAGTACTATCTTTTGTGAAGGATTTTCCTCAAATTCTCGTATTACCATTCCCATATGGTCTGTGAAGTCAGCACTATAGCCTTTGCCCTCGTAGAACTGAAAACACATGCCATGATGGGGTCTTAAGCACTTACTCATTACTCATGTAATCTCCCTTTCTTTTATCTATCAGATTACTTATATAATAATCTCCAAATCGAATCAATCAAAATTAAAGTAAAAATACACACAACATACATATCGTGTGTATTTTTACTTTAATTCAAGATTCGTACATATAAGCTCAATAACTTGAATATTCCTGGGGCTGGCAGCCTATAAATGATTTTGGTGTCTTTGAAAAATATATTAAATTCAAGAGCGTGATAGATGGAATGATATATTCTGTTTGGGATTTATCTGTCTGAGCGAAGCGAGTTCCCGACATAGAAGTTCATCCATGAACTTCTAAACATGTCGTAACTACGTCCTGTAGTTTATAAATCCCGGAATATATCATTCCAGATATCATGCCTTGAATTTTATATATTTTTCATGACACCAAAATCATTTATAGGCTGCCAGCCCCAGGAATAGGCTAAGCCTTGCTTTTACTTCACTATCATGCCTGTTTTACGATCTGAGAAGATTGCAACTTCTACGAGGAAGATGATTCCGAGGAGGAGCTGCTGGATCTGGGAGGTGAGGCCCATCATTACAAGACCTGAGGCAAGGATCTTGTATGTGAATACGCCCAGGATGATGTTGTAGAATTTAACTTTGGCGCCGCCGTTTACGGGCATTCCACCGAGGACTAGGGCAATCATGATCTGGGTTTCAAGCTGGTTACCGGCTGTTGATGTTACGGAACCGACTTTTACTGAGTTGATGAATGCTGCAAGTCCTGTTACGCAGCCAGCAAGAATGTAGATGAGCATCTTGGTTCTTTCAACTCTGATCCCCGCGAATCTTGCGGCGGTTTCGCCTGCGCCGATGGCTTTAAGTCTGTTGCCAAGTCCTGTGTAGGTGAAGGCTACAAAGAGTACCAGGAGGATGATCACTGTAAATGTGAGGTTAAATCCAAGTGTGTTGTACTTGGCGATATCGCTTACGCCATATACAGGAGACTTGGTGGTTGCATATGCTACAACGCCGCGCAGCAGGTACATCATACAGATAGTAACGATGAATGATGTGATCTTGCGCTTAACGTTAAAGTATCCGTTGATAAGGCCTATAAGTCCGCCAACTGCAACGCCGCCGAGCATGGCGAGCACTATGTTGTAATTGGAGAGGTAACATATGACGATTGAGCATACACCAAGCATTGATCCTTGGGAAAAGTCGAGTCCGCCCATTGTCATTACCATGAATACTCCGGAAGATGCTATCATCAGCATGTAGGTCTGACTGAAGAGGAGTTTTATATTAGCTGCAGCAAATATCTTACCGCCTGTAAGTATATAAAAGATAAGGCAGATAAGAAGGAATCCTATGAAGGGCATTGCAGTTCTTAATGTATTTTTGTCAAAGAAGGAAACATCAGATTTTCCCTTTTTATTCATAATAGCAAAATCGCTCATTTCTTTTCCCCCTTTAAACCATCTTTGCAATAAGGTCTTCATCTGTAAGCTCCTTTGAACGTTTGAATTCGCCGCTTACTTTACCATCTTTCATTGTCAGGATCCTGTCGCTCATACCGATAAGTTCCATGATCTCTTCCGAGATCATAATGATGGACTTACCATTTTTTCTCATCTCATCCATCATTGAGTAGATATCAGCCTTAACCTTGACATCGATTCCTCTTGTGGGTGAGTCAAGAATGATGATATCTGAGTCCTTGCCGATCCATCTGGCGAGGACGACTTTCTGCTTGTTACCACCGGAAAGAGCTGACACGAACTGGTTGACACTCTCCATCTTGGTAGACATCTGCTTTGCAAACTTCTCTGCAAAACTTGTCATGTCCTTGTCGTGAAGTATCTTTTTCCTCTTAAGATTCTCTATTGAAGGAAGGCAGATGTTGTCCTTGATGGTGTCGTTAATAACGAGTGATTCGGTGTCTCTGTCCTTGGATGCATAGGCTATGGAGTGGCTTATGGCATCGGGGATGTCGTTGATCCTGGTTCCGTCATATAAGGTCACGGTGCCTTCTCTATCATAGGAAGCTCCGAAGAGGGCCTTGCCGACTTCATGCATTCCGCATTCAGACAGGCCGCCGATTCCGAGTATCTCACCCTTATGAAGTTCTACGTTGAAGTCATCAAGCTCATCCCTTACGCTTATATGCTCGCCGCGAAGAACTACTTCGTTGCTTATCTCTTCGCCATAATCGGTGCGGTAGTAGTTATCACTCATCTCACGGCCGACCATGAGCTTTTTGAGGTCATCAGGTGTTGCACCCTTTGCAGATATTGTATTGATCAAAACCCCGTCACGAAGAACAGATATGTTGTCAGACTGTTCTATTACTTCTTCAAGGTCATGGGATATGAAAATAACGCAGTTACCGCTATCCCTTACCTTCTTCATAACTTTGAAAAGCTCGGCTCTTCCTTCATGTCCAAGAGCTGTGGTCGTCTCATCGACAACGAGGATCTTGGGTCCGAAGTGGGTTGCCTTAACTATTTCGATAAGTTTTCTTTCCTCGAAATTATAGGTATCAATAAGGGTTGTAGCCTTGATGTGGTTAAAGCCATAGCTGTCGAGAAGTTCCTGGGCTTTTTTGTTCATTGCCTTGGAATTCTTGATGCCTTTTTTGGTAAACTCATCCTCTTTTCCCAAAAAGATATTCTCAGCAACGGTAAGTCCTGACAATGTGCCAACTTCCTGCACTATGATAGCCACGCCTTCATAGTTGGCTTCTACCTGGTTCTTGGGATTTATTTCTTTTCCCTCAAGGGTAAAAGTGCCGCCGCCCTTTTCATATATTCCGGTAAGCATCGATGTGAATGTTGACTTGCCGGAGCCGTTCTCTCCTATAAGCGCGTGAATCTCGCCTTTGTAAAAGTCCAAAGAAACATGATTCACGGCGTGTGTTATGCCAAAGCGCTTGTCTATGTCTTCGGCGTGTAATAGTACTTCGCTCATGTTCCCCTCCTTTTACTTTACTACCAGTCCTTTGACCGGCTTTGTTGTCATGGTTACGATCATAAGAAGCGCGATACCTGTGATCACGTTCTGGATGGTGATCGGTGCGCCAAGTGCTACGAAACCGTTGAACATCATTGAGATGATGATCTCGCCTATTACTATCGCTACGATGGGATGGCCGTATTTTCTGAATGCAAGGCCGAAGAATGTTCCCATAAGTGGTGTGAAGTTACGGCTCATGGATGCAAGGTTTGATGCGGATGTCATTGATGTACCGTAGCTGATGGTAAGGATACTCTGGATTCCTACGAAGAATCCGCAGATCGTGAATGCGAGGATCTTATATTTTTTGATATTTACGCCCATGTTCTTGGCAACGACTTCGTTACTTCCGATGGCATAAACGTATGTTCCAAACTTGGTGTACCTTAGGATAAAAGCGCATATGAGATATGCAGAAAATGCCAGCACAATATTCCATGGATAATCGCCGAAGGCACGAAGGTTCTTGTCAAGGACAGCTTCTTTACCATTAGTTGCAAAAATAGCCAGTGCCTCATATATAAGCGAAAGACCTACCGTTACGATAAGTGACGATATCTGAAGTTTCATATACACGATGCCGTTGCAAAGACCTACAAGCGTACCGCAGATGAGCGGTGCTATGATGAGTCCTGCATAGCCAAAATACTTACTTGCAGTTACAGCTACAACTGCTGATAAAACGATATTTGCACCAACTGAAAAGTCGAATGGTCCCATTACGCAGATAAAATAAAGTCCGCATCCACCAATTGCATATATAAATGCAGTTTTGATATACTGGAGCACTTTATCCGGAGAGCCAAATGTATCTGGTCTTAATATCTTGAATACAGCCCAGAACAGGATGGCCATGAGTACCAGA